>JARLJB010000049.1 GCA_031291415.1 Telmatospirillum sp.
CGGAAGCATTCCCCATTCCGACCTCCTACAGTCGGTGGCACGCCGGGTCGTTGATCGGCGCGTGCTGCATCTGATCAAGATGTGGCTGGAATGTCCTGTCGAAGAAACCGACGATCAAGGAAGGAAGAAACGCACGACCGAAGCCCGGGATCAGCGGCGCGGCATTCCGCAAGGGTCTCCCCTCTCACCCTTGCTGGCGAATCTGTACATGCGCCGGTTTGTGGTGGGATGGAAGAAGCGCGGGTTGGAGCAAAGCCTCGGCTCTCGCATCGTGACCTATGCAGACGACCTCGTGATCCTGTGCAAGAAGGGCAAAGCCGAAGAAGCATTGCAGCATCTGCGCGAGATCATGGGCAAGCTGAAGCTGACGGTCAACGAGGAGAAGACACGCATCTGCAAGGTTCCGGAAGGCGAGTTCGACTTCCTGGGGTACACGTTCGGACGGATGTATTCACCGACGACCGGCCAGGCTCGTCTGGGTTACCGGCCATCGAAGAAGAGCATCAAGCGCATGGTGGAGAAAATCCATGCCATGACGGAACGAACGGGGACATGGCAAGAGACCACAGAGCTGGTGGGAAAGTTGAACCGCACGCTACGCGGATGGGCGAACTACTTCAACGTAGGCTCCGTCAGCAAAGCGTATCGGGCGCTCGACAGCTACACCGCTCTGCGGTTGCGCCGGTGGTTGCGCTTCAAGCATAAGGTCAGGCGACGCAAGGGCGGGGCATATCCACTCCAGCACCTTTACGGGCACTTCGGGCTCGTGCGGCTAACCTATCGAGAGCGTGACGTGCCGTGGGTGAAGGCGTGAGGTCTTATCCGAGAGCCGGATGCGGGAAATCTGCATGTCCGGTTCGATGAGCGGGATGTGGAAACGGGGTCAAGGTCGGACCAGTAAGGCACCGCCAGACGAAAGGGGCGGCAACAGATATGTCCAACCTAACAGCCACCGCGCCACATCTCGACTCTACGCCACTCAGACGGCCACTTTCTCCATGTATTTATCGATCTCGTCCAATTTCACCTGCACCCACTCTTCGGCTTCGGCGAAGTTCATCGTGTTGACGTTGCGCGGTCCGATGGCGTGAATCAACAGTGCCTCGATATCGGTGATCACCGCCTGGGTGTCGACGGTTGCTTGCTCTTCCAGGTCTACAACCTTGAAGACGCCATCGTCATCAACATCGTCATTGGTGGTTTGAAAGCCGAACCACGAAAAGCGATCCCAGCGCTCAGAATGCTTGTCTTCCAGGTGATCTCTCAACCGCTTGGCCAAGCCCTGCTTTTTGGTGAGACCGACGTAATATGGCCCGTGGTTGCTATAGAGGATGTAGATGCCCTGCTGATCCCGGAAGTCAGCTAGCCGCACACCCGGCCGATTGACACCAATCCGACCGAGCAAGCGGAATCTAGCGCCCTTGCCGGGATACCAATCCACTTCATCGGCACGCCAGAACAACCCAAAATTCTTTATGATCATCTGCTTCCCCGTTGATTATAGGTCCCCCACGTCGAGGCTTCCGCCGGGTTACCGGCGAAGATTGTCCAACCGAGCACTCGCATTCGTTTTAGTAATCTTGTGGCAGCCGGAAAACGGTAAGTTCCGTCGGCCACTTTGTCACTCTTTTGTTCAGATCCCCGCCGGCCAGGCCGAGTTGGCCACTGAGTTTTGATTACGCTGGTGCCTCGAACGGGGGAAAACAGGGAGTGGTCGTTCATGGCTGTTTCAAGACGACACAGTTAATTCGGAGAAAGGCAGCTATCTGGATGCAGCCCTGACCTGCGGAACGCCCGCCATGGGCGCGAAGCTGGCGCCGCTGCTTTACGACCACACCGACGGCGAAAAGCCGGCATGCGCAGCAGCGTCGTCGCCCGACAGCACACGCTTCGTTGACCGCGGTGATCTTTACCTTGCCACCATTATGGTTCCCACATCGGCGGGGTGCCGATTGATGTGCGTAGCGCTTCGGTGAAGGCTCGGACTTTGGCGCTTGGCTGAGGCAGCGCGCGAAGGAGATGGATGCCGCTCGGCTGCTCGTTCCATTTCTCGCCGGCCAGCGGAAGGCGGGTCAAGACGCCAGCTTTGACATCGGGGCCGGCAACCCAGGTGGGCAGGAAGGCAATCCCCATTCCGGAAACGGCGGCACCACGCAGGGCCTCAAAATCATCTGAGCGGAAGGCGATCAGGCTGTTTGCAGCATCGCCCGCCGGACAACCGAGCACGTCCCGCCACCCCAGAAGGTCGGCGCCGTGCAGCTTGTCGAGCAGGCGGTGCGCCGTGAGGTCCGCCGGGTCATCCGGTGTCCCGGCCCGGCCGAGATAGGCGGGGCTGGCCACCATGATCCGGGTCAATGGGGCCAGCTTGGTGGCGATCAGTGTGCTGTCGGGGAGCGCGCCCATGCGGATCACCGCGTCGAGCCTTTCCACGACCGGATCGGCGAGCCTCTCCGTCAGGTCCAGTTCGACTTTGAGTGCCGGATGTTCAGCTTCAAGCGCAGCGAGAACCGAAAGGACATAGCGCTTGCCGAAGGTTGGGAAACAGGCGATGCGCAACGTGCCGGAGACCGAGCCGTCGAAAGCTGAAACCTCAGCATGGGTGTCGGCCAGGTCGTCGAGAAGCCGAATCGCCCGGTCGTAAAGCCTCCGCCCCGCATCGGTGAGGGTCAGGGAACGGGTCGACCGGATGAACAGCGCGACACCAAGATCCTGCTCCAGCGTATCGATCTGTCGAACGATCGCCGATGGCGTCATCGCTCGCTTCCGTGAGGCCGCGGAAAAGCTGCCGGCACGAACCACGTCGACAAATACCGCCAAGAACTCGGCGAAATGAGGGGCCACCATCTTTGCTCTCCAGGCAAAGCCGTTTGTCGGAGACTACGGCTTATCGCCAACCATGACCAGACGCACAATCCCCTTCGTCAAATGACAGGCGGAAAAGAAAACCCGTCAAATCGTCAACGAAGAGGAGTGGTTATCATGAAAGTTCTGACCGATCTTATCTTGTCACAGTCGGCCTACACCGCAGAAATAGATGTGCCGATTGAGAATATCGACATTTCAGACTGGTTGTTCAATCTTCCAGAAGCGGAATATCAACGGTGCTGCCCGCCAGACCATATTGCCGCCGGGGTGACGAATACCGACGACGGTCGTCCGATGTCGATCAATGTCGAGATGATCGGCACGGGTCTGGTCATCCAGCACTATGTCGCCGACGAGGCGACCACGACCTACTGCCGCATGAACTCGATCTCCGACGTCTTCACCGCCGCCGGCCGGACCCAGGTCAATGTGGTCTGGGAACTGATCGCGGAAGCCATTGAGGGCGGGCGCACCCGTTACACCAATCGCGTCACCTCTCACCCGACCGACGCCTTTCTCGGCTTCCTCGCCGATCATGGCCAGACCTTCGAACAGGCGGCCGCGGCCCGGCAGGCCGCTAGCGGCGATCACAATCGCCGCGAAACCCCGTTGTTTGCCGCCAGCATCGGCCGCAGGGCGCTGGCCAGGGGAACTGCGCTTTGAAAGCGGTGGTCTTCGACCGGTTCGGTGGGGCGGACGTACTTCGCCTCGCCGACGTCCCGGCACCGGACATGCGTCCCGGCGATCTTCTGGTGCGGATTCTGGCCGCCGGCGTCAACCGTGCCGATCTGTTACAACGGGAAGGCTATTACGGCACGCAAAGTTTCGGTGAGAGCGATCTGCTCGGGCTGGAACTGGCCGGCGAGGTGGTCGCGGTCGGGAATTCTGTTACCGACATCCGTCCTGGCGAGCGGGTGATGGCCATCGTCGGCGGTGGCGCCTATGCCGAATACGCCCGGGTCGACCGCGGCATGGCGGTCCGCATTCCGGAACACCTGGGCACGGTCGAAGCCGGTGCGGTGATGGAGTCTTTCGTGACCGCCTGGGAAACGGTGGTTCATCTGGGAGGAACCGCCGCGGGTGACAAGATCCTGGTCCATGCCGCAGCCGGCGGTGTCGGCTCCGCCGCGGTGGAGATCGTCCATGCCCTCGGTGCCACAGTCTTCGCCACGGCGGCGGCCGCGCGCCACGCCGATGTACAGACTCTCGGGGCCGATATCGTGTTCGACTATCGTTCGGAGGACTTCGAGGCTGGCGTTCTCGGCGCGACCGGTGGCAAAGGCGTCGATGTCGTCATCGATTTCGTCGGTGGCGGTTACCTCGCCCGCAATCTCCGCAGCCTGGCGCCCGGCGGACGCCTCGTCCAGGTCGGCCTGCTCGGCGGCGAAGACGACGCCACGATCACTCTGGGACTGGTGCTCCACAATCATCTGCGTCTAATCGGCACGGTGATGAAGTCCCGCAGCGTCGACGAGAAGCGGGCCATGATCCGTCGCTTTGCCGACGGTGCGCTGCCGATGTTCGCCGACGGCCGCCTGACGCCGGTGGTGGGGAAAACCTTCCCGCTTGCCGACGCCGCCCTGGCGCATCGTTGCATCCTTTGGTTTCGGCTCAGAGGTTTGGCGACCAAAAAACCTTACCGGAGATCAACGATGACCACCCACTTTCGCGGGTGCGCCCGGCAATAACGCCTCCGGGTGCCACGCGGCCTCCAGCGTTATTGCCGGGCAAATGCCCCTACACCACTTCACGGGACGGGACCAAACCGGCACTGTCCGAAACTAAAGATCAGGACTTTGTCAGGCGCTCCAGCTCATCCTTTATCTCGAGCTTTTTGAACTTTAGTTTCGCGACCTTTGAGGCATCCGGCAGGGTGCGCCGAGCCTCCTGTATGAGGGCGGCGTCGAGAGCAGCATGCTTTGCTTTGAGGGAGTCGACACGATCAAGAAGGCTCATATTCGTACCCCTAACAATCGTTTCCACGTCGTTCGTTTTATCAAATACCAAAGGGATCTCAAACGGTATAGATAGGGCGCAAATTCTTCTGGAGGATTGCGCGGCAACCACCCGGCACATAATGCGAAGATAAGTTGGTCGGTTAGCCGTCAGATAGATTCGCCGGCCTCTCCGCTCTTTTTGGGTCTGCAGAACCTCCGGATCCGGCCGTTCCGGTTTCGGAAACCGGCATTGACCGACGGAACGTCCGGGATGGGCGCTAAATCGCCGTTCAGCCGAATCGAAGCGAAGGGCTCTCTGGGCCAGTTGTAAATATTCCTGGCGAGGCCGGATGAATACAGGCTGACTCGCAGACAATCCTGGCCGACGACGCGGCTGATCGCAGTTAATTTCGGCCCAAAATCACGATGATTGCCGGCCGGTCGGACTATGAAAGTCGGCCGTTACACCTAGAGACGGTATCCCAGCTTGCGCGAGATCTCGTCGGTTGCCTGCTTGATCATCTTGCTTAATTCACCAAGCTTTTCCCGCGTAATGCGGGAACTTGGGCCGGAGACGCTGATCGCCGCAATGACTTGCTTGCGGGCGTTGAAGATTGGCGCGGCGACGCACCTGAGGCCGAGCTCGCGTTCCTGGTCGTCTATTCCGTAACCGTTTTGCCGGATCCGGCGGAGGTGATCTGCCAGTTCCCCTTCTTCGGTGATGGTGTTTTCGGTGTAGCGTTTCAGACCTTCGCTGGCGACCGCTTTACGATCCTCTTCAGACATGAACGCCAGCAGGACTTTTCCGACGCCGGTGCAGTGCAGCAGGGCCTCTTGGCCGATCCGTGAAGAAATGATCATGGCGTGAGGAGCTTCGACCTTGTCGATGTAAATGGCACGCCGGCCTTCGACAACGACAAGATGCACGGTCTCCATGGTCTTTTCGACGATCTGCAAAAGAAAAGGCCGTGTCAGATCTCGAAGGTCCTGGCCGCTGATATAGGCCTGACCGAGCTCAAACGCCTTCAACCCCAGGCTGTAGTGCCCAGTTTCCGGATCTTGTTGAATATAGCCAAGTCGCTGCAGTGTATGGAGAAGACCGAAACAGGTGCTCTTATGCAACCCGACGCGGTTGGCGATGGTCGTGACACCCAGAGCGCGTTCGTCGCCGGAAAATTGTTCGAGGATGGAGAACGCTCGTCCGACAGATTGAATAAAATTATACTTGGTTTCCATTGCGTGTTCCGATATGGCCGGCACTGTAAATGCGCGACAAATTTACTATGAAATTCAATGAATTGTCTGAAAATTCCACCGAAAGGAGAACGGTTTGCGAGAGAATCAATGCATCAGATTTATTCCTCGCTCCGGAATCGTCAAGGTAAAACTGAATCGGAACGGCGTTCGGAAATTCTTGAAGATGGGATTTTGGTGGATGACGGAGCTGTCATCCTCCAAAATCCCATTCATGTGCGCTGGAGGAAAGACCGCCGGGCTGGTCGGGTCGGCTGTTTCAGGTCAGGCGGCTTTGGTCTGGCGTTCTGCCATCCGTTCCGCCGTCCGCAATGCCGCAGACGTCATGATGTCGAGGTTTCCGGCGTAGGCGGGCAGGTAATGGGCGGCGCCTTCGACTTCCAGGAAGACGGTGACCTTGAGCCCGCTGACGGATTCGGAACTGCCGGGCAGACGGATCGGCGCCTCGGGGGATATCGTCTCGAATTGCACCGCCTGTTTCAGCCGATAGCCGGGCACATAGGCTTGGACGGCGGCGATCATGGTGGCGATCGAGCGTTCGATGGCCTGGCGGTCGTCGCCCTGCGTGAGGCAGAAGACGGTGTCGCGCATCATGAGCGGTGGCTCGGCCGGATTGAGAATGATGATGGCTTTGCCTCGTTGCGCGCCTCCGACGATTTCAAGGGCCCGCGAGGTGGTTTCGGTGAATTCGTCGATATTGGCCCGCGTTCCCGGTCCGGCCGACTTCGAGGCGAGCGAGGCGACGATTTCGGCATAGATGACCGGCGCGACGCGGGAGATCGCGGCGACGATGGGAATGGTCGCCTGACCGCCGCAGGTGACCATATTGACGTTGTCGCTATCGATCTGGCGGTCGAGATTGACCGACGGCACCACATAAGGCCCGACAGCCGCCGGGGTCAGGTCGATAGCGGTTTTCCCATCCTGTTTCAGGACCTTTGCGTGGGCCTCGTGGGACTTGGCGGAGGTGGCATCGAAGACGATTTCGATGTCGCGGTAAACGGGCATGCGCCGCAATCCCTCCAAGCCGTCGGCGGTGGTGGCGATGCCCATCCGGCCGGCGCGCATCAGTCCGTCGGACTTGGGGTCGATACCCACCAGTGCTGCCATCTCCAAACGCTGGCTGTGGCGCAATATCTTCATCGTGAGATCCATGCCGATGTTGCCGGATCCAATGACGGCGACCTTCACTTTATTAGTCATGCACTTGCTCCTGACGAGACGGCGGCGGCCAGATCGAGCGCCACGTCGATGATCATGTCCTCTTGTCCGCCAACCATCTTTCTCCGCCCGAGTTCGATGAGGATCGAGCGCACATCGACGCCGTAGGTCTGCGACGCCCTTTCGGCATGGCGCAAAAAGCTCGAGTAGACTCCGGCATATCCGACCGACAGGGTCTCTCTGTCGACGCGGACCGGACGGTCCTGAAGTGGCCGTACCAGATCGTCGGCCGCATCCATCAGACTGAACAGGTCGCAACCGGGCTCCCAGCCAAGCCGTTCAGCAACCGCGACAAAGACTTCGATCGGCGTGTTGCCTGCTCCGGCCCCCATTCCGGCCAGCGAGGCATCGACGCGGAAAGCGCCAAGCTCGACAGCCGCGACCGAATTGGCGACGCTGAGCGACAGATTGTGATGAGCATGAATACCGATTTGGGTTTCCGGTCGCAGGGCGCCGCGGACGGCCGTGACCCGTTCGCTTACGCCGGATGTCGTCAGTGCGCCGGCACTGTCGGTGACGTAGATGCAATGAGCGCCATAGTCTTCCATCAACCGCGCCTGCTCGGCCAGTGTCTCGGGGCTCGCCATATGAGCCATCATCAGGAAGCCTGCGACGTCAAAGCCCATGGCCCGGGCTGCCTCGATGTGTTCGCGGGACACATCGGCCTCGGTGCAGTGTGTGGCGATCCTTACGGAGGCGACACCCGCTTCACGGGCAAGACGCAGATCCTCGACCGTGCCGATGCCCGGGATCAACAATGTCGTCAGTTTAGCGTGGGTGAGCACGCCGGCGACCGCTTGCAGCCATTCAAGATCGTCGTGCCGTGCAAAACCGTAGGTGAAGCTGGAACCGCCGAGGCCGTCGCCGTGGGCCACCTCGATGGCGTCGACCTTTGCCCGGTCGAGAGCTTTGGCGATCTTAAGAACATCCTCCAACCGGTATTGATGACGGACGGCATGCATGCCGTCGCGGAGGGTGACATCCTGGATATATAATTTTTTCACGAAGTCGCTCCTTGTTTTGCTCTTTTCCGTCGCGGCGAGAGCCCCGGGGACGTTTCCGACCCTCCACGGTGCCGGTTCCCCGGGACGACGGATAAAATCAGTTCGTTGCCTTGACGGGCTCAGCCGTCCGCGGTGCAGAGGCTTCGGCCTTCTTGCAGACCAGGTAGACGAGGAAGCTTCCCAAGACCGTGCAGCCGCCGAGGAACAGCAGGCCGCTGATAAAGGAACCCGTGGAATCCTTGATATAGCCGACCAGGAATGGGCCCAGGAAACCACCCAGGTTACCGATGGCATTGATGAACCCGATGCCAGCGGCGACGGCGGTTCCGGTGAGGAATGTCGGGGGGATCGTCCAAAAGATCGGCATGCATCCATACATGCCGATGCTGCTGATCGACAGCAGAAGGATGGTCAGGACCTGATGCTGCTGGGTAAAGGCGCTCGCCACCAGGGCCGTTCCCGCCAACAACGTGGAACAGGTGACATGCCACTTCCGTTCCTGGAACCTGTCCGAACTCGCTCCGATCAGCAGCATGCCGATCGACGCGGCGAGGAAGGGAATGGCCGCGACAATTCCGATTTGCCCGGCGCCGGCATTCCCGAAGGTCTTGACGATCTGTGGCAGCCACATGTTGACGCCGTAGACGCCGATCACCATGCACACATAGATCAGGCAGAGCAGCAGAACCCGTCCATTGGCAATGGTCTCCCAGAGGCTATGGGGGGCTTGGCTTGTCGCTTCGACGGAACGGCACTCGTTATCGAGTTCGGTTTGCAGCCAGTTGCGCTCTTCCGGCTTGAGCCACAACGCTTTGGCGGGAAGGTCGGTCAGGAAAAACAAGGCGACGATGCCGATGAGGCTGGAGGGGAAGCCCTCGAGAAGGAAAAGCCACTTCCATCCGGCGACTCCCAGGACGCCGTCCATTTCAAGCAGCCATCCCGACACCGCAGATCCCAGCATGAGGGCGATCGGCTGGGCGAACATGAAGCGCGAGACGATTTGTCCCCGATACTTGGATGGAAACCAGAGCGTCAGATAAAGGATGATGCCGGGAAAAAAACCGGCTTCGGCGGCGCCAAGCAAAAAGCGGATCGCGAAGAAACTTGTCGTCCCCTGTATGAAGATCATGCTGGTAGATACAAAGCCCCAGATGATCATGATGCCGGCAATCCAACGTCTGGCGCCATATTTATGGAGCCCGAGATTGCTTGGAACGCCGAAGAAAAAGTAGCCGACGAATAGAATCCCGGCACCCCATCCAAACACTGTTGGAGAAAAACCGAACTCCTTGTTCATAGTTAATGCTGCAAATCCGAGATTTACGCGATCAACGAAGCATAAAATGTATGAAAATACGAGAAATGGTATCAGTCTCCATGAGATTTTTCTGATAATATCGTTACCGTATTTATCATCGTCCATTGTCGGTGAATGCGATGGCGATGTCATTCTTTTCTCTCCCTTTGTTTGTAACAATATATCATGTCTTTTAGACACTTATTTTATGGTTATAATTGCGCCTTTGTCGGCGGAACTGGCTGCCCTGGAATATAGTCCCAGGTATCCCTTGGTAAATTTGGCGGCAGGTTTTTTCCAATTCTTGAAACGCTGTTGTAAGACGGCGTCTTCGACGCAGAGTTGGAGCGTGTTGTTGGGGATATCGATGATGATCTTGTCGCCGTCCTCGACGACGGCGATCGGTCCGCCTTCCGCTGCTTCCGGCGAGATATGACCAACGAAGCAGCCGTTATTGGTGCCCGAGAAGCGGCCGTCGGTGATCAGCGCGGTCTTTTTTGCCAGTCCCATGCCGTAAAGGTATTTCATCGCCTTGTACATTTCGCGCATGCCGGGGCCGCCCTTGGGTCCCTCGTAGCGAATGACGACGACATCTCCCTCGACGATCTGGCCGCCGAGAATTGCCTTTTCCGCATCTTCTTCTGAGTTGAAGACTTTGGCTTTGCCGGCAAAGACATGCATCTGAGGATCAATGGCTGCCGGCTTGGTCACTGCGGTGTCGGGCGCCAGATTGCCCCGGAGGATGGCCAGCCCTTTCAGCTTGCTGAACGGCTCGCCGATCGTGCTGATGACGTCATTGTTCTGTTGGGCTGCCGGCCGCCGGAGATCAAGATTTTCGGCGACGGTTTTGCCGCTTACGGTCGGGCTGTCGAGGTTGAGGAGCGAACGGATCTCGTCCATCACCCGTGGGATTCCGCCGGCCAGGTGAAAATCCTCCATGTTGTATTTCGAGGCCGGATTGACCTTGGCGATCTGCGGTGTGGTCTCGCTGAAGCGCGCGTAGATCTGCATCATCGTCCCGGCGTCGATGTCGATTTCGGCGGCGATCGCCGACAAATGCAGAACAGCATTGGTCGATCCGCCGGTTGCCATCAGAACGCGGACGGCATTTTCCAATGAGTGACGGGTGATGATCTGTTGAAACGTCGGCCGGGCCACCAGTTCGACAATGGCTTTTCCGGTCGCCTCGGCCATGCGGAAACGGTCGGCGTAGACGGCCGGAACCAGCGCCGCTCCAGGTAGCGACATGCCCATCGCCTCGGCCAGACAGCACATGGTGTTGGCCGTTCCATAGAACGCGCATGACCCGCTGCACGGGCCGCAAGTCTCCTCCAGCCGGTCGTAGGTCGGTTCGTCGATCCGTTTGCTTTTCAGCATGCCCAACCCTTCGGACATGGTTGTCAGATCGGATTTCCTGCCGTCGAACTCCACGCCGCCAAGCATTGGTCCGCCCGGCAGAAAAATGGCCGGAACATTCAACCGGGCCGCCGCCATCAGCATGCCGGGAACGATCTTGTCGCAGGAACCGAGCAGTACGACACCATCCAACCGGTGCGCTTCGACCATGACTTCGACGTCGTTGGTGATCAGATCCCGCGAGGGCAAAATGAAATGCATACCGGCGTGGCCCTGGGCCGTGCCGTCGCAGGCGCCAATGACACCGAATTCGGCGACGCTGCCGCCGGCGCGATAAATGCCTTTGCGAACAAAATCAGCAAGTTTACGGAGATTTTCATGTCCAGGAACAAGCTCGCTCCATGAATTGGCGATGCCAATGATGGGCCGGTTGAGATCGTCGTCCGAATATCCAACACTCTTGTAGACTGATCTATTGAATGACCAGTCCGGTTTCCCAAGGATATCTTTGCTTCGCCTGTTCATTATCACGTATCTCCCTATTTGTTTGTGCTTGTTGGAAAATGTTTACTAGTGATCGCCAATAGATTGCGACGTTTCACCCGGACCTCGGGGACTGGTTGGCCTTATAGACCGCCGCAAAGGTGTGGTTGTTCCATCTGGTCATCAAAACCCCGCCCATCGTCCTTCGATTTCCGGCGTCGCTGTTCCGGCTTCTTGGCATCCTAGTGCCGTACTGTGCTATAATATAGAACGTCGTTCTATTTTTTTTCAGAGACGGATGGATGTCAAGCGGGATTTGCGCCACGCGGTGCCGTCGGCAATGTCGTGATCGCCGGATCTTTCTGTTTTTGTGGGGTGGAAGGGCGTTTTCCAACGCTCTGACGGTGGCGATCGGATCTTCACGATTCGCAAATCGGCCGTCAGTGCCGCGGCGGTCCGGGCATGCGGATGGCTATCTGCCCGTGCAAGGCAGGCTTTACGCCAGATCGTTCATCGGGATGTCGGTGTCGTTGGCGGGCAGGCCGATATCGATCGTCTCGTTTTGAATCGTCTTTGCCCGTCCAAAGTCAGGGTTCGGCGTCGATGACGTTTTTCAGAAGCATGCCGAGAATAATCGTCAGGAATGGGACGATGAACATCAGCATGGTCACCACGTGGACGATGAGATGCTTGCGGCGGTCGTCGGCGGCGCTTGTCGGCAGCTCGACCTCGGCGGGCGTGTCGGCTCGTCGCAACCGGTAAAGGATCAATCCCAGTATTGTCGTCAGGCAAAGGCCGATAATCGTCGCGGTAACGATCGGCGTTCCGGCCTGCATGGCTTCCACCGGACCCATGCCGTCCAGAATGAACCAGATGGGGGACGTCAGGCCGGCGCCGAAGACGAAGATGCCGAAGATGACCGAAAGAATGAAGGCGGACTGGGACCCGAGGAACTTCAAATCAGTCTCCGGTGTAAAGGGAGGGGAGGGCGAGTATCCGACGACACCCTGCCATAAGAGGCACGTCAAGGCTATCGTCGTCCTGGCGATTTTGCCGCTCTCGGTTGAGGCGCCCGACCGGCTGCAACCGAGATCACAAACGATGCGCTTGAGGCGATGCTGGTGTTTTTCCAATGTATTCTTTTTTATCTTGACGATCTCAGCCGAGGAGCCTATCCCGGCGACTGTGATGGCAGCGGATTCGTCCGTTGTCTATCGCACTGTGCAACAACTCAGAGTGTTTTATGAACCCGCGACCTAGCAATGCTTCCGCGGAGCCTCTCAGTCCGAGCATGTCTCTGACCGAGTGGATCCCGGAGATGATTGCCCAGGGACGTTTCGGGACTGATCTGAGAGGGCTTTCCGCCACGCGGTAACCCGGATCCGACAGCCGCGACGCCTCCTGGGATGACATAGTCACCCGTTTGCAAAAGGAGGCAACCATGGCTGCCGCACTGGCCACTGTTTCGCCCATTGGGTCCGCTGTTGCGGCCCTCTTCGACAACGTTGCCGCGACGCCGCAGCGTCCGCGCCGGTTTTCCCGCCGTTGGCTGCGAGATCCGGAAAGCGGCAAGCTCGTCTGCGCCTGGGACACCGACCCGGAGTCCCGAAGACCTATCCTACATCTGAGGCTCGTTCGGATCTGAACCGGGGGCGGCAAGCCTGCCGCCTATCGGTTTTGTTTCCAGCGGGTTACCTCCAGCCGGACTTCCGGCAGCGGACGCCATTTGCGACGTCCGCTGCCCGAACTCTGGCTGGATCGAGCGGCGTTCAGGCTTGAGCGCGTTTGAAGAACCGCCGGTGGGCGGAAAAGCCATAAAGGTACTGACCATGAGCCAGATCGAATTCGAAACCGCGCCGCTCGGCGCAGCACTGGACGACGCCCATGTCGGACATATTCGTGGCGCCTTCGGCACCATTCGACAGGGCGATGTCGCGCCCCGCACCACCTGGGGGGCCCGCCTGAAAACTCTGATGGCCATCGTCGGCCCCGGCCTGATCGTCATGGTCGGCGACAACGATGCCGGTGCCTTCGGTACCTATACACAGGCTGGGCAGAACTATGGCACCGCGCTGTTGTGGACGCTGTTGCTGTTGGTCCCGGTGCTCTACGTCAACCAGGAGATGGTCCTGCGTCTGGGGGCGGTGGCGCGGGTCGGTCATGCCCGTTTGATCCTCGAACGGTTCGGCAAGTTCTGGGGGGCTTTTTCCGTCATCGATCTTTTTCTACTGAACGCGCTCACCATCGTGACCGAATTCATCGGTATCAGC
Source organism: Telmatospirillum sp. (assembly GCA_031291415.1). Classification (GTDB taxonomy): domain Bacteria; phylum Pseudomonadota; class Alphaproteobacteria; order Rhodospirillales; family Magnetospirillaceae; genus Telmatospirillum. The sequence goes on from JARLJB010000049.1 coordinate 13,688, forward strand.
CTGGCGCTCGATTATCTTGGCCTGTCGCGCGAACTGGGCGTCGTGGCTGCCGCCGTGCTGGTCATTGCGGCGGCCGGAACCGGAGATTTCCGCCGCTTCGAGCGGTTCTCGATGATTCTGGTGTTCGGCAGCCTGCTGCTCGTGCCGATTTTCCTGACCGTGCATCCGCCGCTTGCCCAGGTGGCGCATGATTTCGTCGTGCCGCAATTGCCCGAAGGCGCCAAGCTCAGCGACGTCATGCTGCTGATTATCGCCATCGTCGGCACTACTGTGGCCCCCTGGCAGCTCTTCTTTCAGCAGAGCTACGTCATCGACAAGCGCATTACCCCGCGGTTCATCCGTTACGAGCGGGCCGATCTGTGGATCGGCATCGCGATGGTGGTCGTCGGAGCCGTTGCCATGATGGCCTTCGCGGCCGCCACCTTTGCCGGCCAGGTAGAGTTCGGCGCCTTCACCGATGCTGGCGGCGTCGCCGCGGGCTTGGAAAAATATGCCGGCAAGACGGCCGGAGTGGTGTTCGCCATTGCCCTGATCGACGCCTGCATCATCGGCGCCTCGGCAGTGTCGCTGTCGACCGCTTACGCCATCGGCGATGTGCTGTCGCTGAAGCACTCCTTGCACCGCAAGGCGAGCGACGCCAAGGGCTTTTATGCCGTCTATTGCGGCCTCATCGCCGTGGCGGCGGCCTTGGTATTGACGCCCGGCACGCCGCTCGGTTTGCTGACCAATGCGGTGCAGACCTTGGCCGGCGTGCTGTTGCCGAGTGCCACCGTGTTTCTGCTGTTGCTGTGCAACGACAGAGAGGTCCTTGGACCCTGGGTCAATTCGCGGCGGCTGAACCTGTTCACCGGCGCGGTGGTCGCGGTGCTGGTGATGCTGTCTGTCATCCTCACGGCGTCGGTCCTGTGGCCGGACATGGACGAGAAGACGATCATCGCCATCCTGGTCGGTGGCTGCGTGATCACGGCTCTGGTGACGGCGGTCGTCCGGGCTCTCGACAGGTCCAGCCGCCGAACCAGGAAGGGCGAAGCGGTCGATCGCTCCCTCCAGAACAGCTGGGTGATGCCGCCTCTCTCCGAACTGCGACCGGCCCGCCTGACCTTGGTCAGCCGGGTGTGGATGGTGGTGCTGCGCGGCTATCTGGTGGTTGCCGGTGGCCTGGTTCTGGTCAGGATTGTCCAACTGGCGATGAATACGGCCGGATGAGCTGCTTCCACCAAGACATGACAGGACGCCGGCCAGCCAATTTGCGGGCCTGCCGGTGTCGAGATCTGTGTGTTTCGATCAGTTCCAAGCAATGTGCTGGGCCGTTTCGTCGTGCCATGGTTAAATCGCCGCCATGTTAACGGTCTCTCATTTAAAACGGCCAGGACTGGTCGACGCCTCGTTTTCGCTGTCGTTGGGTGAATGCGTGGCAGTGCGCGGGCCATCCGGCGCCGGAAAGTCTCTGCTGCTCAGGGCCATTGCCGATCTCGACCCCAGCGACGGCGAGGTCAGTCTGGAGGGGTGTCCCCGGAATTCGATGAGTGGGCCCCAGTGGCGCCAACTGGTTGGTTATCTGCCGGCAGAGCCCGGCTGGTGGGCTGACCGCGTCGGTCAGCATTTCCGTGACTGGGCTGCCGCGAAGCCGTTGCTGGACAGGCTCGGTTTGCCGGACGAGGCCCGCGATTGGCCGCTGACGCGGCCATCAACCGGAGAGCGTATCCGTCTGGCCCTGATCCGGGCGCTGGCCAACGACCCCAAAGTGCTGTTGCTCGACGAACCGACGGCGGCGCTCGATGCCGTCGCGGTGGCGGCCGTCGAGGCGCTGATGGCCGAGCGTGTGGCGGCCGGCCTGGCAGTTCTCTGGGTTACGCACGATGCCGCCCAGGGAGAACGGGTCGCCCGGCGTTTTCTCCGCATCGAGGCCGGTCAGGTGGTCAACGAGGAGTGCCGGGCATGACCGGATATATCGCTCTCAGTGCCGCCGATCTTGCCTTGGGTAGTCTGCTGGTGTTGGCCAATGCCCTGTTGTCTTTGGCGTTGCACCTCGGAGTCCATCGGCGTCTGTTGATCGCCGCGGTTCGCATGGTGGTTCAACTGTCGCTGATGGGAGTGGTGCTGACTACCCTGTTTTCGCACGTTTCACCCCTGTGGACGGGGTTGGCCGCCCTGATGATGATTCTCTTCGCCGGGCGCGAGGCGACGGCACGTCAGGATCGGCCGCTGGCCGGCTGGTGGTCCTTTGGTCTTGGTACTGCCAGCATGACCCTGGCGGCGTCGCTGGTGACGATTTTCGCCCTGACGACCGCGCTGGGCCCTGATCCCTGGTACGATCCCAGGTATGCCATCCCGCTTCTCGGTATGATTCTTGGCAATACCATGACCGGCGTGGCTCTTGGACTGCATTCGCTGACCAATGGCGTCGCCTTGCGCCGCTCCGCCGTCGAGGCGCGTTTGATGCTGGGGGCGTCACGGTTCGAAGCGCTGGGGCCGGTGATCCGCGACAGCTTGCGTAGCGCGCTGATGCCGGTGATCAACAGCATGGCGGCAACCGGCGTGGTTTCCCTGCCAGGTATGATGACCGGCCAGATCCTTGGCGGCGTCGCGCCGATGGAAGCCGTGAAGTACCAGATTCTCATCATGTTTCTGATTTCCGGGGGAACCGGTCTCGGCGCGGTCGCCGCTGTTTTGGGAAGTGCCCGCCGCCTGACCGATTCGCGGCATCGGCTGCGCCTTGATCGTCTGACCTCGCGATAGCGCTCGATCAAGACGAACCCACCCCGCCCGTGGTAGAACAGGAAGAGCGTCTGCCGGAGTGGGACACGATGAAAGCGTTGGTGACCGCCTTTGCCCTGACTGCTCTGACCGTTCTTGCCGGTTGCGGCAGCAGCCAGTTGTCTCCCAGTTCGATGCGGACCGACGGATCGCAGGCTACCGCCAGTTTCAACCAGTTTTCCGACATCCCGATCCCCGGGAAGGCCAGCATGAACGTCGATCAGTCGTTGCTGCTGGGCCACGGGGATGGATGGCTCGGCCGGCTGGTCTATACGACCTGGAGCAGCCCGGGCGCGATTTACGATCTCTACAAATCCGATATGCCCGCCTTCGGCTGGCAGGAGATCACCTCGGTGCGCGGCGCCACCAGCGTGCAAACCTGGCAACGGGCGGACCGCATCGCCACCATTCAGATCAGCGAGACCATCATGGGCGAGGAAACCATCGTCACCGTGGCGCCGGCTGTCGGGGCCGGCAGCAGCAGCGGCGCCTATTCGCCGCAGCCGCCGGCCCCGGCCGCGGCGCCGCAGACCGGTGTGACACGCCAACCGCTGCGGTAACTGATCATATTCTCCGGGGACGCAGGCCGCTGAACAGCGCCGCCGCCAGGGCAAATCCCACCCCTGTCCACAGCGAGACCGCCGTGCCGATGGCTGGAAAGCGGCCGAAGGCCAGGGCGACCAGCGCCGCGCCGGTCGATTGTCCAAGCAGGCGCGCCATGCCCAGCATGCCGCTGGCGCCGCCGCTGCGGGCAACGGGGGCCGAGGCGATGATGGTTCGGTTGTTGGGCGACTGGAAGAGCGCGAATCCGGCCCCGCATACCGCCATGCGCCAAGCGATCTCCAGGTTTCCGGGATCCGCCGGCAGTGTCGCCAGCAGGCCGAGGCCGGCGGCAAAGACGGTCAGTCCGATTCCTCCCAAAACTCCGGCCGGATAGCGGTCCGCCAAACGCCCCGCCAATGGCGCAATCACGGTGACGGCAAGCGGCCAGGGGGTCATCAGCAAGCCGGTCTCGAGCTGCGACCGATGCAGTTCGCCCTGCAAATGGAAGGGCAGAGAGACGAAGGCCAGCATCTGTCCGGAAAAAGCGCATATGGAGGCGGCGATCGACAGGGCGAACATCGGCCGGAGCAGCAGGTCGACCGGTAACAGCGGGGCAGGATGTTGGGATTGTCGGCGCACCAGGACCAGGCCGATGCCGATCGCCACGATGATTTGCAGACTGATGCCTCCCTCTGAACCGCCATGGGCGAAGCCATCAATGGCGGTGATCAGAAGTCCGAAGGTCGCGGCGTTGAGCAGAGCCCCGGTCAGATCGAAAGACCGGCCGGATCCCTGGGTGACCGGCAGGTGGCGAGCAAAGACCAGAGCCGCAAGTCCGACCGGCAAATTGACCGCGAACAGCCACGGCCAGTCGCCAATGGCAAGAATGCCGGCGGCAATGCTGGGGCCGATCACAGCGGAAACGGCCACCACCATCGCATTGATGCCGACGCCTTGGCCGATGAGCCGTCTGGGATAGATGAAACGCACCAGCGCGGTGTTGACGCTCATCATGCCGGCGGCACCCAATCCTTGAAGGACGCGGGTCGCGACCAGAACCGGCAGATCGCCAGCTAGTGCGCAGGCCAGAGAGGCCAGAGTGAATACGGCGAGACCGGCCATGTAGACGCGGCGGTAACCAATGATGTCGCCCAGGGCGGCAAAGGCCAGAAGTGTCATGACGATGGTCAGCTGATAGGCGTTGACCACCCATATGGAGGCCACAGACGTGACCTGCAGTTGGCGGGCGATGGCCGGCAGAGCGACATTGGCGATCGCTCCGTCGAGGACCGCCATGGCGATCCCCAGTGCGATGGCGATAACGGCGAAAATTCGGCGTGGTAACGGCAAGCCGTCATTCGCCGGCTGTTCCGGGGAGGATGTCACAGTCTCGTCTTTCTCAGCGGTGGACCGCCTTCATGCCTTGCGGTTCGTAGCGGTCGCCCGCTGTGGTGCCGGGCTGGAATACTGTATCCAACTGTTGGCGTTCGTGGGACGTCAGGACAACATCGAGCGCTCCCAGGTTTTCTTCCAGCAGAGCCACGTGTTTGGTGCCGGGAATCGGAATGACATCATCTCCCTGCGCCAGAACCCAGGCCAGGGCGAGCTGGGCGGGCGTGCAGCCCTTGGCCTGGGCGATCGCCGTGACGGTGTCGGCCAGGCGAAGATTGAGGTGAAAGTTCTTACCGGAGAAACGCGGATGGTGACGTCGCCAATCGTCGGCGGGAATATCCTCGGGACGGCGGAAACGTCCGGTCAGGAATCCCCGTCCCAAGGGGCTGTAAGCGACGAAACGAACACCGAGGTCGCGGCAGGCCGGCAGGACATCAGCTTCGGCATCCCGGCTCCACAGCGAATATTCGGTCTGCAGGACGGCAATGGGGTGGGTGGCCACGGCGCGGCGCAATGTCTCGGGTGCCGCTTCCGAAAGCCCGAGATGGCGCACCTTGCCTTGCGCCACCAGATCGGCCATGGCACCCACGGTATCTTCGATGGGCGTATTGGGATCAACCCGGTGTTGGTAATAGAGGTCGATAACGTCGACCCCCAATCGTTTGAGGCTGGCATCACAGGCCTGGCGGACATAGTCGGGTCGACCATTGACGCCGAGAAACTCTCCGTTCGGGCCGCGCATATTGCCGAACTTCGTGGCGAGGATGACATGATCGCGGCGGCCCCGCAGGGCCTGGCCGACAAGAGTCTCATTTGCCCCGCAGCCGTACATGTCGGCGGTGTCGATCAGGGTGACGCCGAGATCGATCGCCCGGTGAATGGTGGCAATGGATTGCCGTTCGTCGGCGGTTCCGTAAAACTCCGACATTCCCATGCAGCCAAGCCCAAGGGCGGACACGGTGAGCTCGGGGGTGAGCGTTCTGCTCTTCATGATTGGAGATCTCTCATTCAGGAGTGGGGACGCCTCGGCACTGACGATCGGCATTATGCCAGCTTCGTGCCAGACCCGTCACGGCTTTGACGAGATGCCGCCTGTCCGTCGGCGGAACGATCTGTCATCACCCGCGTACCTGAATAGTGTCGTTCTGCATCAGTGCTAAACTTGAGATTGTGCATTCGGCGCCAGAGTAAACCAGTCCAGGTGTGACGCTGTGCTGAATGTGGTGTTAGCGTTGACTTTTTCAACTAAATGTTTTGCAATGTTCACGGCTATTACGAGTCGATATATGCTAAAGTTCTTGTAAAAGTTGATAGATTTTTTGAGAAACGGACAGTCGTGGTCTCGTCAGCCGCCCGTCGCTTCCAGAGTCCGTCCGATTCCCAGAGATCAGGTCAGACGGGGACAACAAGCCATGAGGATGGAGCGATGAGTGTGCGTGCCAAGATCTTGGCTGGAAATCTTGCCATCGCGGTCCTTGCTGTTGGTCTGTCGGTCCTGATCGCCTGGAGCGCCATCATCGATTTGCGCCAGCAGAACGCGGCAGCGAAATCGCTGAAGTCATTTGGCCTTTGCCTGCAGATCGGCGGTCTCGTGGCGGCCGAGCGAAGTGCCTGGGGCGGCGCAATGGACAGCGATGCGGCGATGTCCGGCGATGTGGCAGCCAATGTGGACAAATCCATTGCCGCGACGGATGCAACCTTAGCGGCGGCACGCCGGGCAATCTTGGAAGCCGGCGCGTCGACGACGGCACTCGATTCCGGTATCGCCGAGTTCAAAACAACGCGAGAGTTGGCCAGGACGGCCGTGCAGAGGGAAAAGTCGAGGCGGGTTTCGGGGGCACAGGGCGCCATGGTCGATGGCTTGGCCCGTGGCTTGGCGTCGGTCGAGAAGGCTGTTGACGAAGCGTTGCTCGGCACGACGTCGGCCGCCGCCAATCTGGCGCCGGCGGTCGGTCTGGCCCGTTTGGCGCAGGATTTTCGCAATGTCAACGGCAGCCGATCGGCCATCCTCGGTCTGTTCGTCGGCGGCCAGGCCTTTCCGGCAGAGAGGATCTCCGCATCCACCGAATTGTCCGGCAACGTTGCGCTGCTTTGGCAAATGCAGGTCCAGGCTGTGAAAAATCTTGGTAGTCCGCCGAAACTGGCCAAGGCCTTGGAGCATGTTCGGGCGACGGTGATGACCGAAGGCGAACAGCGCTATCGCGGACTGCTGGAAGCGGCGCGCGCCGGCCAGCCGCCACCTCTGTCGACGATCGAGTGGCGTCGCTGGACCACACCGATGTTGACCAATGCCCTGGTGATGCGCGACGCCGCTCTGGAGACGGCTCAGGACATGAACAATGCGGCGATTCGGGATGCCTGGTTTCGATTGGGCGGAGCTCTGGCGATTCTGGTGATCGTTGGCGCGGTCACGACTGCTGTCGTTCTTGTCCTGCTCACGCATGTGATCAAGCGCCTTGGTCACTTGACGACGACAGTTGTCCGGCTGGCGGACGACGATCTCGACGTGGAAATCGCCTTCACCGATCTGGCCGACGAGATTGGGGCGATGGCCAAGGCATTGCGGGTGTTGCGCGACAACGCCCGCACCTCCCACCGTCGGGCGGCGGAGGCGGGGGAAGAGCAGGCAAAGCGGTTGGAGAGGGCCGAGCGTCTGGCCCGCGAGGTCAAAGCTTTTGAGTTGGACGCGGCCAAGGCCCTGGACACCGCCGGTGGACATGTCGAGGCGATGTGTTCGACAGCCGAGACGATGAGCGTCCAAGCTGCCGGAACGGTAACCGGCGCCAACGGCGTTGCCGAAGCCACACGCCATGTCGGCGCCGAGGTGCAGGCGTTGGCCGGTACGGCAGTGGAATTGTCGGCCTCGATCGGCGAAATCGCCACCCGGATCAGTGACACAGCCGATCAGTCGCGTGTCGCCGCCGACAGTGTCAAACGTGGCTCCGCGCAATTCGGCTTGCTTGCGCAGTATGTCTCGAAGATTGGTGACGTCGTCGGGCTGATTCAGGAGATTGCCGGCCAGACCAATCTTCTGGCGTTGAATGCCACGATCGAGGCGGCGCGTGCCGGCGAAGCTGGGCAGGGATTCTCGGTGGTGGCGGGCGAAGTGAAGGCGTTGGCCGTCAGGACGACACAGGCCACCAAGGAGGTTGCCGCGCAAATCGAGGCCATTCGCCAGGCGTCAGCGGACGCTCTGGCCTCGATGGGCGAGATCGACGGCAGCATCTCCCGAATCACTTCGCTGGCCGGCGATGTCGCGGCGTCGGTCGAACAGCAGCATGCCGCCACCGAGGAAATCAGCCGTCGCGTTCAGTTTGCCGCCAGCGGCGCCGAAAAGGGGGCAGAACTGGCGACCGGCCTGGCCGAGACGACCAACCAGGCGCAAGGGGAGGCGGAACGGGTCAAGACATCTTCGCTCGACGTGTCTGCCGAAATGCGTCGTCTCCGTGACAAGGTCAATGATTTCCTTGGTCAGGTGGCATCGTTGACGTAATGACGCCGCCGGCCACTGTGGTGTATTGGGTTGGCAGTTGGGTACCATCGGGGATCAAGTCGAGGAGACAATTGTGCGGATGGGAAAAGTCGCGCTGATCTGCGCGGGACTGATGGCGTCGGCAATTGCGCCGCAACTGGCGCGAGGAGCAGAGACCGAGGTTCGCGAGATGGTTTTGCCGACCACCGAAGGGGCGGTGTCTGCCAAGCTTTTTACAATCCCGGGGTCCGCGGAGCAGCAAGGCGCAGCAAGACCGGCAGTGATCATCTTGCATGGAACGCAGGGGATCGGCCGGTTCCGCTCGTTCTATGAGAACTTTGCCGGCGTCATCGCGGCCGCCGGCATCGATGCCTATCTTTTCTCCTACTACAGCGACGTCGACGCCGTCCAAATGAAATCGCCGGATGCCGGGGTTCGACGCGAGGTTTTCAATAACCGCGTTCGTGCCTGGTCGTCGCGGGTCAGCGATGTGATTTCAGATATCCGCGCCAACGGCCATCAGTCTCGGCCGATCGGTGTCGTCGGATTCTCCCTGGGCGGATTCCTGGGGACTGCCGTGGCGGCGCACGATGAGCGGGTCACGGCGTTGACGGTTTTCTATGGCGGAATCCCGACTGCGGTAAAAGACGAGATCGCGCATTTGCCGCCCCTGCTCGAGTTGCATGGTGATGCCGACCGGCGCGTTCCGCTGACGGAGGGACGGGCGCTGGCCGATTTCGCCCGTGGTCTGGGACAGTCGGTCGAGATGGTCGTCTACCCTGGGGCCGAGCATGGCTTTGCCGGCAAGGACGAGAAAGATGCCGAGGGGCGGACCGTCGCCTTTTTCCGACAGCAGCTTTCAGCCCCTGTCCGCTGACTGGAGTGTGAACCGTTCCGAAAGAAGGGGGCTTCGTTGATCGATTCTTGCTCATATGTTAGTGTGCACTCACTTACGGAGGGACCGCTCGGGCTTGGCGTTCGTCCCGATTTGACGTGATTAAACGCATAGCGGGCGGGAGCGGTCATGCGCAGCCGCAAAAGTGCCGAGGTGCGACGGGGCGAAATCGTCGCCGCCGCCTTGACTTTGATCGATCGGGGGGGGCCGTCGGCGGTGACGACGACGGCGATCGCCGAGGCCATCGGCATCAGCCAGGCTGCGGTATTTCGCCATTTTCCCAAAAAAGACGAGATCCTTTTGGGGGTTGTCGATTGGATTGGTGGCCAGTTGATGCCGCGTGTCCTGGCAGCCGCCGGTCGATCGGGAAATCCGCTTGAACGGTTGCAGGCGGTGATCGACACGGTGTTGCGGATCGTCACAGATACGCCGGCGATGCCGGCCCTGCTTTTTTCGCGCGAACTGCACAATGAGAACGCCATTCTGCGGACCGCCGTTTACGGCAGGATCGTTCACGTTCACGATCTCCTGACCCGGATCCTCCGGGATGGCGTCGACCGTGGATATTTCTGCGCCAAGATCGATGTCGATCGCGCTGCCTTCATGATCATCGGGCTGTTTCAGGGGCTGCTGGTTCGCTGGTCCTTGTCCGGACGCTGTCTCAATCTGGAGGAGGAGGGGCAGGCGATGTTCGTCATGCTGCTCGACGGATTTCTCGCTCGAAGGGAAAGATGAAGCTTGTTCACCTTGTCTTTCTCTCCCTGGCTGTTCTGCAGGCATTTGCAGTCGGGTTTAGGATCACTATCTTATAGCTGGCAAGTCCCGATGAGTCCTTCCCTGTCGGATGGTCGCATCAGATGTCACGGCATGAAAAGACGAGTTCGTAAGTGAAGGGCTATCTGGACAGAATTGGGGTTCTCGCCGCGCCGACACCGTCATTGGCAACGCTGAGGACGCTTCATCGGCAACATATGCGGACCGTGCCTTTCGAAAATATCGACATATCCGTTGGCGTGCCGATATGTCTTACGCACGAAGATCTTTACGCAAAAGTCATTTCGCGCAATCGGGGCGGCTTTTGCTACGAGCTGAACAGCCTGTTCGCCTGGCTTTTGACGGGAATTGGCTTCGACGTCCGTTTGCTCTCGGCGCGCGTCTTCGATGGCCAAACCTTTGGTCCGGAATTCGACCATGTCGCGCTGCTAGTGCTTCTGGACAGGCCCTATCTCGCCGATGTCGGCCTGGGGGACTCCTTTCTGGAACCGATTCCCATCGATACCACGTCGAAATATTCCCAGGGAAATGACGTTTATCATTTGTCATGTACGGGAAACGAATGGACTCTGCTGAAAGATGGAAAGTCGTTTGTCGGACAGGCGCAATACAAATTTACTCTGCAGGCGCACGAATTTCCGGAATTTGAGAACATGTGCCTTTATCACCAGACATCTCCGAAATCTATTTTTACCAGCAAGATGATCTGTTCCAGGGCCACCGATAGCGGACGGGTGACCATATCGAATAATCATCTGATCGAAACATCCTTTGGTCAGCGAAGCATGAAAGGGATCACCGGCGAGACCGAGTTACTCGACCTGCTGCGGGCCCGCTTCGGTATCAATCTTGCCGATTTCAAGCCCAAACGGCGTTTTTCGTGGTCTCCGGCCCACTGAAGTACCGTCATTCAGTCGTCTTTTTCTCATTGAACGTTGTTTTCGCCTTGTGCTTCCCGTTCCGGCTATTTTCTCGTCGGACACGGCTGTAGATTGAATAACATCGCATACTAGTCGTATTGTGGTTGCATTCGACTCCGGCGGCAACGGCGAAAGAGGACGGTGTGCGTATCAGAAACCTCTTCATTGCTTGTGTCTCGGCAATGGCGGTGGTTACCGGTGCCATCTCAGCGACCTTCGTCGTCGCGGATTGGCAAGCCTACGGGCACGCCGTAATAGCCCGTCAAACGTCGCAAGCGCTGGGCGCCGTGCTCCGTGTCGCCGGAACCGTGATCTTCAGCCGGGGAATACAAAATAGATACCTCCTTGCCGACGATGCCGTGGGTGAAGCTGGGCGAGACAGGATTGCCGCCGCGCGTCGGACGATCGCCGATAATCTGAATGGCGCCAAGACAGCCGTGGCGGCGGCGGATTTTCCAGAGCGCGATGGTGTATCGGCGGCATTGCTTGAAGTGGAACGAGATCTGGCGGTTCTTTACCGTGATGTCGACAAAGCCGTTGCCGTGCCCCGGGGCGAGCGCGATACGGTCTTCGTCAAGCAATATGGAGGGCGCCTGCTGGCCATTCTGGACAAGTTGGATGAGCAGGTCGACCATTTGGAACGCGTCACGTCCATCGTCTCCACCGACCCGGCTGTCGGGCATTTCATCGCCATCGCCCGGCTGGCCTGGCATGTCCGCGATGCCGGCGGCCGACGGATCGCCATCTTTGCCACGGCGGTCGGCGCAGGTCAGGCGTTGACGGGGCCGGAGATCGAGACCGCCGCCGGATTGGCTGGTGAAACCCGACATGCCTGGCAGCGTCTGCGGTCACGTGCCTTTCTGATCGGCGCGCAGGACAGCCTGGGGCCGGTGATGGCCGATGTGGAGGAGCGATACTTCAGGGACGGCAACAGGCTGATCGTCGAACTGACGAGCATTGGACGGATGGGCGGCGACTATGGAATGTCCTATCAAGAGGTGTGGGACAGGCTGGTTGATCTCGGCATTCAAACCGTTCTGGTGCTGCGTGACGCGGCAATCGACGAGGCGATCGCTCATGCCGAAAAAAGCCGGACCGCGGCATTTATGCGGTTCCTGTTCGCCGTCGGGGTGATGGCTCTGGTCCTCGGAACGGTTTTCGGCGGGGCGCTATTCTTCAGTCGATGGATCGTCGCTCCGCTAATCAAGATGACGGCGGTGGTGACGTTGATGGCGAGGGGAGAGCGCCAGGTGGAGGTACCGGCGCAAGGACGCGCCGACGAGATCGGCGCCATGGCCCATGCCATTCAGATCTTCAAGTTGGCCTTGATCGAAGGCGACGATCTGGCGCGACAGGTGGCGCAGCGCACGGCCGACGTCCTTTCGGCCAAGGAACGCGCCGAAGCAGCCCTTAAGGAACTGAGCCATACCCAGGCAAGCCTGGTGCGGGCCGAAAAAATGGCGTCGCTGGCAGGGCTGGTCGGCGGCATCGCTCATGAAATCAACACGCCGATCGGTGTCGCGCTGACCGCCGCCTCCTACTTCGAACGCAACACGGTTGATGTCAGTGCGCGCTTTGAAGCCAATAGCCTGAAAAAAGCGGAGCTGGCGACCTATCTGGCGTCGACGCGAGAAGCGGCGACCTTCATTGCAACCAATCTGACCCGGGCCGCCGAACTGGTGCAGAGCTTCAAGAAGGTCGCGGTCGATCAGACCAGCGAGGTTCGTCGCAGTTTTGATCTGGCGGGATATCTTGCCGAAATCATCCAAAGTCTGCGTCCCGTCCTCAAGAAGGTACCGCATGTCGTCGGGGTCGATTGCCCCGGCGGCATCACGATCGACAGCTATCCCGGCGCCATTTTCCAGATCATTACCAACTTTGTGATGAATTCTCTCCATCACGCGTTCGAGGAGGGACAGCCGGGCCACATTCAGATCGCGGTTCGTGAGGAGGCTGAAACGGTCGTCATCGACTATTCGGACGATGGACGGGGAATCGCCGCGGAATATCTCGACAAGATATTCGATCCGTTTTTCACGACGTCGCGCAACCGCGGTGGAAGCGGCCTTGGCCTGCATATCGTCTACAATTTGGTAACGACCGTTCTCAAGGGGGATATCCGCTGCGAAAGCGAACCGGGCCGCGGCACCAGGATGAACATGACCATTCCCAAGGTTGTCGATTCAATGAGCGAAGAGGGGACCCGATGACAGATCCGATAGAAGACGATCTCCTGCACTTCGCCGACGATGGCGATGTCGCGCAAAGCGCGGCGGACTGCTGGAAAGTTCTTGTCGTCGACGATGACGAGGCCGTTCATCAGGTGACCCGGTTTACCATGGAAAACGAAGTCTTCGATGGCCGGCGCCTGGAATTGCTCAGTGCATTTTCCGCGGCTGAAGCGCGCGACACGCTGACGCGCGAACCAGATATCGCCGTCATCCTGCTCGACGTCGTTATGGAAACCGACGATGCCGGGTTGCAGGTCGTGAAGTTCATTCGCGAAGACCTGGGCAACAAGGCGATCCGCATCGTTCTCCGGACCGGGCAACCCGGACAGGCGCCCGAGCGGCAGGTCATCACCGATTACGACATCAACGACTACAAGCTGAAGACGGACCTGACCGTCGAAAAACTGTTTACCGTTCTGCAGACCGGCATCAGGTCCTACCGCGACATCCGGGCGTTGGAACGAACGCGGCGTGGCCTGGAGACGATCATCGAGGCGTCGGGCGGGTACCAGGACGTGACGTCGATGGAGAAATTCGCCAGCGGCGCGCTGGCCCAGTTGACCGCGCTGCTCAATCTCAAGCCCAACGCCGTCTATTGTTGCCACATGAAGGTCGCCGCCGTTGCCGAGGGAACGAATATCAGGGTGGTCGCCGGATCCGGCGACTATGCCGACGCCGTGGGGCGCGCGGCGAGCGAGGTGCTGCCCGCCGACGTTCTGCAGCGCCTGCAGAATGCGTTGGCGCAGCAACGCAACCTCTACGACGATGACTCCTTGACGACCTTTTCGCCGGCCGATTCGGCGATGGCCGCCGTGATGCATCTCGAAGGCGTCGGACGGTTGGACGACGTCGATATTGGTTTGACGGGTGTTTTTTCCCGTAACGTCGCGACGTCATTTCATAATTTGCTGCTTCGCAAGACCATCGAGGAAACGCAGCAGGAAATCGTCTATCTGGTGACCGAGGCGATCGAGGCCCGTTCGAACGAGACCGGCAACCATGTCAAAAGGGTTGCCCATTACTGCGAAATGCTTGCCACTGGATTGGGGGTGTCGGAAGCCGAGGCCATGAAGATTCGCTTGGCTGCGCCCCTTCACGATATCGGCAAGATCGGCATTCCGGATGCCATTCTCAACAAGCCGGCGAAATTGACCTCGACCGAGTGGGTGATCATGCAACGCCATGTCGAGATAGGTCACAATATCCTGAAGACGTCGAGCCAGCCGATTTTGCAAACGGCCGCATCGATCGCCTTGTCCCATCACGAGAAAGTCGATGGCAGTGGTTACCCCTTTGGTCTCAAAGGGGAGGACATCGTTCTGGTCGGACGGATCGCCGCGCTGGCCGATGTCTTCGACGCGCTGGGCAGCCGGCGGTGCTACAAGGAGATCTGGCCACTCGATAAAGTCATCGACTATGTCCGCGGGCAGCGGGGACGTCACTTCGACACAAGGATGGTCGACATTCTGTTAGGAGAGCTTGATGCCTTTTTGAAAATTCGGGAGCTGTTGCCCGACGCCGATCCGCCGGCGACACCATGATGGGAAGCCGGGAATCGCGGAAAATTCTTCGTCTGCCGGAAGAGCACGGCATGAGGGCAGTCAGAGGAAGAGGTGTCATTCATTTTTTGGCGTATTGTCTTCCTGGGCCAACGTTGCTTTATTTAAATAGCGGTAGACCGTTGTTTGAGAGCACTTAAGCTGTGCCGCGACCAGCTTGATGGCGCCTTTCAATAAGAAAAATCCCTTGGCGTTCAATTCCTCGACGAGAGCGTGCTTCTCTTGTTTGGTCAGCCTGTCGGCCGCGACCCCCTTTTGAGTTAACGCTTGGCTGAGGATATCTTCGGTCAGGTCTGTCACGGAGCTATGAAAGTTTTCAGATTCACCGACAGACGGCGGACCTTCCATTTCCGCTTTTTCCTTATTATAGGAAAAATTGCTATCAACGAAGAAATCAGGATGACGCAGCCTAAGTATTCTATCACTCAGGTCCCGGTATCTGCTGTCATCGAAGTTTATGCATAAAAGACCGACTAGGTTACCATTGTAATCTTTTATATAGAATGTGGACGAGCGCAATAATCTATGATCACCGGCGATGCCGGTATAATTTACGCGGTAATCGGACGTTTCGTAGCTGTGATCGGCTATGGCCTGCAAGGCGACAGACGTGAGCGGTGCCCCGATGGTTCTTCCGCTGATGTGGCCGTTCGCAATCGCGATAATAGAGTTGTCCTTGTCTTCGAGATCATGCAGGACGACCTCGTAATCTGGCCCCAACAATTTTCCCAAGAACTCCGTCAGTTTTATGTAACCTTGAATCCAGCTCGCGGGCATTCGTTTCACCTGTTTACGATTATTCCCTATTGCCTTAGCCCAGGGGCATATCTTCGTGAATTGAATTGATCATGCTGCGGCTTTGGTTGCCTGGGCAAGCCGATTTTCCCGACGTGGCATTTCTGGTGCAGCGATTCAATCAGAAGGTTCTCCGTTCCACCTCACCCCCTGATTCTCTCCATCAGTGTGGGGGTTCTTTTGTTTGCGTCAACGGTACTGGTGGCAGCGATGCATCTTGCGTCCAAAACCTCATCGAACCGGCCATCTCTCCACAAAATGATAATTATTAAACGATATGACAAGATCGTATCCTATTTGTTCTCGAAATGGCCACATAAATTTCATTTTTGAAAAAATATTGACAGTTATCCGGAAAATATGGAAAAATTTCACCGATAACGCAGGCTAGATCGCACGAAATGGTACCAATGCGTAAAAAAATATGCACTGCGTTACGTTACGCCGTCCGCCTGTCGATTTCGACGACCGGGGTGTCAAATGAGTCCTGTAGGAGAAATTGCTCATGGCAATAAAATATATTCCTGAACCATTCAGGATAAAATCCGTAGAACCTCTAAAAATTCTCTCAAAGGAAGAGAGGATTCAGAAGATAAAAGAGGCAAAATACAATCTTTTCCTTCTGAAGGGAGAGGACTGTTATATCGACCTTTTGACCGATTCTGGAACGAATGCCATGAGTCAGGATCAGTGGGCCGGCGTCATGCGTGGTGATGAGGCTTATGCGGGCGCGTCGAGTTATTACAAATTGATCGAGGCGGGGAAAGATATTTTCAATTATGATTATATCCAACCCGTCCACCAGGGGCGCGCCGGCGAGAAGGTTTTGTTCCCCCTGCTTCTTGGCGCGGGAAAGTTGGCAATTTCCAATATGTTCTTCGATACGACGCGGGCTCACGTGGAGTTGACGGGGGCTCGCTGCATTGATTGCGTGGTGGAAGCCGCTAAAGATCCCGCGAGGCGGATTCCCTTCAAGGGAAATATGGATGTCGAGAGGCTGGAACGGTTGATCGGAGAACATGGGGCGGAAAACATTGGCATGATCGTCATGACGATCACCAATAATTCGGCCGGTGGTCAGCCTGTCTCAATGAAAAATATGCGAGATGTCGCCGCTATCGCAAAGAAACATCATATTCTTCTGAACATCGATGCGGCACGTTATGCGGAGAATGCATATTTTGTGCAGCGGGATGAGGCAGAGTACAAGAATAAGTCGATTAAAGACATAATCAGGGAGATGTTTAGTTACGCTGACACGTTCACGATGTCCGCAAAAAAGGATGCCATCGTCAATATGGGCGGGCTGATCGGCGTCAAAGACGCTTCGTCGCCGCTGATCATCAAAACAAAGGCCAATTGCATTTGCTATGAAGGCTTTTTCACCTATGGCGGTCTCTCCGGTCGCGACCTTGAGGCGATGGCCATCGGTCTCTACGAGGGGATCGACAACGATTATCTGAGATATCGTATTGGCCAGATCGAGTATCTGGCCGCCAGGCTGGACGACGCCGGCATCGGCTATCAGTCGCCGGCTGGTGGGCATGGCATTTTCGTGGACGCGGCGGCGATGTTCCCGCAAATCCCGTACACCGAATATCCCGGTCAGGTCCTGGCGGTCGAATTGTATAAGGAAGCGGGAATTCGCAGTTGCGACATCGGGTCCTACATGCTCGGAAATGATCCTGATACCGGAAAACAGCTCCACGCCGATTTCGAATTCACACGTCTTGCCATCCCACGCCGTGTTTATACGCAGGCGCATACGGATGTCATGGCCGATGCATTGGTCGAGATCAAGAAACGCGCAAGCCAAATAAGGCGCGGCTATCGCATCACGTGGGAACCGCCGATATTGCGGCATTTCCAGGCCCATTTGGAGCCGATATGCTAAATAGGAACTAAGAGGTAGTAAATGAAAGTCGCCCCACTCGGAAAAATAATAACACGCGGTGGGGCGCACCATTTTTGCACAATATGTTGTGATAAATAACATGTGTAAGGAAATATCCTACACAATCTCGTCATGGGAGGGGAGATATTGTGTCTGTTCAAGAAAAACAGCATTTGGCGCGAAGTTTAAAGAATCGTCATATCCAGATGATCGCTTTAGGCGGCGCCATCGGAACCGGACTTTTCTATGGCTCGGCGGCTTCCATTCAGTTGGTCGGGCCGGGAATTATCGTCTCTTATCTCATCGGTGGAGCGGTAATGTACCTCATCATGCGCATGTTGGGAGAAATGTCGACTGAGGAACCGGTGGCCGGTGCCTTCAGTCATTTCGCATATAAATATTGGGGACAGTTTCCGGGATTCCTGGCCGGTTGGAATTACTGGTTTCTGTACATACTTGTCAGTATGGCAGAGCTGACCGTTGTTGGAATTTACGTCGCATACTGGTTCCCGGAGTTCCCCGCCTGGGCAACGTCTCTTATCGTTTTACTTTCGATAACGGCCCTTAATCTCGTGAATGTCAAATTTTACGGAGAACTTGAGTTCTGGCTGGCGCTTATCAAGGTGGTGGCGGTTATCGGCATGATCATCCTTGGCCTCGCTCTTATCTTTGGCGTGGCGGGGGCTGCCACCGGTGTCGGTAATCTTTGGGTCCATGGTGGATTCTTCCCGAATGGGTTTGGGGGGCTACTTCTTTCTCTGGTTGTTGTGATGTTTTCCTTCGGTGGAACGGAACTTATCGGCATTACCGCCGGCGAAGCAGACGACCCGAGAAAGAGCGTTCCTCAAGCGATAAAGCAGGTGATGTGGCGAATTTTGATATTCTATGTCGGCGCACTCACCGTCATGATGATCATTTTTCCGTGGAACCAGGTTGGCATGGAGGGGAGTCCCTTCGTGACGATCTTCTCAAAACTGGGCATCGGTTCGGCCGCGAACATACTGAATTTTATCGTCTTGAGTGCCGCGGTGTCCGTTTACAATAGTGGCATCTATAGCAATGGCCGCATGCTCTATAGTTTGGCGGAGCAGGGGAACGCACCGAAAATATTCATGAAGCTTGGTGCAAACAGAGTACCATTCGTAGCAATTCTGTTCTCTTCGATCTGCACGCTTGTCGCGGTCGCTGTGAACTATCTGATTCCGCAAGGCGCGTTTATGCAGGTCATGTCTGTCGCGACCACAGCCGCGACTATTACATGGGTCATGATCGTTCTGGTCCATCGAAAATTCCGCATGGCTCATTCGGATAAAACTGGAGAGCTATGCTTTAAGGCTCCCTTCTACCCGTACGCTAATTATTTTTGCGTGGCCTTCATGATTATGATCGTGGCGTTGATGACGCAAATGGACAGCATGCGTAACTCCGTCTATGTACTCCCCGCATGGCTCATCGTCATTTATGTCGGTTTTAGGATAAAAACCAGATCGATGAGAGGGAAAGTGAAGGAAAGTGCATTAGATAATATGAATAACAATCTTCCGCAGGAGTCGGTTGTTACTAGAGTAGACTAATATATGCGGAATACAACATATCGCTGTTTGTGATGTCGTGCTTATTTTAAGGGGGAACAAATGACACCTGTTCGGATGTTGTCTGTTTTCGCATTGGGCGTGGGAGCCTCGCTTTCCTTCGTTCCGGCGCATGCAGACGAGGTCAGTGATCTGAAGGCCATGGTCAAGGAACTGAGAAGTCAGGTCGTGGAGGAAAGATCCCAGATCAAGGAACTCAAGGCGCAGATAAACGACCTCTGCGCCCAGGTGAACGACCAGAAGACGCAAGTCAGCGCCCAGGGCGCCAGGGTCCAGACGCAAGACAGTGTTTTGCAGAAGGTCGAGGCGCAGCAGCAGGTTCTCGAACAAAAGCAAGCCGCGGCTCCGGTTGTCGCGGCCGATACGAGCAAGCCGGGCTACTTCGCCATTCCCGGAACGAACACCTCGTTGAAGATCGGCGGATATGTGAAACTGGATATCGTTGACGATGTCAGTTCGAATATCGGGACCAGCGCCTTTACCAAGACGGCCACCGACTTCGCATCGATTCCGCTCGACCATTCACAAGCAGCCAATCGCAGCGGCCAGATGAATTTCACCGCGCAGGAGAGCCGGCTTAACGTCAACACGGTGACCAGGTCCGAGGCCTTGGGCGAAGTGAAAACGGTCATCGAGGGCGACTTCTACAATACCGGAAGCGGCAATCTGTTCCGCCTTCGCCATGCTTATGCAAGCGGCGGCGGCTGGCTGGCCGGTCAAACCTGGTCAACCTTCGCTGATCTCGAGAGCGCCGGTACGGAAATCCTCGACTTCAATGGCCCGGTGGGCTTCATCGAATCTCGCCAGCCACAATTGCGCTACACGGCGAGGTCTTCTTACGGAGACGTCGCTTTGGCCGTCGAAAGCCCTTCGGGTGACATATCAACGAGCACCACGGACTACCATATCGACAAGGCACCCGATGTCATCGTCCGCTACACGGCCGATCCGTCCTGGGGGCATGTCGCCCTCGCCGGCCTGGGACGCTATCTGGCCAGTAATTCCGGCCTGCCCGGGAAACCGCATCAGGACCAAATGGTTTATGGCGTAATGGCGGGCTTCATGCTGAAGACCTTCGGCAAGGACACGCTGACGTTCCAGACGGTCGAGGGCAACGGCGTCGGCCGCTACCTGTCACAGGGGCAAGGCATTTCGGCAGTTCTGGTCAACAACACCATCAAGCCGATCAATGTCTGGGGCGGGACCATCGGCTATACGCATTTCTGGACGGACGCCTTGCGCAGCAACGTCGCTTATGGCTATGGCCATTTCGGGACCCCGGCCGGCAGCAATCTGCGACCGCTCAAGGACATGAGTTCGGTGCATACCAATTTGATCTGGAGCCCCTGGGCATCCACGGACGTGGGCCTGGAGTATATCTATGGTCATATCGAAACCTCGACGGCACAGACAGATACGGCCACGGGAACAAGCGCATCGCAAGGTTCGGCAAGCCGCGTGGAGGGCAGCGTGAAATACTCATTCTGACAGCTACTTTCGTCGCGTCGTTGCAATGGCGCAATCGCAAGGAGTCGCCCCCCCTGTGATTCCGCCATTGCGCGACGTTTCGAGACTGCCGCGAAGTCGGGCCGATCGGCGGTGCAAGGCGTCGGCCCGGCGCCAACTCCGCTATATCGCCGACGCCGTACCAATCGTCCAAGTAATCCCATTCCTTGGACACAAAACGAAAAAGGACAATAGCTATGGTCAAATTTGAAACCCGCTTGGCCGAACTCGGCATCACCCTTCCTGTTGCTTCGGTTCCGGCCGCCAATTACGTGTCATCCGTGGTGAGCGGTAATCAGCTCATCCTGTCCGGTCAACTGCCGGTCAAAGACGGCAAGTTGGCCTATTGCGGCCGGTTGGGTGACGGCGTGTCAATCGAGGACGGCTATCAGGCGGCGCGGCTCTGCGCCATCAACCTGATCGCTCAGATCAAGGCCGCCATCGGCGATCTCGACCGCGTGGCGCGCATCGTTCGTCTGGGGGGGTATGTCAACTGCACCCCTGATTTCACCAACCAGCCGAAAGTTGTCAACGGTGCCTCGGACTTGATGGTCGAGGTCTTCGGCGACGCCGGCCGGCACGCCCGTTCCGCCATTGGCTGTCCGTCTCTGCCGCTCGGTGTCTCGGTCGAGGTGGATGCCGTCGTCGAATTGTCGAAAGCGCCTTAATGCCTTTTCATGCGACATTGATGGTCAGAGATCCGCCATAGGCAGATGGACGCCGCACTCCATCAGGCTGCCGTCTGACCGCCACAGCTCGGCCTATGATCAAATGGACCAATGCCCCCAATTTTGGGGTAGCCCCTAGATCCATCCAACATTTGGGAGAATGGGGCGAGTGATGAGATTCGAACTCACGACATCCAGGACCACAACCTGGCGCTCTAACCAACTGAGCTACACCCGCCACCGAGAGAGGCACGTTGTCTATCCCAAACCTGCCCGGCCCGTCAAGGGCTTCCGGGAGCAACTTTGCTGATCACCGAGTTGTGATCAGTTGATGCTCCCGAGAAGCCGCTATCGCACCTTCACCGTCGATGTTGTGCGAAATGCCGCTTGAGGCGCGACAATGCCTCGTCAAGCGCTTCGTCTTTTTTGGCAAAACAAAAACGCGCGTAATGACGGATGTCGCCGGCCTCGTAGAAAATACTGACCGGCACGGCGGTGACCCCGGCCTCGACCGTGATGTGTTTGCAAAAATCGGTGTCGTCGCCGACGAAACCCAGCGGCCGGAAGTCGGCGGTCAGAAAATAACTGCCGCTGCAAGGCAATACCGTAAAGCCGATGTCGGCCAGTCCCGCCGCCAGTTTGTCTCGGCGCGCCTGCAGGCCTCCGGCCAGACTGCGATAATAGATATCGTCGCTGGCCAGTCCTTCGGCCACCGCCTGCTGCAGGTTCGGTGGGGTCGTGAAGGTAATGTATTGGTGCGCCTTGGCCACCGGTTGCAGCAGAGCCGGACAGGCCGTCAAATAACCGACCTTCCAGCCGGTCAGGGAAAAGGTCTTGCCGGCCGAACCGATGCGCAGGCAGCGTTCCCGCATCCCGGGCAATGTCGCGAGCGGGATATGAGGGCGGCCGTCATATATCAGATGCTCGTAGACCTCGTCGCAGACGCAATAGGCGTCGAAACGCGCGAGCAGTGAGGCAATGAAAGCCAGATCGTCGGCTGGAAACATTTTGCCGGTCGGATTCATCGGGTTGTTCAGGATCATCAGCTTGGTTTTCGCGCTGAACGCCGCCTCCAGAGCCTGGCGCGGCAGTTTCCAGTCCGGCGGCTCCAGGCGGACCAGACGGGCGACGCCGCCGGCCCTGCGGACGATCGGCAGATAGGCGTCGTAAAGCGGCTCGATCAGCACGACCTCGTCGCCTGGTTCGATAAGACCGAAAAGGCAATCGGCGAGGGCTTCGGTACCCCCGGAGGTAACCATCACTTCGTTGTCCGGATCGATGGCCAGACCGTAAAAACGTCGATCATGGTCGGAAACGGCTTGACGCAATGCCGGCGTTCCCATCATCGAGGGGTATTGCTGCCCGGTTTCGCTCAATGCCCGTTTTGCGGCCGCGATCAGGGCCGGCGGTTCCAATCCTTCCGGAAATCCCTGGCCAAGGTTGATGGCGCCATGCTGATTGGCGAGCCGCGACATCACTTCAAAAATGGTCGTCCCATAACCTGATAAAACGGAATTTCCTGCTTTCACTTCGATCTGTCCCAATGCAGAGAGGATTTGCCACGCACCCCGACGGCGACGATCAAAACAAGATTTGCCGCTTTGGATGGCAACGGTGCTGAAGAAAACAGCAGCGATGATAAAAAATAAGGCACAGTTGTTTCCACACCCCGGCAAAGCCTCGCAAAGCTGTCATTTTCCGCGTAGCCCAACTGGCACAATGCGTGCTAAATGGGAGTGCGGTCAACGCAATGGGTTCCAGATTAGCAGAGCACCGGGGTACATGAAAAAGATCGAAGCGATCATCAAGCCCTTCAAGCTGGACGAGGTGAAGGAATCCCTTCATGAAATCGGTCTGCAGGGCATAACCGTCACCGAGGCTAAGGGCTTCGGACGGCAGAAAGGGCACACAGAGTTGTACCGCGGCGCCGAATATGTCGTGGACTTCCTGCCCAAGGTGAAGATCGAGCTCGTCATCGAGGATAACCTCGTCGAACGCGCCATCGAGGCCATTCAGCAGGCGGCTCACACCGGTCGCATCGGCGATGGGAAGATTTTTGTCACGCCCGTCGAGGAAGCGATCCGCATACGCACCGGCGAGCGGGGCAACGACGCCATATGAACCGTTCGGTCGACACCTTTTGGCCCGTAACCAGGACGAAAGCGGTGTCCATCGGGCTTGTTTAAATCGAAAGAGTTCAAAACTTTCAACAACTGGGAAACTCACTATGTCCGAAGCGAAAAAAGTCCTCGAGTTGATTAAGGAGCACGACGTCAAGTACGTCGACTTCCGCTTCACTGATCCGCGCGGCAAGTGGCAGCATACTGCCCAGCACGTCAGCACGGTGGACGAAGATCAGCTGAATGACGGCATCTTCTTCGATGGTTCGTCGATCGCCGGCTGGAAGAGCATTAACGAGTCGGACATGATCCTGAAGCCGGATCTTTCCACCGCCGTGCTCGATCCCTTCGCCGCGCAGACCCAGTTGATTCTTTTCAATGACGTCATCGAGCCGGCCACCGGCCAGCTTTATGACCGCGACCCCCGGTCGATCGCCAAGCGCGCCGAAAAATATCTGGCGTCGACAGGCGTCGGCGACACCGCTTATTTCGGTCCTGAGGCCGAATTCTTCGTGTTTGATGACGTGCGTTATCAGATCGAGCCGAATTCCGTGTTCTACAAGATTGACTCGGAAGAGGGCGCCTGGGCCTCGGCCAAGGAATTCCCGGAAGGCAACCCCGGCCACCGTCCGCCGACCAAGGGCGGCTATTTCCCGGTTCCGCCGGTGGACAGCGCCGTTGATCTGCGTGCCGAGATTCTGACCGTTTTGGCCGAGATGGGCCTGCCGGTCGAGAAGCACCATCACGAAGTCGCGCCCTCCCAGCACGAGCTTGGCGTCAAGTTCGGCACCCTGGTTCAGGCGGCAGACTGGATGCAGATTTACAAATACGGCGTCCACAACGTGTCCCACAGCTATGGCAAGACGGCGACCTTCATGCCGAAGCCGCTGTTCGGCGACAACGGCTCGGGCATGCATGTCCATCAGTCTATCTGGAAGGCTGGCAAGCCGACTTTCGCCGGTTCGGGTTATGCCGATCTGTCGGAGACCGCGCTTTACTACATCGGCGGTATCATCAAGCATGCCAAGGCACTGAACGCCTTCACCAACCCGACCACCAACAGCTACAAGCGCCTGATCCCCGGCTTCGAAGCCCCGGTGCTGCTGGCTTATTCAGCCCGCAACCGTTCGGCCTCCTGCCGCATTCCGTTCGGCTCCGGTCCGAAGGCGAAGCGTGTCGAGGTTCGTTTCCCCGACCCGGCGGCCAATCCCTATCTGGCCTTCGCTGCCATGCTGCTGGCCGGTCTCGACGGCATCCAGAACAAGATCCATCCCGGCGATGCCATGGATAAGAACCTCTATGATCTGCCGCCGGAAGAGCTGGCGACCGTGCCGACCGTCTGCGGATCCCTGCGCGAGGCTCTGAAGAGCATCGAAGCCGATCACGATTTCCTGTTGAAGGGCGACGTGTTCTCGAAGGACTTCATTACCGCCTATTCCGATCTGAAGTGGGAAGAAGTCTACCGGTTCGAGCACACCCCGCATCCGATCGAATACGCGATGTATTATAGCGTTTGATCAACGGCTAGCAGTGGACTATCGGAAGAGGGACGCCCTTGTGGCGTCCCTTTTTTTATTGGTGCTGTTCGAGCCTGCAATTCGGCACGGCGAGAGAATTTCTGACGACCGGAAATTTCCTATCTTCCGAGATTCTCGTTGGCGTGACTTGCTGTCGCCGAAGATCGATTATGAAAAAAAGAATTGATGGTGATACGACAATTCTATATTGGGATGATCGGAATCAAGAAAATGCACCGTCTTACCGAAAAAAATGGTGCATAAGTGGAGAATTCCTGTCGGCGGCAAGATAGCGGGCAACGCTTGGTCAGAAGCAGCTGGGTGATCGAGGTGATCTCCCAAAAGTTGAGGGTGGCGTTGAACTGTTGCAATCGATGGGATGTATGTAATACCCTGTAACCAAGATAGACACAAAGAAGCCATTTTTTGTGGATTGAATAAAATCCACAAGGCGACCTTCCCAGAAAATTGGGTGAGGGTATTTCGAGATAAGTTTCAGCGTGGAGAAATAAAGCATGAAAACGGCGACGGCGCGCCTTGTGTGCGCCTATTTACAGCGCAATCCAGTGGCTCCCAGCGATCTGCCCGGCCTTATTACCACCATCCATTCGGCGCTTTCCGCCGCTGGAGAAGTCGGTAACGAGCCGACCGTTATGAAACCGGCCGTGCCGATCAAGAAGTCGGTGAAGGCGGAGGCCATCGTTTGCCTGGAATGTGGCAAGGAATTTTCCATGATGAAGCGCCATTTGGCTGCTGACCATGGCATGACTCCTGCCGAATATCGGGAAAAGTGGAGCCTTGACGCCAACTATCCGATGACGGCGTCGGACTATGCGGCTCGCCGATCTGAACTCGCCAAGAAAATTGGCCTCGGGCGGAAGAAGAAGCCGGTGGCAGCCGAACAACCAGCCGCCGAAGTGGCAAAACCACGCCGCAAGAAGCTATCGTTGAACTGGGCGTAAAAAGAACTTGTGATATTCAATCGCCGGTTTTGACGTCATTGGTTCTGAGTGTCGTTTATTTCCCGCGAGAGCGTGATGCGATGAAGTCTCCGCACGCTCTTAAGCCCAGGCGGTACTTCTCGCCTGCCGAACCTTGAGGCGAAGGCATTGCGGGGAGCTTGGTTTGACATGTCAAACCAAGCTCCCCGGCGCATGTCCGCCCATAGGCAAACCGGCGCGGGAATAAGCGCAGGCGAAGGAGCGGGGGCTGCTGTACCCCCGCCAAACCAACAATCCGGCGCAGAGCGTGATGCACTGGATTCGCGTTGCGCTCTAACGGAGAAATTCCGCCAGACCGGGAAACAAGGGATGGTCGGCGCCGTGGCGGGTTACCGACAAGACATCTTCCAATTTTTCCACTTGGCGAACCATTTGCGGCAGTTGGACGTCGTCATTGACCAGAAGCCAGATGCGGCTCTCGCGGCCCTCACCGACCGGCAGGCAGGCGATCCCTTCCACGTTGAAGGCGCGCCTCGCAAAAAGGCCGCAGACATGGCTCATGACGCCAGGATGGTTGCGGACCGCCAGTTCCAAAACGGTTTTAGCCACTTGTTCCGCTACGTTGTTTTCGCACGTTATATTGATCATCTTTAACCCCCGATCATTTCCGTATTGGCGGCGCCGGGCGGCACCATGGGAAAGACGTTCTCCCGGGCATCGACAGTGCAATGAATCAGTCCCGGTCCACGGCGGGTGAGGGCGTCGGTGAGCGCCGCCCGTGGTTTCGAGACTTCATCCAGATCGATCGCCCGCCAGCCGAAGCCGTTGGCGATCGTCACGAAATCCGGACTCTTCCGGTAGTCGGCGGCGAAGATCCGTTGGCCATAGAACAACTCCTGCTGCTGGTGAACCAATCCCAACGACCGGTTGTTCATCAGGACCACTTTGACGTCGACGCCTTCTTCGGCGGCGGTCGCCATTTCCTGGATGTTCATCAGGAAGCTGCCATCGCCGGAAAAGCACACCACTTTGCGGTTGGGTTCGGCCAAGGCCGCGCCGATCGCCGTCGGCAGACCAAAGCCCATGGTTCCCAATCCTCCCGAGGTCAGCCATTGGCGCGGCCGGCGGAACGGATAGGCCTGCGCGACCCGCATCTGGTGCTGGCCGACATCGGTCACCACCACCGCGTCGTCGCCCAGGCAGTCCGCCACCGCCTGGATCAGGCCATAGGGACTGCGGGGATCGTCGAGATCGGGGCGGCGTAGCGGCAAGGCGTCTCTTAGACCCTCGACGCGCAGAAGCCACTTTCCCCGCCGCCGTGGCGCGACACGAGGAAACAGACCATCGATCACCGCCCGGACGTCGCCCCGGATGCCGATATCGGCCGTGCGAATCTTATCCAGCTCGGAAGCATCGATGTCGATATGGATGATTTCCGCCTCCGGACAGAATTTTTCCGAATTGCCGATTGCCCGGTCATCGAATCGTGCGCCCACGACGATCAGCAGGTCGGCCTCGCGCAGGATGGTGTTGGTGTAACGGGCGCCATGCATGCCCAACATGCCGATCGACAGGGGGTGATCGAACGGCATGGCGCCAAGCGCCATCAGCGTCATCGTGGTCGGTATTCCCATTTGCTCGGCGAATCTCACCGCCAGATCGGCCGCGCCCGACGCGATGACTCCGCCGCCAAGACAGAGGATGGGACGGTCGGCCTGTTCGATCATTCGTGCCGCCTGGTCCAGCAAGGCCTCGTCCGGCGCCGGAGTTTTCTCCGGTGTCGCCGGATCCGGCAGTCGTTTCAGAGACACCGGTTGGCTTTGCACGTCTTTGGGAATGTCGATCCAGACAGGGCCTGGCCGGCCGGACTGGGCAATGCGAAAGGCGTCGGTGACGATCTCCGGCAGGGTTGCCGCGTCGCGGACCAGATAATTGTGTTTGGTGACCGGCAGCGACAGTCCGTAGGTGTCGACTTCCTGGAAGGCGTCGGTTCCGATCATCGGCAAGGAAACTTGTCCGGTGATGCAGACCAGCGGAATCGAATCAAGCTTGGCGTCGGCGATCGCAGTTACCAGGTTGGTCGCGCCCGGGCCGCTGGTGCCGATGCACACATGCGGCTTGCCGCTTACCCGCGCCATGCCCTGGGCGATGAAACCGGCGCCCTGCTCGTGTCGAGCCAGGACATGGCGGATACGGTTGCTTCCGGCCAGGGCATCATAAAGCGGCAACGCCGCTCCGCCGGGAATCCCGGCGACCGTTTCGATCCCCTGGTTCTCAAGCAACCGGACCAGTAACTGGGCTCCGGACAGATCCATACCGAACTCTCCTCTTCGAAGGGCCGGCGGTCACTGACGGGGATTTGAAAATAAAAAACCCCGCCGGCGGCGCCGACGGGGTGAACTTTGCGTTTCCTAAAACCCCGCTACGGCGCGACGATTACCACGCTAAGTACTACGACGACCGCTACGAGAGCGGTTGACGTCTTACCAAAGGGGATCGCGAGAGCGGTCATCAAAGAAAACCAACCAAGAATTGACGATCTGTCATCGGACCACAACGGACGTCCGATTTCAAGAACGAAACGAAAATGTGTCCTGGGCAATCGGTAGGACCCGATTGCCCAGCATTACTAATTTTCCCTCAAGCGCCGGGCGGGCGCATCCGCGCCCTTAGGCTTTCGCGCGAATGGGGTCGCGCGGGCGCTCATTCGCGCCAACGCGTCACATTCGGTCGATGAACAAACAATCATCGCGCGTTCATCGGGGGGCAGGGAAATGTGTCGAGACAAGGTTGCGCCGGCGCTATTCTGCTGCTACATTCCGCCGATGATTACGACGTCAACCTCTTCGCGTTGGTGGCGGTCCGTTTAGAAGCGGACGGCCAGTCGTGTTTTTTTGTCAGGCCGTCTCGGGTTCGAGGCGGCTTTTCGTTTTTTGAAGTGAGCGCACGCGACCCGGGACCGCCGAAGTCCAGGAGCGGGTTTCATGCCTCACCATACCTATCAGACTGAGGGCGGAGTTACCGTCGACCGCGTGGTCGAGCAAATCGCCTATCCCGCCGACGTGCAGGCGCTTGCCGGTCGGCTCGATCGGCGGCGCGGTGTGTTGCTGTCCTCCAGCTTCGAGTTTCCCGGCCGCTATACGCGTTGGGATATCGGTTTCATCGATCCGCCATTGGTGATCACGGCGCGCGGGCATCGTTTTGCCGTCGAGGCCTTGAACGCCCGGGGCCAGGTGTTGCTGCCGGTCATCTCCGCCTGGCTGCGGGATCTTGACGCGGTGACCATGCTGGCGGACAGCGGGACAAGCGTTGAGGGTGAGGTCAAGCCCTCGGCGGATCGGTTCGCCGAGGAGCTTCGCAGCCGTCAACCGAGCGTCTTTTCCGTTCTGCGGGCGATGACGGCACTGTTTGGCTCCGACGACGACCACCATCTCGGCCTCTACGGCGCCTTTGGTTACGATCTCGTGTTTCAGTTCGAACCAATGGACTTGCGTCTGAAGCGGGCTGACGATCAGCGCGATCTGGTTCTCTATCTGCCGGACGAGGTTCTGGTTGTCGATCACATGCGCCAGACGGCCACCATCCGGCGCTACGATTTCACTGCCGCCGGGCGGTCGACGAGCGGTTTGCCCCGGCATACGGCGCCGTCGCCTTACCAGAACGAGCCACCCGACACCCTGCCGCCCGAGAGCGATCATGCACCGGGAGAGTATGCGGCGATGGTGGAACGCGCTCGCGCAGCCTTCGCCCGTGGCGACTTGTTCGAGGCCGTTTTGGGGCAGCTTTTGTCAGAGCCCTGCCGCGAAGCGCCGAGCGAGATTTTCCGCTGCCTGAAACAAACCAACCCGGCGCCTTACGGCACCTTGATGAATCTGGGAGAGGGGGAGTTTCTGGTTGGCGCATCGCCCGAAATGTTCGTTCGCGTCGAAGGCAAGAGAATCGAAACCTGTCCGATCAGCGGCACCATCCGGCGGGGCGTCGACGCGCTTGAGGACGCGTTGCGCATCCGTGAGCTCCTCAACTCGACGAAGGATGAGGCGGAGCTGACCATGTGCACGGACGTCGATCGCAACGACAAATCGCGCGTTTGCGAGGCTGGCAGCGTGCGCGTCATCGGCCGCCGGCAGATCGAGCTTTATTCCAGATTGATTCATACGGTCGACCACGTCGAAGGAATCCTGCGTCCGGAATTCGATGCTCTCGATGGCTTTCTCAGCCATGCCTGGGCCGTCACGGTGACTGGTGCCCCCAAACGGTGGGCGATCCGTTTCGTCGAGCAGCAGGAGAAAAGCGCGCGCCGCTGGTACGGTGGAGCGATCGGCGCCATTACCTTCGATGGCGACATGAACACCGGCCTGACATTGCGAACGGTCCGCATGAAGGATGGGATTGCCGAGGTACGGGTTGGCGCCACCTTGCTCCACGACAGCAATCCGGCAGAGGAAGAGGCTGAGACACGATTGAAAGCATCGGCCATGCTGGCCGTATTGCGTAAATCCGTCGTCCCGGCGCTGCCGGCAGAGCACCGTCCATCCGGCGAGGGGGCGGGGCGTCGTGTGCTGCTGATCGATCATGAGGACAGTTTCGTGCATACGCTGGCCGGGTATTTCCGGGCAGCCGGCGCCGATGTGGTGACCATGCGTCCCGATCTCGCCCGTGCCGAGCTGCGGGCCGGGCGGGCGCCCGATCTTGTCGTGTTGTCCCCCGGTCCCGGTCGCCCGGAGGATTTCGCGATGAACGAAACGCTTTCGCTATTGCTTGAGCATCATCTGCCAGTATTCGGTGTTTGTCTGGGTTTGCAGGGGATTGTCGAGTATTTCGGCGGCACGCTCGACGTGCTTGATCTGCCCATGCATGGCAAACCGTCGGATATCCTGGTATCGGGCGGGCGACTTTTCTCCGGTCTGCCGCATCAGTTCGTGGTCGGCCGATATCATTCGCTGCATGCCCATCGGGTGACGATGCCGCGTGAGCTGATGGTGACTGCTGAAACGGCCGACGGTGTCGTCATGGCGATCGAACATCGCACACTGCCGATCGCCGCTGTGCAGTTTCATCCGGAATCGGTGATGACCACAGCCGATCTTGGCCATCGGCTGATCGGCCGCGCTCTGGCGGTGCTGGTTGGGGAACACACCCTGGTGTGAGAAGTCTGCCGCATGTCTCGATGCGTCGGGGTGATCGAGACATGCGGATTTCGGACCCGGGGGCCATCCGTCCGGGCAATCCGGTTTCTGCCGCCAAGCCTTCGATACAAGGACTGGTAGGTATTTATATATCTATAGTCCCTAAACGAGGGCATCCACCGAGCTGAATTGGGTCCACGGTCTGAGTAGAAGTAACTCATACCGCAGTTAATATTTCATCACGTTCTCACGTGTGAAAGGTTTAACAAGAAAATGACAGTTTTATCATTCTCTGGGATCCGCTCTCTTCAATTGAAGATCGCTCTTATTTCCGGATTGTTATTGGTCGGAGCCATTACGGTCCTCATCGGCTATGGTGTTTTTTCCGCATGGAACACTCAGGCCTTCGTCAGCGCTGAAACCACCCGGTCCGCCGACGATATGACCAAAAAATCGCTGCTGAACAAAGCCGACGCCGAGGCTCGCGCCATCAAGGCGGAGCTCGATCTCGGTTTCGATGCGGCGCGGACCATGGCTCATGCCTTTACGGTGCTGGCCGACGACAAAAACGGCGGCATTCCCGCTGGCGACCGTCGCCCCCAGTTCAACGCCGTGCTGCGCAACGTCTTGGAACGCAATCCCGGCTTCAACGGCACCTATTCAGCCTGGGAGCCGGATGGTCTGGACGGCAACGACACCGCGTTCAAGAACCGTCACGAGGTGGGGGCAGATGGCACCGGCCGCTTCCTTCCCTACTGGACACGAGACGCCAATGGCCTGATTGCCATCCAGCCGCTGGTCGAATACGACAGTGCGGACCGGCATCCCAATGGATTGGTCAAGGGGGCTTGGTACATCAATCCCCACAATAGCGGAAAGGAAAACATCCTCGGTCCGCTGCCTTACATCGTCCAGGGTAAGTCGGTGTTCCTGGCCACCATGTCCGTGCCCGTCATCATCGACGGAAAGTTTCATGGGCTGGTCGGCGCGGACTACAATTTGAACTTTGTGCAGAAGCTGGCCGAGCGGGTCAATGCCGAGATTCTCGACGGAAAGAACAAAGACAAAGGCAAAGTGGCCATCATCAGCGACACCGGATTGATCGTCGCCGACAGCGCGGATTCGAGCGTCATCGGCAAGCCCGCGGTCACCGCCGATCCGCGCTGGAGCGAGAGCCTTGCCATCGTCCAGTCCGGCAAGTCCGTGGTCCAGGATGATCCCAAATCAGACTTCATCGACACCTATGCACCGATCAATATCGGCTTGACCACCACGCCGTGGGCGGTGGTGCTTTCGGTGCCGCGGGACGTGGTTCTGGCGCCGACTCATGAACTCGGGGCTTCGCTGAGTGCCCGGGGGACGTCGAACATCCTGTGGCAAATCGGTGTCGGCCTGGCCATTGCCGTGCTGGCGATCGTCGTTACAGCGAAAGCCGCAAAAGGCATTGCCACGCCGATTCGCCAATGCGCGGATTTTGCCAACGGGATCGCGAACGAGGACTTCAACCAGTCCCTTGAGATGGAACTGGCCGACGAAGTCGGTGTCCTGGCTGGCGCCTTGCGTAAGATGCAGGCCGATTTGAAGCGCAACATCGCACAGCGCGCCGAAGATCAGGCCAAGGCAGAAGCGGAGCGGCGGCGCACGATGCAAGATTTGGCGGATCGCTTTGAATCCTCGGTCGGCGGCGTGGTGACGAATGTCACTTCGGCGGCAACACAAATGCAATCGACCGCACAATCCATGTCGGCCAACGCCGAGCAGACAAGCCAACAGGCGAACACTGTCGCCGCCGCTGCCGAAGAGACCACAGCCAGCGTGCAGACGGTGGCCAGCGCCGCGGAGGAATTGTCCTCGTCCATTCGCGAGATCGCCCGTCAGGTCGAACAGTCCAGCCATACGTCGCAGACTGCTTCCGAAGAAGCCAGCCGCACCAACCAAACGGTCCAGGGTTTGGCGGCGAGTTCTGCCAAAATCGGCGAGGTGGTTAAACTGATCAGTGACATCGCCAGCCAGACCAATCTGTTGGCCTTGAATGCCACTATCGAGGCGGCGCGCGCCGGAAATGCCGGTAAGGGCTTCGCCGTAGTGGCGGGCGAGGTCAAGAATTTGGCCAATCAGACCGCCAAGGCGACCGAAGAGATCGGCGTCCAGATCGGCGCCGTGCAGACAGCCACCGAGGATGTTGTGACGGCGATCGCCGGCATCGTCGGGCGGATCGACGAGATCAATCAGATCGCCTCGGCGATCGCGGCGGCGGTCGAGGAACAATCGGCGGCCACGGCGGAGATTGCCAGAAACGTCCAGCAGGCAGCGGCCGGAACCCAGGAAGTCTCGGTCAATATCGGCGGCGTTACTCAGGCATCGTCGGAAACCGGACAGGCGGCCGGGCAGGTTTTGTCTTCGGCCCGATCCCTGTCAACGGAGGCGACGGAACTCCGTGATGTCGTCACCAGGTTCCTGCAAAGCGTGCGCGCCGCATGATCGAAGGGTAGCAGTTCGAATGGTGGTGAAGATCGGACGAATGGTGGGCGCACCATCTGTCCGATCTTCATCGCGTTCTACTTTATTGAGAGAGGCGGCAGGTGAGATTTCAGTTCCGCTGCGATGTGTTTGAACACACCAGGCCAATCTCCATGCGAAGTTTGGCGGAACAAACGCATTCCTGGATACCACGGACTGTCGTCACGCTCCAACAACCATACCCAATGGGGAAACGCCGCAAGAGGTAACCATACTGGTTGGCCCAACGCACCAGCTAGATGAACAACTGACGTGCAGGACGAGATAACCAGATCGATATTCTTGATCACGGCAGCGGTATCCGCGAAGTCACCGTCATCGTAGTCTTGGCCCAATCGCTCGACGTGCATTCCGCTCGGCAGAGATTCAAGTTGATCGAGTCCGTGATTTTTCTGCAAACAGATCAATCGAACGCCAGGAATGCTTGCCAATGGGGCAAAACATGTGAGGGGGATGGAGCGGTTGTGGTTACCCCCGTAGGTGGGATTGCCATGCCAGACGATACCGACGCGGAAGCCCGACTGTGGAAGTCTGTCTCGCCAGAAAGCGACGCGCTCCGGTCCTGCTGTCAGGTAGGGAATCGTTGCAGGAATGGTCTCCACGCGAGTACCAAAAACCTTCGGCAGGCTCAACAAAGGACAATGCAGGTCAAACGGCGGCAACGGATCGCCCTTTGCGACAATATGATCGATACCAGAGCCTTTAAGCAGGCCCTTCAAAGACCGCGGAACTTCAAGCACCACTTGGCCACCAAGCGCGGCGACCAGGGGCACATAACGGCAGAATTGGATTGCATCCCCTAAACCCTGTTCGGCATGCAGCAGAATACGCTTCCCCTTAAGGCATTCTCCCTGCCATAGGGGCTGTCGAAAATCACGCCTGGGCGACAGAAAGTCCTTTACTCGCCATCTCCACTCGTATTCATGCCAGCCCTCCTCATACCGTCCGATCAACAGAAGCAGAAGCCCCAGGTTGTAATGTGCTTCGGCATAGTCCGGATTATAAACCAGCGCCATCTGATAAGACGCGACAGCCTCTCTCAGTTTATTAGAATCCTTCAGTTCGATACCAATGTCCTTGAGGGCGATACCAAGGTTGTAATGGGCTTCGGCAAATTCCGGTTTATAAACCAGCGCCTGCCGGTAAGACGCCACAGCGTCCTTCAGGTCACCTTTATCTTTTAGAGCATTGGCAAGATTATTGTGAGCTTCAGCCAAATCCGGCTTGCAGGCCAGCGCTTGCCTGTAGGACGCCACAGCGTCATCCAACTTGCCTTGAGCCTTCAGAACCAAGGCAAGGTTATTGTGTGCCGCGACCAAATCCGGCTTCTGATCCACTGCTCGTCTGTAGGATGCCGCCGCTTCGTCCAATTTACCTTGATCTTTTAGAGCATTACCAAGGTTGTAATGTGCCTCTGGATAATTTTCCTTACAGGCGATTGCGCGTCGGTAGGACGACACCGCCTCGTCCAACTTGCCCATATCCCTCAGGACATTGCCGAGGTTGCAGTGAAAGGTTGGAACTTGGTCATTCAACGCGATGGCTTTATTGATTAAATCTACCGCGATATCGTGGCGTCCGACCTGATTGGCCAAAACACCAAGCAAGTGCAGAGCATCGGCAAAGAACGGGTCGATCAACAGGATTCTTCGATAAAGATTTTCCGCTTCTGTAAGGCGTCCAGCTTGATGATGTCGAACAGCTTCGTAGAATAGCTCTTTTAGATCTGGCATCGTATTCGGCATCGTGGACCTGTTCAGTTTTCTCACCAGAGTTTCTTTTGGATCTACATCAAGAAACTGTTTACAATCTTACATTTTTCGCAGTTTTTGTCGAGAATGAAACCAGAACCAGCGCCCTCGCGCGGCGTCGCCGCCGCTTTGCCGGGCGGCGGGCTTTGCCCGAGGCGTCGAAAATGCCTCTCGCGAGATGTGACGGCGTTCCGCAGAAACAAATGAATCACGTCGTCATTCCCGCGAAAGCGGGACTCCAACCGGCAGTATGGATCCCCGCTTTCGCGAGGATGACGACGGAGATGCGGTTACTATTGCGCGGCTTCTAAGGGGACGCGGAGTTTTTGCCCGGACTTTTGCGCCAATTACCAAGTGGCATCAGAAGCCATTGAAATCGCCGAATATATCCTTGGCTGGGGCCGCCTTGACGGCGCCGTTGTAACGGCGACATCGCACGTTGCCGCTTAGATCGATTTCATAGGAATATTCTGTGTGGGGGCGCAACTGGGCAAACATCGACAGCGCCATGTCTCTTTGGGGCTGGGTCAATTCTTCGAATGATTTTATCGAGTTGCTTGTTTGCGAGGCTGTGCCGGCCATAAGTTTTGATCCTTTCCACGGGATATGGCAGGACGGCAACGCCGACCTCGTCAGGTCCCACGTCGACGGAGATCTGAAAATGTGGCCGCTCTTAAACCATATCAACTTCATTTTAATATATATAAAAATGGTGGAAATATCAAAATATAAAAATAATAATCGTGTTTATTGAATGGATAAAAACACTATTTTAAAATATACGTGTGAAATATTATTTTTAATGTGCGGTTTCTGTCAGAAAATTTCACTCCAGGACGAAGCGAATCGGCACGTCGATGCTGGCGGCAACCGGCATACCATGTTGCCGGGCGGGGCGCAGATGCCAGGTCTTCAGAGTCTCTGTGGCGGCATCATCGAGGATCGGGTGGCCGCTGCTTTTTATCACCTGGACGTCGGCCGCAGCGCCGTCGCTGGTCACCGCCAGACGCAGCACGACGGTTCCCTCATGACCCTTCCGTCTGGCGCTCAACGGATAGGTGGGGGCCGGCGTTTCCGGCTGACCCAAACGGTAGGCTGCCGGCAGGGTGGTCTCGGCATCACCTCCGCTGGCCGCGCCGCCATCGGATGGACCCGGACGGGCAACAGCAAGGGCGGCGATTTTTTCGCCGGTCGGCAATGGCGCCGCTTCCGGAGGAGTTTCTCTTGGTGTTTCCGCGTTCTGGCGCTGTGACCGTTCAAGGTGCTTCGCCGGCTTGACCATTTTATGGGGCTGGGCCGCTGGCGGCGGAGTGGCCTGCCTTTGTTCAGGAGATGGAGACGGTGAAGAGACGGCCGGTTCGGTCGGCGGTTCGGCGGTCAGCTCGACGGCAACCGTCTCCGGGGCTTCCGCTTCGTCATGCCCAAGGGTAATGGTGATCGCGGCAGCCGCCGCAACGCCGTGCAGCAGCAGCGACAGACCGATGGCCGCCAGCGATCCGCGCGGATTTTTCAGTGGGATTGGCTCGTCATCCATGCCCGGCTGGCCTCCTGGACGGCCTGATAGACGGTTTCACCCAAAAAACGGCCGATATCGGTGTGCAGGCCACAATATTCCACGACCGGTTCGCCGGACGGCGCGGCAATCAGAATGCAGTCGGTGCCTGTGCCGGTGACCGGGCGACCGTCGGCGGCCGTCAATCCCAGCCCCATGACGGCGGCGGTACGCGCTTCGGCGGCGATCGACAGCGCCTCCAAGGCGGCGCCGATGGACAAGGCGCGGGGCAGCGTGGCGACCAGATTGATAGTTCCCATCCTCGGGAGCGGCCGACGAACATTCGCCGTGGCAGGACGGGGCAGGACGCTTTCGCCGTTGCTCAGTCCGGCCGTGGCGACGGTATCGATCCGGCCCGCCGGTGATTGTCGACTGACGTGGGAAAAGCGACGCACGGCGGCGGCGGTCATCAGTCCGGCATCGGCCTCGATGCCGTCGGCCATTGCCCGTGTCCGGAACAGGGCGGCCGGATCGGCGCCGGCGGGCAGATCTGAATCGGCCACTTGCAGCCAGGCAATGTGCCGCACGACACCAAGCGACGGTCCAACCACCGGCCAGCCTAACATTTGATGGTCGGCTCCGAGATCAAGACACAGCCACGGTTCCCGGAGTCTCGGCGCCAGGGGCGCCCGCTGACAGTTACCCGTCGGACGGTCGCTCATCGGGCCGAAACCTCCCACGGCAGGAGAAAAGCGTGGCCGTCGTGGATTCCACGGGCAGCCCGGATGCCATAGACGCGGTCAAGCAACGCGTCGTCGAGAACTTGATCGGGCGTCCCTTCGGCGACCAGATGCCCGTTGTCCAACACGCAGACCCGATGGCAATAGCGGGCCGCCAGGCCAAGGTCGTGCAGCACCACGACAACCGCGTCGCCATCGCTGGCGCGGCGGGCCAGCACATCGAGAACGGCGAGCTGGTGACCGGGATCGAGATGGGTGACGGGCTCGTCGGCCAGCAGAACCGGCGCTTCGACCGCCAGGGCGCGTGCCAGAAACACCCGCGCCAGTTCTCCGCCGGACAAAGCGTTCAGCCGCCGGTCGGCCAGGGCGCCGATATCGGCTTCGGCCATCGCGCGGGCAATGGCGGCGCGGTCGGCCTCGGACGGTGGCGCGAAATGTCTTTGATAGGGCAGCCGTCCGAGGCCGACGACGGTCTTTACCGGCATCGGCCAATGGGCCTCGGTCCCCTGGGGCAGGTAGGCGATGCGTTTTGCCCGCTCGTCCGGCGACAGCGACGCGACGTCGCGTCCGTCGACGGTGGTTCGTCCCGAACAGGACCGCAGACCTGCCAGCGCTTTTAACAATGTCGTCTTGCCGGCTCCGTTTGGTCCCAGAAGACCAAGTAATTCACCAACTTGCACGACGACATTGATATTCGTCAGCACCTTTCGGCCCTTGAGGGATACGCTGATGTTTTCCGCCGCCAGGATACTCATCGATCGGCCCACTGCAGCTTGAGGATGAGCGCCAGGAAGAAGGGGATGCCGACCAACGAGGTCAGCACGCCCAGCATGATTTCGCTGCTCGACGGAATCAGGCGTACGGCGATGTCGGCCACGGTGACCAGAATTGCCCCGCCGAAGGCGCTTGGCAGCAGCAACCGCGACGGCTGATAGCGCACCAGCGGGCGTAGCAGATGAGGCACCACCAAGCCGACGAAACCGACCGATCCGGCAACCGCCACCGATGCGCCGACCGCCAGGGCGGTGCCGAGGACCGCCCACAGGCGCAATCTATCGACGCAAATGCCGAGACTGGCCGCCGCTTCCTCGCCAAGGCTCAAGGCGTCAAGACCGCGTCCGGTCGCCGCCAGGATGATCCATCCGACGATGGCAAAGGGCAGGATCAGCGTCACGTCGGCAAAGCTGCGGTCATGCAGCGAGCCCAAAAGCCACATCACCATTTCGCTCAAGGCGTAGGGATTGGGCGACAAATTCATGGCGAGCGAGGTCAGCGCGACAGCCAGACTGGAAAGGGCGACGCCGGTCAAAATCAAGGTAAGCGTACCGGCGTGGCGTCCGGCGATCAGCAGCAGCAGCAGCGTTCCGACGCCGGCGGTGCCCATCGCCGTCAGCGGCAGGGCGAGCGGGACGGTGGCCGACCAGCCGAAATACAGCGCGACGACGGCGCCCAGTCCGGCACTGGCCGAGGTTCCTGTCAGTCCCGGCTCGGCCAACGGATTGCGGAGCAAACCCTGCAGCACGGCACCCGACAGACTGAGCGATGCGCCGACCAGGGCGCCCAGAATGGCGCGCGGCAGGCGGATCTCCCGGATGATGACGACCAGCCGCGGATCGTCGCCGCCACCGGCCAGCGCGTGGGCGACCTGACCGGCGGTCAAGGCGGCGCTGCCAACCAGGATCGAACCGAAAAGCGCAAGGAGCAGACACAGGGCGAGCGCCGCGATCAGCGCCGGGTTGTGGCGGTTCATGGCGTCGCCCCCTGGGGTGCCGGATCCCTGGCCGCCGCCAGGGTTTCGGCGGCGGCGACCAGAGGCCAGCCACCGCAGGACCACAGACGCGCCGGCACGCCGACAAGCCGGGCCTGTCGGAGAATCGTCTGGAAGACCGGGTGTTGCGCGAAACCATTGTGCAGCGACCACAGATGGTTGTTGAAAAAGCTGGTGACGACGACTTCCGGCGGGTGCATGACCAAGGTTTCGAGGTCAAGCTTGCCCCATCCCCGTTCGCCGAGTTCGCCGGCCAGATTGCGATATCCGGCGGCCGCGAAGGCGGCGTCGACGGCGGTGCCGCTGCCGGCCGTGCCGCCATCGGGGCGATAATAGGCGGCCAGCGGCCGGGTGGCCGGCCGATCCGCCGCCAAATGATCGAGGCGGGCCTGAAGATCGGCGCGCAACGCCTCTCCCCGAGCCGTTTCATCGAGATCCTGGGCGATTTTCTCGAGGCTGCTCATGACGTCGGGGAAATTGTCGGCGGCCGGCATGCGAAAAACGGTGACACCCAGACGCTGCAGCAAGGCGATTGTCTTGAAGTCGCCATAGGCATCGGCAACGACGGTTTTAGCGCCGCTCATCAAAACGGTTTCGGCCGACGCCTTCAACGTCGGCAGCGTCCGCGCCTGCTCGGCGACCGGCGACAGATTGGGGTCGATGGCCCAGCGCGACAGGCCGGCGATGTCAGCATGGTCGACCAGCGCGACGACGGCCTGGTCGGCGCAAAGATCGATGGCGGCGATCTTGTCGGCCGCCAACATCGGCCGCGGACAGACCGACAGAACGACCACGAGGCACGCCCATCGTGCCGATGTCGCGATCCAGTCCGGCCATGCTTCGGCGAAGCCCATCAACCCTTCGTCCTTCACGTCATCGATCCGTGGTCAAACGCCGATACCGGGGAGGCGGGCGTCAAGCCACGAGCGCAGCACCGGCCAACCGCCGGATTTTCGATATCTGGGGCCGGATCGTGACTCTCCGAACGGCCGCCAGAGTTGCACGTCACCACGTTCGGAAGAAGTTCCGGACCGCCGATACACCCCGTTCGGTCGGATGGGCGACGACGTGAGGCAGGTTTCCTGGCTTGCGAGTCTTTGCTGTCGTCCGGCCTTCCCGGGATATCCCAGTGGCGCTTGTCGAACGAAGCTCGTCGCTTACAGTTGCGGGGGCAGTCGCGGTTTCGGCCCCGATTGGGGTATCCTCACCGTGTTCCCTTTTAATCCCATCGGCATTTGGCCGTCCGGGAGCCATCACGTGCCCCAGGGATAAGCTGCCATCCGACAGCCGTCAAGCGGCGTTTTGGCTCTTGACGAGCAGGATGATGGGTCTTTAGGTTGGCCGCGATGGTTCCTTTCGAGGATTAAAAGGGAACGCGGTGCGGGCCGTTCGGATTGGTTTCATGTCCGGCGCCTTAAGCTGCGGCTGCCCCCGCAACTGTGAGCGGCGAGTTTTGCGCCAGAGATGCCACTGGGAAACCGGGAAGGCGGCGCAAGGCTGAGACCCGCGAGCCAGGAAACCTTGCCATCGACCGTGGTCACGCACGGGCGCGTTGGGCGGGGTGCCCCAACGGAGACCGGAGTATCCTTTTCCCCTTGGATATCCCGAGCTTCGCCTCGTGGTGACGGTGGTGCCACGAGAGGTCTTGATGTCCTTTTCTTTCCGTAGCAAGGCGGGCCGGCCGGCTTTCGCCTCTTTGTCGTTTATTGCCTTATCGGCCCTGTCCCTCGATCCTGCGGCGGCCGACGAGATCGGAACCACGACCGATGTTCCTGTGCGGACGCCCATCGTCGTCAGCGCGACGCGCTTGCCGACGCCGGCCGCCGAAGTGGCCAGCAGCGTCACGGTGATTACCGACGACGAGATGGAACAAAAGCAGCAGCGGACGTTGCCCGATGTGTTGCGCGACGTTCCCGGCCTTAATCTCGTTCAGACCGGGCAGCCCGGTGGCGCCGCCTCGATCTACATGCGCGGCACCAATCCCAACCATACCAAGGTGTTGATCGACGGCATGGAGGTCAGCGATCCCAGCTCGGTGAACGGGGCGTTCGATTTTTCCAAGGTTCTGACCTCCGACATCGAACGGATTGAGGTGCTGCGTGGACCGCAAAGCGGCCTTTACGGTTCGGACGCCATCGGCGGCGTGATCAATATCACGACCAAGAAGGGTGAGGGGCCGGCGAAAGTCACCGCCAGCGTCGAGGGCGGCACCTCCGGTACGTTCAATCAGACGGCCGGCGCCAGCGGCTCGGAAGGACGGTTCAATTATGCCGTCGATCTGTCCCATAACCGCTCAGTGTCCGAGGAGGTCACGCCGAGCAATCTGATTCCGCCGGGTGAAAAACGCATCGATGACGTTTCGGACAACCGGACGTTCTCGACCCGTTTGGGGGCGGACCTCACCGACAATCTCGAGGTTGGATTGGTGGCGCGCGCCATCGAGACGGAGCTGTTGAACACCGGCGATCATTATGACTACGGCAGTCGAGCGATGGTGCCCGACGGGTCGCACAGCTTCAACGAGGGCAACGAATTCTTCACGCGCGGTACGCTTCATCAGGCTTTGTTCGACGGGGTTTTCGACCACACGCTGGGCGTCGCCTATTCGGATCACCGCCGGCGCTATGCCGCCACCGATGGCGTGCCGAACTATTATCGCGGCGATCGGGTAAAGGGGGACTGGCAGGGCAATATTCGTCTGGCGCAAGGCGAGACGCTGACCTTGGGCGCCGAAAGCCAGCGCGAGAGCATCGATGACGCGCAGATCGTCTATGGCTCGGCCAACGACGCCCGGGCCCATGTCAGCAACAACGCCGGTTTCGTTCAATTACAGTCGGATTGGAACAAGCGGCTGGAGAACGCGGTCAGCCTGCGTTACGACGACAACAGCCGGTCCGGATCGAAGGTGACCTATCGCGTGGCGCCGGCCCTGTTGCTGCCGGAAACCGGCACCAAGCTGAAGGCCAGCGTCGGCACGGGCTTCAAGGCACCGTCGCTCGATCAGCTTTACGACAACTATCCGGCCTACGGCTTTACCGCCAATCCCAATCTGCGACCCGAAAAGAGCCTGGGATTCGATGTCGGCTTCGAGCAAAAAGCCGGGATCGTCGAATTCGGTTCGACCTATTTCTACAACAGCATCGATGACTTGATCACCTATACGGCCACCACCTACACCAACGTCGCCAAAGCCAAGACGCAAGGGTTCGAGAACTTCGCCGCCGTTTCGCCAATCAAAACCCTGACCTTGCGCGCCGATTACACCTACACATTGGCCGAGGATGATGTCAGCCATCAGGAATTGCTGCGTCGGCCCAAGCACAAGGCCAGCCTGACGTCGATCTGGCAGGCGACGAAGGCGCTCAGTCTGTCGGCCAGCCTGCTGGTCACCGGGGACTGGGTGGATACCGATCGCGAAGGATCGGTGCCGCGCCTCAAGGCCAACGGCTATACGACGGTCAATTTGACCGGAAACTACGCGCTATCGGACAATCTGTCGCTGTTTGCCCGGGTGACCAACCTGTTCGACCGCCGTATCGAGACGCCGGTCGGCTATCAGCAGCCCGGTGTCGGCGGGTTCGGAGGCGTCAAGGCGTCGTTCTGATCGCCGTCGGCGATCATATCAGCGCCTGGATCTTTCGCTCCAGGTCATCGAGGGGTAGCGGTCCATCAAGGCGTTCCCGGACAATTCCTTTTCCGTCGATCAGGAATGTCGTGGGAGCGCCTTCGACGCCATAGCGTTTGGCGGTGATCCCCAGCGGGTCGGCGAGGAACGGGAAGGTGACCGGAACCTTGCGCAGGGTGGCCTCGATCATCGTCTTGTCCTGCCCGAGATTGACGG
Source organism: Telmatospirillum sp. (assembly GCA_031291415.1). Taxonomy (GTDB): domain Bacteria; phylum Pseudomonadota; class Alphaproteobacteria; order Rhodospirillales; family Magnetospirillaceae; genus Telmatospirillum. Next base: position 56,502 of record JARLJB010000049.1, read on the forward strand.
CGAGAACGGCCAGTCCCTGATCTTTGTGTCGCCGATAGATCGCCTCAACACCGGGGAATTCGGCAAGGCAGGGACCGCATCCGTTCAGCCAGAAGGTGACGAGAACCACCTTGTCGCGGTAATCGGCGAGCTTCACCGCGCGATCGCCAAGATCGATGGCCGCCAGTTCCGGCGCCTCGGCGCTGGTGGTGGCGACGGTCTGCTCGTCGCAGGCAGCAAGCAGGACCGAAACGGCGAGAGCTGCGAGAAATCTGATGGTCGTGGTCATGGCAAGACATCCTCAAGATGGCCGTGGCTGAGGCGGATGATGCGATCGGTCAGAAGACCGAGGTCGGGATTATGGGTGATCAGCACGATGGTTCGGCCCTCGCGGTTCAGTTGTTTCAGCAGATCCATCACTAGATCCTCGTTGCGTTCGTCGAGATTGCCGGTCGGTTCATCGGCCAGCACGATGGCCGGTTCGTTGATCAGGGCGCGGGCGATACAGACGCGCTGCTGCTCGCCGCCCGACAGTTGCGACGGCAAATGGTTCCACCGTTGGTCGAGACCGACCCGCGACAGGGCGGCCATGGCTTCGTCCTTCAAAGGCATGCTGTGGTAATGCTGGGCCAGCATGATATTCTCGAGCGCAGTCAAATAGGGAATCAGGTGAAATTGCTGGAAGACGAGGCCGATTTTTTCTCTTCGAATGACCGTACGTTGTTGTTCGGTCAGCGACGAACTGTCGATACCGTCCAGGATGTACTTTCCCTCGGTTGGCGTATCGAGGCAGGAAAGAATATTGAGAAGTGTCGTCTTGCCCGATCCCGACGGCCCCATGATGGCGACGAACTCTCCCTGCCGGATCGAGATGTTGATATTTTCGAGCGCCGTCACGGTTCCGAAGCGTTTGGCCAATCCGGCAACTTCGATGACGCTGGTGGTGATGGCATCCATATCCATCATTCTCCTTTGAGGACGCGGGCCGGCACGATGCGGACGGCCCGCCTTATCGGCACGGCTGCCGCCGCCAGCGCCGCCAGCAAGGATAGGCCGGTGGTGAGCGGCAATACCGCAGGACGGAAGGTCACCCAGGCCGAAAAGACGGCCTGCCCGAGGATTTGCGCCAGACCGAACCCCAGGATCAGGCCCAGCCCGGCGCCGACCAGACAGATCACCGCGGTTTCCGAGAGAAATTGCCCGACGATGGCCCGATCAGCCGCACCCAGAGCCTTCTGCAGGCCGATTTCCGGCGCGCGGCGCGCCACCATGGCGGTCAGGGTGGCATTGACGCAAAGTGTCGTGATGACCAGGATGGTTGCGGCGACCAGCGCCATCAGCCCTTCGATTTTGTCGAGGATCTGTCCGTCCGATTCGGAGATCTTGCGAATCGGCTTGGCGACGATGCCGGGAAAATGTTCGTTGATCCGCGCGGCGATGTGGTCGGCTTCGCCCCCCTGGGCGACGATGGACAAAGTGGCGACGTCGATGCGGCCCGGCAGATCGAGCAGCCTTTGCGCCAGCCCCAGCGTCACGAACATCTGTTCGTCCTCGGAATCGCCGGTGTCGATCACCGCCTTGACCTGCAGGCGGGTTTGCCGGCTGCGATCCTCACTGATCACCGTGACGGTGCTGCCGGGCTTCAATTCCATGGTTTCAGCCAGACGGCGGCCGACCATGCAACTGCGGTCGTCGAAATCGACGCCGATCCATTTGCCGTCGACCTGCCAATAGGGTGCGATTTTGCGCAGGCCGGCGAAATCGACGCCGACCAGAACGGCATTGCCAAGATCGAGGCGTACCAGCCCGTAAAGTAGTGGCGTTTCACCCACCAGTTTTTCTGGCGGCAGGTCGCCGACCAGTTGCCGGTAGGTCGCGAGATCGATGCCGCGCGACGCGGCGGTCGGCGCCGGTCCAATGAAGAAATTGGCGCCGAAGGTACGCATTTCCTGGCTCATCTTGGCCGAGATATCGAGGTAAAGGCTGGCCAGCGCGGAAACCACGGCGGCACCGACCATGATGGAGATGACCGCCACCACCACCTGTCCGTTACGCACCGTCAGGGCCCGATAGAGCAGGCGAAGGAACATCCGGGCGCGGAGAGCGCGGGCGCTTTCAATGGCGGCCATAAAGCACCTCCACCGGCAGCAGGCGGGCGATGGCGCGACAGGGTACAATGGATCCGGCCAGGGCGATGAAGACGGCAGTGACGATGACCACCGGAAGGCCGATCCAGGGAATTGCCACGACGGATCCGAACACCGTCAGGCCGACCAGTTGCGAAAGACCGCTGCCGACGGCGCTGCCGACCAGGCCGCCGATCAGACCGATCACTGTCGCCTCGGAAAGGAACAGCAGAAAAATCTCCCAATCGGCGGCGCCCAGCGCCTTCATCAATCCGATTTCCTTGGCCCGCTCGGTGATCGTCGTGTTCATCAAGGACGAGACGCCGACGGCCGCCGAAAGGAAGGCGGCGATGGTGACGACCAGCATCAGGAACTGGATTTTGCCAATCACCACCCCCTGGCCGGAGGCCACTTGCCAGACTGGCCGGGCGGAGACGTTGACGACCGCCTCTTCGATCTGATGGGCGATGGTGCTGACATAGGCCGTGCAATACCACAGGTCGTATTCCATCGGCGTCAACGCTTCCTTGTCGCGTCCGGCCTTCCGCGACAGCTCGTTCTCCGGGACGGTCAACGCCGCCACCTCGACCGATTGGACCTTGCCGGCCAGGCCGGTGATGGTCTGAACGATGGCCAGCGGAGCGACGATCGCGCCGTCTTCGTCAGTACCGGTCGACAGAATGCCGGTGATGACGACCGTGGCGGCACCGGCCGTTCCCTGCAACGTCACCCGGCTGCCGACCGAAAGTCCTCGTTCCTCTGCCACGGCGATCCCGGCCAGCGCTTCATCGCTGGCGTCGTCCCGGGGCCAACGGCCCGTCACGTTCCAGTAGCCGTTGATGAGCGTTACCCCGGTCCGATAGTTTTCGTCGTCGGGCAGGGGCAAAGGATGGTTGAAATAGGTGCCGATCACCGGGACCGCTCCCCTGGGGCCGATCGTCGCGGTGGTTTTCAGGAAAGGCGCAATGCCGGTGATGTTGTTTCGCCAGAAAATCTCCTTGATATCGACAAGGCTCTTCTCGTCGAGAAAATCCCGGCCGCTCAAGGGGTTGTAGCCAACCCCATCAACTCCGGCATGCACCACCTCGCTTTTCGGCACGACGTGAATATTGCTGCCGTAGGATTTCATTTCTCGCGCCATCTTGTCGCCGACGTCGACGGAAAGATCGAACAAAGTTGTGATCAAGGCAGCGGCCAGGGAAACAGTTACCACCGCCAGCACTTTTCGGCGTCGTCCGGCCAGAAATGATTGTCGCAGCAACCTGAAAAACATGACGTTACTCCACCATCATTCCATTTGTTTCGATTCACTCGGATTTTGTCGCGTATTTTTCCGGATTGTCTTTGAATGAATCGTAGGAATTCTGGTTTTCGAAATAGAACATGCGGCCTCGATAGTCGTATTTGAACGCCGCCGTCAGATTCACCAGGGCGGCGCCGGTGACCGGGTCGGCGACCGCGACCTCGACCTCGACGGTTTCTGTGAAATAGCGGGCGCCTTTCTCTAGTTCGGCAGTGGCGATGGTAATGACCTCATTCGTGGCCTCGTGCGGCAGGGGAATCGGGTTGCAGCCGCCGGCTTTGCCGATCGAGGGAACGAAAATGCGGACATTGCAGGCGACGCAGATGATCTCGTTGCCGTGTTGCACATAGCCCTGGTCGCCACACAGTTTGCAGGCGTCGTAGACGACGCCGATCTGGGCATGGGCCGGATCGTATCGGTTGATCAGAAAGAAACGGACGCGATGACCGTCGCCGGAGATGTAGGCGTAGCGATGCAGTTTCCCGTCGCGCACGTCGTCCACCTTGATCTGGATCCGATCCGTGGCGTCGGGTTTGATCTCGATCGCCGGCGATAATCGCGGGGGCAACGAGGCATAGAGATCGTTGTAGAGCATTGTCGCCAGTAAAACGCCGGTCAGGACGGCCAGTGTTGTCCGCCAGCGCCGTTCGATCAGCAGCCTCGACCGTTGCTTGCGCAGGTCCGCCGTCCGGATCGCCTCACTGGCTGCCGACAATCGGGGGTGTTTGGCATAGGAAAGTCCGACCAGCAGGGCGATCAGCAGCAGTTGGCCGTAAGGGGCGAAGGGGGCCAACTGGGTCAGTTTGGCGACAAAGGTCAAGCGGGCGCCGGTGGCGTCCAGGCTTCCCAACTGCAAGAGACCGAGCGCCACCTGGGTTCCCCAAAGGATCATGGCCGACAGCAGGGCCAGCCACGCCAGCCAGACGGCATGTTCCCCGATCCGGCCGGCCGCGTGGCGGCACAGGAAGAAGACCGCGAGCAGTACGCCCGTGCCGCCAGCCATCATGCCGATGTTGAGGATCAGTTCGGTATTGACCACGGCTGTCGAGGTCATCGTGCGATCGGTGGTGCGCGCCAGGAAATCCGCCATCGCCTGGATTGACAACAGGAACAGGGCCGGCCTTGTCAGAACGCGCACGGCCGTCTGCCGACTTGGCGCGGGTAAGGCCAGCGCGCTGCCCAGCAGCAGGCAGAGGCCGGTGGCGACCGCCGGCAGCACGACGCCCATGTGTGTCGTGGCGTGCGACCAGAGCGCGATCCTCTGCAAAAGGTAAGCGCCGGCGAATCCAGTCAGAATCGCGCCGACATCAAGGCGGAACCGGCGATCTTTCGGCGGAGCGTCGCGTTGCGACAACAGCAACCCGAAAAGGAAGACCTCCGGCAGGAAGGCGTGGATCATGCTGACAAGGTAAAAAATCATCGCTTTCCTTGAGGACTCCCTTTCTGGAAGAAGACAAAGTCCCGGCTCCGGTTGGCTGACGGGCTGGTATATTGTGGTGTGGGTACTAAAGCGTGTCGTCAGTCAGGTTTTTCCACCACATTTTCCCGTCATTCCCGCTTGCGCGGGAATGACGACTTTTTTCTGACGGCCATCTCCCAGGTGCGCACCTGAAAAACAAAATAAAAGACGAACTTTTGAAGTAACTGACAACACGCTCCAGTGGTTACTTCTTCGGCGGCACGTATTTGAAGTCGTAATCGACGTCGAAGGTCTGCGGCCATTTGCCGACGCCGGTGGCATGATCGGTGTGGCGGCCGAATCCCTGCTTCGACGGCGGATCGATATGCAGGCTGAGTTTGTAATTGCCGACGCCCGGCATCTTCAGATTGACGCCGTAATGCGGACCGTCAACAGCGACCATCGGCATCAGCGATCCCGAGAGGACCTTGCCGGTGTCCTTGTTCTGCAGGCGATAGGTGATAGTGAGATAGGGAATCCACTCGCCGGCGCCGAAGCCGTTGGGATTGCCTTCGGTCGCATGAATATCCGCTTCGAGATGGATGTCGGCCTGCGAAGCCGGCAGATCCATGCCGGGAGGGTCCATTTCGATGGGCGGCAGATAGACGGCGGCAATGTTCATATTGTTGAGAACTTTGGCTTCGCCGATTGGGTTTTCCTTGACCTCTTCTTCTGCCCTGGCTCCGGCGGAAAGCGCCAACAAAGCCACGGCGGCAAAAGCGAGTGAACGGGTGGTTCGCATAGATCCTCCTGGAAATCACAAAACTTAATGGGTGCGAAGGCTTGCATCTAATGCGTCGCAATCGCAATTTTTCGGTCGAAAGGATAGTCGTTGGGGGCATCTCTCCTTGAAGATAGAAGGGAGGGGCGCCGATGACGGCGCCCCGTGTCAGGCTCGCGCGGTAAGCCTCCGGCGCATCAGAAGAACGCTGGAGAATAGAGCGGCGACCAGCAGAACCGCCTGGGGGGCCAAGGTCTGCCAGTAGGGATAGATACCAAGCGAGGCGATCGACGGCAGGCCGGGAACCAGGGTCGGCTCGAACACCTTGCCTTCGACCAGTTCCATCATGCCCTGACCTGCGAAAGAAAAGGCCATCAGATAAAGCAAGCTGCCGGTTATCATGAAGAATGGCCGGATCGGAAGTTTCATGGCGCCGAAACGCATGGCGACATAAAGAACGCCGAGCAAAAGACAACCGACCAGGAAGCCGGCGCCGATCATCAATTTTCCGGTGGTATCGGCATCGAGAACCAGCGCCTGGTAAAACAAGACCGTCTCGGCGCCTTCCCGGTAGACCGAGAGAAAGCTGGTCAACCACAGCGCCTTCATCGATCCCGACGAAATCGACAGATCCATCTTGCCTTTGATGTAATCCATCCATTTGCGGGCTTCGGCCTTGGAAATCAGCCAATAACTGACGAGGAACAGCACGAAGGTGGCGACCAGCATGGTGCCGCCTTCGAGGACTTCCCGACTGGCCGGCGTGGCGTCGAAGGCGAATTTCACGAAAACGGCAGTGGCCAGCGATCCGGCCAGAGCCACTGCGACGCTGTTGTGGATAACCCGCTGTTTGTCCTGGTTGCCGGTTTTGGCCAGATAGGCGAGAAGGGCGGCGACGATGAGCAGCGCCTCAAGTCCTTCGCGGGTGATCAGCAGCAGCGAGTAGAGAAACAAGGTGGCGGGTGACTGCTTATTGTTGCCCAGCATGTCGACGGCGCGGTCGAGATCGACCGACATGGCCGACAGGATTTTGTCAATTTCGCCGGGCGTCGCTCCGGCTTTCATCGATGCCGCCACCTTGCCAAAATAGCCTTCGAGATTGCTCATGAAGGTGGCGTCGCGGGCCCCCAGGCGATCCTCCATGCCGCTGCCTTCAAAGATGTCGAAATAACTGTCCTGGACCAGCGCGACGCTCTGGTCGACTTTGCCGGCCGCGTAAAGTTCAGCCGATCTTTCCATTTGCGCGACCAGTCGATCGGCGACGGCGCGCCAATCTTGCGCGGGAACGGTTGCCGCAACCGGTTGCTGTGTCTTGGCGGCCTCGCCCATCAGCGGGACGCCGGGCAGGGCGGATTTCATGTCTTCGACCAGGGCGACGCCGGAGGCGCGGATCATGGCGGCGGGTTGGCCTTCGCGAATCAGCGAGATGACGCGGGCGAACTCTGCGTTGTATTCGCCGTCGCGCTTTTGCGACACATAGCGTCGAATGGCGGTCTCCAGCAGCGTGTTGCGGTAACCGTCGAATTGCGCCTTGGTGACCAGCGAGGCGGCGCCGTCGGCATCGCCGGATTGGTAAGTGGCGGCGGCCTGGGCAAGGGTCGCGCCGATACCGTCGACAACCTCGACCCAGTGCGGTTCCGTTGCCTTCTGGTCGATGGGTGTCGGCGTGGGTGTAGCGATTTCAGCGCCCGGTTCGGCCTTCAATCGTGCACCTTTTTCCAAAGTCGGCAGGATGGCCCGCAACTCGCTCATGTGGCTGTCGACCTTGGCGCGGACGGCGCTTGCCGGATCGCCATGGACGATCATCGTTCGCAAGCTGCCGAAGGCGGCTTCCAACTGGGCATTCTTCTTTGCCGAGACATTGATGCGGATGGGGCCTTCGAGGTTTTCGAAAACCTCGAAATAGGCCTGTTGAGTTTTCGTCTTGGCGCCTTCGGCATCGCCCTTTTCGTAAAGCGTCGCCGCGTCGTTCAGCAGAGCACCGATCCTGTCGACCATGCCGCGATAGTCGATGTCGGCACGGGCCACCGGGGAAAACAACAGGCCGGCGGCCAGCACCAGCGAGTAGCCGATTTTTGAGAGGTTCGCCCAGCGGATCATGCCTGTCTCATTCCTTTCATCGACAGCGGCTCGAACGAGATGGAGGCTCACCCGACCGTCATGCTAATAATGATGTTAAGAATGAATCGCATATAGAGGCGGTGCTGTCCATGGTTTTTAACCACATTTTTTTTGCAGACCGATCGTTCGGATTAAGTCGGGATCGGCGTCAGGCTGACCAGTTTGATGTCAGGGTGAGCGGCCAGCAGAAGCGTCGCTTGTTGGAAGCGGCAGGCACCGTCCTGCGGATGATGGAAGCGTCGCTCGCCACCTTCGCGGTTCAACACGGCTTGTTCGTGCCAATGTTGGAGAAAGGTGGGGCTTGCGCCGCCCAAGTTGTCGATCAGCGTTTGCATGGCCGGATCGTGAAGCCAGCGGCTGTAGTCGGCGCGAAATTCGGCGACGACGCGCCGGCCGCGTTCTTCCCAATCGTCGATCAGCCGGCGGGCCACCGGCGACAGGAAAATGAAGCGCAGAAGATTGCGATCGTTATTGCGATCGAGCCAACCCGTGAACAATCGTTCGGCCGCGTCGTTCCACGACCGTGCCGTCCAGGTTCGGTCGAGCAGATAGGCCGGTACGCTCATGGTGCGCGGAAGCGCCAAGACATGCGCCGGCAGATCGTCGTTCACCTCGACCGGGGCGGCCGGATCGCGCTTGCCGGCCAGATCGAACAGGTAGGCGCGCTCGGCGGGAGACAAGCAAAGCGCTTCGGCCAAACGGGCCAGCGCGGGAGGCGATGCCGAGACATCGCGGCCTTGTTCCAGCCACGTGTACCAAGTGGTGCTGACACCACAAGCCAGCGCGACTTCTTCCCGGCGCAGGCCCGGCGTGCGGCGGCGGCCAATCCTCGCCACCGGAGGAGTCAAGCGTTCGCGATGGGCGCGTAAAAAGGCGCCAAGCGCGCGGCACTGGTCGATGTCGGGAACGATCATGGCAGAAAATATACCAGGATAAATGTCGACCTTGTACCAGTTTAAATCCGACGTCATGGTTTCCGTCAACGCAACACAGGGAGACGGATGATGACCAAGGCATCGCACGACGCCGTGGTGGCCCGCCAGTTCGGTCCGCAGGCGCAGTCCTATTTGACCAGCGCTGTCCATGCGCAGGGAGCCGATCTCGATCAAATCGCCGGGCTCGTCGGATCGCGTCCATCGGCGCGTCTGTTGGATCTTGGTTGCGGTGGCGGCCATGTCGGGTTTCGCTTGGCACCACAGGTGGGAACGGTCGTGGCTTATGATCTTTCCGATCAGATGCTGGCCGTGGTCGCGGACGAGGCGGAAAGACGGGGACTGGCCAATTTGTCGACGCGGCAAGGAGCGGCGGAACGCCTGCCGTTTGCCGACGCCAGCTTCGATCTGGTCATCAGCCGTTACAGCGCCCATCACTGGCAGGATTTCCTCGCCGGTCTCAAAGAGGCCCGCCGCGTGCTGGGGCCGGACGGAGTGGGGATCTTCGCCGACGTTGTCTCTCCGGCCCCGGCCTTGCTCGACACTTGGCTTCAGTCGCTTGAACTGCTGCGCGATCCATCGCATGTCAGAAACGCTTCGGTTGACGGGTGGCGTCAGACGCTTGCCGAGGCGGGGTTCCGCCCGGGTGAAGTTTCCTTGCGGAAGCTGCGCCTGGAGTTTGGTTCCTGGGTGGCGCGGATGAATACGCCCGACAGCCACGTCCAGGCCATTCGTTCCCTGCAACGGCAGGCCAACGACACGGTAAGCAACTATTTCGCCATTGAACAGGATGGCAGCTTTACCATCGACGCCATGGTTTTGGTCGCCACGGTTGGCTAGATGTGGGATTCCGGGTGAGGCGGCATGTCCGATCGTATCGACAAATCATGGGTGGTGGTTGCCAGCATCGAGATCCCCGAGGGCAATCGGTGCGTCGATCTCTTCGCCCGTCCGGACGGCACTTTCGGTTTTGAAGAATTTCGTCGCGATCCAGAGGATTCCGGTCGGTGGACGCCGGTCCGTTTCTTCTCCGACGCGACCTTTCCATCGCAGGACGCCGCCATGGCGGCCGCAACCAGGGCGGTGCCATGGCTTACCGAGGCATGAGGCGGGTGCGCAAGCGGAGTCGTCATCGATACTTGTCTCTCGCCCCGGTGGCGCAGACGGCCAAGGCAACCCTGTCCCGTCCGGCTTTCTTGGCGCGATACAGGGCTTCGTCGGCCTCTTGCAACATGGATCTGAAAGAGTCCGTTTGGCTCAAGCGGGCGCTGACCCCGATGCTGACGGTGAGATGCACGGTCCTGCCGTCGATGGCGATCTCGCTCTTACCAATTCGTTCGCGCACTCTTTCGGCCAGGGCTTCCGCGCCGGCGAGGGGCGTTTGCGGCATCAGGATGGCAAATTCCTCCCCGCCGATACGGCCAAGGATATCGGTCTCCCGCAGCACTTCGGCGGTGGACTTGACCAGCTGACAGAGCACCTGATCGCCGATGGCGTGGCCGTAATTGTCGTTTATCGATTTAAAATGGTCGGCGTCGATCATTATGACGGCGAGCGGCAGATCGTAGCGGACGGCGCGAGCAAATTCGACTTCGGCGGTTTCGAAGAAATATCTATGGTTCTTTGCCCCGGTGAGAGAATCCGTGTTTGCCAAGGCGCGGATGGTTCGCCCGGCCAGAATCAATTGGCTGTTTTTTCGAAGAATCAACAACGTAAGAATACAAAATATTAATGATGCTGTACAAACTGATACTGCCTGTGAAATAATATATAGTCTTATATCATGTAGACTTTCGTCAATGTCGTCACGTGCGAGTCCAATGTCTATGACGACTGGATAGTCGTGAATTTTATTATATAAAATATAGCGTTCAATTCCATCGATGGGACTTCGCGTCACATACTGTCCAGAATCAGCTTTGGCTAAATGCGACCACAGGTCGATTTTGTCCTGAGGCACGCCATAGGTCTCTTCCGGCACTGACGGTTGTCGGGCAATCAGTCGATGGTCCAAGGTGAACATGGCGGTAAAACTGTGCGGACCTAAATCGAAGGCATTGAACAGCGTGGTAAAATGCTCAGGCCGGAGGGGCTGCTGGACATAACCGTCGAAAGAACCATTTTTGAGAATGGGCCGAACCAACCGGAATTGCAGCTTACCGGTCAGCTTGCCAAGACGACTGGGATCGATGTAGACGCTATCCTGTGGATAGTTTTTAAAATACTCAAAATATGCAAGACCAGTTGAGTCGAAATGTTCATAAATAACGTTTCCAGAATTAAATATAAAATGTCCTGATGAATTAGCTATGCTTAAATTTCCAAGAAAAGAGTCCGCATTGTTAACCTTTATATCTTGCAGATAAAGTGGCATATCGGCGACATCGCCGTGTTCGACGTAATGATGTCGTACTGAACGGACGTAACTGTCACTGTCATCCAACAAGCGTGAAACATGGTCGCTGACGGCGAACAATGCTCGTTGGCCATTCGTCAGTGCCAAAGCGATATGTTCTTCACGAATTTGAACATAAACCTGATAACAAAGTATTATGAAGAACGTAATAAAAATAGATGTACCGGTAATAACGAATCCGATGCCGATCGATATGTTCTTGTGTTTTACGTATTCCATCAGGTGTTCTCGATCGAGCTGAATGTGCGAGAATAACACGTGAAAATAATCCAGCGAAGTGTCGTCTATTGGACGTGGTGAAACTTCTTCGGGTCTTCGTGTTTATGCGGGAGTCGCGATAATTACCCGAGATGCGTGAACTTATTCGTGAACCGGCCGTCAGCGTCCATTACAGTCCGATGGTCTCGCCATACATATGTATTCTAGCATAGATAACGGTCACGCCAAAACGACCTGTGGCGTGCCCTGGTGAGTTTGATGGGGTAGGTGATCGCTTCCGATCGACGGGAATTGCTATGAGGCGTCTTTATCGAAACTGGGCGACGTCATCGTGCAACGCCAGGGCGGCTTCATCTTGGCCGCGATTTTGACAAACTTAAGGAATACGCAGTCTTATATTTACAGATAGCTTGTAAATACAAAACATGTGACGACGTAATCGGTGTTCAATGCCACAATGTAGCTTGATGCTAATGTTTTATATTGAAATCCTTGTGCAACGTTATATATGATTGACTACGGGATATGGTTTCCCATGGAAGGCACGATTTCTCCTATGGTTTCTTCCTGTCACCCTCGTAGCCAGGTTTTCATTTCATGACTCTTCGCGCTCTGTTGTTCGATCTCGATGGCACCTTGATCCACAGCGACCCTCTGCATTTTGAAGCGTTCCGTACCGTATCGGCCAAACATGGTGTCGATTTCGACGAAGACTATTTCTCCCGTCAGATGTCCGGTCACACCAATGCGCAAATCTGCGCCACGCTGTTTCCCGCGTTGACGATTGAGCAGCATCAGCAGATCGCCGACGAGAAGGAGGCATTGTTCCGCAGTTTTCTGGCAGATCGGGCGGTCGCCATTCCCGGGATCGTTTCGGCGACGGACTGGGCGCTGGCGCATAATCTGCGTCTTGCCGTCGTCAGCAATGCGCCGTCCGCGAATATCGCCGCGGTGGTCAAGGCGTTGGGGCTCGATGGGCGGTTCAGCGTGGAGATCTGCGGCGGCATGGTTCCTCGCGGCAAACCGGATCCGATGCCCTATCAGGCGGCGCTCGACCGGCTGTTGTTGTCTGCCGGTGAGGCGGTGGCGTTCGAAGACACACCGCTCGGCATCCGGGCGGCGGTCGGCGCCGGTATTGCGACGGTTGGTTTGACCACCACGCAATCGGCGCCATCTTTGGTCGAGGTCGGCGCCAGCCTGGTGATTGGCGACTACCACGATCCCTTGCTGTTGCCCTTTCTCAACGATCGCCGGGCTGCGTGATTTCTGCCGAAGGCCTGGGTATCGGCTTCGCTTATCGAGATTGTGGTTCCTCTGGTGGTTGGGTGGAGGTGGTCGGAAACCGCCTCCACCCAAACGCTCAGACCGCCATGGCGCTTGCGCAGGCGGAGGCTTTCTTGCCGACCATGATGTGATAGCGGCCGCCGCCCAGGCTGACGATGCCTTGAGCGCCTGCCTTCCGCAACGCGGCCTGATCCAGCCGCGAGGGATCGCTGATCTCGACTTCGAGACGCGTTCCGGCGACGGCACCGATCCGTCGGATATTGGCGACGCCACCAAGCGCACCGCGCAAAGCCTCGACCAACTGCGCAATGTCTTCCGGCGCCGCTGCCGGAACCCCACCGCTTGGAATTGCCTTCGTCGAGGTGACCGGAGCGGCCGGAGCGGCGGCAGTGGTGTCATCGGCGAAATCCCCCGGGAACGCCCGCAGGAATTCGTCCATGTCGGTTTTCAGATTCTCCGACTTCGTCCCGAATACCACCTGGATGCCGTTGCCGACAACCATGACGCCGGCGGCGCCCATTGTCCGGAACCGGTCCTGGTGGACTTTGCCGATATCTTTGACGCCAACCCGCAGCCGGGTGATGCAGGAGTCGAGGCTGGCGATGTTGTTACGTCCGCCAAAGGCGGTCACCAGCTTGCGGGCAGTGGCAAAGCGATCGTCGGATTGGTCCATGGCCTGAACCGAGACGTCGTCGCTTTCACGGCCGGGTGTCAGCAAGTTGAAGCGCACGATGGAGAAACGGAAGACGCCGTAATAGATGGCGGCATAGATCGGGCCGAGAATCAGGGTCATCCACCAATTGTGGGCGGTGGGCCCAAAGACGTTGAACAGCAGGAAGTCGATGCCGCCCTGCGAGAACGTGAAGCCCATGTGAATGTCGAGAGTGTTGGCGATGAACTGCGTCGATGCCGCGAGAATTGCATGAAAGAGATAAAGGATCGGCGCGACAAACAGGAATGAGAACTCGATTGGTTCGGTGATGCCGGTAACAAAGGAGGTGAGTGCCGCCGAAATCATCAGGCCGCCGACCTTGACACGATTTTCCGGACGGGCCGTATGCCAGATGGCGAAGGCGGCTGCCGGCAGTCCCCACATTTTGAACAGGAAGGCTCCGGAAAGAATGCCGGCGGTGCGGTCGCCGGCGAAGAACCGGTTGATGTCGCCATGGATGACGGCGCCGGTCGCGTCGGTAAAGGACCCGATCTGGAAGAAGAACGGCACATTCCAAATGTGATGCAAACCAAACGGGATCAACAGACGTTCGATAAAGCCGTAGACCGTGGCGGCCAGGCGGGGATCGTTGTCGGCTGCCCAATGCGAGAAGACATTGATGCCGTTTTGCACCGGCGGCCAGACGAGCGACAGGGCGACGCCGACGCCGATGGCGGTGATGCCGGTGACGATCGGCACGAAGCGCTTGCCGGCGAAGAAACCGAGATAAGACGGTAGTTCAATCCGGTAGTAGCGTTTGAAGAGCATGGCGGCGACGCCGCCTATGATGATGCCGCCGAAGACACCGGTTTCCATCGATTTCATGCCCATGACGAGCACTGGCTCGATGCCGAGAGCCGTGGCCATGACCCCCATAGTGGCGACCATGACGACAAAGCCGACGACGGCGGCGATGGCGGCGACACCATCGTTCTCAGTGAGACCGAGTGCCACGCCGACCGCGAAGATCAGAGCGAGATTTCCGAAAATCGCTCCGCCGCCTTGCGCCATGACATTCGACACTACCATCGGGATGAAGGTGAAGTGCGAGCTTCCGATACCGAGAAGAAGTCCTGCCACCGGCAAAACTGCAACCGGAAGCATCAAAGACTTACCTATTTGTTGCAGCCAAAGAAAAGCGGTCCTGAACGCGATCATTCTTTCCTCCTTGTTATTCGTGTGGTCGCTTTCGGCTCACACTTCCGGCCAATAAGTCGCGAGGAGCCGGCGCACCGCCCCGGCCGAGTCCTGGGCCAAGGCCTCTTTTGCAACGGCTTGGCAGCGCTCCATGGTCAACGAGCGCACCATCGTTTTGACTTCCGGCACCGCCGACGCGGTTGCCGACAATTCGGTGACGCCCAGGCCGATCAATACCGGCGCGGCCAGGGGAATCGAGGCGAGACCGCCGCAGACACTGGTCCAGCGCCCGTGTTTGGCCGCGCCCGCCGTGGCCTGGGCGATCAGACGCAGAACCGCCGGATCGAAGGCGTCGACACGTTTGGCAAGCTGCGGGTTCATACGGTCCATGGCCAGGGTGTACTGGGTCAGATCGTTGGTGCCGACCGAGAAGAAATCGCATTCCGCTGCGAAAACGTCGGCCATCACCGCCACTGAGGGAACTTCGACCATGACGCCGAGCGATATCGGCTGGCTGAGACCCAAAGCGCTGCGTTCTTCGTCCAGCATGACGCGGACGGCGCGCAGTTCGTCGATGGTGGCGACCATCGGGACCATGATCCGGCATTGTCCGTAGGGACGGACCCGGAGAATGGCCCGAAGCTGCGTCCGGAGCGTTTCGGGTTGCCACAGGCTGGTTCTGACACCGCGCAGGCCGAGCGCTGGATTGGTTTCCCGGGGCAACGCCAGATAAGGCAGAACCTTGTCGGCGCCGGCATCGAGCGTACGAATGATGAGCGGGCGCCCCTCCAGAGAGTCCGCAACCGCCTGATACTGGGCCAGTTGTTCCTCTTCCGTCGGCGCGGTGGCACGATCGAGGAAAAGGAATTCGCTGCGCAGCAGCCCGCATCCCTCGGCACCGTTGGCGACGGCCAACAGCGCGTCGGTGGGGGAGGCGAGATTGGCCACCACTTCGATCCTCTTGCCATCCGCCATGCGACAGTCGTCGGCGGCGTGGGCCTTGGCTTCGGCCAAACGGCTTTTCCGCCGTTCGATCCTGGTGGCCGTCGCGGCCAGAACATCGGCTGGCGGGTTGGCTTGCAGCGACATGTGGTCGGCGTCGAGGATCAATGGAGTGCCGTCGATGATCCGCAGAACGTCGGGCCCTGCGGCCACCACCGTGGGAATGCCAAGCGACGCGGCAAGGATGGCGACATGCGATGTCGGACCGCCTTCCGCCAGGCAAAGGCCGGCGACATGGGCTGTGTCCATTCCAGTCAATTGCGAGGGCAGCAGATCCTCGGCCAGGACAATCGATCCGTCTGCCAGCGTTTGGTTTCCGGCACTGGATTTTCCGGCCAGCGCCATCAGGATGCGCCGTTCGACGTCCAAAAGATCGACCGCCCGTTCGGCCAGCCGGGCATTGCCCAATCGTCTCAATGCGGCGGCCTGTCGGCTGGCGGCGCTTTTCCAGGAAAAGGCGGCGCTCTTGCCCTGACTGATCAATTCCTTTGCCGTGTCGAGCAAATCGGGATCATCGAGGAAAGAGAGATGCGCTTTCAGAATTTCCGCCTGGCTGCGGTTGCGGTTGCGGGCGGTTTCGATCTCTTTGGTGAGATCGGAGCGGCCGGTCTTCAAAGCGCGTTCGAGGCGCGCTTCCTCCAATTCGGAGCCGGCTCCGGTTTCGGGGACCTCGATTTCTTCCTGGATCAACCGGACGGCATGACCTGTCGCCAAGCCGGAAACCGCTTGTACACCCTTGATTTCGACCACTTCACCTTGGGCGAAGGGCGGCTGGACCGAACGTTCGGTCACAGCCGGAGTAGCAGCGTCGTCAGCAATTGCCGCCGTGGTCGTCGTGGCGCCGGCCGCACTGTCGATCAAATGGGCCATCGCCTCGAGGGCCGCCAGGGCATCGGCGCCGACGGCGCTGACCTCGACGGAGTCGCCGCCGCCAAGGCCCAACAGCATCAATTTTACCGGGCTGCGGGCATCGGCCTGCTTGCCGTTGGCCTGAAAGACGATGCGGGCGGCAAAAGTCTTGGCGCAATCGGCGATCAGCCCGGCCGGCCGGGCATGGATGCCATCGGCGTCACGGATGACCAGGGTACGCGACAGGGGAACATCCCCGCTAGTATCGGGCGGGGTTTCCGGCAGTTGGCCGTCGGTACCGACGTTGGTCACGGTGAAAAGATCGTCACCGGCGGCAATCGGACGATCGGCCTCGAAGAGGGAGAGCATGAATGTGTCGCCGAGGACGACGATCGGTACGACGAGGCTCTTGGCCTTGTGCGCCAGGATATCCATGTCAAAGGTGATCAGCGGATCGCCGGTCTTTACCGACTGGCCTTCCGAGACATGCAAAGTGAATCCCTCGCCAGCCAGGCCGACGGTGTCGAGCCCGACATGCAGCAGGATTTCCGCGCCGTTGGCCAATCGCAATGTGACGGCGTGATGCGCGCGATGCGCCGCGGCGACAACGCCGTCGGCCGGGGCGACGAGGACATTGCCAGTAGGATCGATGGCGGCTCCAAGACCGAGAATGCCCTGGCTGAAGACCGGATCAGGAACATCGGTGAGGCTGATCAGCCATCCGGCCAACGGCGCCTTCAATGCCACAGGCTGCCCCATCGGCAGAGGGGTCGCCAGATCCGCATTCCCGGACTGTTCTATCTTCGTCATTTGAACACCCTGTCTCATCGGTTTCACTCGATATCCTTCCTACATCTAAACGGTCGCGAGCGGCAGAGAATCTCAGCTTACGGTTGACGTTAGGAATGCCGGGACGAACAGGAGAAGAGAGGGGCTGCCTTCAATGGCAGCTTTGCCGGCGCGAACTGACGCGGCAGTCTGATCTGGACCCTCCCACCCCGACCGTAACCGGTCTTTCTCTCATTTTTGGTCTTTGTGACACTTTCTTTAATAACTCATTTGGCTTTATTAAACAATCGCGAAGTGCGATCCTCTGACGGTCCACAAATCGAAAAGGCAGGAGACCATGTCCGAAATTCACAGGCTGGGCGTTTTGACCAGCGGCGGCGATTGTGCTGGCCTCAATGCGGCGATTCGAGCCGTGGTCCACCGCGCCATCTACACATATGGATGGACTGTCTATGGAATCCGCGAAGCCAACATGGGGCTTATGTCCCGGCCGTTGGATTACCAGGAACTGACGCTGGACCTGTTTCAGGGAAACCTGCTGCGGATGGGCGGAACCATTTTAGGGACGACTAACAAGGGAGATCCCTTCGCCTTTCCGATGCCCGACGGCACCACCAAGGATCGCTCGCAGGAATTCATCGAAGGTTTCCACATGCTTGGGCTCGATGCGCTGGTGGTTATCGGGGGCGACGGATCGCTGATGATTCTCGACAAGCTTTGCCAACAAGGCGGATTGGCAATGGTGGGTATTCCGAAAACCATCGACAACGACGTCAATCAAACGGAATTCGCCATCGGCTTTTCCACGGCAATTCATGTGGTGGTCGAGGCGCTCGACCGTCTGCAACCGACAGCGTCGAGCCACCATCGCGTGATGATTCTCGAGGTCATGGGGCGCGACGCCGGCCATATCGCATTGTCCGGCGGTATTGCCGGCGGAGCGGACGTCATTCTGGTTCCGGAAATTCCGTACTCCCTGGACGGAATCGTCGCCAAGATCGAGGAAGTCCGTCGCGAAGGCCGGCGTCATGCTCTGGTGGTGGTCGCCGAGGGATGCAAGACCGCCGATGGTACGCCATTGACGGTGACCTGGGCCGGCAAGCAGGCCCGGTACGGAGGCATCGGCTATTATCTGTCGGAAAAATTGGCCGAACGGATCGACACCGAAGTCCGTGTGACGGCACTTGGACATGTGCAGCGGGGTGGTCAGCCGACCGCCCAGGATCGCCTGTTGGCATCGTCCTTCGGTGTCCATGCTGTCGATCTGGTGGCGGCCGGCAAGTTCGGTCGGATGGTCGCCTGGCAGGATCGCGGTGTGGTGGATGTGCCGATTTCCAGCGTGGTCGGCGGATCGCGTTTGGTCGATCCCGACGATGCGGTCGTTCATACCGCCCGTGGCCTTGGCATTTATGTCGGCGGGGACAACACTGTCCCGGTAAAGCAATCGGCTTGAGCGGCCGCGCTTGACGCTTGCGCTAGTCGGGCAGATTTCTGAGGATGTTGTCGTTCGGCACGAAGCTTGAGTAAAACGGTAGAATGGCGCCACCAAGCGACGTGGCGTCGGCACCAACGGCGCCGGCCCGGATCCAGGGCCGGACGATGCCATCGAGCCGCATATCATTGAGCGCGTTGGTGGTCGCCTGCACGAACGCGTCCAGCAACCGGCGCGGCATGGTACCGTCGATGACGATTCCGTCGAAATCGATGACGGCGCAGGCCGAGGCGATGGCATGGGCGACGGCCTGCGCGGAATTGGCGATCCAGGCTTCGACAGCCGCTTTGGCCTCGGCCGGCCCATCGGCGACGGCCTGCTCGATGGTCAGGCCGAAGGCCTTCAAGGTCTCTTCCAGGGTGAAAAGGGCGGCGCAATCGGCCAGTTGCCGGAAGCCTCGGAGCTGTCCCTGGTCATCGACGTCGGGAACCTGAATCGATCCGATGGCGCCGGCGTTACCGAACATTCCTGGGAACAGTGATCCGTTGAGAACGATTCCCCCGCCAAGAAAGGATCCAATGAAAACATAGAGATAATTGGGATACTCAAGACCTGAGCCGAACATCAGTTCTGCCAGACAGGCGGCGGTGGTATCCTTGGCGAGGTAGACAGGCGGCCCGGCCGGAGTGGAAACCTGGGCGCGGATGTCGATGTTTTTCCACTGCGCCATCACCTCCGGCGGCGCGTTCAACTGCTCTTCCCATTTGCCGACAATGAAGGACGGAGCCGCCACGCCGATGCCGGCCAGGCGCTTGCGCCGTTCGGCCGGAATGGAACGGGTTATGAATTCAACGGAGTGGTGGATCAGCGGGAAGATGAATTCGGGATCCGGGTAGGGATAAGTCTGCGCTGTCCGGTTCATGATATCGCCGGTGAACCCGATCAGAATGGTTTCCACCTGATGACGGTCGATGCTGACACCGATCGAGTAAGCTCCGTGGGGGTTGAGCGCGATGGGGACCGACGGTTGTCCGATCTTGCCTTTGACCTTGTCTTGTTTGACCAGAAGCTCCTCGACAATCAGTTGGTTGATGATAACCGAGACGGTCTGGGCGCTGAGGTTTGACACGCGGGCAATATCGGCCTTTGGCAGGCTGCCGGCACGTCTGATGATCTGGAGAACGACACGTTCATTGAATTGGCGCATGCCACTTTGGTTGGCGCCGACGTCCCGCGCTTCTTCAAAAGGGGCATTGGTCCAATCCGTGGGAGTCACTTCGCGTTCCATTGTTCTTTCCGGTTGTTCCTCTCTTCCACCGCAACCGTTCCGCTCTTACTGGCGGATGATGGCGATGTCAGGCACGGTACGATTTGACGCCAAGGGTGACAAGCCCAAACTCAGCAGGATTTTGTTAATTGATTCAAACGGAAACGGTGATTTCGTCTCTTTTTGTTCCTGGCCAATTTGGGCCTGTCGCCGATTCGGACTGCGGCGACAGGCCGAGTCTCCGGCCCTGTTCCGGCCCGGCAAGATCCCGTATTTGGTCCATGACGATAGGTGTTTCGCCCGAGACGTTCGAGCTAATTCGTACCGTGCTCTGATAAAACCTTCGATCAGGGGCCTATCTGTCGGATGGCATAGCGGAGATCTCGTCGGTAGAACGACATTGTTAAGTCATTATTTCTGAGTTAAATAAAATCGGACAGGTCATTACGACCGCCTCGTCGGCGGAGGCCTGGGGAGGAGCGGAGAGCGTGATTGCCTCTGCGTGAGCTTGATCGTTCCGGGCCATGTTATGCCGTCGAAGCGGCCAAGCATCTTCTTGCCGACGAAGGAAATGTCTGTCTCAGGGGTGGCCTCTTGAGCCGTCTCTGATCCTGGCACACCCCCCAAGTCCTTGGCGTTTTCCCCGGGACTTGAACTCCCCCTCCTGCAACCTCCCCGCGGGAAGGGGATTTTTTTTGCGCGTCAGTCGCGGAAATTGACATATTGCAACGGCTGGTCGACCGGCAATTTTTTGACCAGGGCGATCGCTTCTTGCAGATCGTCCCGCTTTTTTCCGGAAATGCGCAATTCATCGCCTTGAATGGACGCTTGCACTTTGATCTTGCTGTCCTTGAGCTCTTTGACCAAGGTCTTCGCCAGATCCTTGTCGATACCCTGTTTGACGACCACAAGCTGTCGCACCGAATTTCCCGAGGCCTTTTCCACCGGCTTGAAATCGAGCGCCCTGGGGTCGACATTGCGCCGCGTGAAGTGGACCTTCAGCAATTCGTGCATCTGCTTCAGCTTCATGTCGTCGTCAGCCAGGACCGTGATGGACTCGTCCTTGCGCTCGACCGAGCAGTGGGACCCTTTGAAGTCGAACCGCTGGGCGATCTCTCGGCTGATGCCGGCCAGCGCATTGTCCACTTCGGCCAAGTCGGTCTTGGAGACGATGTCGAAGGAAGGCATGGGGATACTCCTGAATCTACGATAACGGGGCGGGATTTTGGCGCAGAGACACGCTATTGACCAGACGTTTCGCTGGCAATAGAACCGGCGACGGCCGGCAGGGTCGCCAGCTATCCTTTTTCGATCGGGAAGATAAATATCATGAACATAATTTTGCCGATTGTATTTGCGACAATCGCGGCAATCGGAAATGCAATGTTTGCACTTGGCCAGAAACAATCGTCTGGTATCGAAAATGGCCTGTTGTTCGTTGCTGGCAGCGCCTTGGTTGCCTTTATCCTTGCAATAACAACATCTCCGCTGTTTGGTGCCTTCTCACTGGAAAGCATGGTGCGTGATAATTGGAAGTCACTCTTATTTAGCGGTGCTGGGCTTTTCCTGACATATGTCGGATTCAATTTATTATATGCGAAATTCGGGGCATCGCAATATGTTTTGTATGCGACGATTTCAATTATTACTACAACGGTATTCGTCGGAATAATTCTTCTGAAGGAACCGGTGAATATCTATCACGTTTCGGCGATCCTGCTCGCCATGGCCTCCGTCATCCTGTTTTCCGTCGGGCAATCGAAAATATAGGCGAACCAAGAGACCTGGGCCTTCACTAAGGCCTGTTGACATTCAGTAGATGGTCATACACGGCGCTTGGGCGGGGTATCCACGTCTTGCAGCCCCGTTGGCCGTGGATGGCCGGGTCTAGCCTGGCCATGACGCCGTAATGGGACGGAAGTTTTCAGGAAATC
>JARLJB010000311.1 GCA_031291415.1 Telmatospirillum sp.
GCGACCCAAAAGACCTTTGCCGGCATGGTCGACCGGGCCCTGCACAAGGTCCGGATATTCTATTTCTGCGGCGCCGACGAAGCCGGCGCGGGCGATGCCGCCGCGCTCGTGACGAACCGGCTGGGCAAGGCCGAACTCGTTGAAATAACCGGATCAGAACTGAAGCGCGATCCGCCGCGCCTGGCTGACGAGGCCAGATCGACATCGCTGTTCGGCGACAAGCGGATCATCCGCGTAACCATGTCGGGCGATGAGGCGCATGACGCCATTGCCGCGCTGGCTGCCGATCCGGTGTCCGGCTGGCCGGTGCTGATCGTGGCCGGTGGCGCGACCGACAAATCCCGCGTGGCCAAGCTGCTGACGGATCGCGACGACGCGCTGGTCACCATATTTTACCCCCCTGACACGCGAACGGTTGCCGAAGCCGTGCGAAACGGCGGCGATGCTGCGGGGCTGCGCCTGAACAGCCAATTGGCCGAACGGATCGCGCTGGCCGCGGGGCTCGACACGCGCATTGCACGGTCCGAAGTCGAGAAATTGGCGCTCTATCTCGACGCCAGCCCGGAATCGCCCAAGACGGCCTCTGCCAAGGATCTTGCAGCGATCGGCACCGAGGCCGGAGATGACAGCATGGCGCCGATCGTCAACGCGACGCTGGGCGGCTTGACCGACCGACTCAGACACGAACTGCCCCGGCTTGCCTCTGGAGACATCAATCCGGTGGGATTGTTGCTGGCCTTCGAACGCCGTGCGGTCCAACTGGCGCAACTGGCCGCCAGGCTCGGCCCCGGCGGCAACGTGAACGCCTTGATTGAACAGGAAACGCAGGCCAGGCGCATCTTTTTCAAGGACAAGGCCGACCTCGCGCTGCAACTTCACAAATGGCGGGGCGCTCGTCTCGAACGCCTGCTGAACCGCCTTGGCTCGCTGCACCGGGCCATGCTGACGGACAGCGCCGGCGCGCAACTCCGGTTGCAACAAGGGCTTACCGAGATCGCGCGGGCGGCCTCGCGCTGACACGCGCCGACCTTCGCCCCCTCCCGCACAGATATGACAGGTAAGCGAACCGGGCAATATCAGGCCTTTCCGGCAAGAGGTCATGCCGGATTTGGTACATTGGTCGCGGGGCACAATGAACGGCCACCTCGACAGAAAACCAACATTTGCTCCGAATCGGCGTTTACCCCAGTTGACGGGCCCGAAAATCACATGCCGTAGCAATCTCGTTTTGCCCGGATTCGAATCGTCCGGAATGGCCGCTCTAGGAGCGGCTTCGCACTTGCAACCGAAACGGTCCGGATCGGCTCGATCAATGCGATTAAGTGCCTGAAAAATATAACAACCTTTTTAATGGCGATGCGCAGTCCACAGTTGCTTTACAAGCAGACTACGGCTATTACGTACTCGATAGAACGACTTTGGAGGTGCAGTATGTCAATCATCAAGAACGTTGCGGCGTGTATCGTTGCATCGGGGCTTCTGTTGTCATCGACAGCTTACGCCTCGGAAACTCGCTCGGATTCCTTCGCGCCCAAGGCGAGCGCCCAGCCGCTCACCGTGGTTCACACGACCAAGCTGAAGCGCCGTACGCAGGCGGTTTCGGATTATTCGAGCGCGGCTATCGATCCTACGAC
>JARLJB010000312.1 GCA_031291415.1 Telmatospirillum sp.
TGGCTGAACCAGCAGACCGCCGGCACCAGTCTCGCCTCGATCGCCCAGGGTTTCCTGTCGTCGAACGAGTTCGTCACCGCCATGGGCGGCACCGCCACCGGCAATGTCACCAGCAACGCCGCCTGGGTGGCCTCGTTGTCGCCGACGGCTTTCTTGACCGACCTTTATCAGAATGTGCTGAACCGGGCGCCCGATCCGGTCGGTCTGGCCTATTGGCAGAACCAGATGGCGGGCGGCGAAAGCCAGGCCGATGTGCTGATCGGCTTTTCGGGCAGCACCGAGAATGTGATCAAGTCGGCGGCGACGTCGTCCGGCAGCGGCTGGCTGATCGACCCCAGCGTCACCGGCGGCTATGCCGACGCCACGCAGCAGACGGCGACCGCCGCGGCGCTGTCGCATGCGCTGGCCAACGGCTATGTCAACCTCGGCCTGTTTTCCGCCACCGGCCTGGCGGCCGGCAGCGTGACCTCGGGGGAGCTGACCCTGACCGGCGCCGGCGGCACGACCGGCAGCGCCACGCTGGCCGGCACGGCGGCCGGCGATATCGTCATTCTCTCGCCCACCTTCGACAAGATCAGCGTGGCGGGAAATTACAACACGATCTGCGACAGCACCGCCAATGACAGTGTCACGGTCACCGGCCATTCCAATACGGTCTATCTGCTGAACGGCGGCGCCGACACGCTGGCCCTGTCGGGCGGCATCGACACCCATGTGGTCGGCTTCACGCCGGGCAAGGGCACCGTCGTCGCGGTCAGCGG
The DNA here is from genome assembly GCA_031291415.1 of Telmatospirillum sp. Lineage (GTDB taxonomy): Bacteria > Pseudomonadota > Alphaproteobacteria > Rhodospirillales > Magnetospirillaceae > Telmatospirillum. The sequence goes on from JARLJB010000312.1 coordinate 762, forward strand.
CACGGTCGCTTCGACCGGCACGACGATCCTCGACGGGACGCACACCGCGGTCAACGGGGCCACTCTGTCGTTCGGCACGACCAGCGCCGCCCAGGCAATCTTCGTCACTATCGGCAGCATCGGCAACGGCACCGCCGCCGAAGTGGTGGCCGCCGCCAACAAGGCCTATCAGGTCGCCGACCTCACCGGCAATGCCAGCAGCGGGGCGCTGGGCGAGCATGTGGTGTTCATCGGCACCGACAGCGGCAACAGCACCGAGTTGTGGTCGTTCAAGATCGACAGCAGCGGCAGCCACACGGCTAACGCCAACGAGCTGACCCACGTCGCCACCCTGATCGGCGTGCTGCCGGCCAGTCTGACCGTTGCGGATCTGGCATGAGGGGAGGGCGAGGGCTTGGCACACGAAGGCTTTCACATTCCTACGGGGGAGATAAGGAATGGGAAAATTGAATAACCGCGGAGACAAGGGAGACAAAAACCTATAGATGCGCAGATTCCTTCTCCTTTGTGAACAATTGCCAAGGATTTCCGCAGAAATAAATGAATCACCCCGTCATCCCCGCGAAAGCGGGAATCTAGCCGGCGGTATGGATCCCCGCCTTCGCGGGGATGACGGAAGAGTATCTGTTGTTATTGTGCAACTACGTAGTTGTTTTGGGTAAATACAAAGGTGGGACCATGAAATTTATCGCTCCATGTTTTGTTTGCGTTGCCGCGCTTTTGTTGGCGTCTTGCGGCACCCGGTCGAGCGCTACGGTGTCGCCGGCCACCGCCGCGCCGAGCGACATCGCCGCGGCGACCGACGCCGCCGCGCCGGTCGCCGCTCCGAAGGCGCCCGACAAGGTGCTGGTGACTGAAAACGACATCACCGATCGTCCCTACCAGTCTTTGGGCGATATCGAGGTGACGGTTCGCAAATGGACCGTCTTCGACGCCGATCCAACCAAGGACAAAGTGTCGGAAGCCTTGCGCGCCAAGGCGGCCGAGATGGGGGCCGACGCCGTGGTTCTGACCCGCTATGGCACGGTGGGTGTCAGCATGTGGAGCTGGGGAGAGATGAATGGAAACGGCCGTGCCGTCGTCTTCCAGAAGTAAGGTCGGCGGCATGGCTGTTCTGATGGCTGTGCTGCTTGCCGCCTGCGCCTCGTCGGCGCCGCCGCTGCCGGTCGACACGACGTCGGTCAACCGCGTCCAGTCGATTGGCATGGACGCTTTCTCGAAAGAGGACGCCGCCTTGTCCTGCGATCGGATCGCTGCCGAACGTCGCGACATCGACGCGCAGATGCAGGCGGCGACCGGCAAGATCGAGGACAATCGCACCCAGAATCAGGTGGCCGGCTATCTGGGCTCGCAGCTTTTGCTGCCGCTTCTCGCCACTGACAACAATCAGGCGGAAAAGCAGCAGATTTCCCAGCTTTACGCCCGCCGGGACGTCTTGATCAAACTTGCCGCAGTCAAGGACTGCAAGGGGGGAGGGGCTGTGTGACCGGGGCAACTCTTATCCCCCCGGACGGACGAATAGGCTCCAGGCAGACAAGGGAGATAAAGAACCGCGCGCAGCGCGATCCTTTCTCTCCGTGATCTCCCTCGTCTCCCTGGTGAATTTTCCCTTTTTCCAATCTTTGGACTTGAGCAAAAGACATGACGAAACAAACCGAACCCGCCGCCAAACCGGCCGACATCACCACAACCGAAGCGGCGCCACCTCCCGCCCCGGTGCTAAGTCTGACCGACCGCGACCTGCTTTATGTTCTGGGCGAGGTGTCCTGGCTGATGAGCCGGTCGCCCCGTCACCGCTATGTTTTCATGGCCGATCTGGAATGGCAGGTGATGCCGGCCATCGTCCTGAAGCAGGCCCGCATTTACCGCAAACCGCCGCCGTCGGCGCAGCCGGACCAGCCGCCGCCCGCCGATCAGCCCGGCACGCCGATCGCCTTCGTCACCTGGGCCGTCGTTTCCGACGCTGTCGACGAACGATTGAAGGCCGGCGTCGGCCGGTTGCAGCCGCCCGAATGGCGTTCCGGCCCGCATCCCTGGATCGTCGACGTGGTGGCGCCGTTCGGTGGCGCCGAGCAGGCGGTGGCCCAGGTGGTGAAGGATGTGTTCGGCGGAAAAGAGGTTCCCGTCGTCGGGATGGCGCGGAAGGCAACCGGAGACGCGGTGATGGCGGCAAGCCATGACTAACGCTGTGCGCTTGGGTGGTCCGAACGGCAAAATCGGGACGGTGCACGAATGACGGTAACCATTACGAACCTTGGCAGCTCAGGTCCCACGGGCGTTGCTATCAACGACAACGGTCAGATCGCAGGCGATGCGATGCTGACGAGCGGTGCGGATGACGCCTTCTTGTGGCGGGATGGCACGATAAGCGATCTCGGGCGGCTTTCCGGGGATAGCGATAGCGCTGCCAACGGTATCAACAACCAGGGCCAAGTGGTGGGGGTTTCTTCGACCGTTCCCATGGGGGGCGCCGGATCGTACCATGCGGTGATTTGGCAAAACGGGACGCCGACCGCCCTGACCAGCCTGCAGGAACTCAGCGCGGCCTACGCCATTAACAATCTTGGCCAGGTGGTCGGTGTCCATGGCTTGGCGAACGGAGCCACTGAGGCCTTTTTCTGGCAGAACGGAACGCCGACCGACCTGGGATGGCTGCCGGGAGTCACCAGCCAATCCTTCACGTCCGTAAGCGCCGCTGATGACATTAATGATGCCGGACAGATCGTCGGAAAATCTTGGACCGCCCAGGGCGATACCCATGCGGTGTTGTGGCAGAACGGCACCATTACCGACCTTGGCGGTCTGGCCAGTTCATATAACGGCAGAGCCAAAGCCATCAATGCCAAGGGGCAGATCGTCGGCGACTCAAGCTTCTCCAGCGACTCCTACGATACCCATGCTGTTCTGTGGCAGAACGGGACCATTACCGATCTTGGAACGCTGTCTGGTGACGACATCAGCGCCGCCACTGCCATCGACAATGCCGGCGACATTGTCGGATGGGCTGGCCTCCGTGCCGGAAGCGGGGTGGACCACGCCGTGATGTGGCAAAATGGAAAGATTGTCGACCTCAACAGCCTGCTGCCGGCCGATTCTGGCTGGGTTTTGTCTGACGCGACCGGGATCAATGATCTGGGGCAGATCGTTGGAGCCGGAACCTACAACGGCGTCGACGCCGCCTTCGTCCTGTATTTGGATGGCTCGACTCCGGTCATCACCTCGGCCGCTCAGTCCCTCATCCAGTCCTTTCAGGCAGGGGCGACGGCGGCGCTTGCCGACACTGCCGCCGATATCGCTGCCCATCTGGATGGGTTGCAAGCAGTCGCGGTGGCCGGCAAGCTTTCGATAACCTTGACTGACAGTGGCTCGTCAACGCCGAGGCTGGTGGTGACACCAGCGCAACTGGTCGCGGATGCGTCGGCGATCAATGCTATCACTACGCCCCACACTTTGAGCGTCGCCGGGGTTTCCTCCGCCGTCGCCACCTTTACCGTCCAGCAGGATGCCTCCGGCCGGGGTAGCGGCGGGATCAACA
>JARLJB010000313.1 GCA_031291415.1 Telmatospirillum sp.
CACTTGATCGAAAATTTCTTCTGTCGACTCAAGCAGTTTCGAGCCATTGCGACCCGCTACGATAAAACTGCGAGAAATTTCCTCGCCGCCGTTCACCTGGCGGCCTCTGTGGTCTGGCTCAATTGAGGACACGCCCTAGTGCTCTTTGTGGTCGTTCCGTTTTTTTTATCGCATATGAACGATGAAAATAAGATTTTCTGCAAAAGCTTTGTGAGCATACGTATATGATATCTACGCTGTTTTACATAAATATATGCGTAACAGTTATTTGTATGTCTGTGTGTTTTGTTATTTATATCATACAATAAATTTACGATTTTTTCGGGCGTTCTGGTCGAAAAACTGCAGGATTTATGGCTAATCACCACAGGATAATAAGTGAATATCTGTTCTATTCTCGTCTTTTTCTGTTCGTTCGACTATAAGAGAAATGACTTTTTGAACTCATACGCTCCTGGCGTGCAATGCACAAATATCGTGTTTATGACGAGGCAACAATGGAGACATTGTCCGGCAATCTCTTGGCAGACATTCCTGTACGGTCCAAAGATGAGGTGGTTACCACGTTGCTGAGCAGGGCAGAGGGGCGGATCGAACGTATCGTGTCGACGGGCCAAGTCAGCCCCGCGGATTTTTGGTACGATCAGGCTTGGGCCGAATGGGTGATCGTGATGTCGGGCGGTGCAACACTGCAATTTGCCGATACCGATGAACTGTATCGTATGGGGCGGGGAGACTATGCGTTTATTGCTCCGCATCGGCTTCACCGCGTTGCCTGGACCGATCCAAACGTGCCGACGGTGTGGCTGGCGATCCACTTCGGCGGCGGGCCGGCGGTGGGCTGAACTTGACCCGACTTCGACGGTATCCCGATTTAGTTCATTTTGTGCTGCTTGGCTGATAGTTATTGTCGACAGAGACCTTATCTTCCACTATATTCCCGGATCAACATCATTGGATATCCTGTCGTCACCGTCGAAGCTGGCTTGATTTCTCGCCGGGGACGTCTAAGTGTTTGTCCTTATCCCGCGTGACCATATCCGCTTTTTATGAGTACTCCGCATATGACGTCGGTTCTGACAGGGCGCTTGATCCTGGAATCTCTTTACACGAATGGCGAACAAACAACGGTTGCCGCCTTGGCAACGGCGTTGAACGTCGAACCCGCCGCGCTTGAGAAACTGCTTCAGTCTCTATCTGCGGCGAAGTTGGTGATCCGCACCGACGACTCTCTAGCCCTTACCGATGGCGGCAGATCCTGGTGCGCGTCCAAGATCAAGCAAAGCCCAAGTGGTGAGGCGGCGCCGCTCGATAGCGCTCGGCCGGCGCTGGCAATTGATCAGGGGCGGCCCGATCCGATACCAATGTCGCTCAGTCGAGCGACGATGCCGACAGTTCTTAAGAGCAGCCGGATTCAAGGTGTCGATGTTGTCCATCTGAAGCGGCGTAAGGTGCGGAGCGCCGTCCTCGACAAACCGGCGGAACCCACGGCAAGTTCGGTGTTTTCATCAGCACCCGTCGCATCTTCTGCGGCGCCCGTCGCACCGGCGCCCGTCGCACCAGCACCCGTCGTCGCAGCTGCCGCGGCAACCCCGGCACCCACCACGCAAACGCGCCGCAAACGCGAGCCGGCCAAAGAGGCGAAGGCTCCTGCCTCGGAGACCGTGACTTTGCAGCCTGGCAAGGCTGAGTCTCCGCGCGTTGTGGTCAACAGCGATGGCTTTGTGACGCACATCAACGGGACGAGAATCTACTAAAGCGACCGCAATGGCCGCTGGTGTGGCGCGCGTCAGCTTCTTCCCGGACGTCGCCGAGCACGATCCACCGTCGACATCTTCCAGCCCCTGAGGTGACAAGAGGCTTGCCAAGTCTCGATCTCATCGAGACTTGGCGCCACCTACCGTGCCAGGGTGTGTTCCGGCGGAATATAGGCGAGTTTCTGTTCGCGGGCGACCGACGGCTCGGTCAGGCAGCCATGGTGAATGTTGAGCCCCGACAGGAAATAGGGCGAGGACAACAAAGCCGCACGGTATCCCTGATCGGCGATCTGCAGGATATAGGGCAGGGTGGCGTTGTTGAGAGCGTAGGTCGCTGTCCACGGGACGGCGCCGGCCATATTTACGACGCAGTGATGGACCACGCCTTCCTCGACGTAGGTTGGATCGGCATGGGTGGTCGGCCGGCTGGTCTCGAAACAGCCGCCTTGGTCGATGGCGACGTCGACCACCACCGAACCTGGCCGCATTGAGGCAACCATTTCGCGGGTGACGACCTTCGGTGCCGAGGCGCCTTTGACCAGAACGGCGCCGATCACCAAATCGGATTCGGCAACGCAACTGGCGACCGCCGACCGGTTGGCCTTGACCGTTCTCAGGCCCCAGCCGAAGCGCTTGGCCAGGCGTTCGAGCACGTCGAGGTCGTTGTCGAGAACCATGACGTCGGCTCCCAGGCCAATCGCCGTTTCGACCGCGCTTTCACCGACCACGCCACCGCCGATCACCGTGACCCGGGCCGGTCTGACACCGGGAACCCGGCCGAACAGAATACCCCGGCCGCCATGAGCCTTTTCAAGGGAATAGGCGCCGGCCTGGATGGCCATGCGTCCGGCGACCTGCGACATCGGCGCCAGCAGCGGCAGATGGCCATGCGCGTCGGTAATCGTCTCATAGGCGATGCAGACGGCGCCGCTGTTCAAAAGATCCATGGTGAGGTCGGGAAAGGGCGCCAGATGCAGATAGGTGAACAGCACGTGATTGCCATTCAGCAAGCGCCGCTCGGCTGGCTCCGGCTCTTTGACCTTGACGATCAGCTCAGCTTCGGCAAAAACCTCCTGGGCGCTGGCGACAACTGTGGCGCCGGCAGCCTTGTAGTCATCATCGCTACAGCCGATGCCCGTCCCGGCGGCGGTTTCGACCACCACCGAGTGCTTTTGGGTGACGATTTCGGCAACGCTTTCCGGGGTGAGACCCACCCGGTATTCGTGCACTTTGATTTCTTTGGGAACACCGATCCGCATGACATCCCCTTCCGGACGAAAAGCTGGTGATAGCTTAAATCCGGAAGGGGTGCAATGTCCCTAATAAAAATGTGATTACTGGCAAAACCGATCGTTTTAGGTTTGGTGTGTTCCTCCGCCGCTTGGCGGGTCGCTAGGAAACATCGGGTTCGGCGACAGGGCGAACGAGCTTCCGGTGGTAGCCGGCGCAGTAGTAGCTGACCAGAAGGAAGGCGAACCAGCAGGGAGCCACCAAAAGGGCGACTTGGTTGTTTTCATCGAAGCTCATCGTGATGACGACGAAGATCAGAAAGGCCAGTACGACATAGTTGGCCAGCGGGTAGAGCGGCATCTTATATCGAAGTTTGGCCACTTCCGCCGGGGTCAGGGCGGCCCGGTATTTCATCTGAACGACGACGATGATGCCCCAGACGAACAGCGTACCCGAGGTGGCGACGCTGGTGACGTAATTGAAGACTTGGCCGGGCACCAGATAGTTGAGGACGACGCCGATCAGCAGCAGCGCCGTCGACACGCGCAGCGCGTTGGCCGGGACTTTTCGGCTGTTGAGATGTCCGAAAGTTTCGGGCGCTTTGCCTTGCAGGGAAAGGTTGTAAAGCATCCGGCCTGTGCTGAAGATGCCGCTGTTGCAGGACGACAGAGCCGCCGTCAGGATGACGAAATTGATGAGGCCGGCGGCCGATGGGATTCCCAATTTCGAGAAAGTGGCGACGAATGGGCTGCCGATCGTCCCCAATTGATCGTACGGATAGAGCGACATGATGACGAACAAGGTGCCGATATAGAAAATCAAGATCCGCCAGAAAATCTTGTCGATGGCGGCCGGCAGGCTCTTTTCCGGATTTTTGGCTTCTCCGGCCGTCACGCCCACCAGTTCGATGCCGATATAGGCAAAGCTGACCATCACCAGCGATAGCGAAAAGCCGTGGAATCCTTTGGCAAAAAATCCGCCATTGACCGTCCACAAGTTGGAAATTCCGACCGCCACGCCGTTATTTCCGAGGCCGAAGACGATCATCGCGCCGCCAAACACGATCATCGCGACGATGGTGACGACCTTGATCAGGGCAAACCAGAACTCGAATTCGCCATAGGCTTTGACGGATGTGAAATTGACCGTCGACATACAGAGGACGGCGATCAGGGCGGGAATCCACTGCGGAAGATCGGGTTGCCAGAAATGCACATAGACCCCGACCGCGGTGATTTCCGCCATGCAGGTTACCACCCAGGCAAACCAATAGGTCCAGCCGGTCAGGTAACCGAAAAGCGGGCTGATGAAGTGGTGTGCGTAAGCGCTGAAGGAGCCGGATACGGGATGGGCCAGGGCGACCTCTCCCAAAGCGCGCATCATGAAGAACATGACAACGCCGGCAACTAAATATGAAATCATCAGCATCGGTCCGGCAGTCTTGATGGCACTTGCCGATCCGTAGAACAGTCCAACGCCGATGGCGCCGCCGATTGCAATGAGTTGAATATGTCTTTCTTTCAGTCCTCGATGGAGTTCTTCCTTTGGAATGTCATTGGCCATGACTGGCATCTCCTCCCGAAAAGGTTCATTTTTGACCCATTGGTTTTGATGTCGTGCCAGTAATCCGGCCTTGCACCGTTCGGGAGTCCCGAACGGTGCAAGGTTACCATTTTTGTTTTTTAAAGGAGGGACTTGGGGGCTGTGTATTTCAGGCCGAGAGCATCGGCGACGGCCTGATAGGTCAGTTTCCCGGTATGGACATTGAGGCCGGCCAGCAGATGCGGATCGCTGCTGAGGGCTTCCTTCCATCCCTTGTTGGCCAGAGCCAGCGCGAATGGAAGCGTCGCATTGGCAAGCGCGAAGGTCGAGGTCCGTGCCACGGCGCCCGGCATGTTGGCGACGCAATAGTGGACCACACCGTCGACGACGAAAGTCGGCTCGGCATGAGTGGTGGCATGGCTGGTCTCGAAGCAGCCGCCCTGATCGATGGCGATGTCGACGAGAACAGAACCGGGCTGCATCTTTTTGACCATGTCGGCGGTTACCAGCTTCGGTGTCGTCGCGCCGGCGACCAGGACGGCGCCGATGACCAGATCAGCGTCGATGACCAGGCGTTCGATCTCGGCAGGCGTCGAGAAGACGGTGCGCAAAGCGGTGCCGAAACGGTCGGTTGCGCGGCGCAACGCCGGAAGCGAGCGATCGACGATCGTCACATTGGCACCGGTGCCCAAGGCGATGAGAGCCGCGTTGGATCCGGCCACACCAGCCCCCAGGATCACCACATTGGCCGGAGCGACGCCGGGGACTCCGCCCAGCAGGACGCCGCGTCCGCCGCATTCCTTCTCCAGACTGGCGGCGCCCACCTGGATGGACATGCGTCCGGCGACTTCCGACATCGGCGTCAACAACGGCAACGAGTGATCGGCTGCGGTGACGGTCTCGTAAGCGACACAGATCGCTCCACTTTCGATCAGGTCGTGAGTCTGTTCCGGATCCGGCGCAAGGTGCAGATAGGTGAACAGGATCTGGCCTTCCCGCAATTTCTTGCGTTCGGCGGCCAGCGGTTCCTTCACTTTGACGATCATGTCGGAGGCGGCGAAGATCTCGTCGGCGGTGCCGATGATCGTCGCTCCAGCCTTCTGGTAATCGGCATCGGTAATGCCGGCTCCAATTCCGGCACCCTTTTCGATCGCCACTTTGTGGCCGGCCGCGACCAGTTCATGAACGCCGGACGGAACGAGCCCAACCCGGTACTCGTGAACTTTAGTTTCCTTTGGAACACCGATCTTCATTGAAGCCTCCATTTGCCGCGATATTCGAAGTCGCAATTATCGCTTAAAACGGACCGAATTTTTTTGCAAAGTGAAGCTAAAAAGTCATACTATTTCGTAAGTTATTCGAACAAAATCTCAAATAACGCAATATTGTTCAAATCATGAAACTCGACACAAAAGATCGTGCGATTCTCAAGCTCCTGCAAGCGAACGCCGGCCAGAGCAATGTCGAACTGGCCGACCGGGTCGGCTTGTCGCCATCGGCCTGCCTGCGTCGCGTTCAGCTTCTGGAAGAGGCTGGTATCATTGAGGGATCCGCCCTGCTGCTCAATCCCGTGGCGATGGGATTTTCAGGGAACGCTTTCGTTCAGGTGACGCTCGACCAACAGGGCCGGCAGACCCTGGATCGCTTCGAAGCCGCAGTCACCGAGGTCCCGGAAGTGTTGTCCTGTTACTTGCTGGCCGGACAGGCCGATTATTTCCTGCATGTGGTCTACCGCGACAGCGTCGACCTTGAACGTATCCATACCGATATTCTGACCCGTCTTCCCGGTGTCATTCGCGTGCAGTCGATTCTTTCGCTACGGACAGTCAAACGAGGTATCGCCCTGCCGATCTGATCGCGGCAATCGGCGATTATGCCGCCGCCATCGGTCTCTTGGGCAGACCGCCCGAAGTAATGATGAAGGTGGCGACTTCCTCCAGGCCTTCGCCGCTCTTCAGATTGGTGAACAGGAACGGACGGCTGCCGCGCATGCGGCGCGCGTCGTGGTCCATGACCTCAAGGCTGGCGCCGACCATCGGCGCCAGATCGATCTTGTTGATCACCAGAAGGTCCGAGCGGGTAATGCCGGGGCCGCCTTTGCGCGGAATCTTGTCGCCGGCCGCCACGTCGATGACATAGATGGTGATATCGGCCAGTTCCGGCGAAAAGGTGGCTGACAGATTGTCGCCGCCCGATTCCACCAGGATGACCTCGAGCCCCGGAAATCGGGCGGCCATTTCGGAGACCGCCGCCAGATTGATCGAGGCGTCCTCGCGGATGGCGGTATGAGGGCAACCTCCGGTTTCCACACCCATGATGCGGTCGGGCGTCAAGGCCCCGGACCGCGTGAGAAATTCGGCGTCTTCGCGGGTGTAGATGTCGTTGGTGATGGCGGCGATGTTGTAGCTGCCGCGCAGCCGCTTGCACAGGCGATCCATCAGCGCTGTCTTGCCCGAGCCCACGGGTCCGCCGATTCCGACGCGGAAAAGAGATGTCATGATCTGAAAAGCCTCGTGTATTGGGTTTCGTGACGCATGCTGGTCCAGTCGACCATCGGGGTGGCGGTGCCCAAATCGTCGAAAGATACTTCGCCAGCGGCGACGACGAGTTCGGGGACCAGGTCGGTCAGGATGCGGATGGCGCGTTGGCCATCGGTCTGACCCAAAGGGATCAGGCGGACGGCGGCCGATACCAGATTGGCGGCGACCGCCTGCAAAAAAGCGGCAAGCGCCATATCTTCACCGATGTCGACGGCTGCCGCGGCGACGGCGACCGCCAGGGCGTAAGGGGGGGACTCCAAGCCGGCCAGCCAGATGTCGAGGGCTGGAATCGGCCAGCCTTTCTGCAAAGTCGTAACGAAGGCGCGACCCTGTGACCGCGATTCAAGAGCCGTTTCGGCGGTACCTCGCCAAGCATCGGCCAATTCGATGATGGCCGCCAGACGGCCACGGTCCCCCAGGGTGACGGCTCGGTGGGCTTCAAGGAAAAGAGCCGCGTCGATTCTGGCCGCTCCTTGCCGGAGAATTGCCGCCACCCAGCCGACGACACCCGGCAGATCGGTGAGGAATCCCGTCTCGACCGCCTGCTCCAAACCGTGCGAGTAGCTGAAACTGCCGACCGGGAAGGCGGGCGACAGCCAGGACATCAGCCGCAGAAGGCCTGCCTGATTGGCGGTGCCATAACGCGGGCGGTCCTCAGGCATGATGATGATGCTCCGGTTGGTGAGAAGCGCTCGCGTAGGCGCCGCCCTCGGCTTGAAACGGCGCGTCGCGCCGCTCGACCCGGCCGCCGAGGCCGGTGACCATGGCAACCAGCACATGGTCGTCCAGGATGCGCAAGCCGCCGCCCGCCAGAATTTGCAGCGGCGCGTGACGGTTGCCGATATGCCAGGCGACGCGGACCAGCGCTTCGGCGTCGGTGCAGTGGATATCGGCCACCGCTTCCGCCGCCGCCCGGACGGCGATCCAGCCGCCGTCGGCCAGCTCAAGGCCGTCGCCATCCCCCAGCAATGTCGCCTCGGGAAGATCGAGCAGGAAGTCGTCGCCGGCGTCGTCGGTCATCGCCAGACGCCGGCGATGGCGGTCGGCCCAAGCCAGGGTGATGGTGCCCCCGGACTCTTGGATGGGCCATGTTCCGGCCGGTCGGCAGGCGATGACGCGTCGCATGCGGCTTCCTCCTCAGAACAGAAAATAGCGTTGGGCGAGCGGCAGGTCCGCGGCCGGTTCGCAGACAAGAAGCTCGCCATCGGCCCGCACTTCATAGGTTTCCGAATCGACCTCGATGACTGGGCAGGCATCGTTGTGCACCATCGCCGCCTTGGTCAGGCCGCGGGTGCCGGAAACGGCAAGCACCTGGCGGGCCAGTCCGAGACGGTCGCCGATGCCGGCGGTTACCGCGGCCTGGCTGACGAAAGTGACGCAACTGGCCGACAGGGCGCGGCCAAAAGCGCCGAACATCGGACGATAGTGAACCGGCTGCGGCGTCGGGATCGAGGCGTTGGGATCGCCCATGGCGGCGGCGGCGATGCTTCCGCATTTCAGCACCAGATCGGGTTTGACGCCGAAGAAGGCCGGAGTCCACAAAACCAGGTCGGCCAGCTTGCCGACTTCGACGGATCCGACATGAGCCGAGATGCCGTGGGTGATCGCCGGGTTGATGGTGTACTTGGCGATGTAACGGCGGACGCGATGGTTGTCGTTGCCATTGTCACCGGGGAGCGAACCCCGTTGCCGCTTCATCTTGTGGGCGGTTTGCCAGGTGCGGATGATCACCTCGCCGATCCGCCCCATCGCCTGGCTGTCCGAGCTCATCATGCTCATGGCGCCGAGGTCGTGCAGGATGTCCTCGGCGGCGATGGTCTCGCGGCGGATGCGGCTTTCGGCGAAGGCGACATCCTCTGGAATGCGCGGGTCGAGGTGGTGGCAGACCATCAGCATGTCGAGATGCTCGTCCACCGTGTTGACGGTGAAGGGCCGCGTCGGATTGGTCGACGATGGCAGCACATTGGCGACGCCGCACAGCTTGATGATGTCCGGCGCATGGCCGCCGCCAGCCCCTTCGGTGTGAAAGGCGTGGATGGTCCGGCCCTTGAAGGCGGCCACGGTGTCCTCGCAAAAACCCGATTCGTTCAAGGTGTCGGTGTGGATGGCGACCTGGACGTCCATCTTCTCGGCGACCGACTGGCAGGCGTCGATCGCCGCCGGCGTGGTGCCCCAGTCCTCATGCAGCTTGAGGCCGCAGGCGCCGGCCTCGACCTGTTCGACCAGACCGGCGGGACGGGTGGCGTTGCCCTTGCCGAAGAAGCCGAGATTGACCGGCAGGCCCTCGGCGGCCTGCAGCATGCGGGCCAGATGCCAGGGGCCGGGCGTGCAGGTGGTGGCGTTGGTGCCGTCGGCCGGGCCGGTGCCGCCGCCCAGCAAAGTGGTGACACCCGAGTAAAGTGCGTCATCGACCTGCTGCGGGCAGATGAAATGGATGTGGCTGTCGATACCGCCGGCCGTGAGAATCCGGCCTTCGCCGGCGATGATCTCGGTTCCCGGGCCGATGATGATGTCGACGCCCCGTTGGACGTCGGGATTACCGGCCTTGCCGATACCGGCGATCCGGCCGTCCTTGAGTCCGACGTCGGCCTTGACGATACCCCAGTGATCGACGATCAGGGCATTGGTGATCACTGTGTCGACGGCGCCCTCGGCGCGCGACACCTGCGATTGGCCCATGCCGTCGCGAATCACCTTGCCGCCGCCGAACTTCACCTCCTCGCCGTAAAGCGTGCGGTCTTCTTCGACCTCGATAATCAGGTCGGTATCGGCCAGACGCAGCTTGTCGCCGGTGGTCGGGCCGAACATCGCTGCATAGGCCCGTCTTTCGATTTCATATGCCATGGAGGGCCTCCTTTATTTCCGGGCGGTGTCGGCGCCGGCCGTTTTTGATTCAGGCTCAAGCGGCCCATTGACCAGTCCGTTGAAGCCCCAGACGGTGCGGCTGCCCGAAAAGGCGACCAGGACGACCTCGCGGCTTTGCCCCGGCTCGAAACGCACGGCGGTACCGGCCGGAATGTCCAGGCGATAGCCTCGGGCTTTTTCGCGGTCGAAGGCCAGCGCGCGGTTGGTCTCGAAAAAATGGAAGTGCGAACCGACCTGGATCGGCCGGTCGCCGGTGTTGGCCACCGTCAGCATCACCGTCTTGCGGCCCTCATTGAGCAGCAAGGTGCCCGGTAGCGTGAAGAGTTCGCCTGGGATCATGCTTCTGCCTCACCGGATCGGAGCATGGACGGTCACCAGTTTGGTGCCGTCCGGGAAAGTGGCTTCCACCTGGATCTCGTGGATCATTTCGGCGATGCCGTCCATCACCTGGTCGCGGGTCAGGACCTTGGCCCCGTCGGCCATCATTTGGGCGACTGAGCGGCCGTCGCGGGCGCCTTCCATGACGAAATCGGAGATTAGCGCCACGGCTTCCGGATAGTTGAGTTTCACACCCCGTTCGAGGCGACGACGCGCCACCATGGCGGCCATTGCCACCAGCAGTTTGTCCTTGTCCCTGGGCGACAGATTCATGGCTGTCCTCCTCCTTTTCTTTTCAAATATGCCAAAGCCGCGGCAGAGTTTTCGGCCAACCGCCGGCGGCGGCCCGCAATTCGCCCCAGGCGATTCCGAAGGACCGCCTCAGGGCCAGGGTGTCGGCGGCCAGCCAGCGGCCGACCAGAATGCCATTGACGATGGTCGCCCCGAAGCGGAGATCGGTGTCATCGACGCAAGAGCGCAACACGGCCAGCAACCGGGACGCGTCGTCGGCCACCAGGGCCAGGGTGGCCGCCGCATGGCAACCACCGAAGCCGGCCGGATTGTCGAGGTGGGCGGTGATATCACCATCCAGGTGCAGGGCGTCATGCCAGACCAGCCGGCCGCCGCGGCGGATTTTCCAACTGTCGCGGACCAGTCCCCTGGCCATCCGCTCACCCCGCGCCGTCCGGCCGAAGACGAGGATCTCGCCGGCCAACAGACGGCCGCCCGGAGGGACGTCGATATCGGTGTTCCGGCGCAGGCGGGCGTTGTCGAACAGGATGGTTTCCTGTGGCAGAAACTCCAGCCAGCCGCCGGGGCCGGCGGTCAAGCGGACGTCGATCCGGCCGTCGGCGCCGGTCGACCGGTAGATCTTTTCCGCCGCCTGGGCGACGAACAACCCTTGGGCGTTTTCCCCGACGGCGAGATCAACGGTCAGGCTGTCGCCGCCGACCAGTCCACCCGAGGTGGTGATCAGTGCTGCGGTCAGCGGGTCGCCATCGGCGGCGATGGGAAACAGGACGCGGAGCGGCGAGCTTTGGTGCAAATCCTCAAGCGTCGTCCCGTTTTCTCCCGACCGCAGGCGGACACGGGCCGACCCATGCATGCCGGTCGTGGACTGTGAGCCGGAGAGGGGGGTGGGAAGGCCCATGCCGATCACATCAGACGGTGAGATAACGCCGAACATCGTCTTCCACCAATTCCGCTGCCGAACCGGCCAGAACAACCTCGCCACGTTCCATGACCGCAAAATCGTCGGCGAGGTCGCGGGCGAAATCGAAATATTGCTCGACCAGCAGGATGGCCATGCTTCCTCCGGCCGCCAAGGTTTTGATGATGCGCCCGATGTCCTTGATGATCGAGGGCTGGATGCCTTCGGTCGGCTCGTCGAGGATCAGAAGGCGCGGGCGGGTGACCAGGGCGCGGGCGATGGCCAGTTGCTGTTGCTGACCACCCGACAGGTCGCCGCCGCGGCGCCCCAGCATGTCGCGCAGCACCGGGAAGAGCTCGAAGATCTCGGGTGGAATGGTGCGCTGGCCACGCGGCAGGGGGGCAAAGCCGGTTTCCAGATTCTCTTTGACCGAGAGACGCGCGAAGATCTCGCGGCCCTGCGGCACGAAACCGATACCGCGTCGAGCCCGGTCATGGGCGGCAAGACCGGTGATGTCCCGGTCTTCCCAGACCATACGGCCGTCCTGCACCGGTTGCAGCCCCATGATCGCCCGCATCAGGCTGGTCTTACCGACGCCGTTGCGGCCCAGAACGCAGGTCACCTTGCCCTTGGCGGCCGTAAGCGAAACGCCGCGCAGGGCTTGGCTGGCGCCGTAGAACAGGTTGATCGCCTCGACGTTCAGCATTTCCTATCGCCCCAGATAAACTTCGACGACGCGCGGATTGTTCTGCACCGCGTCGATGCTGCCCTCGGCCAACACGGATCCTTCGTGCAGGACGGTGACTTTGGCGCCCAGAGAACGGACGAATTCCATGTCATGTTCGACAACCACCAGCGACCGGTCGCCAAGCGACTGGTCGCGCGCCAGATCGAGAATGAGTTGGGCGGTGGCGGCGGTTTCGGCGTCGGTCAGGCCGGCCACCGGTTCGTCGAGCAGCAACAGCCGCTGGTCCTGCATCAGCAGCATGCCGATTTCCAGCCATTGTTTCTCGCCGTGTGACAGTTGTCCGGCCAGCAGAGAGGCCTTGGCCGCCAGACCGACCAGATGCAGGACCTGATCGATACGATCCTTGGCCTCGGCCGACAAGGTGAACAGCAGCGTCGCCAGGGTGCCGCGCGGCCCCTTCAGAGCCAACTCCAGATTGTCTTCGACCGAGAGTTTCTCAAAGACCGTCGGTTTCTGGAACTTGCGGCCGATGCCGAGATTGGCGATGGCCGCCTCATCGAGCTTGGTCAGATCGACGCGGCCGTCGAACAGAACGTCACCGGCGTCCGGCCTCGTCTTGCCGGTAATCACGTCCATCATGGTGGTCTTTCCGGCACCGTTCGGACCGATGACCGTCCGCAGTTCGCCCGGCGTGATGACCAACGACAGATTGTTGAGCGCCTTGAAGCCATCGAAACTGACGGTCACGCCATCCAGATAGAGGATGCTGCCGGCCGCCGATTGCGAGCCGCCGGTCGGTTCGTCGATGGGCAGGCTTTCGTCAGGCATGTTTCTTCTCCACGGCCGCTTCCGGCGCCGCTTTGGTTTGCCGCAGCCGTTTGATCAATCCCATCAAACCGTCCGGCAGCAGGATGGTGACGACGATGAACAGGCCGCCCAGGAAGAACAGCCAGGCTTCCGGCACCGCGTCGGTCAACCAGGTTTTGGCGGCGTTGACGGCCAGCGCCCCGAGGATGGCGCCGACCAGCGTGCCACGCCCGCCGACCGCCACCCAGATCGCCACTTCGATGGAGTTGGCCGGCGAGAATTCCGACGGATTGATGATCCCTACCTGCGGTACGTAAAGCGCGCCGGCCAATCCGGCCAACGCCGCCGACAGGACGAAGGCGAACAGTTTGGTGGCGGTGACCGAATATCCCAAAAAACGGACACGGCCTTCGGCATCGCGCATGGCCATCATCACCCGGCCGAGTTTGGAGGCGACGACGAAGCGGCAGAGCAGCAGGGACAATCCGAGGGCGACCACCGTCGCCACGTACAGTCCGAGCTTGGTTGCCGGGCTGGCCAGGTCGAAGCCCAGGATATCTTTGAAATCGGTCAAGCCGTTGTTGCCGCCGAAGCCCATCTCGTTGCGGAAGAAGGCCAGCATCAGGGCGTAGGTCATCACCTGGGTGATGATTGACAAATAGACGCCGGTGATTCGCGACCGGAAGGCAAGCCAGCCGAAAACCAGGGCGAGGATCGACGGGGCGGCGACGATCATCAGGGCGGCGAAGGGGAAATGCTCGAATCCCGTCCAGTACCAGGGCAGATCCTTCCAGGCGAGGAAGACCATGAAGTCGGGCAACAGCGGATTGCCGTAGACGCCGCGCGTGCCGATCTCGCGCATCAGATACATGCCCATGGCGTAGCCGCCCAAGGCGAAGAAGGCGCCGTGTCCCAATGACAGAACGCCGGCGTATCCCCACACCAGGTCGAGCGCCAGGGCGAGCAGGGCATAGCAAAGATATTTGCCGAGCAGCGGAATCATGTAGTTCGGCAGATGCAGGGCGGAACCTTCGCCGGGCAGCAGATTGAGCAGCGGAACGGCGACCAGGAACAGGGCGCCGGCCAAGGCGAATCCGCGCCAGAAACGGCGGTCGTCGGTCAGCAGGAAGCGGGTGGCGAAAGAGCGCATGATGGCTGGTCCTCACCCTTCGATGGATCGCCCTTTGAGGGCGAACAGGCCACGCGGGCGTTTCTGGATGAACAGGATGATGAAGACCAGCACCAGGATTTTGCCCAGCATGGCCCCCGCGTAGGGTTCGAGCAGCTTGTTGACGACGCCGAGACTGGTGGCGCCCAGAAGCGTGCCCCACAGCGAGCCGACACCGCCGAACACCACCACCATGAAGCTGTCGACGATATAGCCTTGTCCAAGATTGGGGCTGACATTGCCGATCTGCGACAGGGCGACGCCGGCGATGCCGGCGATGCCGGATCCCAGCCCGAAGGTGAGGGCGTCGACCCGTCCGGTGCGGATTCCCATGGCAGCGGCCATCGGCCGGTTCTGGGCGACGGCGCGCATCTGCAGACCGAAGCGGGAATAGCGTAGAACGGCGGCCAGGATACCGAGAACCGCCAGGCAGAAAAGGATGATGACCAGCCGGTTCCAGGTCAGCGTGAAGCCGCCGGTCATATCGACGCCGCCGGTCATCCAGGCGGGGTTGGCGACCTCCTTGTTCGGCGCGCCGAAAATCGAACGCACGACTTGCTGCAGAATAAGGCTGATGCCCCAGGTCGATAGCAGCGTCTCCAGGGGACGTCCGTAGAGGAATCGAATCAGTCCCCGTTCGAGAGCGATGCCGACCAAACCGGTCGCCAGGAAGGCGATCGGCACCGCGACGACCAGATAGAGGCCGATGACGGTGGGCGGCAACCAGGCGACGAAGGCTTCCTGCACGACATAGGCGGTGTAGGCGCCCAACATGATCATCTCGCCGTGCGCCATGTTGATGACGCCCATCACGCCGAAGGTGATCGCCAGTCCGATGGCGGCCAGCAGCAGGACGCTACCCAGCGAAAGGCCCTGGAACAGATTGGCGCCGACGTTGATCAGGGTCAGGCGGAAAGTGATGGAGGCGATGGCCTTGTCGGCCGCCTTGCGCAGTTCGGGATCTTTCTCGCCATCCTGCAGGCGTTCCAACTGGCCCTTCACATTGGGATCGGAAGATCCGGCCAGAATGGCGATGGCGGCAAGACGGCGGCTGCGGTCCGGCGACAGCAGGTCGAGGGTGCCGAGCGCCGCTTCGACGGTCGATCGCACCGAGGCGTCGGTTTCTCCGGCCAGCATGGCGCGCAAGACCTCGGCGGCGCCCGGTGTCCGCCGGTCGGCCATGGCCTGGGCGGCCTTCCGCCGCGCGTCGGGATCCGGGCTTTTCAACGACAGCTGTCCGAGGACGCCGTCCAGGACACCGCGCACCCGGTTGTTGATGGTGATATCGCTGAGATCATCCGCCTTGACGTCGTTCAAAATGGCGCCGGTCAAGGCGTCGCGATAGGCGCCGTTTTCGGAAATGACCAGCGACTGGTCCGGCAGGGCGGCGAGATGGCCATCGAGCATGGCCTGCAACACCGGCGCGGCCCGGCCGTCGGCGAGAGCCCCCAAGGCTTCGATGGCGGCAATTTTGTCGTCGTAACTGTCGCCGTTCAGCGCTTTGACGGCGCTTTCGAAATCGCCCGAGGGGGCGTCGGCCGCCCACGCGTCGGCCGGACGAATGCAAAGAATCGAGGCCAGGACGAGAACCAAACGCAATGCTTTCAACGGTCCACTCCCCTTGCTCTCTGTCGATCGTCCGGTGCCGTAAGATCCCTCCCCCGATGGGGGAGGGTTGCGGTATTACTGGTAAGCCTTGAACTTCGGTTCGGTGCAGTTGCCGCAGGCCCACGGGAATGTCCAGTCGGCCACCTTGCCCTTGTCTTCGGCGATGAAGGGGCTCCAGGCGTCAGCCTTGATCACGCTCTTGGTTTTCCATACGACGTTGAATTGCCCGTCGGGCTTGATTTCGCCGATCATCACCGGCTTGGAGAGGTGGTGATTGCTGTTCATCACCGCTTCGCCGCCGGTCAGATTCTTCACCTTCTGGCCGTAGAGGGCTTGGCGCACCGCATTGACGTCGGTGGTGCCGGCCTGCAGGACCGCTTGCGTCCACATCTTGAAGCCGATGTAGGTGGCCTCCATCGGGTCGTTGGTGGTGCGCTTGTCGTTCTTCACATAGGCATGCCACTGCTTGATGAAAGCGTCGTTCTCGGGAGTCTTGACCGATTCGAAATAGTTCCAGGCAGCCAGATGGCCGACCAGATTTTTTGTGTCGATACCTGCCAGTTCCTCTTCGCCGACCGAGAAGGCGACGACCGGGATGTCGGAGGCCTTGATGCCCTGGTTCGCCAGTTCCTTGTAGAACGGCACATTGGCATCGCCGTTGATGGTCGACACCACCGCGGTCTTCTTGCCGGCGGCGGCGAATTGTTTGATCTTGCCGACTTCGGTTTGCCAATCGGAGAAGCCGAACGGAGTGTAATTTTCAAGGATATCGGCGTCGGCGATGCCCTTCGAGTTCAGGAAGGCTCGCAAAATCTTGTTGGTGGTGCGCGGATAGACGTAGTCGGTGCCTTCCAGCACCCAACGCTTCGCCTCTCCGCCGTCCTTGCTCATCAGATACTCGACTGCCGGAATGGCCTGTTGATTGGGCGCGGCGCCGGTGTAAAAGACATTGTTCGACGATTCCTCACCCTCGTACTGGACGGGGTAGAACAGCAGGCCGTTGTCCTGTTCGAAGACCGGCAGCACCGATTTACGCGACACCGAGGTCCAACAGCCGAAGACCACCGCAACCTTGTCCTTTTCCAACAATTCGCGCGCCTTTTCGGCGAACAGCGGCCAGTTGGAGGCGGGATCGACGACCACGGCCTCGACCTTCTTGCCCAGCAGTCCTCCCTTCTTGTTGAGATCGTCGACCATCATCAGGACCGTGTCCTTCAAGGTCGTCTCGCTGATCGCCATGGTTCCGGAAAGGGAATGAAGCACGCCAACCTTGATGGTGTCTTCGGCGGCCATGGCGGCTTGAGACGCGGTGGCGACCGCGATCAAAGCGCCGGCGCCGGCTATTGTCCGCATCAGTTTCATGGGTGTCTTCCTCGGCAGTTCATTACGGATGGCCGGAGTTAAGCAATTTTCGGGCCAATGCCGCGACTGCTGCGGCCGGGCAGGGGACGTGGAGTGTTCCAAAGCACGGGGCTGCTAAAACGCAGCCTGTTTTGCCTTGGTGCCGGGCACATGCCTAAATGTTAGGCGTTATTGTAACGCGATCCGAGAAATCTTAGTTTCAACCTAGATGCGGACGGCAGAGTTCTGAAATATCGAGAATGTATTTTTGTGTATGAGCCTATTTATGTTGTTTTTATCATCGGTGTTAAAAATGTTAATGACATTTATACATACATTTTACAAAGATATATTGTTGTATAATGGCCTTTAGTGCTATCTTTTAAAAATGAATAAATCTTCTGCGAGATCATTGTGCGACCAGGCGGGAGTCCCCATCCCCAGGGAACTCGTTGCTCAGTTCGCCGATCGGATGTTCCCCGTGGTCGGCGCCAGCCTCGATACCATTCGGCTGCAAAATCTCGGTGAACTTCCGCGCGGTAATGTTGCGTTGACGATTTATCCGGCGACCGATGACGGCGAAATCCTCATCGACCAGGGAATTGCGATTGTCGCCATAGTCAGAAGCAAGAATGAGTATGCCATTCGTTTGACGTTCAAGCACACGACCTATCCATTCTCGAAGATGATCATTCGCTTTTTGTCCGCACGGCAGGGAATAGAACCCTACCACGTGAAGATCGGACTCTGAGCCTGCGCGACGGTTAGGACGTTCTTCTGGTTTCGCGCTTCAAGGGGCGGACCCTGCCCGGATTTGACCGTCTATCCAGCGAATAATCGCTTCGACCTCGGCCGGGAGAACCACGAAGCTATCTCCAACGAAATCGATCCAGCCCGTTAGCGATCTTTCCTCGACGGCGACGATGGAGGGGATTCCGGCGATCATGGCTTCGCCGATCTCTTCACGGATGCCACGTCCGGCCAATTCCTCCTTGGCGAAACGACCAAGAAACAGAATATCCGGTTTTGCCCTGATGGCCTCGGAGATCCGCATCTGCGCACGGGCAAGGCCATCGGCATCAAGGATGCAGCCGGTCGAACCCGGACCGAGATCCTGGGAGATGACGATCGTGTCACCACGACCGATATCATCGAGCAGGAGAGAGTTCCGTCCGTTCGACAGGGGGGCGCCCCAGCGGGGCATGACGCCACCGAGGCGCAGATCACCCCGCGCCGCCAGTCGGTTCCGGATTTCCGTCAGCGTCTCTTCAAGGGGCGCTCCGCGCCGATAGACGATCGCGGCGAGGGGGAGTGGCGCGTCATCCATGATCAATCGCTCCAGTCAATGGGCGCGAAAACACCGGTTCGTCCTGCGTACCGCCGCTGGCTTGAAGATGCGGAGCCAAAGGTGGAAGATCCTTTCTTGCGACGTGTCCGCCCCTCCGAGCCTTCGCCGAGGCCTCCGGCGGCAGATCGGAGAATGTGATGATCACCGTGCGATTTTTCCTCAAGTTCTCCTCCGATACCCGCATCGGCCTGGGAAAGGTGCGATTGCTTGAGGCGATCGGAACCACCGGGTCCATCTCCGCCGCCGCCCGTGCCCTCGATATGACCTATCGTCGTGCCTGGGAACTGCTTAATCATATGAACAAAGCATTCGGTCAACCTCTTGTCACCGGGCGGGTGGGCAGCACGGGCGGCGCCGAGCTCACCGACCTCGGACGCGACGTCATCGCGCGCTATCGGAGGATCGAAGCTGACACCCAAGCGCTTGCCGCGCCGCATGTCGCCGCGCTCGAAGCCGTGATAGTCGCCGATGATTCGGGGAACGAAGGGGCGTGAAGGTCGTGTGATCGACGTCATCGCCGCCGATACCATACCAACCTCCCATGAACCTCCGATTCAAAGGCCGACGTTCCACCTGCCGCTGGACCAAACGCCGGGGAACCGCTTTGTCGGGACACGGGTTCGGGGTCCATTCCCGATCCTTTGCTGTCTCGCGATGACGATATGTAAATATCGGATGTGTTTTCCCGAACACGTTTACCTGATGTGGATGATATTTGGCAATTGTGCTTGGAGAAACATAATTTAGTTGTTTGTTATGATTGTGTTTTCAACAGCATAATTTAATGCCAATTGTGTGTGTTGGTATTTACTCTTATAAATGTTTGTGAGAGTAAGCCGTCTGGCGTCGGCAGAAACGAAAGAGCGATGACCAGGCTCTCTCTCTCCGCCGTCATTGTCGCCTTCACGGTGACGACGGATGAAGGGGTGCGAACGGGGGCGGTGGTTTTTTCCCACGAAGACGGGGAGGCGGAGGAATTCGATATGTCCAAGGTTATTCGTGTCAACATGACGGATCGTTCGGTTTGCGTCGAGGCCGTCCCGGAGGGATGGCTTGGACTTGGCGGACGGGCATTGACCTCAACGATCGTCGCCGCGGAGGTTCCTCCGACCTGCCACCCGCTTGGCCCAAACAATAAGCTGGTGTTTGCGACCGGCCTGCTGTCCGGGACTCCCGCGGCGAACTCGGGGCGTTTCTCGGCCGGCGCCAAGAGTCCGCTGACCGGTGGCATCAAAGAGAGCAACGCCGGGGGCACGGCTTCCCGTCTGCTGTCCCGTCTTGATGTTCATGCCCTGATCATCGAGGGCCAACCCAAAGGCGACAGCTGGTTCGGCCTCCGGGTCAGCAAGGACGGCGTCGTCATTGAGGAGGAGACAGAGACGCTCGGCATGGGCAATTTCGCCGTGGTCGAAGTCTTAACCAGGCGGTGGGGCGAGGACATCGGCATCATCTCCATCGGACCGGCCGGCGAGAATCGGATGGCGATCTCCAACATCTCTGTGAAGGATCCGAACGGTAAGCTGCGCAGCTTCGGACGCGGCGGGCTGGGCGCGGTTCTCGGATCCAAGAAGATCAAGTTCATCACCGTCGATGGGACCGGCGCCTCATCGGTCCCGCTGGCCGATCCTGCCGCCTTTAAGAAAGCCGCTCAAATATTTGCCAAGACCCTGCTCGACCACCCGGTGAGCGGCAAGGGTCTGCGCACTTACGGAACCGCCATCCTGGTCAATATCCTGAACGAGGTCGGTGGCCTGCCCACCCGGAATTTCACTGGCGGCCAGTACGAGGATCACGACAAAATCTCGGGCGAAACCATGTACGACACCATTGTCGAGCGTGGCGGTCAGCCGACCCACAGATGTTCCCCCGGCTGCGTGATTCAGTGCTCACAGGTCTATAACGACAAGGAGGGCAAATATGTGACCTCCGGCTTTGAATATGAGACGATCTGGGCACTGGGTGCGAACTGCTGTATCCCCGACCTTGATGCTATCGCCGAGGCCGACGGCCTGATGGACGATCTTGGCGTCGACAGCATCGAGACCACCGTGATGTTCGCCGTGGCGATGGAAGCGGGGATCCTGCCCTTCGGCGACGGCAAGGGCGTGCTGCGCATGCTCCGCGAGGACATCGGCAAAGCCACGCCGCTTGGCCGTATCCTCGGGGGTGGCACGGGTGCGGTTGGCCGGCTCTATGGTCTTACCCGCGTTCCTGTCGTCAAAAACCAGGCTATTCCCGCCTACGACCCTCGTTCGGTCAAGGGCATCGGCGTCACCTACGCGACGACGACCCAGGGGGCCGACCATACCGCCGGCTATGCCATCGTCTCCAATGTCCTCAACGTCGGCGGGGTTGTCGATCCGCTCAAGAACGAGGGACAGGTGGAGCTGTCGCGGAACTTGCAGATTGCCACGGCAGCGATCGATTCAACGGGCCTCTGCCTGTTCATTGCCTTTCCGGCACTGGATATCCCGGAATGCTTGGCGGCGGTCATCGACATGATCAATGCCCGTCATGGCATTACGTTGACCGGCGATGACGTGGTGGCGCTTGGCAAAAAGACGCTGAAAATCGAACGTGCGTTCAATCTCGCCGCCGGCATCGGGCCCGAGCAGGACCGTCTGCCCGAGTTCTTTGAACTCGAGAAAATTGCGCCCCACGACGTGGCCTGGGATATGCCGACCGAGGAACTTCAGTCCTTCTGGAATTTCTAAGGCCGTGGGGCGAAATTATCGCTCCACGGCCACAAGCCCGAACGGCGCCTGAGCCCCCCGCCGGAAGCGGAGCGGAGGCGTCATATGAAACCTTGGGATCCGGAGTGATTATTCCGCACCAGATCCTAAAGGCAGGTCTCCGCGAAATGGAATGGGTGTCGGAAGGAGGGGAACTGATGCCGGAAGAGAATGCCATCAAGGTCACCGTCAAACTGTTCGCTTCCTTTCGGCGTGACCGGTTCCGCGAGGCGCTGCAAAGCCGTCCCCAGGGAACCCGGATCGCCGATGTCGTCAGCGATCTTGGCATCGAGCCCACGGATGTCGGCATGATCTTCGTTCGGGGACTGCACGCGCAACCGGAGCAGATGCTGCGCGACGGCGACACTCTCGCTTTGTTCCCGCGGCTTGGCGGAGGGTGATATGGCCGACGGCGATATGCCGAGAAAATTTCTTCTGAGCCAAAGCCGGAATGGTCTTCTCGCTTGGTCCTCCCAGGTCCGCATGGCCGAGGTTTTCGGATGGTCTCTTGCGGACGTGGAGGCGGAAGCCTTGGCCGCGGGTCTCTTGCCGGCGCGCTACGCCCGCAATCGCTCAACCTTTTCCATCGATGATCAACTTCGCTTCTGCCGCGCGCGGGTGGGGGTCATCGGTTGCGGCGGGATTGGCGGCCATGTAGTGGAGGGGCTGGCCCGTCTCGGCGTCGGCACGATCGTCGCCATTGATCCTGACTGTTTTGACGAATCCAATCTCAACCGCCAGCTTTTCGCGACCATCGCCATGCTGGGAAAAGAGAAGGTGGAGGCGGCCGGCCAACGCGTTTCCGCCGTAAATCCAGCTATCAATGTCGTGCCCTGTCGCCAACGTCTGACGCGAGAGAACGGCGCAACGCTCCTGGAGGGATGTGCCGTCGCCGTTGACGCCCTCGATTCCATCGCAGCTCGCATGGAGCTCGCCGATGTCTGCGACACCTTGGGGATACCGATGGTCCATGGTGCGATCGCCGGCTGGTATGGCCAGGTCTCCGTCCGTTTCCCCGGAGAGGCGACACTTGACCATCTCTACGGTCGCGGCGACGGAGCGGGAGAGCAAACCCGCCTGGGCAATCCGTCATTCACGCCGATGGCCGCCGCGGCCTGCGAGATCGCAGAGGTCTGCAAGATTCTTACAGGGCAGGGTAGGCCGCTGCGGGAGCGTGTGCTGATGCTTGATCTGCACGAGGCGACGTTTGACGAGATCGGTTTCAGCAGCGAGGAAAGCTGATGGGCTGCGACGATGATGACCGGATCTCCTGAGAGACGTTCCTTAGCTGTTGTTCCCGGTGATCATCCAATGGCCGTGCACAACTCGACCAAGGTGCCGTTGAGGTCGCGGACGTAAGCCACGGTCTGCCCCAGGATTTTTTTTCCGGTTGCTTTACGACCGTCGCTCCGGCGGCAGTCGCCCGCGCCAGGGCGGCGGGGACATCGTCGGCGATAAGCGCGATTTCGATACCGGCCGGACTTTGATCGACGCGCAGGGGCTGGAAGTCGACACCCATCTCGCGGACCAGCGATTCCTTGGCAAAGGCCAATGCCGTCGCGCCCGTTTCCATTTCTGCAAACTGGCAGGCATCGTCAATGAAGTGCCGCTTCAGTCCGAATGCCCGTTCGTAGAAATCGACGGCCTGCGCGACATCGGGAACATAGATGATGACGTAGCCCAATTTCATTTCGCGACTCCCAAGGATCTACCGTTGGGAGATTACGCGATTGATTGGGAACTGTCATCGCCTGCCGGCCGAAACAGTGACCAGACACCACTCAAGTCTATACGAGGGCGAGGTTCGGTCGAGTGTCGTAAAAATGTAAAAAAACCTTCAAACGAAATTAACCCGGTCCCCAGTCCGACCTGCCTATTTTGTTGCCGGGACGACAGCTTTTCGGCCGGATATCTTAAGGTTTTCACGCCTTTTGGTTTCATTGGTGTCTGTCGCGGCACAGGGCCGCGAGGGCGTTGGCTGATGTGGACAGCGGAGCGCTTCGTGGATTTTGAACTGAAGGACCTTGGCAACTCCTGTGAGCTGTTTCTGCAGGGTCGTTTGACCTTCGATGGCAATGCCGCGTTTCGAACCATCATCGAGACGCTGGAAAAGAAATCGGGCCGTTCGGCCATTGTCGATCTCTCCGGTCTCGATTTCATCGATTCTGCAGGGCTCGGCATGTTGCTTTTGCTGCAGGAGACCTGCGGACGCGGGCTTTCTTTGCGGGCCCCCAAAGGGCAGGTCCGCCGCCTTCTCGCCGCCGCCCATTTTCAGACCATCGTACCAATCGCTGGCTAGAAATCAGGGTCCGCGTTCTTGGATGCCGCGAGAGCCTGCTCACCAACCAAAAATATCAATTGTCGCCGGAAATCCGGCGCATAGGAAAGGATGGCCCCGATGAGCAAGGCAATCGAGGCGACGGCGGTCGGGTCTCTGATGGCCGCTGCTCCGCACTCCGGTCGCGTGGCTGGCGAGCAGCCCGCATGGCTGGTTTATTGGCAGGACGGCAGTTTCCCCCTGTTGTCCAATCTCGGTGTCGGACTGCGCATCTATCTGCTGCTGGTTCTGGCGCTGATTTCTGCGGCGGTTTTCGCCGCCGTTTCGATTGCCGGCGAGCATAAGATCGCGGGAGCCATGGTGGAACAGGAGTCATTTCGTCGCCAGGGTGATCTGACCGCTGACATCCGGGTCGAACTGCTGGCGATGCAAGACCTTGAACTGGAGTTTCTGCGCGGTCGTCTGCCCGAAACGGTCGACGCGCATCATCGCATGGCGACGCAGATTGCGGCGCATGTGAAGGAACTGGCGTCGCTGCCGACCGCTCGTCCGAAAGCTGCCGAGATAGAAGGGCTGTCCCAGGAACTGGCAACGCTCGGCGACCAGTTCGGAGCCGTGGTGGCCACTCAGGAAAAACTGGGGCTCACGGAAGACAGCGGCCTGCGCGGGAGCTTGCGGAAATCCGTCAAGGCGATGGAAGACGAGCTCAAGGTCTGGCCCAACCTCGACGCCTTATGGAACAAGATGCTGGGCATGCGCCAGGCGGAGAAAGACTTCATGCTCTATGGCGGCGACGATCATCTCGGCCGTTTCCGTAAGTTCAGCATGGAATTCGATTTCAAGATCGACAGTTCCGGATTGCCGGCCTCCACCGTGCAAGGTTTCCGGACTCTGCTTGGCGCCTACAGCAACGACATGGCGGCCTTTGCCGAAGCCTCCACCGAGTTGCAAGGTCAGGTCGAGGCACTGCATGGCCATATGACGGCGCTTCGGCCGGTCGTCGAGGGGCTGTTCACTTACGCGCGCGCCGGATCGGCACAGGCGACCAAGGTCCAGGCCGACACCCGGGGAACCATCGGCCACACCACGGCATGGACCGGGGCTCTGGCGCTTCTCTCGTTTTTCCTGTTGTCGCTGGTGCTGTCGCGCAGCATCGTCGCCCCTTTGCGGCTGATCGAACAGACGATGCGCCGGCTGGTGGGGGGCGAGCATGAGGTCCCGGTGCCGGGAACCTCGCGCCGCGATGAGATCGGCGACATGGCCCGCGCGGTCGGCGTCTTCAAGGAAAACGCCTTGGCGATGGTCAGTCTGGAACGCGAGCACGAAACCCTGATGCGTCGCGCCGAGGCCGAGAAGAAAGCGGCGATGCTTGGCCTTGCCGATCATTTCGAAAGCAAGGTGCGCGAGGCTGTCGAGAAGGTCTCGAAGGGATCGTCGGGCATCGCCGATACGGCGCGGCGCATGGCCGAACGTGTCGGCCATGCCGGCGAAAGCCGGTCCTTGATGGTCGCCGAGGCCGCCGCCAAGGCGCATGAGAGCGTGCGCGCCGCCAACGATGCGGCCCGCGAATTGGCCGGGTCGATCAGCGAAGTATCCCGTCTCGCCAATGAATCCGGAACGATTTCGCAAAATGGCGCGACGGAATTGGCCGACGTCGAAGGCCGTGTCGCCGAGTTGACGGCGGCCGCCAAGGAAATTGGCGCTGTTCTCGAGCTGATCAACAAGATCGCCCAGGAGACCAACCTGCTGGCGCTCAACGCGACGATCGAGGCGGCGAGGGCCGGCGAGGCCGGTCGTGGCTTCGCCGTCGTTGCCGGCGAGGTCAAGCAACTGGCCGATCAGACGGCGCGGGCGACCGGCGAGATCGGCAAGCAGATCGCCTCCATCCGGCAAGCGGCACGCGGAACGGCGGAGACCGTCGGCGGTATCGGCGAGACCATCCGGCGCATGGCCGAGATCACCAATGCGGTCAACAGCGCGATGGTCCGTCAGGCCAGCGCCACCGACCGCATCGGCCAATGCGTCGAATTGGTCGGTAGCGACAGCCAGACCGTCGTCGACGGCGTGGTCGAGGTCACCCAGTCGGCGGCGAGCTATTGCGGGTCGGCGATCAGGGTGTTGTGGGCGGCCACCGATCTGACGGTGCCGGTAACCTCGTTGCGCAACGAGGTCGATTCTTTCTTGGCACGGGTACGAAACTGAAACGCAAGGCTGGTTTGCGAAGAAAAAACTGCTCTTCTCTTTCCCTGGCCGAGCCGCATGGGTATGTTCTTGGGACTCAATCGCCGTTCTTTATTTCGAGGAATCCAGGTCATGCCCGAATATCGTTCCCGTACCACCACTCATGGTCGCAACATGGCCGGCGCACGTGGACTGTGGCGCGCCACCGGGATGACCGACCAGGACTTTGACAAGCCGATCATCGCCGTTGCCAATTCCTTCACCCAGTTTGTCCCGGGTCACGTGCATCTCAAGGATCTGGGGCAAATGGTCGCCCGTGAGATCGAGGCAGCCGGTGGCGTCGCCAAGGAGTTCAACACCATCGCCGTCGATGACGGTATCGCGATGGGACATTCCGGCATGCTCTATTCGTTGCCGTCGCGCGAATTGATCGCCGATGCCGTCGAATATATGGTCAACGCCCATTGCGCCGACGCTCTGGTTTGCATTTCCAACTGCGACAAGATCACTCCCGGCATGTTGATGGCCTCGCTCCGGCTCAACATTCCGACGGTCTTCGTGTCCGGTGGCCCGATGGAGGCCGGCAAGGTGACGATTGACGGCACGATCAAGGCCGTCGATCTCATCGATACGATGATCGTTGCCGCCGACGATCGGGTGAGCGATGCCGACGTCGCAGAATATGAACGGCTTTCCTGTCCGACCTGCGGCTCCTGTTCGGGCATGTTCACCGCCAATTCGATGAATTGCCTGACCGAGGCGTTGGGGCTTTCGCTGCCGGGCAATGGCTCCCTGGTGGCCACCCACGCCGATCGCAAGGAGCTGTTTTTGCAGGCCGGCCGTTTGGTGGTCGAATTGGCCAAGCGCTACTACGAGAAGAACGATGCTTCGGTGTTGCCGCGCTCGATCGCCAGTTTCAAGGCGTTCGAAAACGCCATGACGCTCGACATCGCCATGGGTGGGTCGACCAATACGGTGCTGCATCTTCTGGCGGCCGCCCAGGAGGCGGGCGTCGATTTCACCATGGCCGACATCGATCGCCTGTCGCGCCGCGTGCCGCATCTGTGCAAGGTGGCGCCCAGCGTTTCCGATGTTCATGTCGAGGACGTGCACCGGGCCGGTGGCGTGATGGCCATTCTGGGCGAGCTGGAGCGGGCCGGTCTCTTGAACCGCGATGTTTCCATGGTGCACGCCCCCAGCCTGAAGAGCGCGCTCGACCGCTGGGACATCAGCCACAGCAACGACCCGGCGGTGCGGCAGTTTTATCTGGCGGCGCCGGGCGGCGTGCGGTCCATCGAGGCCTTCAGTCAGGCGTCCCACTATCGGGACTTGGACACCGACCGCAGCGCCGGCGCCATCCGCGATCGCGACCATGCCTTCAGCGCCGACGGCGGTTTGGCCGTCTTGTACGGCAATATCGCGCAAGACGGCTGCATCGTGAAAACGGCAGGTGTCGATAAGCACTCGTTGACGTTCTCGGGTCCGGCGGTGATCTGCGAGAGTCAGGAAGAGGCTGTCGCCAAGATCCTGGGCGGCGATGTCAAGGAAGGCGATGTGGTCATCGTCCGTTACGAGGGACCGAAAGGCGGACCCGGCATGCAAGAGATGCTCTACCCGACCAGCTATCTGAAAAGCCGGGGCTTGGGCAAGGTCTGCGCGCTGATCACCGACGGACGGTTCTCGGGTGGTTCTTCGGGCTTGTCGATCGGCCATGTCTCGCCGGAAGCGGCGGAAGGCGGGGCGATCGGCTTGATCGAGGCCGGCGATATCATCGAGATCGACATCCCGGCCCGCAAGATCGGCGTCAGGCTGTCGGCCGAGCAATTGGCGGCGCGGCGCGCCGCCATGGAGGCCAAGGGGGCAAAGGCCTGGAAACCAGCCAGCCGCAAGCGGGAAGTGTCGCAGGCACTTCGGGCCTATGCGGCGATGACCACCAGCGCCTCCAAAGGGGCGGTGCGCGACGTGAGCCAGGTCGAACGGGCCAGGTGATAACCACCGCGGCAGGTCGGCGTTTGCATAGCGCCGTCCTGCTGTTTTTTTTGTTGGCGGCCGGAGGCTCTCTGTGGCAGGTGGGTGCTCCATGGATCGAGGCGGCACACCTGTTGGCGGCCCTGGCCTCGCAGGATCATCGACCGCTGCAATCCCCTCAGGCGGTGCGTTACGAGCAGGATGGGCGCCTCCACACGGGTGATCTCTATCCGGCGGCGGCCGGCGATACCGGGTTGGTGGTGGTGCCGGGGGCGGCCGAGAAGGGCAAGGATGATCCTCGTCTGATCCGGTTGGCCGGTGTTCTGGTCGAAGCGGGCTTTACGGTTCTCGTCCCCGACATTCCAAGCCAGCGGGCGCTGCAGGTCGGGCCGGAGAACATCGCCGACATCACCGATGCGGTCGATTATCTGGCGGAAAGCCGCCGCCGGGTCGGGGTGGCCGCGATCTCCTATGCCGTCGGACCGGCGGTGCTGGCTGCCATCAAGGAAGGCCGGAGGCTGGCTTTTCTGGTCGGCGTCGGTGGCTATTACGATTTGACGTCCGTCTTGACGTTCTTCACCACCGGTTATTATTTCGAGGACGGCCTTTGGCAGAAAAGGACGCCGAACGCCTATGGCAAATGGGTTTTCGTCCGCAGCAATGTCCCCAGGCTTTGGGACAGCGGCGACAGGACCTTGCTGTCGGTCATGGCCTCCAGACGAATGGCCGACCCCGATGCGCCGATCACCGATCTTGCTACCCGCCTGACCTCCACCGGGCGGAGCGTCTACGACCTGTTGTCAAACGGCGATCCCAACCGGGTGCCGGAACTGATCGACGCCTTGCCGCCGGTCATCGGCGACGACATCCGCGCCTTGGATCTCAAGAACAAAGACCTGTCGGGGCTGTCGGCGCATCTGTTGCTGATTCACGGCCGCGACGATGCGATCATTCCGGCCGGCGAAAGCCGCAAGCTGGCCGCCACCGCGCCGCATGCCACCTTGTTCCTCGTCGACGATCTGGCGCATGCCGACTGGAAGGCCGGCAGTCTGCCGGGCATGATCGCGTTGTTGCGGGCGCTATGCGCATTGCTCGACGAGCGGGCGTAAAGCGTGATGTGTTTTTTGTCCCTCACTAGGCGAGGGCATTTTTGAGTTACGCGATTCAAGGAAATCGAGTCATTAGCGCATCCACTAAGCGACGGTGGGGGCAATCGATTTGGAGAAGAGAGAACACGGATTACGCGGATTTCACGGGACTTGCACGGATTGTCGTCCGTGAAATCCGAGAGGCATCCGCGCAATCCGTGTTCTCACGAACGCTTCGCGGGCCCTCTCCCGCAAAGCGAGCGAGGGACGACGTCGTTGATGTAACGCGAATATTCGAGATGTGTGCATCCGGTAGCGCGAAAGCAGGGATCCCTGCGGCGCAAGGGCGCTGTCCCGCTGGTTGTGAATTCCCGCTTTCGTGCATCGGCCCTGACTTAGGCTTCGGTGGCACCGGCGTCTCTGCCGGTGTTGCCGCGCAAAGCGGCAAGAAATGCCGTCGAGATTTGTTTGCTTGCCGGTTCCGCCGGCACACCGGCAGAGACGCCGGTGCCACCGAAGGGACAACCAACATGGTTTCCACGCCTAGGTCAGCGCCGATGCGCGAAAGCGGAATGACGACATTTTTTCTAACGGGCATCTCTCCGGTGCACGCCTGAAAAACAAAATCACAGGTGGGTGCGTGCGCTAGCTGTCGCGTCTCAATAGGCTGGTCAGCTCGGAGGCAAATCGCTGAGTTCGCACCAAACCGGCGTGTGGTCTGAACATTTTTCCTTGCCGCGCGGGCCGCGGTCGATGTCGGCGGCGACCAATCGGTCGGCGGCTTGCGGCGATAGCAGCAGATGATCGATCCGCAGTCCCTGGTCGCGCTGCCAGGCGCCGGCGCGGTAATCCCACCAGGAAAACCGGTGCGGTTCGGAATGGAAGGCGCGGTAGGCGTCGGTCAGGCCGAGGAACAGCAGGCGGCGAAACCGCTGGCGTTCCTCGGGATGGAAAAGAACCTGGCCCTCCATGGCAGCAACGTCGAAGACGTCGGCCTCCTCGGGCGCCACGTTGTAATCGCCGCCAAGGACAAACGGTTCCTCCAGGGTCAGCAATTGTGTCGCCCGTTCGCGGATGGCGTCCAGGAACGCCAGTTTGAACGGAAAGCGGTCCGATTCGGTGGACTGTCCCATGGGAACATAAATCGAGGCGACGCGAACGCCATTTTCCAGCTTGGCTTCGATGTAGCGGGCCTCGCCGGCGTCGCCGGCAAAACGACGCACCTCTTCGACAATCGGGATGCGCGACAGTACCGCGACGCCGTTGTAGGTCTTCTGCCCGCGCACCGCCAGATGCCAACCCCGGCTTTCCAATTCCAGTCGGGGAAACTCCTCGTCGACGCATTTGGTTTCCTGAAGCAGCACGACATCGGGTTTGGCGGTATCGAGCCAATCGGTCAGTGCGACCAACCGCGCCTTTACCGAGTTGACGTTCCAGGTGGCGATACGAATTGTCATGGGGCTCCGCCGGCTATGGCATCAAAGGACCCATGTACGCCTTCGCCCCAGGTCGGTCAATGGAGCGGGGAATCAAAAGTCTTCGGTGTTAGTTATTTTAGTCGTGTTTCCAGATATTCCTCCAAAAGTTGCATGCACGGACATCGGATGCTATCGTTTCTGCTATGCGATATCTCTCGCCACTGAAGCACCGGATTGGACTGTTCGCGCGTCGTCAGATTCGTCAAGCGGCACTCGAAGCCTTGGAATCGTCCACCATCCTGCAAGCGCAGGATGCAAAGTTACAACGCCTTGAGCGAACTGCACTCGAACTTAAAGTAGTCAACGCAAGCGGTGGTGGGGCTCGACCTGCCTACTATCTCGGGAACAATCGCAGTCTCACGATAACCGCACGTGGAGATCGCATGTTCGTGGATACGCGCGACATCGCGATCACTCCCGGAATTCTATGTTTTGGCGGTTGGGAAGACGACACGACGGCCATTTTGGACCGATTTTTTAAGCCGGGCATGGTCTGGGCGGACGTCGGCGCGAATTGCGGCTACTTCACCGTAATCGGTCACAAGCTCGTAAAAGCCGGCGGGCAAGCGGGCGAGACATACGCGTTCGAGATTTCGCCAGACAATTTCCGTCTCTGCGTCGACAACCTCGTTCTGAGTTGGACGCAGGAAGGATCGCACGTCGAACAGATGGCAATCTACTCGTCGGTGGGCAGCGTAACATTTCACGTGTTCACGAAATATGGCGTGAATTCAAGCACATCGAACATCTCCGACGAATTCGCCGCTTATATCGGTGAGAAGCCAAAAGTGGTCACGGTTCCGTCCACTACATTGGACGCCTATTTTCTGAAGCGGCCGCGCTTGCCTCAGTTCGTCAAAATAGACATCGAGGGAAACGAGTTGCATGCGCTGCAGGGGGGCCGTGGCCTGATTGAGGCCGTGCCGGACATCAAACTGTTGATCGAGTGGTCTCCCGGCCAGATGGTCTCCTGCGGCAACGAGCCACGCGCCCTGGCTGAGTTGATTCCGCAACTGGGGCTCAAATGCTTCAATGCTGAAAATGACATGGCGCCGTTGACGGTGAGCGATTGTCTGGCGATTGAGCGTACGAACATGTTCCTCCTTAGCCGATAGAGACTCACAAAAAAAACTCTACCTGCTCGGGGCTAGGGATAGGGAAATGACCGTTTTTTTGGCAAGGATGCCGTGCGCTTCTCGGTCAGCCGCTCGTCTTTCCAAACTTGATTGAGAATGCTCTTTCGGGCTAAGCTCACGGCCATCCGCATTACTGGCGAGTTTGGATGGGTAACCATCGGGGAGTGCGGATTTCATCAGCCGTTCGCCTGGGCGATTGGGACGTGTTCCCAATCCAACGCTTCTGTGACAGGAGTAGCCCATGGACGCCTATCGTCGCCAACTCGCCACCTTCGATCCCGCCATTTATTCCGAAATCGAAGGAGAGGAACGCCGGCAAGGCGACGGTGTCGAGATGATACCGTCGGAGAACTATACCTATCCTGAGGTGCTGGCCGCTCTCGGCTCGGTGCTGACCAACAAATATTCCGAAGGCTATCCCGGTCGTCGTTACTATGGCGGCCAGCAGCATACCGATGCCATCGAGCAGCTGGCGCGTGAGCGGGCTTGCGCGCTTTTCCGCGCCGAGCACGCCAACGTCCAACCACTTTCCGGATCGCCAATGAACCAAGCGGTCTATTTCGCCTGCCTGAAGCCCGGTGACACGGTTTTGGCCATGGACCTGTCGCATGGCGGCCACCTGACCCATGGGGCGCCGGTTTCCCACATGGGCAAGGTGTTTAACTTCGTTCGCTACAAGACGGAAACCGCGCGGGCCGGTGCGATCGATTTTGATCAGTTGATGACACTGGCCAAGGAAGTCCGGCCGAAGATCGTCCTGGCCGGATATTCGTCCTACCCACGCGACTATGACTATGCCTCGTTCCGCAAGGTGGCCGACGAGGTCGGCGCGCTGGCCATGGCCGATATCGCCCACATCGGCGGTCTGGTCGCCGCCGGCGTCATGCGCAATCCGCTGGACGCCGGATTCGACGTCGTCACGACAACCACGCACAAATCATTGCGTGGGCCGCGCGGCGGCATGATCCTTTGCAAGAAGGACTTGGCAAAAGTCATCGATTCTGCGGTCTTTCCCGGCCTGCAGGGCGGGCCGCATATGAACAATGTGGCGGGAACCGCGATTACGCTGAAGAAGGCGGCGGAACCGGCATTCCGCGTCTATGCCGAGCAGGTCCTGAAAAATGCCCGCGTTCTTGCCGAGAATTTGACGAATGCCGGCGTGACCCTGGTTACCGGCGGAACCGATAACCACATGCTGGTGATCGACACAGTCTCGAGCTTCGATCTCGACGGCCGCGCCGCCGAGGAAGCCCTCGATCGCATAGGGATCACCACCAACAAGCAGGTGATCCCGGACGATCCGCGCCCGCCGTTGCGGCCCAGCGGTATTCGTCTCGGCACTCCGGCCTGTACCACACGTGGGATGAAAGAGGCCGACATGGCCGCGCTCGCCGGGTGGATCTTGCGTGCTCTGCGCAATCCCAATGACACGGCATCGACGGAGAAGACGCGAGCCGAAGTGAAGACACTGTGTCGGAGCTATCCTGTGCCGGGGCTCTGAGACGATCTTAGGGCTCGTTCATAAATAATTGAATCGAAAAGCGTTCTCGCTATCGATAGGGGATTCCCTCCGGGAATCGAAGTTAGTAGAATCGCCGAGTGATAGACGAAACGGCGATACGGTTGCGTTACGAGGCTCTGGATCCGGTTCTGGACGAACGGGGTCGCCGTCGATTTGCGGCGGCGGAAGCGTTGTCGGCGGGACGCGGCGGAATAACCGTTGTTTCGCGGATCACAGGAATTGCTCGGAGCACGATTGGGCGTGGGCTGGTCGAATTGTGCGGTGAGGCCACACCGTCGCCGCGGGTCCGCCGGACGGGTGCTGGACGCAAGTCGGCGGTGGCGAAAGACCCCACTCTCCTCAGTGATCTCAAGGACTTGTTGGAACCGGCCACGCGTGGCGATCCAATGGCGCCACTGCTGTGGACGGCCAAGAGCCTGCGCAATCTGGCAACCGGTCTTACGGACCTTGGCCATCGTGTCTGTCATAACGTTGTGGCTGGTCTGCTGCGAGAGATGGGCTATAGCCTTCAGGGCAACCGCAAAACGCTCGAAGGCGCGAACCATCCTGATCGGGACGCGCAATTCAATTACATCAACGATCAAGTGAAAAGAGCTTTGGCGGTGGGGGCTCCGGCCATCTCAGTCGACACCAAAAAGAAGGAGCTGGTTGGCGATTTCAAGAATGGGGGGCGTGACTATCGTCCGAAGGGTCACCCCGAAGAGGTGCGGGTCCATGACTTTCTTATTCCGGAACTTGGTCGGGCGGCACCGTATGGTGTCTATGACATTGCCGATAATGCTGGTTGGGTGAGCGTCGGAATAGACCATGACACGGCGAGCTTCGCGGTCAACACGATCCGCCGTTGGTGGCAAACCATGGGCCAGGAACGCTATCCCGATGCGAAAACACTCCTGATTACCGCTGACGGTGGTGGCAGCAACGGTTCGCGTGTGCGGCTGTGGAAGTGCGAACTCCAGGCCCTGGCCAACGAACTCGCTCTGGAGATCACCGTCTGTCACCTACCGCCCGG
>JARLJB010000314.1 GCA_031291415.1 Telmatospirillum sp.
GATAGGGGTCGTGGACAATCTCTCTATAGGTCATACCCCGAATGGGGTATGCAGGCGTCTCTCCTCATCGGAAATTGCTTCCGTCCAAAATCGAGCGCCGATCTCAGCCCAAGATAGTGATTCCGTCCAAAATCCCGATGACGACCAAAACAACACCAGCGCGGGCAAATTTTTGGCGGAGGTCTGCGGTTCATCGTCCCAAATTATCCCGTTTGGTCCCGCTCAATCCCGATTCCGTCGCCGTCTAAAACCTCCCACCTCCTCATACCGCCGTCGCCGCCATGCGGATTGAGCGCGGCGATCGCCACCCGCGGACGGTCGTAGCCGGCCAGGCGCAAGGCGTCGTGAATCAGTTTCGCGGCGTCCTTGATGCGGTCCCTGGTGATATGGCTGCCGATGTCCTTGAAGGGGATGTGCGAGGAAATACGCGAGGTCCAAAGACTTCCCAACGTATTGAACTCACATATGTATGATTTTACCTTCAGAATATCGGCGAAGAAGTGAAGCTCGTCCGAAAATTTCATACCGGACATCTTCATGGCTTGTTTGTTCAGCGGTGCGAAGCAGATGGCATCGATCTGACCTGACGAGACGGCGCCCAGACACATCTGCAGAACCTTGAGTACCGACGCGCCACCGGCGGCCGAGGCCGTCGAACGGGGGGCTTCACCGGGACGCACGCTGTCGACTGCCAGGAAAAATGGCATGCCGCCGGATGCGCCGCGGACCTCGTCGAAACTTGCAGCCGGGCGCGTCGTGACGGTCTTGCCGGCGATTGCCTGGCCGTCCTGCCATAGCCAGGGGTCGCCGACCAGAACGATGTCGGCTTGCCGGGCGACGTCGCTGCGGGCCAACAATTTGGCGATCAGCTCGGCACCGATTCCGGCCGGATCTCCGAGTGTGAGCGCCACCGTCGGCTTTTGCGTATTGGTCACCATCTCCTTCTTCGCTCCCTCACGTGGCGGTGTCATTGACGACGACGATATCAACAGGCCGTCGTCCTTCATGATGATTTACCGGGCCACCGGTTCCATGTCATACCGGTCTGCTGGACGATCCAGCAGACCAGTTGACGCGCATACCCTGCCCGGGCCCCGTATTTCTAGGATTATTGGGCGATACCGGTGGTGAGCATCCGCCTTCTCAGGGTTGCAGAACGATCTTGGCGGCCGGACTGCGTCCCGCGGCGAGATCGGCGAAAGCCCGGGCGCCCTCGGCCAACGGCCGGTGGTCGACCCAGGCCATGTCGCCCAGCGCGCCGCTTTGCACGGCGGCCAGGGCCGACGCGATATTGTCCAGCGTGTAGGCATAGGTGCCGATGACGGCGATTTCCGACAGGGTGACTTTGCGCATGTCGATGGCGCCTTCGGAATCCTGCAGGCCGGTATGGATGATCACGCCGCCGGGCGCCACGGCGCGCAAGGCCGCGCAGCGCGTGGCGCCGGCCCCGACCGCGTCGAAAACGATGTCGTAGGAAGCCGCGGCGGCTTCGGTGGCGAAGGGATCGAACACCGGGATGCCGGCCGCCGCCGCGGTGGCCCGCCGTTTGGGATTGGTTTCGCCCAGCAGCACTTCAATGCCGCGATGACGCAACAGCAAGGCCGAGGTCAATCCGACGGCTCCGGCTCCCAGCACCAGAACCTTGGCGTCTTCCAGCGGGCAGGGCCAGGCGCGGGCGGCCAGCTCGAAGGCATGGACACCGGCCGCCAGAGGCTCGGAAAGAACCGCGTCGGCGGGATGCAGGCCATCGGGAACCGGCAGCAGATTGCGTTCGGGGATCACCAGCAAATCGGCGAAAGCCCCCGCCAAATTCATGCCGACCAGTTTCCGGTTTTCGCACAGATTGCTGCGCTTGGTCCGGCAGTAGAGGCAATGGCCGCAGGTGATGAACGGGTGGATCAGCATCCGTTTGCCGGTCATCGGGCCCGATGCCACCACGCCGACCACCTCATGGCCCAGAATCAGCGGCGGTACGCGGCGGGAGTCATGGCCATGGTAGGCATGCATATCGCCGCCGCAAATGCCGGCCGCCTCGACGCGGATCAACACCTCGCCGGCCCCGGCGCTGGGTTCCGGTTCCTCGCGGTAGATCAGCTCTTCTGTGTTCGTATAGACCAATGCCTTCATCGGATTTCCTCGTTCGGCCTTGTGACCATCGTATAGGTCTACTGGACCATCCAGCAGACCAGTTGACGAACCATACGGCGCATGTGGTTAATTTGTCAAGGTCTCTTGATTGTCGCGTCGCAACCGCCTATGTTCCGCATCAATGGAATCAAGTAACTCGCGCGAGAACAAGCCGCGCGCTTCCAGGAGAGCCCAGAATGGCTCTCTGGATCAGAACCGGGGCAATGCCCCGACCCTTCAACCAAAACTCCGGACTTTGCCGCGACTTCCCCGTCCGCGCGCCAGCGAGATCGTGGTCGTGCCGGTGGGCGGCCTCGGCCGTATCGGCATGAACTGGACGCTTTACGGACATGACGGACGGTGGATCCTGGCGGACGCCGGCATCGCCTTTCCGGAAGACCGCTCTGGCGCGGTGGACGCCTTCATCCCGGATCCGGAAGCCCTTCGCCGTGCCGTCGGACGCATTGATGCCCTGATCGTGACGCATGCGCACGAGGACCACATCGGCGCCATCCAATACGTCTTTCCACGCCTGCTGTCCTGCCCGATCTGGGCGACGCCCTTCGCCAGCGCCGCGATCTCTCGTCGTCTGGAAGAAGCGGGCACGCTGGGCGAAGCCGATCTGCGTACCTTCCCGGTCGGAGGGGCTTTCCGCATCGGCCCCTTCGCCATCCGGTCGATCCGGCTGACCCACTCGGTGCCGGAAGCCGTGGCCTTCGCCATCGCCACCCCGGCCGGAACCGTCCTGCACACCGGCGACTTCAAGCTCGATCCGACGCCGCTGATCGGCGAGCCGACCGACCTCGAGACGATCCATGCCCTCGGCAACGCCGGTCTGCTGGCGATGGTCTGCGACAGCACCAACGCGGAGCGCGATCTGCCGGTAACCTCGGAGGCGCAGGTCCGGGAGTCGCTGCGGCGCATCTTCGCCAGCCGCGCCGGCGCCGTGGTCGTCTGCTGCTTCGGAACCAACATTGTCCGCGCCATGTCGGCCGCCGATGCCGCCCTCCGTTCCGGGCGGCAGATCGCCTTCGCCGGGCGTTCGCTGCGCGCCCATGCCGAGACGGCCGACCACCTCGGCCTTGTCGATACGCAGAACATCCTGGCCGAACCATCGCATCTGCAGGGGCTGGACCAGCGCGAGATCGCGCTGGTCTGCACCGGCACGCAGGGCGAGGAGAACGCCGCCCTGGCCCGGTTTGCCCGCGGCATGGATTGGCGTTTGCCCAGGCTCGGTCTGGGCGACACGCTGGTGATGTCGGCCAGCGTGATCCCCGGAAACGAGGACGAGATCGCCCGTGTCCTGGAACCGCTGCGGGAGCGCGGCGTCGAGATTCTGACCCAGAGGGACGCGCCTGACGGGTTGACCGTACATGTCAGCGGACACGCCGGGCGCGCCGAACTCGCGACCATGCACCGCCATGCCCGCCCGCGCTTCGTCATTCCCGTTCACGGCACCGAGGCGCATCTGCAGGCCCATGCCATTCTCGCGCGCGATTGCGGCGCCGAGGAGACCGCCGTCGGCACGACGGGGGAGGCGATGGCCATATCGGCGTCCGGCATCAAGCGGCTGGGACGGATCGAGGTGCCCATCCTCGGCGTCAGACGCGACGAGGGCATCCTGTCCGCAAGGGCAGCCAAACCGGCAGGGCGTAAAGAAGCGTCATTGCAAAACGCCTCCCATCAGCCTGGCTGAGCGGCGTCAAGGCGCCGCCGAACGATCGCCGTGAGGCGTTGAAGGACGATCACGCCGGTCAGCTACGCGGCATAAGGGAAGCTTGAGGGCCTGCCGTTCTCCAACCGGGAGCGGGGTTGGTGAATGGGATAGATGACTCTCTCCCCCAACATGTTCAAAGGACATCGTCGGGGCTTCCGCTTCACGCTCCGAGCGATCATCTGCCAGCTTATGAAAAGTCGCCATCGTTAGGAATATGGACCGTCCGCACGGTTCGCACTGGCGGTGCGGCGCTCGACACCCAACGTCTTTAAGACGATGGAGCGAGTGTGGCAGGGTGTGGTACGGCTTCGGCAACAGCCTGCGGCGCGTCATCGCCCCGATCCGGCGTCGGCGTCGTCGCATGAGGTGGTGGAGCCGTCGCATGTAGGGTTTCGCACAGCGCCCTGCCGAAGCTTTCAAGCATGTCGATGTCGGTGGCAATCTGGCCAGGGCTGCTGGATTGCCCGGGGTTCAAAGCATGGGCGATCTCGTTACGCCGCTCGAAAAAATCCTCCATGCCAGACAGTAACTTACCGTGCGCCTTTTCGGGCTCGGTCTCGCCGAATATGTCCAGTAACGGCTGTTTGTCGGAACAAAGGGTGCACACATCCCCTAAACCGGACACCTTGAAGAGACCGTTGAGCTGCGCCGGACGCATGTTGTTCTCGTTGTGTATCAGTTCGCGGTAAATGTCCTTGGACAGGTCACCCTTACAGAACTCATATACAACCGCGAAGCGCGCTTGCGCCGCGCTGAATACGTCGGAGCCCGATTTCTGTGAGCCGTCGAACTTGACCTTGCCAAGGCCGTCCATGGTTCGCTTCCAGGCTGTGCTCGCCAAATTTCTGGGTAGTTTTTCGAACGATTCCGTGCCCTGGACAACCGCACGCGCATATTCCCGAGCCATCTCGCGGGCGAATTCTTCGAACGTGGCTGCAACTAGAAGTGTGGCGGAATTTGCAGCAGCCAAACGTATCTTGCCCGGTTTCTTTGCGTCGGAGAACGTTGCGATCAGGTCGCGTATCGCATCTAAGTCGCCGATGAAGTCGTCAGTGATAGCCTGAAAGACGGCGGGCATGGAGGTCACTCCGGACGGAAAATCGACCGCATGAGTCGGATACGTTCCCTGACAGCGTTCGCCGTATTGCCCTGGCCGGTCAGGATGGCAAGTTGATTGGGATCTGTTGCCGCGGCAGCCAAACGAGCCCGCACGTTTGCCGCATCCGCTTGAATTTCTATTCGGATGTCCCACAGCAGATTAATGGCGACCATTGAGGCGTCATAGATCGCAGCTGAGACCCGCTCGCGTCCCTTTTCGTCAGGTGGAAGCGTGAAAGGCTTGCCTCCAAATAGGTCGTACAGGAAAGAAAAACGCTCGATATATTCCTGTCTCAAGGAATTGGCCTGTTCGTCTGGGACCTTGATCTCCATTGCGCGGTCCAACATGGACTTCATGGAGCCCCGGATGTTCTCGTCATCCTTCAGGGCAAAATAACGCAGGACCAGTTGGCAGTCTGCCATGCTTGAATAGAGCACATTCTTCTGACGTTGCGTATTTTCGTAGTAGTCATTGGGGTCAACTTCAACATATGGAGGAATATCGAAGACCTGGGTGAAAAGGTCGTTTCGCGTCAGATCGATAATGGTGCGATTGAACGGGCCCGGATTGAGAGCATTGCGGATTTCCTGGGGGTTCAGCTTGGTCCCGCCTGTGTTCAGTCGGTCGAAGATGAACCGTCGCATATCGGTCATGGTCAACCGATTCTGTGCCGACTCGGCGTCGCTTTCCAGCAGGAGGACAATTGCAGAGAGGCTGGCCCGATCCAATGCCCTCTTGATCCGTGGTGGGCACCGAGAGTAGCGAATGCCGTTGAGTGGCTTGAGGACTGTCAGCGAGGTAAGTGCAAAATCGCCAGCGAGGAACTCCTTTACGGCATTGAGTCGCTGCTGCCCGTCCATGATTTCGTAT
Organism: Telmatospirillum sp.; assembly: GCA_031291415.1. GTDB lineage: Bacteria > Pseudomonadota > Alphaproteobacteria > Rhodospirillales > Magnetospirillaceae > Telmatospirillum. Next base: position 5,814 of record JARLJB010000314.1, read on the forward strand.
CGGGCAGCGTCACTTTCGTATAGGAACACCGGCGGAATAGGAATGTTCAGCAGCAGCGACTCAATGAGTTTCGACTTTTGCATCGTCGACCAGCGCAGCCTGCGCTGATACTCTGGACGAAGGTTTAGGACCTCTCCCTTTTCAATCAGATCGCGAATTTGTGGAAGAAAGAAGTTGTTTGTCTGGAAGACCATCCGGAATGCGTTCTTCGCAAAGAATTCATCGGGATCCACGGGGTGAGGGTCCGGCGCAATCATTTCCGGAACCTCTTCGGATTCGCCCATTACGACTTCCACATTCATAGATCGTCCCCTCAAACAGTCTGGCACTATTCAATAGAGGTCGGATAAGTGGCAGGCAAGGGTTGAGGGAGAAAATGGGTCAGACTCGATTTGATTCCATCACAACCAAAGCGAGAACTTACGGTCGTCTAAGAACATTGAGGAGGCAAGCTCAGGCGAGTCCAGTTTGGGTCGTTACCGAAGCGCCTGCAAAGGCAAGCCGGCTTCACCCCCATGTGGTCTTGCTGCAACGTCGTCCTTAGCGCCTCATTCGGCGCCCGCTCGCTACGACTTCAGTCGGAACTGCGACGGGGCTTCCCCCGTCATTCGCATGAAGCAGGTGGCAAAGGCCTCCCGCTCCTGGGCACCGCCGCTTTCTCCGTCTCGTTGCTTCTGCTAGCATGCGTGGCGTACCGGAGAGAGGCTGGAATGGAAGATCTGCCGATCGGCAAGGCGTTCACGCTGTTGGAGCCGGGGCCGGTCGTCCTGGTGACGACGAACGATGGTCACAAGGACAATGTGATGGCCATCTCCTGGACGATGGTGCTGGATTTCACGGCAAAATTCGCCATCACCACCGGGGCCTGGAACTACTCCTATGGTGCGCTCACGAAGACGAAGGAGTGCGTGATCGCGATCCCCACGGTGGACCTTCTCGACACCGTCGTCGGGGTGGGAACGTGTTCGGGAAAGGACACGGACAAATTTGAGACGTTCGGGCTCACCCGTGTGAAGGCAAAGCACGTCCGGGCGCCGCTCATCGCCGAGTGCCTTGCCAACATCGAATGCCGGGTTGTCGATATCGTCGAACGTTACGATATCGTGGTGCTTGAAGGTGTCGCCGCCTATGTCGACGGCGGCACGGGCAAGGAAAAGAGGCTGATTCACGCCATCGGCGACGGCACTTTCGTGGCGGATGGTCGGCATTTTGACCGACGAGACGCGATGCGCTCCAAGCTGCCGAGCGGCGTTTGATCCCGGCAGGCCAACGAATTGACCCGCCGTAAGTCCCTCGGCCCCTGCATCCGCCCGTTTGGCCGCCGCCGGGTTGGCGGCTGATGCCGGCGAGTCAGATCAAACGTTCGCCAGTCTGACACCTTCAGAAGGTTCCCGGATAGGCGCCGCCATCGAGCAGGATATTCTGCCCGGTCAGGAAGCCGGCGTGGCCGCTGGCCAGGAAGGCGCAGAAAGCCCCGAATTCCTCGGGCTTTCCGAATCTCCGGCTGGGATTGGCGGCCAGACGCTGGTTGCGGATGGTCTCGACGGCGACGCCCTGGCGCTTGGCTGCTCCGGCCATGGTGACTGTCAGACGGTCGGTCTCGAATGGCCCGGGCAACAGATTGTTGACGGTAACGCCATGCTGGGCGACGTCACGGGCCAGGCCGGCCAGGAAGCCGGTCAGTCCGCTGCGGGCGCCGTTCGACAGTCCAAGCACGGCGATCGGCGCTTTGACGGCGCCCGAGGTGATGTTGATGATGCGGCCGAATTTTCGGGCGATCATGCCGTCGATCACCTCCTTGATCAGGAAGATCGGCGTCAGCATGTTGGCGTCCAGCGCCTTGTTCCACTCCTCGCGACCCCAGTCGCGGAAGTCGCCGGGCGGCGGGCCGCCGGCATTGGTCACCAGGATGTCGGCATCGGGGCAGACCGCCAGGATCGCCTGGCGGGTGCTGTCGGCGGTGATATCGCCAGCGATGGCGGTGACAGGAACGCCATATTTGCTGCGAATCGTCTCGGCCGTTTCCTGCAGCGGCGCCTCCGAACGCGCGTTGATCACCAGTTCGACACCCTCGGCGGCCAGCGCTTCGGCGCAGGCGCGTCCCAACCCCTTGCTGGCGGCGCAGACGATGGCGCGACGTCCGACTATTTGCAGATCCATAAAAAGTCCTCCTTCAGGGTGGTGGTGAGATCTATACCTTTAGTCGACAAGCGTGATCGAACCCGCCGCCGGTTCGGCGGTCAACAGGGCGAGGGCGTTGCGAATCTTGGCGCGCTCAGGGGCGCCGAGGTCGAGTAACGGCGCCCGGACATGACCGCCCGCCCAGCCGCGCAAGGCCATCGCCGCCTTGGTGCTTTGAGGTTGGCCAAAAGCACGGGCGCAGGCGCGCAACGGATACCAGGCGCGGTGCAGTCTGCCGGCCAGGGCGGCGTCGCCGGAACGGAGCGCCCGGTAGACGGCGAGAACCAGTTCGGGGATGGCACAGCTGTTGGTCGAGCTGACGCCGTCGAAACCGGCGGCTATCGGCCCAAGCATGACAAGATCCGAGGCCGCCAGCACCCTGATCCGGCCAAGAACCGTTCCCGCCAGAATGTCGACGGTCGTCGGCGACAGCTCGCCCTGCTTCAACGCCACCACGCCGTCGAGGCCGGCCAGGCGTTCGATCAGCGATGGCGCCAGGGTGATGCCGATGCCAGGCGCGTTGTAGATCATCAGGCCGGTCCGCGAGGAGGGCGCGATGGCGCGGAAAAAGTCGACGATCTGGTCGTCGGTGATTTCCGAAACATAAGGCGCCGTGACCATCGGCACGCCGCCCAATTCGGAAGCCAGCGCCGTCAGTTCCCGCACCACGCGGGGATCAGAGTGCGCGGTGCACAGCAGAACCGGCATGGCGTCGCCGACCACCGCCATGACCGCGCGGAACAGGATCGCCCGCTCGGCGGTGTTCATCGTCGGAAACTCGCCATAGGTGCCGCCGATCAGCAGGCCGCTGTAGCCAAGATCGCGGACGCGGACGATGGCGCTTTCCAACGCTTTGACATCAAGCTCGCCGGTTTCGGTGAATGGCGTCACCGTAATGTTGAACAGCCCGGTCAGCCGTTCAAAAGACTCTTCTCTGGACTTCATAGCGGTCTTTCCTTTCGGGAATTGCGATCTGTTAGGCACGTAGCCGGGCGTCGAGCCGATGCAGCAGGATGTCGAGTTCGGCATGGTCGTCGCGGTCGAGACGCGCGCCGGGGGCGCGGGTCGCAGCGCAGGCGATGGCCCCCCGGCGGCGCAGGATCTCTTTGCGGATCGCCAGACCGATGCCGGGTTGGTATTCGTGTCGGACTAGGGGCAGATACGTGTCGAAGACATTCTCGGCACCGTCGAAATCGCCGGCGGTGGCGCGGTTGAAGGTCTCGACCAGCATTTCGGGAAAGGCGAATCCGGTCATCGCCCCGTCGACACCACGCCGCAATTCCTGTGGAAAATAAAGCCCGCCATTGCCGACCAGAATGCTGATGCGCCGGCGCCCGTCGCGCTCCGCCTGCTGACGGAGCTGCGTGACCTTCCTGAGGCCGGGGAAGTCCTCGTGTTTCAGCATCACCAGTTGCGGGAAATTGTCGACCAGACGGTTGAGCGTCGCCACCGACGAAAAGACCGTGGTGTTTTGCGGATAATCTTGGAAGCAGACGGGAATCTTGGGGCCCAGCAGCGTGAACACCTGGGAAAAATAGGCAAAAATCTGGTCTTCGGTCTTCAATCCGGCGGCCGGCGCCACCATGACGCCGGCGGCGCCCAGGTCCATCGCCTGGTGGGCCAGTTTGGCCAGGTTGCCGATACCGGGATTGCTGACGCCGGCGACGACCGGCACGCGATTTTTCACACGGGCCAGGACGCGTCCCAGGAACAGGATCGATTCCTCGTGGGTGAGCTTGGGCGCCTCACCCATCATGCCAAGAACCGTGATGCCGTGAACAGATCTCTCCAGATAGAAATCGATCAGCCGGTCGGTGCTCTCAAGGTCAAGCGACCCGTCATCGGTGAATGGCGTCGCCGAGATGACGAAGACACCTTTGGCTGTTTCATCCAGTGTTTGCGATGTCATGTCTTTTCCAGTCAGGGCGTTCGAGGTCAAAACTCACCCAGCTTGCGCAGGATGCTCAGTTTCACATTGGTCAGATGAGTGGTCATGGCGGCCCGGGCGGCTTGTTCGTCGCCGCTTTCGATGGCGTCGAGGATGGCCAGATGCTCCTGGCAGCCGGGGCTGAAACGGTCGGGCATGCGTTTGGTATTGAAAATACGGGTCCGCCGCCGGAGATCGCGAACCAGCGTGACCAGCATGCTGTTGCCGGACGCCCGGCAGATGATCTCGTGCAGTTGATCGTCGATGCTCCAGTGATCGGCGCTGCTTGGCACCTCTGCCCGCATCAGGGCGTGGATCGCGTCCCTGAGCGCGTCGATATCGGCGGCGTCGATCTTGCCGGCGGCGATCCCCGCCGCCTCGGTTTCCAGCGTCCGCCGCAGATGCAGGATTTCGATGTATTCACGAACGGGAATCTCGCGGACGGTGAGCAAACGCCCGGCTTGCCTGGTGACCAGTCCCTCGCGCTCCAGCCGGCCGAGCGCCTCTCGAACCGGGGTCCGCGAGAATTGCAGAAGATCGGCCAGCCGGCGTTCCTGTAGCGGCGCGTCGACGCCGAGACGGCCGGTCAGAATCATGTCGAGAAGCTGTTCATAGGCTTTCTCGGCCAATAGCTTCTCGCGACCGCCGTCGTTTAAATCAACCTCTGCGCAGGACATGGCCGGGCCTTGCTCCTGTTGTCTTGCCTTGTTGCCAGACCGGAGTGCCATCGACCAGGACGAGGTCGATGCCGTCGGCCGGGACCGTGGGGTCTTCGTAGGTCGAGCGATCGATGACGCGAAGGGGATCGAACATCACCATGTCGGCGACGTAACCGGGACGAATCGCGCCCCGTTCGGACAGGCCAAAGCGGCCGGCCGGCAATCCGGTCATGCGGTGGACCGCTTCCTCAAGCGAGAGAAGCCCGAGGTCGCGCGCATAGTGGCCGAGAACGCGGGGAAAGGTTCCCCACAGCCGGGGGTGGGGATGGCTGTCGTGCGGCAGACCATCCGATCCGATCATCGTATGGGGATTGTGCAGGATTCTCTGAACGTCGCCTTCATCGAGCATGAAATAAATGGCGCCGGCCGGCAGCAGGCGTTTGGCGGCTTCGACTGGCGGACAATGCCAGTCGGCGGCGATGTCGGCGATGTCGCGGCCGGTTTGTTCGGGGAAGGGCACCGACCAGGTCACCAGCACCCGCATCCGTCCGTCGCAGCGTCCGGGATCGAGGACGGTCGAGCCGGCGGTGTAGGGGTAGAGGTCGAGAGAGACGTCCTGTTCGGTCATCGCCTGCTCGATCCTGGCCAGCGTCTGCACCGACCGGCCGAAATTGGCAGGGCCGATCACCTTGTGATGCGAGATGAGAACCGGCACGCCGGTTTCACGGCCAATCCGGAAGGTCTCGACCAGCGACTTTTCGACGTCGTCGGCCTCGTTGCGCATATGCGTGACATAAAGGCCGCGATTGTTGGCCAGCCGCCGGGTCAGAGCGATCACTTCCTCGGTCGAGGCGGCGTGGCCGGCCGGGTAATGCAGACCGGTGCTCAGGCCCGCCGCTCCGGCATCCAACGACTGTTCCAGCCGTTCGCCCATGAGGGCGATTTCATCCTCGGTGGCGCTGCGGTCGAGGTCGTCCATGGCGCCGACCCGCAACGTCATATGGCCGACCAGACAGACGGCGTTGACGGCAGCCGGCTTTGCCTCCAGGCGGTCGAGATAGTCGCCGAAGCTGTCATAGACGAACCATGTCTCGTCACCCAGAAGATCGAGCGGTGCCGGCGGCCGGCCATGGCAAGTCAAGGGGGCGAGGCTGAAGCCGCAATTGCCGACGACGACCGTGGTCACCCCCTGGCTGACCTTTGGTGCCATGTCGGGACCGCTCAGCATCGCCCGGTCGTCGTGGGTATGGACGTCGATGAAACCGGGGGCGATGACGCGATTGCCGGCGTCGATGTCCCATTCGGCGCGGGTCGCGGCAAGATCGCCGACCGCGACGATCTTGCCGCCATCGACCGCGACATCGGCGCGAATACCGGGGGTGCCGCTGCCGTCGATGACGGTGCCGTGGCGGAAAACGATGTCGCAATGGGCCGGCGGGGCGGCAGCCGGATCCGAGGTCACCAGGGACATTCCATCATTCTCCATCATAATCTCCATCGCCAGCGGCGCCGGCGGCGACCCCGCTGATCGGATTGACGCCAAGCGGGACGGCATCGCCCGGACGGTTGGCGGGCAGGGGGGCGATCTTGTCGCAAAGACGGTTGAAGGCGTTTCGCGCCTGATCGGCGATCGCCGCAGCCTGGTCGAGAGACACGGCGATGAAGCGGACCTCCTGCCCTGGCCGGAATTGCGCCAGCCGTGGCAGATCGGCGGAAATCACCGTGGCGATCTTCGGATAGCCGCCGGTCGACTGGCGATCGGCCAGCAGCAGAATTGGCCGGCCGTTTCCGGCGATCTGAACGCTGCCCGGAGCGATGCCGTCCGAGACGATGTTGTAATCGCCGAGGGGGGCGATCGGCGGGCCGTCCAGCCGATATCCCATGCGATCCGACCGTGGATTCACCTGATAGGTGTTGGTGAGGAACTGGCCGGCCGCCCGGTCCGAAAAATGATCTTGCTGCGGGCCGAAGATGACGCGGATCGGCCGGTCGTCCGGCATCAGGGAGCGGGAGGGCAGCATGCAAGGCGATCCCGACGGCGCCGGGGCGCGCAAGTTCAACAGTTGTCCGGCGCGCAAGGTCTGGCCGTCGATGCCACCCAGGCGCGAGCGCGTATGGGTCGAGCGGCTGCCCAATACCAACGGCACATCGAAGCCGCCTGCCACCGCCAGATAGCCGCGAACCCAGCGCGGCGAACCGCCGATGGTCACCAGGGCTCCCCGTTCGAGGTCATGGGCCCGGCAGGTTGCGGCGGGTTTGCCGTCGATGCTCAAATCGAAATCACCGATGACGGCGATGCGGCAGCGCTCCGCCGCCACCTCGTAACGACCGCCGACCAGGGTGAATTCGATGCCGGCTTCCGCCTCGTCATTGCCGACCAGACGGTTGGCCAGACGCAACGCCCGGCCATCCATGGCGCCGGACACCGGCACGCCGAATCGCTGATAGCCATGCCGGCCGAGATCCTGGATCGTCGCGAACGGGCCGGGGTCGCCAATGATCAGCGCGTCGATCACCGCGTCACCTCGAATTCCGCGACGATTTCACCGCTGGCGGCCAAGGTGTCGAGCCGCTCGAACTCCGCCGCTCCGACAGGAACGAAGCGGACAAGGTCGCCGACATCAAGCAGAAACGGCCTGTCGCGGCGAAGATCGAAGGTCCGGACCGGCGTGCGGCCCAGCATGTGCCAACCACTGGGCAGTTCGAGCGATGAGACGGCGGCCTGTTCGCCGCCCAGCGAGACGCTGCCGGCCGGGGTGGTCAGGCGGGGGTCGGCGCGGCGCGGCGTCCGTAGCGCCGCTGGAAGACCGCCGAGATAGCTGAAGCCGGGGGCAAACCCGATCATGTAGACGCGGTATAGGGCGCCCGAATGCAAGGCGATGACGTCGCCGGTGGTGAGGTCATGGCTCTTGGCGATGAAGTCGAGGTCCATGCCATAGGCGCCGCCATAGGTCACCGGGATCTGCCAGCGGCGGATGTCCTTCTGGTCGTCGGGATGATCGGGCACCAGGGCGCGCAGGCGGTCGGTCAAGGCGCCGGCGCCGATGACCTGCGGCTCGTACAGAACGAGGAGCGATCGATAGGACGGAATGGTCTCGATCACGCCGGGAATGTCCGCCTGGCGAACCTGTCGGTCGAAGGTCACCACCAGCCGGTTGAGATGCTCGTCGATCACGTCGCCGAACTCGACCGTGAGTCCGGTATCGCCCGCCGGGAGGAAACGGCAAACTGGTTGCGGCGCGGCTGTGGCGGAGCGAATGGTCATTTTCCCAAGCAGCCTCGCTGCGGCATTCCCAAGCAGCCTCGCTGCGGCATTCCCAAGCAGCCTCGCTGCGGCATTCCCAAGCAGCCTCGCTGCGGCATTCCCAGGCAGCCTCGCTGCGGCAAAAGTCGGGTAGGGACGGGCGCAAACGTGACATCCATTGGATAATCGGCCTTGGTTCGATAATGGTATACCGACGCTACTCCAAATTTGCGCAAAACGTCAAGAAAGCGGAAATTCATGAGAGTTTTGGCGCGATTCTGGTGATTCTGGCACCAAAAAAATGGAAAGAGTCGACGGTGTTGCACAAAAAAATATCACAAAAGTTATAGCGGCCCAATATATAGGCATATAAATCTTGTCGGGCTGACCAGCAATTACATAACTAATTGAAATTTAACAATAAAATTTTTTGGCACATGTATTGCGTGGACGATTTAACCGCCAGTTTTCGGTATACCAGTGACATGCCACGCGAAATCGGGCGAACAGAACATGGAGAAGACCAATGGTGAGCGTTCGATCGGTCGATCTGAACTCCGACATGGGAGAAGGTTTCGGCGTCTACGAGATCGGCGATGACAGGGCGATGCTGGGAATCGTCACATCGGCCAATATCGCCTGCGGTTTTCATGCCGGCGATCCCCTGGTCATGCACAAGACGATGGCATTGGCCCGCGACAAGGGCGTCGATATCGGCGCTCATCCCGGTTTTCTCGACCTTTGGGGGTTCGGCCGTCGCCCGATCTTCGGCGACAGCCCGGCCGATATCGAAAAGATGCTGATCTATCAACTGGGGGCCGCGCAAGCCATGGCGGCCAGCCTGGGAGCCCGCGTCACCCATATCAAAACGCATGGCTCGCTTGGCAATATGGCGGCGCGCGACGCCGATCTGTCGCAGGCGATCGTCCGGGCGACCTTGGCCGTCGACCGCGATCTGATTTTCGTGACGGCGCCGTTCAACGAGACCGATACGGCGGCAAGGCGCGCCAATCTGCGCGTCGCCAGCGAGATCTTTGCCGACCGCGCCTATGACGACACCGGCTATCTGATGGCGCGCAAGCTGCCGGGCGCCGTGCTGCACGACGCTTCGTTCGCCGCGGAGCGTCTGGCCCGCATGATCGACGCCGGGGCCATCATCAGCGAAAGCGGCCGGAAATTCCCAACCGCCATCGATACGATCTGCGTGCATGGAGACAACCCCGCGGCTGTCGCCATGGCCGGAAAAGTCCGTGAAACCTTGGCGCAACTAGGTTTCGACATCGTACCGATGTCGAAACTCGGCCGCTTTTGAACCGTCGTCAACGATCCGGCGTCCGGAAAATTCTCAAACGTCTCGCGTCACCTGCCGGAATTCTCAAGGCCGCCAAAACCTAAGGAAGATGTCTGATGAGACCAGTATTGAAACTCGCTTTTGCCGCTCTCGGATTATGTTCGGTGGCGGTTCCCGTCCAGGCCGAGGATCTCAACTTTTCAAGCTGGGGCGGGTCGTACCAGGACGCCATCCGCAAGGCCTGGCTTGAGCCCTTCGGCAAATCCACTGGCGTCAAGATCGTCGAGGATACCAACCCGGAAGTCGCCAAGATCAAGGCGATGATCGACACCAACACGGTCGAGTGGGATGTCGTCACGGAAAATGGTGTTCGTTTGGCGCGCGGCATATCGCTTGGCCTGTTCGAGCCGGTCGGCAAGATGGTCGATGTCAGTCACGTCATCGCCGGAGCTCGCAACGACTATGGCGTGCCGTCCGAGATCTTCAGCACCAATCTGGCATTCTCGACCAAGGCTTTTCCCGACGGAAAGCCGCAGCCCAAGAGCTTTAAGGACTTTTGGGACGTCGAGAAATTCCCAGGCAAACGGACCATGCAGGATGATCCGTCGGCGATGCTGGAGGCCGCCCTGCTGGCCGATGGCGTGCCCCTCGACAAAGTCTATTCCGTCTTGTCGACCAAGGAAGGCCTCGACCGCGCCTTCGCCATGGTCGCCAAGATCAAGCCCCACATCACGATCTTCTGGCACAACGGCGCCCAGCCAGTCCAATTGCTGGGCAGCGGCGAAGTGGTCATGGCCATCGGCTGGAACGGACGTTTCCAGTCCGGAATCGACGACGGTCTGCCGATCCGCATGTCCTGGGACCAGATCATCGCCAACATCGGCTATTTCACCATCCCCAAGAAGGCGCCGCACAAGGACACCGCCCTCAAGTTCCTGTCCTACATGGTCGGTGGCGAGCCTCAGTCCCGGTTCAGCAACTACGTCGCCTATGGTCCGGTGACCGAGGACGCCTGGCCCTTCATCGATGACAAGCGCAAGGAACGTCTGCCCTCGACGCCTGAGCGCATCAAGAACGCCCTGTTCGTCGACTATGCCTGGTGGGGGCAGAACGCCGACAAACTGACCGAACGTTACACACAACTGCTGCAACAGTAACTCCATGGAACGAGACGCTGAAACGGATGCGGGAACGATCATGCTGCGCCACAGGTCGCACTCAGTCTTGAGACTCTCTCCGCCGGCTTTGGCGTCTCTGCCCCTGGTCGCCTTTACCATCGCCTTCTTTGTTCTGCCGGTCGGTTTCCTGCTGGTCAGCGGCTTTTACGATCACGGTTTCACGCTCAAATATTTCGTGCATGCCGTCAGCGTTTCCGCCTATCTCCAGGCCTTTCAAAACACCATGGTTATCGCCAGTCTGGTGACCATCCTCTCGGTCGTCTTCGCCTATCCGTTGGCCTATCTGCTGGCGACCTTGCGCCAGACCATCGCCAAGATCCTGTTTCTCGTCGTGTTGCTGCCGTTTTGGACGAGCGCGCTGGTGCGGACCACCGGCTGGATCATCCTTCTGCAGAAAAACGGCATCGTGAACGACCTCTTGCGCGGTGTCGGCCTGACCGACCAGCCCATCGCCTTCGTGTTCAATCTGACCGGCGTGCTGATCGGCATGACGCATGTGTTGATGCCTTTTGTCGTGCTTCCGCTCTACGCCTCGTTCCGGTCCGTCGATCGGTCGGTCATTCTGGCGGCCGAGGGCTTGGGTGCGTCGCCGGTGCGGCTGTTCTGGCGCGTCATGTTGCCGCTGACCAGTCCGGGCGCCATCGCCGGAGCGATCATGGTGTTCATGAACGCCATCGGCTACTACATCACGCCGTCGCTGATGGGCGGACCCGGGCAGACGATGATTGCCCAGATGATCGCCTTCAATATTTCCGAACAGCTGAATTGGGGGCTGGCGGCCGCGCTTGCGCTGATCCTGCTTTGCGTCACCCTGGTTCTGTTTGCCATCGTGCAAAAGCTGTTCAATTTCGGCGAGATGATGAGCAGCGGTTCCAGCCGGGCCGGCGAACCGTTCGGCGCGGAAATCCGCAGCCGCAGTGTTGGCGGTCGGATCTCCGCCGGTCTGGGACTTCTGGTCGTCTTGTTTCTGGTAGCGCCGATTCTGCTGATTTTCCCGATCAGTTTCGGATCATCGACCTATTTCACCTTCCCGCCGCCATCCTATACCGTGAAGTGGTACGCCAACTTTTTCTCCGACAACAAATGGCTGCGGGCGACCGGCAATAGTCTGGTCATCGCCGCTCTGACCGTCGTCCTGTCGGCAATTCTCGGAACCTCGGCGGCGGTTGGCGTGTCGCGCCTGAAGAAGCGCGCGGCGGGATTTTTCGACGCCTATTTCATCATGCCGATGATCGTCCCGGCGATCGTCATCAGCGTGGCGCTCTATTACTTTCTGGCGCCCATCGGCCTGATTGGCTCGTTGTGGGCGCCGGCTCTCGGGCACACGCTGGTTGCCACGCCCTATGTCTTCCTTTCGGTTCGGGCGGTGCTGCGCGGCTTCGACGGCAATCTCGAATATGCCGCCCTCGGGCTCGGCGCCTCCTGGCCGACGATGTTCCGCCGGGTGATGCTGCCGGCGATCATGCCAGGCGTGATCGGCGGCGCAGTCTTCGCCTTCATCACCTCGTTCGACGACGTCGTCCTGGCCCTGTTCCTGACCAACCTCAAGACGCGGACGCTGCCCAAGCTCATGTACGAGGGGGTGGCGCAGGATATCGATCCGACGATCGTCGCCGCGTCTTGCATCATCATCGTCGCGACGCTTGTCCTGCTGGGCCTCAATCTCTTGGCGTCCAGGAGTTCACATGCGCGCGTCGACCACCGGTAATACCAATTTTCAGTCGTGTTTTGCGCGCTGCTCGGGGCGTCCGGCTCTATGAGTCGACGGTCTCGGGAAGCGAGGGTTCGACGCCGACCGGCAGGCGGATGGTGAAGACGGCGCCTTCGCCGACGATGCCGCCGGCTTCCAATGATCCGCCATGCTTGGAAACGACCACATCGCGGCAAATGGCCAAGCCCTGACCGGTGCCCTTGCCGACCTCCTTGGTGGTGAAGAACGGGTCGAAGATCCGTTCCCGCAGCTCTTCGGGGATTCCGGTTCCGCTGTCGGCCACTTCGACGATCACGCTCTCGCCGTCATAGCGGGTGGTGATCGTGATCTTTCCGGGCAGTGGTTTTCCCGACGTTTCAATGGCATGGGCGGCATTGACGATCAGATTGAGGAAGACCTGATTCATCTCGCTGGCGAAGCAGAGCACAGGGGGTATCGAGGGTTCGAAATTCATTTCGACCTTGGCCACCGTCTTCCAGACATTGCGGCATACCGTTGCCGTGCTTTCGATCGCCCGGTTTATGTTGGTCATGATCTTGTTGGCTGTCCCGGGGTGGGAAAATTCCTTCATTGATGACACGATATGACCGATCTGCGTCACCCCTTCCAATGACTCGGCGATAGCGAGAGGCACTTCTGCCAACAGGACCGCCATTTTGGCGTTTTTCACAGCCGCCTCATACTGTGCTGCCAACTCGGTCATTTGTGGGTACTCCGACGCCGCCACGGCAATGCTCTGTGCCGCCGCGAAGACTTCGTTCAGCTTGGACAAGGATTGTCCGATATAGCTCAGATTGTCGCCGACATACTGTACGGGCGTATTGATTTCGTGCGCGATCCCGGCCGCCAACTGCCCGATGGTCGCCAGCCGCGACGCCTGCAACGCGTCACGCTGGGCTTTCTTCAGGGCTTCGATGTCACGGAATGAAATGATGGCGATCCGCCGCCGGCCGTCTTCCTCCAATGGCGCCGTCGCATAAGCGATGCACAACCGTTTGCCCGAGGCTGTGACAAAAACCGCATCGTCATCGATGATGGTGTCGCCACCTTCAATGACCTTGTGAAAGGGGCTTTCGGTGAAGCCGACGCGATTGCCCAGGACCTCCAATGACAGCACCTCGTCCAATTCGCGTTCGACCAGCGAATCCGCGTCTAGCCAGCGATGCGCCGACTTGTTGGCGAATACGATGATTCCATGGATATCGACCAGAAGAACGCCGACCACCAGGCTGGCGGTGATCGCCATCAGGCGTCCCTGGCTTTCGGCAAGGGCGCGCTGGACGCGCATGCGGATATCGATTTCGGCGGTCAGTTTTTGTGTGCGTTCGGCGACTTGCCGTTCCAGGGCCTTCTGATGATTGACAATGCCATCTTCGTATTGCTTGCGCAGCGAGATATCCCGAAAAACCACCACGGCGCCCTCGAATGAGCCTTTCTGCCGGATCGGAGCAAGGACGAACTCGGTGAAGAAGCTTGTCCCATCGGCACGTTGGAAGCGGCTTTCGTGTGCGTTCCAGGTCTCGCCTTCCAAAGGGAAGTGGGGCAGGTCGACCTGAGGTTCGTTGCCGCAAAGAACCTCGCGGTAATTCCGTCCTTCCAACAGTGCCGTGGCGACGCCCACCATGCGGCCGGCCGCGTCGTTGGCGAAGGTGATACGTTCCCGGGCGTTGACGCCGATGATACCGTCACCGGCCGACCGCAGGATCAGCTCATAGCGTGTTTTCAAAACACGAACTTCTTCTTCGCGCTTTTTCAGTTCGGTCACATCCGTCCGCAAGGTGACGATACCGCCGTCATGCGTGCGATAGTCCTTGCTGACAAGCCATCGGCCACCGACCATTGCATGCAGAATGCCGGAACCATCCGCCGTTTTGTGCGCAGTCAAACTTGCTGACACAAAGGCGTCGAGTTCCTTGCCGTGATAGTCGTAAAGTCCGATGTCCGCCGCCAACCGAACGATTTCCCGGAAGGTTCGGCCAGGCTCGATTTTCTGCATCGCATCGAGGAACATTTCGCGGTAGCGGCGATTACAGATAACCAGGCGGTCGTCGGTGTCGAAAAGGGCAAAACCTTCGCTAATCGCCTCGATAGCGTCAATCAGATTGCCTTCGGCTTGGCGTACGCGTTTTTCGGTGGCGATCTCCCTGGCCAGGGTCGCGTGGATGCCGTTCAGGGTGGCTTGGACATCGGACGATTGCGTCAACAGACTCTCGAACTCCTCGGCCAACGCCGAACTCGCTCCAAGATGACTGGCCAGACGGCGAGCCATGCTGGACCGTAACCGGTTCATGATTTTGATCCGGTTCAACTGCCGACGTTCGAAGTAGGAACAAAAACTGGCGTAATGGATAGGAAAGGAATCGACAAAGTCGTCTTCGAACGGACCGTCGGCCGTATCGAAAAACACCAGTGCGGTCAGCGTTTGATTGATGTTGATTCCCAGGAGTTCGCCGAACGTCGAGAATCCGGCCACCGGAATGTCCCAAAGTTCGTTCAGATCGCTCAAGACGTTTTCATTGTTGAGGCGTCTTAGGATGCAGTCGTTCAGCAACGCCGCCAGCGGTTTCGGTTTGCCGCGCAGGAACGCGGTCACGTCCCGGCGGGTCTGTTGTGCAAAATCGGTCGCTTCGACCAGCAACAGTTCATCGCCCTGGTTGATATCGCAAAAGAACGACAATTCCCCAGCTTCCTGGTCGAGGTCGGCGACGGAGCGAACGAATAATTCGCCATCGAGTTCGATGGCAAAGGTGTGGCCGGCGAGTTTTTCCATCAGCTGTTCGGGGGCGGTCTCGAACAGTTTCGATAGCGCCTCGACGACCGGGACGACGACACCGTTTGTTTCGTCCAAAATGGTCGATACGGTCCGAAGATCGGGGTTGGCGTCGACGACAACGAATGATCGGCCGGTCTTGCGGAAATTCTGGCTTTTCAACACGCCATAGCGTTTGCCGGGAGCCAGCTTGAGAAAGGCGATGACGGCGTGATTCTCCAGAATCCTTTGCCCGTCAAACAAATAGGTATTGCGGAAATCGAATTTGCCGCCCGTCGATCCGCCGACGAACAGGCAGGGAAAGGCGGCGCTGCGATAAACCGCCTCCATCAGATAATTCTCCGACGCCGACAGGCCATCGATGAAGGTCAGTGCCACGCAGTTCCGCGAATCCAATCGAAACGGCAGTCGCACGGTCTTCAAGGACTGTGCGATCCGCTCCACCCGATCTTGTTGCGACAACGTGGGCGCGCCTTGGCGGATATCGTCATTGTGCAGCGGAATGGTCTGCAGGCTGACCTCGGACAAAAGCGCCGGCGAGAAAATCTGGACAACGACCGTCGACCAGAAGGCGCCGGTTGGCTTGTAAAGAGGCGTTCCGGTTCCGACCGAGCACAATTCACCGGCTGTCGACGCCGCCATCACCGGGGTCTTCCCGGCCAACCGGCAGAGTTCCGATACGACCACCGGAAAATCAAGATGTGGTGAGATGAAGGCGATGGCCAGAGGCGACGGACCACCGTCAAACAGAAAGTCGTCTGCTGATATCCCTTTCAGCGTTCCATCGGTCTCCAACACGCGGACGATCTCATTGGCGGAGCTGGACGGATCTCCCGTTATGCGAGTATCTGGCGAAGGAATGTTGTCTCGGGAGACTGGAGCGGCACAAGGGTCGGGTGACATGAGCGGCTTCTCCGAGGGACGCTGTCGGTTATGCAGTGTTCGGCCTCAACCCAGGTAGTCGCGCCTCCTCTATGGATAAGGATCGATCACGAAGAAGGGCGTACATGTCGCTATACTGGCTCTCGAAATAGTTGAATATCAACCAAAGATATGTCTCGGTTACGCTGGTTTTGTGCCATCAGAAAACCTCTTCCCAAGTCTTCGAGAGGCGTGTGGCGCAATTGATCAGCCCGACCATGGAATAGGTCTGCGGGAAGTTTCCCCATAATTCGCCATTCCGCGGATCGATATCCTCGGACAGCAAGCCAAGCGGATTGCGGCGGGCCAGCACGGTTTCGAACAGGTGGCGCGCCTCGTCCGTCCGGCCCAGGGCGGCCAGAGCGTCGATGTACCAGAAGACGCAGATGATGAATGCCGTCTTGGGGCGGCCGAAGTCGTCCTCGCTGGCGTAGCGGAACAGAAAATCGCCGGTGCGCAGGGTTTCGGCCACCGCGTCGACGGTGGCGACGAAACGGGGGTCGTCGGCCTTCAGGAAGTCGAGCTCGTGGAGTAGCAGCAAGGTGGCGTCGAGCTCCCGTCCGTCGAAGGTCGAGGTGAAGCTGCCGATTTCCGGATTCCAGGCGCGCTCGCAGATGATTCCGTGGAGCCGGTCCGCCGACCGGCGCCAATGCAGCGCCCGTTCAGACAGACCAAGGTGGCGGGCGACTTTGGCCAGGCGATCACAGGCCGTCCAACACATGACGGACGAAAAGGTATGGACCGCGGCGATCGTACGCAGCTCCCATGGCCCGGCGTCGGGCTTGTCGAAGACGGCGACAGCCCGATTGCCCAGCCGTTCCAGCTGTTCGAACAGGGGCATGGCGCCCGGACTGGCGAGCCGCTGGTCGAAAAAGGCGTGCGTCGCGGCCAGCACAACTGAGCCATACACATCGTTTTGCACCTGGAGATGCGCCTGATTGCCGATGCGCACCGGCCCAAAGCGACGATATCCGGCCAGGTGCGCCACGATGGCCTCATCGAGGGAGGTCTCGCGGGTAATACCGTAGACCGGAGCCAGTTCTCCCTCGGTGGCTTCCTCGACGATGTCATTGATGAAACGCAGATAGTCTTCCATCGTCCGGGTGGCGCCCAGGCGGTTGAGCGCGTGAATCACGAAATAGGCATCGCGCAGCCAGCAGTAGCGGTAATCCCAGTTCCGTTCGCTTTCCGGCGCTTCGGGAACCGAGGTGGTCAAGGCGGCGACGATCGCGCCGGTTTCCTCGAAATTGCACAGTTTCAATGTGATGGCAGCGCGAATCACCGCGTCTTGCCATTCGAACGGGATCGACAAGGCGCGCGTCCAGTTTCGCCAGTGATTGAGAGTGCGCTCGAATAGATCGCGTGACGTGGTTTCGATGCCCCCCTGCAGGCTTTCATCGCTTCCCAGCAGCAGATCGATCGGATGGTCGAGGACGAACGGACGTTCCTCAATGATGTAGGAAACCGGGGCATTGGTGGTCAGGCGGAGCGTCTGCGCCGCGGAGACGTAACGGATGTGGTTGCTGCCCCGGGTAATGTCGGGTTTTTGCGCACCATTGGCGAAAAGCGGGCGCAGACGAATCCGCAAGCGGGGATGGCCGCGCACCGGTCTGACCTGCCGGACGATCATCGGTGGCCGGACGATCCGTTCATAGAGGGCGAAGCGCGGCGCAAAATCGGTGATTTCGACGACGCCGCCGTGATGGTCGTAGAGTGTCGTGCGCAGGATCGCCGAATTGGCCAGATAGGTTTGATCCGCATGCAACTGGTCGATCAGTTCCAGCGAGAACATCCCTTCCTGTCCATCCGCCGCTGTCCGCTCGCCGTCGAGGAGCGAGGAAAAGACGGCGTCGCCGTCCAATCTGGGATAGCACCCCCAGACCACGGAGCCTTGCTGGTCGACCAGGGCGGCAATGTTGCAGTTGCCGATGACGCCGAGATCAAGTGTGTTCATTGCCCATCCCTTCCATCCGATCATCCAGTCCGGCAAGCCAGCTTCGCACCGAAGCCGGGGTGGTCAGCCGAAAGCGCGCTGCAGTCGCGTTTTCCCCGACATGAACGGATATGCCGCCCAGACGATTGACGGCGTGGAAGCCGTCTTCGTCGGTTACATCGTCGCCCACGAAGACCGGCACTCTGCCAAGGTAAGGGGGGCGTCGCATGAACCATTCGATGGCTTTTCCCTTGTCGACCTCAAGGGGAACAAGTTCGACCACGCCCTTGCCGAGGATCAATCGGGCCGGGACCTTGGATCGATTGACGATGACCTCGGCCAGGGAGATGGCGGCACCGGCCTGTTCCGGCGCGGATCTGAAGTGAAGCACCACCGACCAGGGCTTACGTTCCACGAGGACACCGGGAAGACGGCGGGCCTCATCGTCGATCTCGGCGATCAGGGTGTCGAACTCCCGCGACCAGCGCCCCTGCAAGACGATCGGCACTCCGGCCCGCCGCAATTCGGCCCCGTGGCTTCCGGAACCATCGCGGCCTCCGGGAAACAGGCTGTCGATATCGGTAAGATGGCGTCCGCTGATCAACGCCAGCGCACCGGACAATCGCACCGTCAGGGCATCGAGCAGGGGGGGAAGCGTCTCGGGGACGACGACCTTGCCCGGCTCGGACGCGATATCGAGCAAAGTTCCGTCGATATCGAGAAACAAAGCCCAGGCGTTGAGGTCAGCCGCTGTGGGAATCCGCATCGTTCTCATTGTCCTTGAGTGTGACGGGCTCCGACGCTTCGTCGCCAATCGGCCGTTCGATATGGCGCCGTTTGCGCATGCGCGCCGCGTCGAGCAGCATCTTTCCCGCCCAGAAGTGAACATTGTGTTCGGCGACCATGTCGCGCATCAGCCGCATCCGTTCCCGCCGCTGCTCTTGCGGCATGGTCAATGCGGTGTGGATGGCTTCGCCCATGGCGTGGACATCGTAAGGGTTGACGATCAAGGCCTCCTGCAGCTCGCGCGAGGCGCCGGCGAAGGTCGAAAGCACCAGCACGCCATCCTCGTCATCGCGAGCGGCGACGAACTCCTTGGCGACCAGATTCATGCCGTCGTGCAGACTGGAAACCAGACACAGGTCGGCGGCGCGAAACAGGGTGAAGACCTCCTCCGGCTCGTGATGCCTGGGCACCAGGATAATCGGCATCCAGCCATCGCGGCCGAAGCGTTCATTGATTTCCTTGGCAACGGCTTTCGCTTCGATCTCGGTATCGCGATAAGCCGGCAAGCGGCTGCGGGTCGGCGCGGCGATTTGCAGCAGGGTGAATTTACCCAGCCACTCGGGATGCGTCGCCAGCAGGCTTTCGGCGGCTCGGAAGCGGTCGGCGATGCCTTTGGTATAGTCGAAGCGTTCGACGCCGACGGCTAGGCGGGTCGATGGCAAAAGGCCGAATCGTCGACGGACACTCTCCTGGCATTCGGTGACTGGGGCTTGCGCGGCAAGGGCAGCCGGCGGCCACTCGATCGAGATGGGATAGGGGCGCACCAGGGTCGTGCCTTCGCCGGCGCGGACTATGCTGTGCTCGCGGTCGATGTGGCATTCGAGAAAACGGTCGACCGATTCGAGAAAATTGAGACAGTGGAGCTGGGTATGGAACCCCAGGATGGAGCTTCCCAGCAAACCGGCCAGGATTTCCTCTTTCCACGGGCAGATGCTGAAGACCTCGGCGTTGGGCCAGGGTATGTGCCAAAAGGTGATGATCGTCGCTTCGGGAAGGCGTTCTCGCACCAGCTTGGGGAGCAGGGCGAAATGGTAGTCCTGGACAAGGATCACAGGATTGGGAGTTCGCGCCTCGGCCACTAGGGCATCGGCGAATTTCTGGTTGACCGCGACATACTGTTCCCAATCCGTAACGCGGAAGATTGGGCGCACGAAGGCGATATGGCATAACGGCCAGATCCCTTCGTTGGCGAAGCCATAGTAGTATCCGTCATATTCTTCGTTGGACAGCCAGATTCGGCGCAGGCTGTAGGCCGGATCATCGGGGGGCACCTGCAGATGGTCCTGCTCGTCGACCATCAGATGATCCGCCGATCCGTTGCCATGGGCGATCCAGGTGCCGCCACAGGCCCGCATGACCGGTTCCAAGGCGGTTACGACGCCGCTGGCCGGCCGTTGCAGGGTGATCGTGCCGTCGTCCTCGAGATTATGAACATAGGGTTCGCGATTCGAGACCACCAGGACTTCGGCATCGGGCAATTCGGTGTGCAGCAGACTGCGAAGAGTGTCGGGTCCCCAGTCGACCCGGATGGCGTCGGCGGGCACCGGTGCGGTATCGACATCACGCAACAGCTTGCGCATCTCTTCGACCAGCGGGCCAACGTCGGGATGCAAGGTCTTATCGGCAGCCGCTCCCTCGATTCCCGCCGACACGCCTTTGCGGACGGCGCGGACCCAACTGCGCAGCGTTAACCGCGCGATCAGCGCCGTCAGGCCCGCGACCACGATACCGAGGGCACCGAGAAATCCGACAAGATAGCCTTTTAGACGGGTGCTGCGGCGCTCGATGAAACCGAGGTCATGGAGGATGACCAGCCGTCCCGACGCGGCACCGTTGGCGGCGAGCGGAAAACTGGCTGCCAGCACCGGTCCATCGGTCAAATGTTCCAGTGAAAATGGCCGGTCAGGCTCCGGCGATGCCGGGCAGCCGAGAGACTGCGGCCAGGCGGCGGACCGGTGGCTCAATTGACCGGCCGGCGTGCATAGACCCAACGCCAGTAATTCGCCGTCCTGGGCGGCAATACGTTTGAACAAGGCGTCGATCTTGTCGTCGGCCTTCGACATCGCCAGGGCGGCGATGGTATCTTGGACCGAAAAGAACACAAGCTGCGAGCGGGTTTCCACATCGGCCCGGAGCCACCGCTCGATCCGGTGGTCGACCAGGGGCATGATCCCCCAGGCAAGCCCCACCAAGACCACCAAAAGTGGCAGAATGAACCGGAGCGCCATCCGCATGAGCGGGTCCTTTCCTGCTTGCCTTTCCTTCACGCCATGCCCTGTCCGGCATCTGCGGCTTTTCACTTGAGGCCGACGTAAAGCCGAAGCGGCTCACGCGAAAGCGAACCGTTCCAGAAATGGCTATGGACTGCCCATCAATCCGTTCCCAGAACCGCGCGGCCCCGACGGAGCAGCCCGCCAAAGCGCGCGCGGTTCGTCCAAATATCGGCGAAAAGGGCGAAGAAGCCGCCATACCGCGCTTCCCTAATCGGCATCGCCAATAAGTTCCATTTATAAGACCGATTTTGGCAATATGATGGCAGGTGGCTCACAGGCATCGGAACCGACGGGAAAGTGGAAGCCCTTCATAGGCATTGCGCTGGATGACGAGCGAAATGCCTTATCCTGATCGTTAATACCCTGGTTCTCTTGGTGCCCTTCGTGGTGAATTCCTTCCCTCACGGGCAGTCACCGGAACGAAGGGGATGAGCCATTCGGGATAAGCCTCCGAATTTGATCTAGTGGTAAAAATCTGATGGATGAGTCCTTAGACCAGGAGTGGGGAGGGCGTCCGAGGCCTTAGAATTAAATCGAAAGTGGCATCCGTGCCGGTGTTCGCCGCAAAGCGGCGAAAATTCTTGCTTTCGACTTCGGCCCTACACCGGCACGGAGGCCGGTGCCACTCTAATTTTTCACAGCCTCTCCCGCCCGTCCTTCGGCGAAGCCGAAAAGTCAGCATTTTCCGCCGCTTTCGCGTCGGAGGCGGGCAGGATTCCCGCCCCACTCGTCGGAGCACAAAGTGCTAGAGTCCAACCACTAGCTCTTCGTTTTGTTGGCTGCCAGCATGGCTTGCAGAATCTGTTCCGAGATATCTTTTGTGGATCCCGGGGCGTGCGACAGAAACAGCGTATTGGTCTTGTCGCTTTCGCCGATGGATTTCAGCGTATCGAAGTATTGAGTGATGAGAACCAACTGCATGACTTCCGAGGTCGATGCTCCCTCGACGACCCTCTGGAACTGTTCGATCGAGCCCTGAAGCCCTTCGATAATGGCTTTCCTTTGATTGGCGATGCCCTGGCCCTGCAGGGCCTTGCTTTCCGCTTCTGCCTCGGCCTTCTTGACCACCAGGATCTTTTCAGCTTCGCCGCGGGCGGCGGCGGCCACCTGTTCGCGCTGCGCCGCATTGATGTCGTTCATCGCGGATTTCACTTTGGCGTCGGGAATGATGTCGGTGACCAGGACATTGACGATCTCATAGCCGAATCCAGCCATGTCGGAATCGAGCTCCTTTTTCACCGCCGCAGCGATTCCCGACTGGCTGGCGAACACCTCGTCCAGCGTCATGCCGGGAACATGCCCGAGAATGACCTGTTCGACATAGGATTGGATCTGTTCGGCCGGGTTCGCCAATTTGTAGTAAGCGTCGTAGATATTTTCCATACGGACCCGGTTTTGGACGGAAATCGGAATGGTGACGAACACATTGTCCTTGGTCTTCGTCTCCATGGTCATGGCGATTTGATTGACCCGCAGACTGACCCGGCCGGCGACGGCATCAATGAACGGCCACTTCCAGTTAAGTCCCGGATTGGCAGCCCGAAGAAATTTTCCGAATCGAACAATTATGGCGACTTCAGACGTTTCAACAGTGAAAAAACTTCCGAATATAATCATCAATATGATGATGACAACAATGCCGATTGCAACGAAATATGGGATTCCAGATGAGAATATTTCCATAAGATCCACCGCCATGTTTTAAATAAAGTTTAGAAATTACTCGTTAACGTTCCGTTATTCGGAGTGGTTTTGGGCCGCGATAACGTACTAATGGCACGTTATCTTAATGGAAGAGCGATACCAAATGACAATCCCGCGATTGCGATTCGAATAACGGCTGGTACCTTTCTATGGCGGCGCCGACAAATCTGCCCAGACCCTCGGGAGAAATATCATGACGACTTTGGATTGGCCTGGAGTGCTTGCCGGAAAGGCCGCCGGCCTATCTTGCCGAACCATGCGCCTGGATCGTCAGCCATCATCGCCTGATCTTGGCGACTGTCAGCTGGTTCAGCTCGATAGCATGCGGGAGTTTTGTCAAGTGACTGAGATCGCCCTGGCGAGCCATTCACTGGATTCGGGCGCCTCGGCGACGCGCGACTTCACGCAATGGCGATACGACGAATACCTGGCCGCGGTTTCGGCCGGACCATTCTGGTGGTTCGGATTGGCGCGCGGCAAAGAACTGGGTGCAAATTGCGGCATTGTCCGGGCTGGTTATGTCGGCCGATGTCGGGTCAATCGCCGAACGTATTTACGCGCGCATCGGATTCCGCGGCGTGAGCTACCAGCAGTCGATCGTCATCGATCGTCGGGTTGCCGTCATATCACCTTCGGGGCGTGACGCCCGGGGGGTGACTGAAAAGTCTTTAGGGAAGACCCGAGATACTTCGGAAGCTGGTGCTGGTGAGAGGAATCGAACCTCCGACCCCGTCCTTACCAAGGACGTTGGCGTGTCCTGTATGCTATTGTTTTAAATGGCGTTTTTGACTTCGTCAATCGGACTGCACGGATTTTGTCGCATTTCTCGCCCCGGCACAACCCCAAATGCCGGGTGAGAATCTCCCCAGACGAGAGCTATGTCGGGGATCAGGTCGCTTGTCATGAGATGGGCGTATCTCTCGACCATCGACAGGCTTTTCCAACCGCCTTCGTATTTCAGGCGCATGAAGTCCTTGGACAGGGCATAGGCCCATGTCGCCCAGGTGTGGCGCAGGTCATGAGGGGTGAGGGTGGGCGTCCATTTAACGAGTGTGCAGGCGCCATCGACTTTCCCCTTTCCCGTCGCCGACCATTTGATGAGCCCTGCGCGGCGGCATGCTGTCCCGAAGGCCTTCTTGATCTGGCCGCCTTCCAGCCGCTTCTTGTCGGTATAAGGTTCCCCATCGTCACGGCGAAAAACTTCATCCTCTCGGCCGGGGAGGTTGGCCAAGGAGACGACAGCGGTTGGCGGCAAAAGGGCTGGGCGATCTTCTCCGTTTTTGGTGTCACGCAAGACGGCCTTGGCGGCGGCAAGATCCACATCATCCCACATAAGGTCCAACGCCTCCGATACCCGCGCCCCCGTGCAGAGGAAGAACGTCAGCAGTGGGCGCAGATGTGGCGCCGCGGCATTGATCAGTCGCAGGGCCTCTCGTGGGGTCAACCATCGCGTCTTCCCCTTCGGCTGAGTTGGTCTCTGGAAATTCGGCCGGTCGCACCATCCGCGTTGATGGGCATGCATGAGTACCGCTGTGAGTGGGGTATAGACGGCCCGTACCTTGGTGGACGGAGCTGCATCGGCGCATAGCAACCGGCGAACCGCTTCATCTGCCTCGGCTTGCCCGATCTTGGCAAGCTTCGCCGACCCGAAATGCTCGATCAACCTGTCAACGAAATCGATGGTGCGGGGGCTGCGTTCCTCGAATTCGAGATAGCTCAGGGCTGCTCGGTTGAAGGGAACGACAGCACGCGCTCCGAAGACTGATTGGTCATATAGCTCCGCTTCCCTCTTCGCCCGGTAGGCTTCTGCAAGGCCTTTGTCTTCAGTGCCTGTAGTCTCGTAGATAGACTGACCTCGGACGGTCCCACGGACGTACCAGGCGGCGGAGCCTTTGCGGGGGACGAGCTTGAGGGACACGGGAGGCTCCTATATAGGCGGTCGTAATCGTCTTCTGAAAAGATAATGTTCTTCCCTGCGCGCCGCCCGCAAGGATGATCGCGGATGTGATCCTTCAACCAGCGGACGCCACAGCGGAGACGCTGGGCCGCTTCCTCCACCGTGATGGGCCAATCATCTTTTGCCGGCTCAGTCATGGCTCACCTCCAGGTCCGTATTGTGTTCGGCCCCATCGAGAAGACGGCCGGCGGCCGTTAATTCGCAGGTCTGCTCACCAATCGGTCCTTTCGGCCATTTTGCCCAGCCATTCTTGACGCACATGCCAACCACGGACGGGTGTGCAGGACCAAGGATGCGAAAGGCGGCAGATCCGCAGTTCCGCATCGTCACCTGGCCGGCACGGATCGCCGTCAGGGCGTCGATCTGTTTTGGTGTTGGTTTATTGTCAGTCATTTTCGCCGTCCTTCTCTAAAGCCTTGTTCATGGCTGCTAGGATGAGGGGCTGATCGTCGGCGCCAGTTCCCCATCCGCCGGCGGTCAGCCGTTGCGTCAGGTCGGCCAGACGCTCGCCATACTGGAGCAGGGTGCTGACCAGGATGGCGGCGAGGTTCGCCGCGGCGTGGATGTCGCTTTCTGGTTTGGCGCCCTTCAGGGCCGGTGTCAGGAAGATCTCTCGCGGCTCGCCGTCGTCATCACGGTAGACGCTGACCGTCCAGCGTTGGCCGCGCCAGTCAAAGTCCAAGGTATCGCAATCGCGGCGGTTCGGGATCCGAACGCGGCCGGTGTGAACTTCCGGTTTGATCAGGGAGCCGTCGGGATACCTTCCGGTGCGGAACGTCTGTTCGTCCATCACTGGGCACCTCTCAAATACGGCCGACACACCTCGACGACCCGTTTGCAAAGATCGACGTCGAACATGCCGATATGGGTTTCTTCGGGACTGGTCCCGAGTTGCTGCGACAGCCAGCGATAAGCGGCGCTTCTTGCCCGTTTCTTGCTGCATCCGTCGCGATGGATCTTGGCGCGCCACAGAGGATCGAAGGCGGCGTGAGCGGCCTGCTTTGCCCTCCGCAATTCCGGATTCGCGAGCCGTCCGAGGGGCGTTTCGGTTCCTGGATGACAGCCAACCCACGCGGCGCAGATATGGCAAATCCATATCTTCTTGCTGGTGAGGTCCGGACGATGTGGGTAGACCACGTCACCGCCGACCAGGACGGCATGATTACCGCAATAGGGGCAGGTCGGGGCTATCACAGCGGCCCTCCTTGCTTGGCATCCGGCCGATGCTCCCTGCAGTACCAGATGCCGGCTTTGTGCTTGAGCAGACTGGCCTCGTAGCCATAGGCGCCCCACTCGCCGCACACCTTGCAGAAATGCAGGAAGCCGACACGGGAGGTGCCCAGACGGACGAGGCGCGGGGTGGCAGTGGCGACGGTCATAACGGACGCCCCGCGAGGCCGCAGAACCCGGCAGGTTCGTAAGTCTCGTTCGTGATGCGCTTATGCACTTCGCCGGTCGTCGCAGCAGCGCAGTCTTCGGGAAGCCTGACGTTGGGGCCGTTGGGGTCGAGCCAAAGCCACCGCCAGGACATGCATTCGCTGGCGAGGCAGCGGCAGGAGGGCGGATTCCCATTGGCATCATTCCATCGGTTAGCCGCGTTCGACTCGTCGGCGGTGGCCGCGAAGCGCACATGCGGGCACCACTTCTTGCGGGCCTCTTCTTCGGTCATCAGCATCGCCGTCACTCCCCCTTGGCCTTGGCAATGGCGGCACGGGCCTTGACGATGTCCGGATCCTTGCTGGCGTTTTTCATCTCGTGGATTTCGATGAAGTTCGCGGCCATACCCAAGACGCCTTCCAACGCCTCCAGCAGATCCGGGGCGGCTTTGTTCAGGATCGCCCGCTTGCGCGCTTCCATACGGTCTTCCTCGGTCGTTTCGCCGAGGCCCTTGTTGAAGCCCAAAAGCGCCTGCACATCGCGCAGCATGGCGAACGTGCGCTGCCCATCCTCATGGCAGTGGAACTGTCCGAAGCTGTCCTGGTAGAGATCGCAGCACCGGCCATATTGCGTTGCGGCATTGCGGATCAGGTCGAGAAGCTGTCGCGGGTTGTTGTCCATCACTGCAGTTCCTTCTGTCCTTCGGCTTCGGCGAGGCGGTGAACCAGATTTGCCTTTGCGACATCGACGGCCTCGGCGCCCAGCTCTCGGCAGATCTCGACCGGCAGGCGTTCCCACAGGTCGTCAATCTCCGCCTCGGTGGTGCAGGCGTTCAGACGCGCATGCTCACTCTCTGCCGCCGGCGACATCGTCAAACCGTCAACGGGAGGCAACCCGAACGGGTCTTCCTCACTTTGTGCAGCCTGATCTTCTTGCTGCCGGCGCTTCGCCGCGACCTCGTCTGCCGCCTTGGCGATGCCCTGGTAAGTGGCGAGGTTTGGCCTCAGCACTTCGCGGTGAGGCTTGCCGGGGCCGTTCCAAAAAGCCATGAACGCGGCAGTCCCGCCTGCAGCTGCCTGATCGGCTGCAATTTCCCACTGTCCCCGATCCGGGGACTTTGCTGCCACCACCAACGGCTTGACGGTGAATGCCTTCCTGTTCGCCCTGGTCGCCGTCAGCGCCATCGTCACCGGCTTGTCGATGTGCGACATGTGCGATATGCGGATGCCGCCAACAGCCAGACCGCCGAACTGCACGGATGGATCGCGATAGAGCGTCATGCTGCGGCCAGCGTAAGCACCGCCATCCGGTCCCCAAACGGTGACCATGACGCGGCGCATCGACTTGCATGGCTTATATGGCTTCCCATTATCGCCCTCGAAATTTATGGCAATGGGCTGTTCCGCTTCGGTGCAAAGAGAAACCTTCGTGACCGTGATCGTTCTTGCTCCGCCGATCAGGTCATCGCTGTTCATCTGGTCGCTCTTGGGCGCGATCGTCTTCCTAAGATCGGTCATGCGTACATCTCCTGTTCGATCCGGCGCTCGGTCGGAATGAGGCGCATCTTCGATCTCAAGGCAGCGTTGTATTGGTCCAGCTTGTCGCGGATCTTCGCCTCGAAGGTGGTCGCGGCCGTGATGATGGCGTCCTGGATTTCCGCATTAGGCAGAACGCGGACGGTCAACATCGGCAACCCGCTGCTATAAGAGATGAAATCAAGCCACTTCCGGCCCGTCACCAGTAGCCCGGTTTGAATCTGCATCATGTATTCGGGAGGGGCGAACCCGTCGATTATGGTTTCGACTTGGTATTTTTGACGGCGTGACTTGCATTCAATTAGGCCGTCCTCGCCGATCACACCGTCCGGCGAATATCCAAGGGTAAATCCCCATTGATCATTTGTGATGAAGCCGACATCTTGGACGGGCGCGAAATTTTCGTTGTATTTAATCCGGGCTTCGACCTCATCGACATGACCGCGCAGCATGTCATCACCGACATAAGACGGTTCGACGTAACCGCTGATTCTCTGCGCTAAAATCTCGTAAAGATGAGCGCGCTCCTTGTCGTTGCTCGCAATTCTCAAGGTTGGCGTAAGGATCAGCTTTATCTCGCTGGCAGTCAGAAGACCACAGCGTGCCGCGAACCACTCATCCGAACCTTGGACCAAATCGTGGTAATATTTGATCATAGTGGTGTCCTCAGAACGGGATGGCTTCGTCGAGCGCTTCCATCGACACGGTGCCATCGTCGAGGATGTCGACCTCGCTCTTGTCGATCTTGACGTCGGCGTCGTAGCCCAAGGTGGTCTTCACCGCTTCGGCATCGCCTTCGTGTTCGAAGACTTCGCGGACCTTGACCTTTCCACCGCCAACGGTGCCTGAGAGGATGAACCGCTCTTCCTTCTTCGGCGGCTCGGGGATCAACACCTTGATGCCGGTTCCATAGGTTTCGGTCTTTTCAATTTTCACCTGACGACCAGCGGCGTCGGTGATCAGCACCGCGACAACATTGCCGTCGTTTTTCTCGAATTCGACGGTGACGCCCTTCAAGGCGATCTCGGCTGGGGTCTTGGCGGATATGAAACTGGGCATTGAATTTCTCCTTTGGGGGCGCGTTAAGCCCAACGGCGTGAACGAGCGAGGCGCCGGCGAATCGGCCGGCTTATGGCGTTGATCAAGGAAAACAGGCGCATCACGTGAGTCCCCACCGGCGCAGGACTTCGGCACACAGCCGGCGATAGGTCGGCCGCGCGTCCCGATCGAAGACGGACTTCCAAGCCTCGATAATCCGGGCCTCGATGTAGCGGTCCGGCAGGCCGGAAATTTCGGCCATGGTACGGTGATCCCGGAATGCCCAGGATTGACCGACAGGAACGTCGCGAGCGGCGGCCATCATTCGGCGGCCTGTTTATCAGACAGGAACGCCGCCGCCATTTCGCGGGCCCGGATGCGGGCGCGATCGATGACGCGGGCCAGATGCTCCGGCTTGATGTCATTGGGCATGGGGGCGTCAGTGAGCAGCGCTTGTGCCACACGCTCGGTAATCCCGGCGTCCACGTCGGTGGCGGCAACAGCGGCGCGCAGACTGTCGATGGCCTCGCGAAAACTGTCGCCCTCGCCTTCGATGTACTTGTTGTTGGGCAACGAGATGTAAGCCCGCGCCGTTTTGCTATAGGAATTGATGTGTAGGGAAGTACTGAACGCGCCGGGAACATTGGCGGCGATCGCTTGAAGCTCGGCGTCGATTTCCTTGGGCGTCATGGTGTTGTGCAAAAGCTCGGCGCCCTGGCGGAACTTGTTGGCTTCATCGGCGGCGATATCGTCGTCTGCCCTGTTGAGCAGGGCTTTGACGATCTCGTCGACAGTGAAAGCTGGCGTGGGGCCGGTAACGTGGGCGAGGGCGATTTCTTCGGAACGGATCATGGCGAACACTCCTATTCAGCAGCGATGCTGCACGGTTCGTTCAACAGCCGCTCGTCGCGAGCGGCGTCGTTCATGGCATCGGCGTAATCCTCACTGGGGTCGCCCACGGCGTCACACATCTCATCGAAGCATTCGCTTTCCAGCCATGAGGCGATCAGGTTCCACAAGGTGGCGGACGGCGCGAGTTCGCGGTATTCGCCCTTGTATTGGGGATCTCGAACCCTCTTTGGGTCGTGGCCGTATATCTCGATGGTGCCGATCTCGATCTCAGGGCTTTCGGCCGGTTCTCCGCCGGAAGCGTAGGAGGGGCCGCGAGCCGGACAACCGGGAGAGAACAGAAAGTTGACCCGTCCCTCGATCTCGATTTCCTCATTCGCGACGATGCCGGAAATGACCAGGGTGTGGGTGTAGGTGAAGGTCATCGATTCTGTGGTGCGCATGATCACGCCTCCACCAGGTCGCCGGAGACGACGGCACTTGCGAAGGCGAGCTTGTCGATCAGGTCGCGACCACTGGCGCCGGTTTCGCCGTCACGGGTGTGCAGCTCGAGCGCGATCGCACCAAGCTGGATGTCGGCGCGATCCGGCCCCAGGCGAGCGCGCAGCGCATCGTCCAGGGTGGCCAGGAATTCGGCCTGTTGGGCTGCCGTGGCCTTGGCCACACGGCGGGCCATCGTGGTCATTGAGGGATGAAATAGCGAAAGGGCCATCTGAACCTCCCCGAGGGCAGGTGGGTCGGGACTATCCCGACCCATCCGGTGGCCGTAGGTGGCCGCTGCCCTGCTTGTGAGCCGCCCGGTGGGTGGCTGACGGGAAGGATGTTATGCGCATCAATGCGCATGGTCAAGCGCATTTGTGCGCATAAATGCAAATTTGAGACGCTTCACCTAAAAATTTGGGCAATAAAAAACCCGCCGAAGCGGGTTGTGAGACGTCGAGGGGCGTTGGACGACGATTTAGCTTAATAGCAATTTGTCATCCCAGACGCATAGGAGTAGCAGGTTTTAGGGCGGTTCGAATTAGCCATCGCGCCCAAAATCATAAGATCCATAAAAGATGGCCCCTTTCGAGCTTGGTCTATTTTGCTCTGATTGCTTTTGGCGTCCACCATAACCTTCAAGGTAGCTTGGTTTGCTGTACCGTAATTTATAGTTCCTTTATAGAGATCTGCACGAATAGATGATATCTGCAATTGAAGGCGGTTCAGCACCTCAGCGGATCCGGCGTCGGACTTCAGGAGAGCCGGGTATAGCCCCTTAAAGCATTCATCCTGATCGGCCATCTGAATCAGAAGTATTTCCTTCTCCTGCTCTGTTGGGAACGATTCGATTGTGAGCATGGGGGATGTAACAAGGGCCGGGTTCGTCGGGGATTTATCATTCAGGCTGGACGTCCGTGGATCAGAAAAGATCTGGGCGCATCGTCCCTCGGCGTCTTGAACTACTTTTTGTGCTTCAACGTTACTGTCCGAAGCACAGCCGCAAATCACCACGGTCGCCGCCAGTGAGAAAAACCGCCGAAAAGACACGCACATCGCCCTCTCCCGTGAACTATCCTATGTTACGACCCAGCCACAGGACGCGGCCGATCACACAGACATCATCGTCAGGGATACCCGTCCATGTTTTATA
Organism: Telmatospirillum sp.; assembly: GCA_031291415.1. GTDB lineage: Bacteria > Pseudomonadota > Alphaproteobacteria > Rhodospirillales > Magnetospirillaceae > Telmatospirillum. The sequence goes on from JARLJB010000314.1 coordinate 36,781, forward strand.
TCGAGGATTATCGCTCTGGATGGTCAGCGTCGGCGGCCCCGGCTGGCGGGATAGCCGTTTGACCATGGTTTCGTCCTCACTACTGAAACGGATGACGTAGAGACCATCACGGGAGTAGCGCGCCACCGACATATCGACCAATACGCTGTCCCCGTTGTAGAGGGTCGATTCCATGCTGTCGCCCGCGACGCGGAGAACGGCCAGCTTTTCCAGAGACGATGTATAGCGATGGACCCATTCTCTTCGGAACGCATCGTAGTGGAGCGGAGCCGGGTTGGATTCATTGATGGCACCAGGGCCGGCCGATACGCGAGCGTCATAGACCGGGATCAGCGCAAATTCTTCCATATTGGCAGGCGGTGAAAGGGCCGTATGGGGCTCAAAATCGAAGGCAGCAGCTTCTTCCATAAGCTCATTGGGTACGACCGCATCTGTGGTCGGCAGGGCGATCCTAGTGGGAGCAACAACAGAACTCACTTCAGAAGGGACGGCCACGCCCGAGATGCGAGAAACGGCCGCCAGCGTCTTTCCACTCAGAAGATATTTTACATCATTATTTAGAAATCTGTTGAGGGTAGAGGGGGCTAGCTTGGCTTCTCTTGCCAAATTAGTCGCATCTAACTTCATCGCGTCCATTGCGGAGCGAATGAAAGCCCGCTGATTTTCCCTATCTTCATACATTGCGCAACAATGCGCAATTTCGCGTGCGCATTCCATAGGCACTAATGCGCTTGACCGTGCGCATTAGTGCGCATAACATCGAGCGCATGGATATTTCCTCTCTCATAAATTCCGCCGAGAAGCGCGCCAAGGACTGTGGTCTATCGGTAGCGGTCCTTTGCGCGGAAGCCGGTATTAATCGCGCCACATGGCAGCGGTGGAAGGCCGGTATCACCGAGCCTCGTTTATCGATGCTGGATAAGCTCGAAAGCACTCTCTCTCGATATGAGCGCAAACAGCCGGAGAGAGAGTGTGCTCCCACCGCCACCGCCACCGAGGAGCATCGCCAGCAACCCGGTCGCCGCGTCCAGCGCCGCCGCACCCAGATCGACCAACGCATAGCCAATCGCCGCGAGTCGGACGGGGAACTACAATGACGGCGGCCTCCACGCTTCAGATGGGTTGTCGCGTCATTCGGCGTCCCTTCACGGGTCTGGCAAAGCGCGTTCATTTGAGATCCTCCAAGGCTGAAGCGTACCTCGATGCGTCGGTACCATCCTCCCCGAGAAAGGCGAGATTTGTGCCGCCGCTCACGGATGCCGTGATTGCGGACCGTTTGGCCGAAATATTCATCCGGCGACCGGCGACGGTCCTGGCCAGGATCGCCAACAGCTGCGAAAGCGCGGCCAAGAAATGGCGGCGTCGTATCAGCCTGCCCAGCGTTCCCGCTCTCATTCACATGATGCGCCACGATGATGGCGTGTTCGCCGCGGTCCTCGAGCTGGCCGGCCGCTCGCCCTCGGACCTCACCGACGAGGAGCGCCAGGCCGTCGCCGAGACAATCAAGATTTTGGAGGGATTATGATTCGGGTTGAGATCGCCCTTGTGCTGATCGCCGCCGCCGCAGTCCTCGCGTGGCTTGTCGGTGGCCGTGTCCTGAAAGCCGAAAATCGTTCTTTGCGGGAAAAAATGGACCGCGTTGCTGCGGTCCTGCGTCCGTTCAAGGGCGATTCCCCTGCGCCCACTTCCCAAAAACACGAGGCCCCATGATGAATGACGAACCGAAAATTCTGTCCCCCGACGAACTGCCGCCGGCGATGAAGACGGCATTCGAGAAGATGTACGCGCTCCGGCGCCGCATCGAGGCGCTGAAAGCCGAGCACATCGTACCGTTGAGCGACGAGGTGACCGCGACCAAGCGCGACCTGAAGGCCAGCGCGAACATGGCCACCAAGGACATCGATCTTGTCTACCGGCTTTATGAGCGGTGGTGCCTGGCCGCGCAGTTGGAGGACGAGCTGGAAGGCAAGCGGATCCAGGACAATATCCGCCGCGCGTTTTCCGCCGCTCGCCGTGGCGAAATCATCAACTTCCTGGATGTGCTGGACGGCGCGACGATCAGCACCGAGCCGCAGGAGACCGAGAACGGTTTCGAAGACGAGGTCGCGGCGGCCGAAGAACAGGTGACCGGTGGCGCGCCGTTCGAAACCGCCGGGCAGACACTCACCGCCAGCGAGGAACAAGCCCCGGCTCCGGCCGCCGATTGGGGCGACGACAAGGCCCCGGTTCCGGCCGAACAGGACGACGGCAGTCAGGACGGCTTTGCATTCAACATGGGTGAAAAGGCCGGCCTCGAAGGGCAACTGGACGTCAAGGCGTTGATCCGGGCCCAGGGATGGAACGGACGGTCTCAGCGCGCGAAGAACTTCGCCGCCGGCCACGCGCAGGGCGTCAAGAAGCGCCAGCAGGCGGCCAATCAGCCGATGACGGACGAAGAGGCGTACGAGATCACCAACGCCGGCAACAAGGCTGGCTATGAGGGCAAGCCACTGTCGGCCAATCCTCATGATTCCGGCTCTGACCAGGCCGAACGTTGGGCGGCGGGTCACGAGGGCGGTTGCATTCGCCGCCAGAACGAAGAGGCGAGCAACGACGACACGCCCGGTCTTAACCCGCTCCCCCCGAAAGTTGTGAACCTCGGCGATCATCGCCCGGCGTTCCCAGGCTGATCGGGGCACATCATGGGGAAGGGGATCACATCAACGGCGCCCGAGGTCCGGCTGGTCATTCGTGGCGAGACGGCCAGCAAGGCCAACAGCCGCAAGCTCGTCCTGTTCGGCAAGCGGCCTGCGTCCATCAAATCGGACAAGGCGCGGGCTTGGCTGAAAGAGGCTATTCGCCAAATCCCCGGGCCGGTCGTCGCGCCCCTGCTCGGTGGTGACCTGGTCGCGTTCATCCGCATCTTCTACGCGACGCGGCGCCCCGATCTCGATGAGTCCCTTGTCCTCGATTTCCTGCAAGGCCGCGTTTACGGCAACGACCGTCAAGTCCGCGAGAAGCACGTTTACCACGGCCTCGACGCGGTCAATCCGCGCGTTGAACTGGTCATCCGGCCGATGGATGAGGGGAGGGCGGCTTGACCCTTCCTATTCATCGTCAGTTTGGATCCAAAGCACGGGTTGCCCAGCAAATCTTGGCTCTCGTACCGTCCAACAAGCGGGTATGGGTAGAAGTTTTCGCCGGCAGCGCGGCGGTGACGCTGGCGAAGGCCCCACATCCTGTCGAGCATATCAACGATCTGTCTGGGCACGTCACAAACCTCTTCCGAGTGGTGCGTGATCCCATCCTGAGGCTGGCGCTCCAGGAAGCGATCGAGATGACGCCTTACGCGCAGAGTGAACTGATAGCGTGCCGTCAAGAGATGCGCCAGGAGGACCCAGTAGAATGGGCACGCCGGTTCCTGGTGGTGTCGTGGTTGTCGGTCAATGGATGCCATACCGGGAACACTGGCTTTCGGCTCAATCGGGACCAAGACTGGCATCTGCGCGTCTGGAACAGATTGGGGGACCGCATCGCCGCGGCCTGCAGGCGGCTGAAGGAAGTCACCATCCATTCGCGTCACTGCTTGGAAATTGTGAAGGTCTTCGGTGATCTGCCGGACGCGGTTCTTTTCTTGGATCCTCCTTATCCGCTTTCGACCACGAATACGAAGCGCCAGCAGGTTTACGAAGTCGATATGTCGAATGATGAGCATGAGGCACTCGCCAGTGCCCTCCGCGACGTCAAGGCGTCCGTCATTTTGACGATGAACCCGGGCACCATTTACAGCGACATCCTGAATGACTGGCATATTTCGCCGATGTCGGTTCGTGGGCTGCGCAACGCAACAAAGACTGAGTTGGTGTTCACCAACTTTGCCCCCTCAATTGATCTCTTCAGGGGTGCAGCCGCATGACAGTCCTTCGCCCCTACCAAACCAAGAACGTCAACGAGATCCTGGCCTGCCTTGAGCGCGGCGAAGATCCGCTTTACGTGCTGCCGACCGGTGGCGGCAAAACGACCGTCTTCACTTCCGTCATCGGGACCACGCTTTCCCAGGGCTGGGAAAGCTGCGTTTTCGTTCACCGGAAAGAGCTGCTGCGCCAAGCCTCGGCGCGCCTCACTGCCGAGGGCATCGAGCACGGAGTCATTATGCCGGGCTTCGATCTGACCAGCCACAAGGTGCATGTCGCCAGCATCGACACGGTCGGAGCCAGGTTCGACAGCCTTTCCCACTGGTTGGAGAGGTTGGACCTAGCCATCCCCGATGAAGCGCATCATTCAGTCGCGAACAAGTGGGACCGTGTCCTACAGCTTCCGCAGCGTCGGTTTGGTAATACCGCCACCCCATGTCGGACGGACGGGATGGGGCTGGGAGAAACCGGCCTCTTCAAGCGGATGATCAGGGGTCCATCTCCCAAAGAACTGATAAAAATGGGTTTTTTGGCTCCGGGCATTGTTTATGCGCCGCCAACAGGACTCGATCTTTCGAAGGTTGGAAAGCGCGGTGGCGATTACGTTCTATCGCAGATCGCCGCCCTGACTGATACGGACGAGCTAACGCTTATCGCTCGCCGCTGGTACGCCAAAATGTGCCCAGGGCAGCCTGCGGTTGTTTTTTGTACCACTGTTGAGCATGCAAAGAGGGTCGCGCAGGCCTTCGCCGCGGCTGGGTGGAGGGCCGCATCGGTTGATGGGAAGATGAGCCCGGCCGAGCGAGATGCTGCAATCATCGGCCTCGCTGACGGATTGGTCCAAGTTTTGACGTCCTGCGAACTGATCGGAGAGGGGTTAGACATCCCAGCTGTTTCCGCCGTCATTGATCTTCGACCAAGCATTTCAACCGGGCTCGTCCTGCAACACGATGGTCGCGCGGCGCGACCACACGAAGACAAGTCGCACTGGACCAAAATAGACTTGGTCGGAAATACCGCCCGCCACGGCATGTTCGATGCCGACCGGCAATGGGATCTGCGTTCAGGTATTCGAGGTCTTGAACGGGTCGTTGCGGCGACTTGGCGCTGTCGAAAGTGCTTCCGCGTGTGGGAACGACCCGATCAGTTTTCGGCCATGTCCTGCACTTGTGGATCGACACAGACCGTTTCCGGTATCGCTCCGGCCCGGGTCGACGTCATGCCAGGCATCAACGGTGTGTCAGCCGACACCCTGCACCGGATGAAGCTCAAGGACGCCGTGAAGGTCTGCAAGACCCTCGACGACTATAAGTCCCTCGGTCGGATCAAAGGCTACAAGCCGGGCTGGGCCACTTATGCCTATGAGCAGGTTATCTCCTACCGGGCGCGGTTCAAGAGGAGGGCGTATTGAGCCGCCAGACCTCAGGATTCTATCTCATGGCGCGCGGCTGGCAGGGACACCCCGTCTTCGCCAAGGAGCCGTTCAGCCAGCGCGACGCCTGGGTTTGGTTGATCGAGGAAGCATATTATAAGCCCCGAAAATGCAGGGTTGGCAGCCAGCTTTGCGACGTCGAGCGCGGGCAGTTCATTCATGCCCTTCGCTTCATGGCCGAAGCCTGGGGGTGGAAGAAGGACAAGGTGGCCCGCTTTCTGAGGGTGCTTCAGGACGCTCACATGATACGCGTCGAAAGCGCGACAGGTGCCGCGACAGCAGAAAGTCGAGTAACTATTTGTAATTACGACAAATATCAGATCGAGAACGACAACGACGCGACAGACGATGAGACAACGACGCGACAACCGCGCGACAACGACGCGACAGAGAAGAAAGAAGGAAAAGAAAGAAAAGAAAATATAGGTGGTGGTGGTAGTGCGCCCACCCATGAAAAATTCACCACCGGGGGGACCGTCCCCCAGGACACCGATCCGGAAGCCTCACGACTGCAATCGGCCACCGAGCCGGAACGCATCATCGCACGCCGGTTCCTCGAACTGAGAACCGAGCTTTGGCCGAACTGGCCGAACTTCCCTGCACCGACATCCACGATCGAGGGCCAGGCAAAAAGTTTCCTGGACCAAGGGGGTACCGTCCCCCTGATCACCGAGGTCATGGAACGGGGCATGCGCACCGCCGCACGCCAAGGGAAGACCGCAACGGGATCGCTCAAGGCTTTCCACCTGAGCATTTCGAACGCCATCGCCGAGCGGAATGCCGGCATCGCCAATGAAGGGGGACACTATGCCGCAGGAAATCGAGGTCAGTCTCAACAGTTCAGAAATGGTTTCGTCGAGATTATCTCTTCCGGCGAGCTTGGTTGACCTGGTGGCCGAACATTACCAGCCCACCTTCGATGACAAGCACGGCTTTGTGAAGAAGCCGTTGCCCTGGAATCGTCCCTTGGTGATCACCGGTCAGGAACAGGCGGACGCGTTGGCGTTTCTGCCAATGGCCCAGGATGCCTGTAAGCCGGCGCCCCCCGATCCTGTCCGGAAATGGATCAGCACTCTCGGCGCTTTGGTGGCCGGAAACATGCCGGTCGGGGATGCCAGGGCAAAGCTGTCCGCTTACACGCGTTTGCTCGATGTTCCGCTGGGGGTTGTCGACGACGACGACAGCCTGAAGCGGGCCGGCCACCGGTTCAAGTGGTTCCCGTCCTATGCCGAACTCGCCCAGTTCGTGGACGAGGAGAAGTACCAACTCGACGAACGGGTGAGGCGGCTACAGCTTATCGCGGAAGGTCCGAAGCCGGCGCTTGCCAGAGCACGCCAGCGGCTTCATCCCTCCCCGCTGGGATCGGTGCTTAAACGCGATCCATCGGCCCCTGTGTTGCAGGAGCGTACCGACGATCTCGACCGGTCCCAGGTCGCTGCCTATTGGACGGCCAGGATGGAGGGAAAGACCATCGACGAGGCCTTCGCCGTCGCCACTGAGAGCAGCGGAAGATCATTGGAGAATGTGGTATGAGTGCGCGGTGGTATGTCACGGCTGTTCAGCCGAAGTCCGAGGCGTTTGCCCGCGTGAACCTCGTCCGCCAGGGGTTCGAGGTGTATGCGCCCATGATCCGCGTCAGGCGCACTGTGGATCGCAAAACCTATGTCGTCCCAGCGCCGATGTTCCCCGGATATCTGCTCGTTCGGTTTGATCAGGATACCGATCGGTGGCGGTCGATCAACGGCACGCGGGGCGTCATCAAGCTGCTGCCGCTCCACGCTGAGTTTCCGCACCCAATCCCGGACAGCCTGGTTAAGCAGTGGTTGGATAGCGAGATCGACGGCGCGGTGTCTCTCGACGATGCCATGTCCTCCCTCGTCGAATACCAGCGAGGCCAAGCGCTTCGAGTGGTGGACGGTGCCTTCTCGGGCTTCCCTGCAACCTGCAGGTCGTCGTCAAAAGGGCGCGTCACGCTACTGATGGGTTTATTTGGCCGAGAAACAGTGGTAGAACTTTCCATGAACGAAGTTGAACTGGCCGCCGATGAAGGCACCGCCAGTGCGGTAGCTATCCAGCGCCCCGTCGTTAAATCCCATATCGCAGGCTGACATGCCCCTGAGACCCTTCCAGCCGGGCCAGTCCGGCAATCCGGGCGGCCGTCCTAAAGTCATCGCTGAAATTCGCAAGCTGGCGCAGGAACACGCGCCGGAAGCCATCAAGACCCTGGTCGACATCTGCACCAATCCGAAGGCGTCGTCAGCGGCGCGGGTCGCGGCGGCAAACTCATTGCTCGATCGAGGGTTTGGCAAGCCGGTGCAGCCTATCGTCGGCGATGACGATTCCGACCCGGTCAGCCTGATCCACCGCATCGAACTGGTGGCCCTGAAACCTGATGACGACAGCGAGGATTGAGCTACCCCCGAAACTCATTCCGGTTTTTGAGGGAGAGGCTGACGTCAGGGGGGCATACGGGGGGCGAGGATCGGCAAAGACGAGGTCCTTCGCCAAGATGACGGCGGTACGCGGCTTCGTGTGGAGCAGCGCCGGGCGAGAGGGGATCATCCTTTGCGGCCGCCAGTTCATGAATTCTCTCGAAGACTCATCGCTCGAGGAAATCAAGGCGGCGATCCGGTCGGAACCTTGGCTCGCCGCACATTATGAGATAGGCGAAAAGTATGTCCGGACGCGTGACGGGCGCATCGCCTATAGCTTCAGCGGCCTGGACCGCAATATCGACAGCGTCAAATCGAAATCCCGCATCCTGCTTTGCTGGGTGGACGAAGCCGAACCGGTCACCGAGGACGCCTGGACCAAGCTCATCCCAACCCTTCGCGAGGAAGACAGCGAGCTTTGGGTGACATGGAACCCCGAGAGTAAGAAAAGCGCCACGCACAAGCGTTTCCGGGCATCCGAGGACCCTCGCTTCAAGATCGCCGAGATGAACTGGCGAGATAACCCGCGCTTTCCGCGAAAGTTGGAGCGCGACCGCCAGCGGGATCTTGTTCAGCGGCCCGAGCAATACGACCACATTTGGGAAGGCGCGTTTAAAACCGTGACCGAGGGTGCCTATTACGCCGCCGCGCTGATCCAAGCCAGGCGGGAAGGCCGCATAGGCCATGTGGCCGCCGACCCGCTGATGACCATCCGCCTGTTTTGCGATATCGGCGGCACGGGTGCCAAGGCGGACGCCTTCGCCATGTGGGCCGTGCAGTTCGTCGGCCGCGAAATCAGGGTGCTGAACTATTACGAGGCTGTTGGCCAGCCCCTGGCCGCACACCTCAACTGGATGCGGTCGCAGGGGTACACGCCAGACCGCGCGCAGGTATGGCTCCCGCATGACGGCAAGACCAACGATCGAGTGTTCGACGTTTCCTACGAGAGCGCATTCCGGGACGCCGGTTACCACGTCACGGTGATCCCGAACCAGGGCAAGGGCGCGGCAAGCTTCCGCATCGAAGCGGCGCGCCGGATGTTTCCGAGCATCTGGTTCAACGCGGAGACGACCGAGCCGGGACGGGATGCCCTCGGCTCCTACCACGAGAAAAAGGACGAGGCTCGCGGTATTGGCCTCGGACCCGAACACGACTGGGCCAGCCACGGCTCCGATGCCTTCGGGCTGATGTGTGTGGCTTACGAAGAGCCAAAGCAGAAACGCAAACCCTCGGGCGGCGGACATCGCGGCGAGGGCGGATGGATGGGGTGATGGCCAAAAAGCCGCAAAACGATGACAAGCTGGATGACGTCCTCGATGAGGCGAAGGAGGCGTTCAAGCTTGCCTCCGACTCCGAGGACGACAACCGCAAGGAAGCCCTGGAAGACCTACGCTTTGCCCGTCTCGGCGAGCAGTGGCCGCGCGACGTCAGGCGCCAGCGCGAGATCGATGGCCGGCCGTGCCTGACGTTGAACCGTCTGCCGTCATTCATCCGCCAGGTCGTCAATGATGCCCGGCAGAACCGGCCTCAGATCAAGGTTCACCCGGTCGACAGCGGCGCCGACGTCGACGTGTCCAAGGTGTTCGATGGGCTGATCCGTGGCATCCAGTACAACTCGAAAGCCGACGTCGCCTATGACACCGCCATCGAGTTCAGCGTTTCGATGGGCTTCGGCTATTGGCGCGTGACTACCGATTACGCCCATGACGACAGCTTCGACATGGACATCAACATTGATCGCGTGGCCAATCCGTTCGCGGTCTACGGCGATCCGCACTCCACCGAGGCCGATAGCTCGGACTGGAACACGTCCTTCGTCATCGAGAACCTGACCAGGGCCGAGTTCGAGCGGAAGTACAAGGGCGCCGAGGCGGTCGATTGGGACAACCTCGGTTATGCGCGCCTGCAACCGCCGTGGGCTGACGACGATCATGTCATGGTGGCCGAGTGGTGGACGCGGACCGAGATCACCCGGCAGATCCTCAAGCTTGCCGGGCCGAACCTGACGCCAATGGTTGTCGACGCGCTGAAGTTCGCGCCGGCCAAGGATGCGTTCGCCGCGCTGGGATATAAAGTGGTTGGCGAGCGTCCGACCAAGTCGTGGAAGGTCAATCAGAAGATCATGACCGGCGCCGAGGTGTTGGAAGACAACCCGTGGGCCGGCAAGTACATCCCGATCGTGCCCGTCTATGGCGATGAGGTGAACGTCGAGGGGAAGCGCTATTTCCGTTCGATGATCCGGGACGCCAAAGACCCACAGCGGATGTTGAACTATTGGCGCACCACATCAACCGAGCTCGTCGCGCTGGCGCCCCGGGCGCCGTGGATCGGCGCCGCCGGCCAATTTGATACCGATTCGGCCAAGTGGGCGACGGCCAATACGACGAATCATCCGTTCATCGAATATGACCAGGTGGGTGGCGCTCCCCCGCCGCAACGTCAGCCATTCGCCGGGCCGCCGGCGGGCGCCATCCAGGAGGCGTTGAACGCTTCGGACGACATGAAGGCCATCATGGGGATTTTTGACCCGTCCCTCGGAGAGCGCAGCAACGAGACGAGCGGCCGGGCGATCCTGGCAAGGCAGCGGCAGGGCGATCGCGGCACGTTCCACTTTGCCGACAACTTGTCCCGCGCCATCACGCATACCGGCAAGATCCTCATTGACCTGATTCCCCAGGTCTACAACGAGGAACGCGTCGTTCGCGTCATTCAGCAGGACGGCACGCAACTCACCGCCTCGGTCAACCAGAAGCAGGCCGACGGTACGGTGTTGAACGACCTGTCGGTGGGAAAATACGACATCGTCGTGGACAGCGGCCCGAGCTACGAGACGCGGCGCGACGAAGCTGCGGCCGAAATGCTCGACCTCCTGCATGCCTTCCCGCAGGCCGCGCCGGCGATCTCCGATTTGCTGGTCAAGAACCTAGATTGGCCGGGCGCCGACGAGATCGCCGAACGCCTGAAGGCCATGCAGCCGAACCCGCAGGCCCAGCAGCAGCAACAGCAAGCCCAGCAGCAGGCCGAGCTGCAGCATCAGCAGAACCTGGAACAGATCAAGGTTCAGGGCGACCAAGCCCGCGAACAGATCAAGGTTCAAGCCGTCCAGCAGATCGAGACGTTCAAGGCCCAGAAGGCTGTCGAAGTCGATCAGGCGAAGCAGTCGTTCCAGCAGCGGCAGATCACCGCTCAGAACCAGATCGAGGCGGCGCGCGAAGACCGCGACGACGCCAACGATTACCGGATCATGATGGACAAGACCAAGATCGATGCACTGGCGAAGATCATCGTTGCGCAGATCACCGCCCAGCGTCCAGTCGCCGGCAACGACGACAGCCTTATCGGTCAGGTCGAAGCAGAGCAGTAATGGCCAGCTTATATGACGCCTTGCAGCAGAACCTCGGGCCACTGGGTGACGCCTTGCAGGATATGAACCAGCGTGCGGGATATGCCATTACCAGCGTCGTGCAGCCGCACCTGGTCGGCCAGCCGTCCTTCCTCGACCGGATGAACGACTTCCAGGGGCGCCTCCTTGCCGCACAGACGCCGGAGGAGCGAAGGGGCCTGATGACGGAACAGGGCAATCCTGTGACTGACGCCTCATTGGGATTTGCTGCGCCGATCACCTTCCATGGAATGGGGCCGTTTGGTCCGATCTGGAAGGCGGACAACTGGGCCGACGTGCTCGACGTGCTGCGCCAGCAGAAGACCGGCGAGGTTCGGAACGCACTCGAACACCCCCAGATTGGGACTGTCAGTTTGCCCTACGGTACCCCTGGAACAGGGAAAAGCGATGGCTATGGACTGTCGAAGCTCGACATCTTCCATCCTGAATATCAGGAGATTTTGCCGGACCAGTTCCCATCGCTTCCGATCTCAAGCGAAACCGAGAACAGGTATCAACTGCAGCAGGGCAACATAAAAGGCGCCGTCCGAAAGGAATTCAATGGGGAGCCCTTAAACTGGCTCATTTCGATTCTGGACGAGTCAAAAAGAAAGCCCTGATCCGGTCGGACGACAGACTTGACCGAAATGGTGAACGGGAAGCCTCCCCCGCTCTCAGGGCTGGGACAAAGTTTACCATCATTCGGCGATTGGTGCCGCAAAAATTGCGATACCCCGAAAAGGCAACCATTCCGGTTGCTTCTGCATCCACCATAATGGAGCCCCCACATGACCCTCGAAGCCGCGGGCAGCCCTGCCGATGCAACAGCGTCGGCGGGATCCGCAATCACGACTGAAACACCAGTTCTCCGCTACGAAGCCCCCGAACCCGATCCGGCGCCCACAGACGGTTCCGCCGTAGAGGACACGTCGGCCGCCGAAACAGTGGACGATACCGAAGAGGTCGAACACGAGGGCCAGAAGTACAGGGTTCCGAAGGCGCTGAAAGACTCTTTCCTTCGTCAGTCGGACTACACGAAGAAGACGATGGAGGTTGCCGAACAGCGCAAGGCGATCGAAGTCGAACATGCGCGCCTGGCGGAACGCGCCAAGGCCGACGATGCCCACCTTGACCGCTTGGCGGCACTCAAGGTCGTATCGGTTCAGCTTCAGCAGTTTCCTCAGACCAACGAGCAATGGGCTCAGCTTGAGCAACAAGATCCGGCGAGAGCCGCGTCACTGTTCCGGCAGTTCCAGCAGCTCCGCGGCGCACAGGAGAACCTGACGAATCAGGTCAACCAACACCAGCAACAGCGAACGTCTGAGCAGCAGCAGGCCACTGCCAAGCAGGCTCAGGAAGCGGTCGAGGTGCTGAAGAAAGCAATTCCCGATTTTGGACCTCAGACGTTGCAGGAAATCGAGACCTTCGCGGTGAAGGAATTCGGGGTGAAACCCGAACAAGTCCGAGCCGTGGTGGATCCAACGATTTGGCTGATGGGCTACAAGCTCATGAAGGCAGCTGCCGTCGTCCAAGGTCAAATTTCCGCCGCAACCACCGAAACCAAAGCGCCCGTCAAGGCCATCACTCAGGTGGCGAAAGGCGGCGGCGCGAAGTCGTCGAACGGTCTGAGCGACAACGACGACATGGATGCGTGGCTTGCAAAACGCAATGCGCAAATCAGGGCCAGCAGACGATAGGGCAGAGCCCTCCTGCGGCCTGGAGAATAAATCATGCCCAATGCTTTCCTTACGCCTACCGCAGTGACGCGGGAGGCCTTGCGTGTCCTGCACCAGAAGCTGAACTTCATCGGCAACGTCAACCGCGGCTACGACGACCAGTTCGCCAAAAAGGGCGCCAAGATCGGCGACACCCTGAATGTGCGCCTGCCGAACCAGTACGTGTACCGCAGGGGGCCGACGCTGAATGCGCAGGACACCGCCGAAACGTCGGTTCCTGTCCAGATCTCCAACCAGGGGGGCGTCGATCTGAACTTTACCAGCGCCGACCTTACCCTGAAGCTCGACGATTTCAGCGAGCGCATCCTCGAACCGGCAATGGCGGTTGTGGCCGCGAACATGGAGGCCGACGCGTTCGGCATGATGTTGGACGTCTATAACAGCGTGAACAACATCGGCTCGCCGGCCGCCTTCCTGAGCGTCCTGCAGGCCCGGAAGGCCCTGAACGACAACCTGACGCCCGTCGACAACAACCGCTCGTTCATCCTGAACACCCAGGATAACGTCGACCTGGTCAACGCCTTGAAAGGCCTCTTCCAAGACAGCGCCACCATCTCCAAGCAGTATCGTGAAGGCATGATGGGCCGCACGTCCGGCTTCGATTTCTACGAAAACACCATCCTGCCCAGCCAGGCCACCGGCACTTGCGCGGCGGCCACCGGCTACACGATCAGCGGTGCCAACCAGCTGGGCGGCACCCTGGCCGTCGCGACCGGCGCCAACACCTTCGCCAAGGGCGACATCATCACCTTGCCGGGCGTCTACCGGGTGCATCCCGAGACAAAGGCCGTCACCGCCGTCCTGCAGCCCTTCGTCGTCACCGCTCCCTATGCGGGGGGCGCCGGCAGCCTGTCGATCAGTCCGGCGATCGTCACCTCGGGCGGCTCGCAGAACGTCTCGGCCTCGCCGGCCAACGGGGGCGCCATCACCAAGATCGGCGCGGCCTCGGGTACCTACAACCCGTCGCTGGCCTTCCACCGCGATGCCTTCGTCTTCGCCACTGCCGACTTGGTAATGCCGGAGGGCGTCGACTTCGCCTCCCGCCAAGTCATGGACGGCCTGTCCATACGTATCGTCCGCCAGTACGACATCAACAACGACAAGTTCCCCTGCCGTCTCGATGTCCTCTACGGATTCAAGACGGTCCGCCCGCAGCTCGCCTGCCGCATTCTCTCGAACTAAAGGAAGGCGCGCATGTCGAGTCTCATCTGCCGGGGGAACATCCTCGGCATCTTCGCCGTGGGGGTTGCCCTCACTCCCGGATCCGTCGCGGCGAACACCACCGCCGAACAGACCTTCACCCTCCAAGGCGCCAAGGTGGGCGACATCGTCGATGTCAACAAGCCCTCCCTGGATGCCGGTATTGGCATCGCCAACGTTCGAGTTTCGGCGGCCAATCAGGTGGCGGTGAAGTTCAGCAACTCGACCGGCGGCGCCATCACGCCGAAGGCCGAAAAATACACCTTCATCATTTATCGGCCTGAAACGGCCGGAAACCTTCCGTCGGGCGTTCCCGCCCTCTGACCCATGCGCCCCCGGCTTCGGTCGGGGGCCTCTTTTCGAGGTCACCATGAACCCTGAATACCAATTCGAGGAATTCCCCAAGGCCCTCTATCGCAATGGCGAATATGTCTCCGTCGAGAAGCCGGCCGAGGAAAAAGCCCTGCGCAAAGCCGGCTGGACCGATTGGCCGCTCGATCAGGCGAAGATCGCGGCGGGCAAGTTTGCCGATGGCGGCGGTTTGACGGGCGACGATCAGGGCGCTGCCGATCAGCCCTCCGATCTGCTCTCGCAGTAAGGACCTGACGAATGGCGCTCGCCACCTACGACGATCTCAAGGCCGAGATCCCCAAGTTCTTGCAAAACCGGTCCGATCTGTTGCCGCTGATCGACGACTTCATCTCGCTTGCCCAGACGACGATCAACATTGATCTGACCGTCGGCAACGCGGAAATGGAATTGCCGCTGGTGGCCGTCCCGGGAAGCCGGTTCATCGACATATCGGGCGTTGCTTTGAACGAGCCGCGGGGCCTGTGGCAGACCAGCTACAATCCCCGGCAAGAGCTTGTTTTCGTCATGCCCGAACTGCTGACCGTTTCGACGACGCCGGGCCAATCGACCTTTTGGACCCTCGATGGTTCCAACATCGCGTTCAATCGGCAGGCCGATCAAGCCTATCCGTTTGCCTTTCGGTTCGTTGGAAACTGGCTTTTGTCCCCAACGAACCAGACCAACTACCTGATGACGAACTACCCTAACGTCTATCTTTACGGGTCGTTGTGCGAGGCCGCGCCCTACCTTTCCGGCAAAGACACTGCGCTCATCGCCAAATGGGAAGCGAAGTATCAAAAGGCCTGGAAGGGCGCACAGCGCAACCTCAATCGTTGGCGCAACGCCCTGGTAACCAGCCGCGTTGACCTCGCGCTTCAGCAGCGCCGGCCGATCTTCAACATCAATCAGGGCTGATAGATGATCCCCGCCGCCCCCCCGAACGCTCCGGACTGGTTCAAGCAGTGGGTCGATGATCTGGACGCTACGGCTTCCCGTTGGGGCATCCCTGACGGCAAAAGGCCTGTTCTGTTGCCGACGTTCGCCGTCGCCAATCTCCCGTCCGCCAGCAAGTACGTTCGCTGCGCGATCTATGTGCAGGACGGGACCGGCAATAAACGTATCGCAATCTCGGACGGTGCCGCGTGGCGCTTTCCTGACGGAAATGTGGTGAGCTAATGCCAAGCACCCCGACGAATTCGCTACGCCTCGAAAAACAGGGGCAGGGCGAACACCTCAATTCCTGGGGTTCTGGCAGCCTCAACACGGCCCTCGACATGATCGACGCGGCGATTGCCGGAACGGCGGCGATCGTTGTGACCGGAAGCTTCACCCTTGCGTCGGTGAATTACACGGCCGATCAGGCGCGCAACGCGATCCTCTCACTGACTGGAACGCCGGCCGCGCCGTTCACGGTTACAACGCCCGGCGTCTCGAAGATCTACTATGTCCGGAACGCCACCGGCCAGACCGCGACATTCGCGTGCGGCGCCGGGGCGACGGCAACGGTGCCCACCGGACAGACGTGGATCCTGTTCTGCGATGGCGTGAACTGGGCCGGCATCGTGCTTCCCGGCACGCTCGACCAGAACCAGGCCGCCGTTGCTCCGGTCAATTTTGGCGGACAGGCTGGCGTCAATGCGGCGAACCCGCAGAACCCGCAGGATCTTTGCACCAAGGCTTATGCCGACGCGCTGGCTTGGACGGCAAACGCCGGCATTCTGCCGGGCCAGGTCGGAAATGACGGGAAGTTCCTCTTCACAAAAAATCAGGTCGCGAGCTGGATGAACCTGCCGCTCGCGACCAGCAGTTCGATCACATCGGCGGCCAACGTCATCCTCACGGCCTCTTCGGCAAGTTGCCAATCTATTGCTATAACGGCCGCCGGATGCGCGGTTCAGCTCCCCGACGCGACCACGCTTTCCTTTACTGGCATCGCATTCCTGATCCACAACACGGGCACCCTCGCGTACCTCGTGACTGATTATGCCGGTGGCGTCGTGGCGATCATTCCGCCGAACGGAAAGGCTCTTTTCCTCTCTCAATCCGACGCTTCGGCGGCCGGCAACTGGAAGGTCGGGAACCTCTCCGATTTTTCGCCCCTACAGACCAGCCTCATTTCAACGGCTTCGGTGGTGAATACCGCGGCGCTCGGGAATCAAGCAATCGTGAGGCTGTCCGCAACGACGGCACTCTATGTCTACGGCCCGAGCAGCGGCCCAACTCTGGTCGGCGTGGTGTTGACCCTTAACAATGGTGGTGTGCAGCCCGGTCTTCCCGCGCCCCTTGGCGGCCAGGGGACATCGTGGGAACAGATCAATCTTCAGGCGATCTCATCGACGCAGGTCGCAATTCTGTACTCGGCCGACGCTCCTCCGACTGCCGGGATCATCACGATCACCGGCACCGTTCCCACGCTCGGTCCGACAGTCACGCCACTTGGCTCCATCATCCCGCGCGGCGGCGTCGGAATGTGTTTACTCAGCCCAACTCTTGCCCTGTTCGCCTGCGCCCCGAACAGCGGTACGACGCTGACAACCGCCGCCGCCACGATCTCGGGAAACACATTGGCCCCGGGAGACACGCACGCTGTGACCGTTGCTGCCTACAATGGAAACTATTTTGCAGTAGCGCCTCTGACGGCGACCTCGGGAGCGGTGTTTCTTCCGGGCGCTTCTGCGGCTCTCACCGGCGTGATCTTGAATGTCGCAGGGACAACCGTCTCCGATACTGGGCAGCAGACGATCGACGGCACGAACACGACCAACGCGATTTACCAAGCAATTGGCCTGTCGCCTTCTCAGGTGCTCCTGCGGGCGTCTTGCTCGTCCTCAGGATCGTCTGCTTTGTATCTGATTGGCAATAACGCGGGAACATTGACCGAGCAATCATTCTTGGCCCTCGGGGGAGTCGGTGGTGCTGACTGCAATATTGTCCAGACGGGAGCAAGCTCATTTAAAGTGTTTGATGTCGAAAACACGACGAACAGGCCCATAGTACGGCAGGTAAATATCACTATAGGAAATAATATTGCCTGCACGTACTCGCAATATCTGAACTCTGCCCCCTCCGTTGCTGTCACAGGTCCGATGAGTCCCGGCGTGAAGGGGGTGCTCCTCTCCGGCACGAATCTCATGTGGGCATACGGTTCTTCGGGCAACAGCAGCTATCCGATCGCTGCGGAAGGGACGTTCCTGCAATGACCAAGCTCATAAAACTGGCGTCGAACAACGTCGTTCTCCACGTGGGCGACGACCTTACCCTTGATGCCACTGCGGCTCGAGGGGCCGGTTGGCAGGATTTCAACACCACCACGGCCAATGCTGAATTGGTGGCCGGAACACCTCCTTCGACTTGGGTCGGCGGTGCTTACGCCTTCGACGGCCAGAACTGGACCATCGTCAACCAGGCACTCATTCGGGTGCCTCAATCGGTGTCCAGGTTCCAAGCTTTTGCGGCTCTCTCCAACGCCGGGCTTCTGGCAGCTGCTCAGACCGCCGTCGCTTCGGCTTCCCAGATTGTTCAGTTGGCATGGGGAAATGCCCAGGATTTTGAGCGCGACAGTCCGACCATCGCAGCTATTGCTCAGTCTCTTACCACACCGCTCACATCCTCCCAGGTTGATGCGCTGTTCATCGCCGCAGTGCAGATCAAAGCATGAGCCTCGTTCCCTTCGATCTCGTCCCTTCCGTGGTGAAAGACGACAGCGC
The DNA here is from genome assembly GCA_031291415.1 of Telmatospirillum sp. Lineage (GTDB taxonomy): Bacteria > Pseudomonadota > Alphaproteobacteria > Rhodospirillales > Magnetospirillaceae > Telmatospirillum. Next base: position 54,914 of record JARLJB010000314.1, read on the forward strand.
CTATGCGTCCAAAGGGCGTGTCATCGAAACCGACAAGGTCCGGTGGCACCGCGCCGACGGATCGGCGAAACCGCACCTCGAAAGCATCGGCGGTTGGGAGCGTGTCATTACCACCCAGCTTGACGGGGTCTGCCGGGGCATCTGCACCTATGCCGACAACACCCCGACGCCCATCATCGGCCTGGGTACCCACAAGCGCCTGTATGCGATCACCGATTACACCCTTTACGATATCACCCCGAACCGGTTGATTGCGGTCCGGCCAAACCCGGTCACCACGGTGGCGAATTCCAACGTGGTGACTGTATCGCACACCGCGCATGGCGCCTCCGTCGGCGACCAGGTGAGCGTCTTCAACGCGACGACGGTCAACGGGATCACCGTCACCGGCGCCTATCCTGTGGCCTCGGTGGTCGACGCCAACAGCTACACCATCATGGCGTCGAACGTAGCCAATGCGGCCGGCTCCGGCGGTGGAACCGTCGTCCTGCAATATCAGATCCCGATCGGCTTGCCCGACTCCCTTGGGGGCGCCGGCTACGGCACCGGTGGATATGGGGCGGGAACCTACAGCACCCCCAGCACGGGGGCATCACTCAAGGCGCGCACCTGGTCAATGTTCAACTGGGGTAACCGCATGGTGGCGAGCCCTGCCGGCGGCGCGGTTTATGAGTTCCAACCCTCTTTCGCCGCGGCGTCCTATGTGACGAACGGCTCTTTCACCGCCGATGCCAATTGGACGAAAGGCACCGGCTGGACGATTTCGGGCGGCAACGCGGTTCACGCGGCGTCCAACGCCACCGCATTGAGCCAAGCGGTCGGGACAACCCTCGGCGGCTTCTACCGGCTGGTGTTCGACGCCACGGTTTCGGCAGGAACGCTGCAGCCGAGCCTGGGCGGAGGCAACATTGGGAGTGCCATATCGGCGAGCGGCCACTATGTCGTCACTTTTCTGGCAACGGGGATTGGCAGCCTCGCGCTCACTGCGGATAGCAGCTTTGCCGGATCGATCACCAATGTTGCGTTGACCGTCGAGAACGTCGCCTACCAGATCCCGAACGCGCCGACGGCCAACCTGGGGATGTTCGTCACGCCTGAGAATTTCATGGTGTTGCTTGGCACCACGGACGCGACCGGCGCCTATTCCCCGATGACCATCCGTTGGTGCGATCAGGCGAACGACCAGCAATGGGCGCCCCTGGCCACCAACCAAGCCCGCGATACCATCCTGCGCGGGGGATCTCGTCTGATTGCCGGGCGCCCGGTCAAGACGATATCGCTGATTTGGTCAGACACGGGCGTTTTCGGGATGCGCTACTCGGGCGACCCGTCCTTCGTCTACGCGCTCACGCTGCTGGCCACCAACTGCGGCTTGATCGGGCCGAATGCCGTCGCGGTCCTGGATGGCACGGCCTACTGGATGACGCCGACCGGACGCATCATGCAGTATTACGGCGGCGTGGTTCAGCCGGTCGATTGCCCGCTTCAAGTCGACACCTTCACCAACCTGGCCCCCGTACAGCAAGAGAAGATCTTCGCTTCGGTGGTCAACTTTGCCGGCGGCGTCGAGATCCAATGGCAAATCCCCGACGGGCGTGACGGTACCGAGTGTTCGCGCTACATCGCCTATAACCCGACCGAGGGTGCATGGAGTTCTGGAATGCTTGCCAGGACGGCGGCGACACCGGGCGCTGTTCTTCCCTACCCAATCGCGGTCGATCCAGCCGGGAACGTCTATTTTCACGAGAAAGGCAATACCGCCGACGGTGGCTTGCTTTACTGGCGCTTCAAGACGGCCCCGATCGAACTCGGCAATGGCGACCATCTCATGATGGCAACGCGCATGCTCGGAGATTGGGCCTCCCTGGTGGGTGGCGCGACATTGACGCTGTATTCGCGGAATTGGCCGCAGGACACCGATACGATTCTCGGCATCTATCCCATTCTGCCGACAGATCTTCATTCGGATTTTGTAGTGACGGCGCGTCAGATCGCCATCGAGTTCATGGGAAATGCGGCGCCCGCGAAGATGCGGATCGGCGGCATCCGCTTCGATCTCGAAGATACTGGAATGACCCTATGACAGACAAGAAATACGCTGAATTCATCGCGGTGGCGAACCACTGCCTGCGCGGCAACCAGGCCGCCGTCAATTTCATGTTGCTGATCTGCGACATCCTGCACGTTTGGGATGACCTGATCGATCGCGACAAGCCGGCCAATAACGATGACATCCACCGCGCATTCTATGGAGCGCTCGTCCGCCTGCCGCGAGATCCGTTCTATTCGGCGAATTTCTTGCTGCTCAATCCGATCCTCGAGATGGCGATCCTGAATTGGCAAGCGGCCAACGAAATGGAGGCGGTGGGCGACGAAGCGGGCCTCCGGATCGCGTTCATCCTCCGATCGACCTATGCCGACCTGGCCACCATGTGCGCCCGCATCGTCGGGGGCGAACTCTGGGCCCGGCAGAAGGGCGGAGAAATTCGGCGGCATTGGCATGACGAGGGATGGGACGGTTACCTGTCGAACCTCGCCAATGAGAAAAAAGTGAGGGCAGAACAATGAGTTGTGGTGGCGGCGGCAGCGGAAGCTCGCAGAATTCACAGTCTTCGTCGCAGCTCGACCCGCAGATCAAGCAGGCCGAACTCGATTGGTATAGCAACCAGCAAAAGATCCAGCAGGCGGCGCAGGGTGCTTCGTTGAACACCACCCAGACGCCCGTGACGGATGCGAGCGGGAATGCTGTTCTCGATGCCAACGGGAACCCGACATACACGTCCAGCAGCACGGCGAAGGCCTACACGCCTTACACCGGTCAGAAGGTGGCCAGTCTCGATCCCTACACCACGAATGCGGAGACCAACTATCAGACGGGATCGTATCAGCCTGCAAACACCGCTGGAGTGAGCGCGGCGACGTCGGCCGCAGGGTATTCCCCCCAGCAGGTGACCGGCCAAGGCGTGACGGCTGGTAGCCTCGCCAACACCGATCTTTCATCGTATCTGAACCCCTACACGAAAGACGTCACAAATACGACGATCAATGACTTCACGCGCGCCAGCAAGATTAATGGGGTGAACTCGCAGCAACAGGCCACGCTGCAGGGGGCGTTTGGAGGAAGCGGCCAGGGTGTTTTTCAGGCGAACAATCAAGACAACCTCGACCGCACGCTGGCCAGCACGTTGTCCAATCTGAACCAGTCAAACTTCACGAACGCGCAGACCCAGGCGACGAATGATCTCAATCGTAACCTTTCGGCCAACGAGTTCAGCGCGAACGCGACAAATACCGCGAACCTCGCCAACCAGTCGGCCGGCCTCACGGCCAACGGACAGAAGATCTCTGCGGCATCCACCCTCGGGACCCTTGGGCAGCAGGCCCAGGCGGGGCAGACGACTGACCTGACCAACGGCATGACGATGGGTACGACCAATCAGGCGAACAAGCAGTCGAACCTCGATTGGAACTACCAGAACAACTACTACAACCCGAATTACATGCAGCCGCAGTGGGACGTTCAGATGGCCAACGCGGGGCAGGGAAACATGCCCACCGCACAGACGCTCAGCGCTTCGACCGGATCCGGCGGCAGCGCGTCCGGGAATGCGTCTTGCTGATAGGGGAAGAGTGACATGGCTTATCAAGATTGGATGGCTCAGATGCAGGCGGGGATGAGCCCGCAGGCTCAGGCGGCCTACGCGCTTCTCTCGGGGCAACTTCCGCAAACGGCTTCTGGCAGCCAGCCTCAGCAAGGATCGACGCAAAGTGGTGCACCACTTCAGCAGGCACTAAACCAACAGCCGCAAAGCCAAGGCCAGGGACAGGACTTCGGTCAGCTGATGATGGACAACTACGCCAAGGCCCAGGCTGGCGGAAACAGCAACTACGGCTTGACCGACGCGATGGGCGATACGGCCAGCCAGAAACTCGGTGGCGCGCAGGACAAATTGAACGCCGTCAGTTCTTGCTGCGGGAGTTGATCAATGGGCTGGATGGATCCGGACAATAACGACGGCGTTACGCTCGGCAATATGAGCTTGGCGGACGTCATCGGCCTTGGCCTCGGCAAGGAAGGGTATCTGATGCAGGCGCTCCAGATGCAGCGCCAGAAGAACTATGCCGGCGCCTTGGCCGGAGCGCTTTCAGCTCCCCCGGCAGGATCACCCACGAATCTTGACCAAGTGTTGACGAACGGAGCCGCGGCGCAGGGGCGCACAGATCCGACAGATGGAACCACTTTGGCCGCGCTTCCGAGCCCCACTTTGGCCGCGCAGCTTCAGCAGCCGAAGGCGCAAGGGTTGGCCGGCGTCTATCAGGACCAGATGACGCCCCAGCAGCAGGCGTCCGTGCAGGCCCATCTTTCCATGCTCGATGTTCCCGGCGCGTTGAAGATGATCGACGACATCACGAGCCCGATGCCGACCGATGCGGCAAAGAATGCGGCGATCGCCTATGGATGGAACACGCCAGACTTCAAACGGGCGATGGCAGGTGTTGCGAAAAAGGCGTCGAGCAACATCATGGACCTTCGCCCGGGTGGCACGGCCTATGATGCCCTCAACAATCAGCCGCTCTTCTCAGCGCCGACGACGGATGGTGGACAGATCGGCTGGGGTCCAAACGGCCCGGTGATGGGCATGGTTCCAGGTGCTGCCCAGGTGCAGCAGACGGCGGCCTATGCCAAATCCGCCGGCCAGGGCCTGGCCGAACCTCAGACCGCCTATGTCAACGGCCAGCCGGTTTTTACCAATCGGACAATGGCGGCCGGTGGAAACCTGCTCCAGAACGCCGCACTTGGCTCCCCTCAGGCCAGCGGAGCGCCGATGGCGCCCCAAGGCATGCAAGGCGCGGCACAGGTTGCGGCCGGACGTTTTTCGGGATACTCGCCCGCCGGATCGGCTCAGATCGCCCCCGCCCCGGCGCCGGGATATGTGACCGGGCAAGAAGGCTTGGCCAAGGCCAACACCGATCGATACAGCCAAATGGTGACCAGCGCGGCTGATAGCCCGATGCGTGTCAATGTGCTCGACAACATCATCAACCTGTCGCAGCAGGGTGTGAACAGCGGACCAGGCGCCGAGTGGACGAATATGGTCAAGGGCTATGTCGCGAACGCCCCCGGCTTAAGCTCTGTGTTGGGCAAGTGGAAGGATGACGCGGCCGGCTTCCAAGAATTGCAGAAATTCACCTATCAGAACGCACAGCGGGCGTGGCAGGCGGCAGGCGGCACCGGTACCGATGCGCAAATGGAATCGTTCGCGCACTCGAACCCGAACGACAAGCTGTTCCCGCAGGCCCTGCAGTCAATCGCGCAGTGGGGGAAGGGTGGTGAATTGGCGCTGCAGGCGAAGACCAACGCCGCCGATCAATTCCTGGCGCAGAACGGGGGCGACACCTCGAAGATGAACCAGTTCGAGAACGCTTGGCGCAAGAACTTCGATCCCCGCGTCTGGCAGATGAAGGCCATGGATCCTAGCCAATTGGCCAATTTCACGGCGCCCCTGAGCCAGTCTGACCGCGCCCAGCTCCTTCAGAAATACCAGACCGCCAAGATGAACGGGTGGATCCAATGACCGCCGATGCATCGACTTTCGATCCGATCTTCCAGGACGCGGCGGCGCGGAATCAGCTCGATCCGGCGCTTCTGAAGGCGCATGCGCTCGTTGAAAGCGGCTTCAATCCAGGCGCGGTGAACCCGGACAGCGGCGCCACCGGCCTGATGCAGATGATGCCTGACACGGCAAAGTCGCTCGGTATCGATCCGTCAGACCCTCGCCAGTCGATCTACGGAGCGGCATCACTGATTCGACAGAACCTGAACCGTTATATGGGAGACGTCGAAAAAGCGGTGAGCGCGTATCACGGCGGAACAGATCCGAGCAACTGGGGCCCAAAAACTCAGGCTTATGTTGGAAAGGTCGCGGACGCGTTTGGGGCCATAAAGCAGAACGGAGGTTTCGTGCCGGCCCCCGCTACTGACGCGGGAACTGCTTCTGATCCGATCGAGGCGGCCTTGTCCGGGAAGTCGGCGGCAAGCCAATCGGCCGACCCGATCGAGGCGGCGCTGTCGGCGCCTCAGTCGCCGTCCTCCCAAAATGCCAGTTCGGGGAAAGCGCCGGGGGCCGGAACGCCTCTCGCTGATTTGAACACAACGCAGATTGCCGAGCCGACGTTGGGAACCCCCGGGCGAGATTTCCTCAATGCTGCAGCTCAGCATTTGGCAAAAGTACCGGTGGGCGTGGCTCAGCTTGCCGCGAATGCATTCCTCCCGCAGTCTTCCGCCGACGCTGTCAATCAGGCAGTGGCGGGAGAGGAAAAGGCCTATCAGGACCAGACGCCGGATAGCGCGTCCTCCTATGCGGGCGCCACGCTCGGCGAGATTGCGCCTTTTGCTCTGACGGGGCTCGGCCGTGGCCTGAAGGCCATCGGCGATACGGTCGGCGCGTTGCCCGAGATGATCGCCAACAAGATCCCCGGCATTGGGAATGTCATCGCTCCCACCGCCGGCAAGATGACGTCGGCGATCGCCCAGGGTGCGATTGTCGGGGGCTCGCGGCCAGCCGACACGCTCGCCCCCGGTGGATCGTTCTGGGATCAGAAAGCGCAGGATGCGGGGCAGGGGGTGGTTCTTGGTGGTGCAGTGCAGGGCGCGGGCTCGCTGCTCGGTGCTGCGGGAAGCATCGTCAAGCCTCTCGTTTCTCCGGGGTCGGTTGTCAGCGATTGGGCGCAGCGTGTGGCCGGCGCTGATGCTCCCCAGATCGCCCAGATCCTCCGGACCGCTCCTGAATATGTTTCGGGGTCCGTGCCGACCACGGCGCAGGTCTGGAACAACCCGGATCTCGCTCTGGCGGAAAAGACCCTCGTTTCGAATCCTGCGACCAAGGGAACATGGATGGCGCGGGACGCTCAGAACAACGCCGCCCGCTGGGATGCGCTTAATGGTGTCGCTCAGGACGATGCCGCGCTGAAATCGGCCCAGGATGCCCGGCAGACAGCAGCGCTAGGGGCGCTCGATCCGAGCCAGCAGGCTACCAACATCGAGGATTTCTTGCGCAGTCAACCGGCGGCGGATGCGGCCCCCGTATTGGCCAAAATCAGCATGACCATGGACAGCAGTTTGGGGCAGAACCCGGTGATAAAGGGGGCTCTCTCGGATATCAAGAGTGGTATCATGCAGGCCGCCGATAAGGACGGTTATGTTCGTCCCGACGTCCTCGATGGGATCCGCCAGAATGCCGGAAGAACACTCGCAAAATACGCTCCAAACGGTTCCGCTTCCTCGCAAGAGGTGGTGGCTCTGGCGCCCGTCAAAAGTGCCATCGAAAACGCGATTACTGACGTTGTCCCTGGATTCAAGGACTACCTCGGCGCCTACGCAGACGGAAGCGCCCCCGTCAACGACATGCGGTTGGCTCAGGGCGTCGTGGATACCCTTGGTAGTCGGGCTCTTAATGTCGGCGGTCTTCCGCAGATAACGCAAGCCGGTTTAAAGAGCGCCCTGCGGCCCTCTCTGCAGGATCGTTACGGCTTTTCTCCCCAAGCCCAAAGCGTGGTCGACGGGCTGCTGCAGGATTTGCAGCGGTCCACCGGGGGCGCAAATTCCGTCCGGGCCGCTGGCTCTGACACCATGACGAACGCGCTTCTCCCCGGTTGGCTCGGCCAGGCGCTCTACGGGAAGAACTTGGCCGGCGGCGCGCTCAATCTTCCTTATCTCAAGCCCGTCGGCGACTTCGCCAGCAAACGCGTTCAGTCTGCCCTGGCCGACGCGCTCCTTAATCCTCAAACCATGGCGAACGCAATCGCTCCGACCACTCAGCCGGCATCGGCTCGTTGGATCGGGCCGCTTGCGCAGGCTCTGGCTGCCCGGGCGCCTCAGCTGGCCGGGTCTTTCCCGTTGGCTCAGCAACTGGGCGCCTCGCGCCCCTAAGCGCGTCTTCTTCGAGCCGTTTCGACGGCAACTAAATCCAAAAGGACGATCACATGCAGGAAAGCCAAGACTGGCTTGCCGCGCTGCCCGCATGGCTGTGGGCGGGGGCAAGCCTGGTTCCGTGCGCCTATCTCGGGCGCCTGACCTATCACACCCGCGAAGTGCGCGCCGGCCGCCGCCGCTTCTGGAGCGCAGATCTTATCCTCGACATCCCGACCGCCGCCGGCATGGCGTTGGTTGGTTATGGCGTGACCGACTATTTGCAACTGAGCGGGCCGGCGTCGGCGGCCATGACCGGCGTCCTGGGCTACCTCGGGCCGCGCGGCGTCGAGGTCCTGGCGGGGTGGTGGGTGCGCCGCCGCCAGCCGCCGAGGGCTGAAGCATGAGCGGCATCGATCCTCGCCAGCTTCTCGCCTTGGTGATTCGTCCGACGTTGGTTGTCCTCGGATCGCCTTTTGGCGGTCAAGCCTGGGAAGAACTTCTTCTGGGCACACAGCTGCAGGAAAGCTCCGGAGGCAGATATCTGCACCAGCTTGGCAATGGGCCGGCCGCCGGCATCTGGGAAATGGAAAAGGGAGACCATGACGACATCTGGTCGAACTTCCTGAAATACAAGCCTGACCTGGCAGCGAAGGTGAAGTCGATAATGATCGGCGCTGTCTCCGACTTCGAAGAGATGGAAGGCAATCTCTACTACGCTTGTGCGATGGCCGCCCTGCATTACCTCCGCGCCACCATTCAGCACAAGGTCAACCTGGCCGCCGCCGGAGACTTGGCCGGGCAAGCCGCTTTCTACAAGCAATTCTACAACACGCCCGCCGGTGCCGCGACGACGGGGCAATACATCTCCAACTGGAACGCCGCCATGGGCGGCCAGCCGGCGGCCTGATTTCTCCCCACTAATAAGGATCACCACCATGGACACCACGATTGTGGAGCTGTTCCTGCGCCTGCCGCCGTGGGTGCAGGCCTTCATTTTATTGGTTTTGACCGCCTCGTTCCTGGTCAGCCACTTCCTTGCCAACACCTCGACCCCGGCGCCGAACACGCGCTGGGGCCGCGTCTATACGGGCTTGGAGATCTTCGGCGGTCTTTACGGCCGGGCGAAGGACATCGGTATCCCTGTGCCGGAAAAACCGACCATCGAAGACCTGATGAAGGAGATCGAGGAAATGAAGTCGACGACGACTTGGCCGCCTTTCGCCACGGTCGACACTCCCGCTTCGCCGCGCCTTCCGGTCCCTCCGGCCATTCCGGACGTGCTCACCAACCAGGCCGCCCCGGTCCCTTCGTCCCCTGTCATTCATGAGGCTTCCAATGTCTAAGTTCCTCGCTGTTCTCATCGCCGCCGTCGCTCTCTCGGGCTGCGCCGGTACGTCCCTGACCGAGGCCGCCACCGCCTTGAAGGACGACAAGGCCAGCGTTTGCGTGGTCGTCCACAACGCCTTTCCTCCGTTCGCCAACGACTTCACGCTCGTGCGAATCGGGGAGGGTTCGACGACCGCACCGGCCTGCAAATGACCTCGGCCCCTGGCGGCTGGCTCGGGGCATTGGCCGCCGCCGGGGCTTCTATTCTCGCCATTCTGACCATGGCCGTCGTGTTGGCCATCATTAAATGGGGTTCACCGTGAGCCGCTTCATCACTCTGCAATTCTGCTCGTTCGACAGCTTCTGGGGAAAGGCGATCCCTTGGTTTACCCAGGGCGATGTCGGCCACGTCGACGCGGTCTTGCCGGACGGCTCCTTGCTGGGTGCCCAGCATGAAGCCGGCCTCGGCGGGCCGGATGTGCCGGCGGGCGTCCAGATCCGGCCGGCGAATTACGGGGACACCAGCGGCATGACCGGCCGGATACGCGTCCCCCTGCCGGCGACCGATGGCCAAGCCGATACCTTCTGGAGCTTTCTTCAGGCTCAGATCGGCAAGCCCTACGACGTGACCGCGATCGAAGCCTTCATCGCGGGGCGGAATTGGCACGATCCCGATGCGTGGTTCTGCTCGGAGCTGATCGCCGCCGCGCTCGAACATGCGGGAGTGTTCCCGTACCCGCTGTCGTCGCCGGCCAACCGCGTCACGCCGGCCAGTCTGCTGCTGGTGTGCAGTGCCTTAGCCGAGACGGTGCCGGCGTAACCGCCGCACGGTTTTCTGATCACAGAGCCCCGCTGGGAAACTGGCGGGGCTTTTTTATAAGATATCATCCTAGCATCCTAGAAAAAGGATGGCATACGACATCCTTCATGGGGAAAATTTATCGTGTGTAGGTGGTATTTTGCATAATTCAATTTGCATAATTCAATTTGCATTATGCGCATAATGACTTTCATACTGTGAGTTATTCGATGAATTGCCTGATAAAAGAGTTTGACTCGTGCAGGTGCTTGGAGAAACCTGAATGTGCAAGGAAGATCGGCGGCGAGGCGACGGAGGCTGTACGATGCTTGTTGTATGCTATTTGACTACATCGAACTATGGAAGGTCTTCTATAGTTGTGACGTATAAACGCTGGACCATATACGACATCAATGTTGACAAGGATAAGTTAAGGACAAGTCACTCACTCTCTGTAATCGGTACCGATAATAGGCGCTGTGCATATTATCCGCTGCAAGCTCTCGGTAGTATCACGACGGACAGCTCGAAAAATGCACGAATAGTTACGACAACCTTCGGAATGTGGTTGACGCGGGACCTTCGCATAAGAAAGATGGTGGTGTGCTCGCGCGCAACGCGAGTCGAGTCAGGGAGGTGGGGACAAGTTTGGCGACCGACCCCACCATCCCTTTTATCAATTCCGAAGGAGAAACCAACGGACGATGGACACTTATACCTCAAAACCCGCAATGTCGGGAAGCTTGACCTACGAAATCGCCGAACTCGGTTGGATTGCGGACACGATTGAAGCTCTCGTAGACACTATCGTGCAGAGTTCGTACGCGCTTCCCGACGATATTCCGCGGCGTGCGCTCGGCCCTATCGACGGCCTCAACTGGGTTACCGGCCTCTTGTCCGACAAGGTCCGTTCGCTAAGGGAGAAGGATCGGAAGGGAAAGGGGACTGCGTAACTGCTACGCAAGCGCCCTTCAGTTCGGTTTCTTGCCCAACAGGTCTTCGATGGCCGACTGAAGGTGCGCCAACACAACAGCAGTTTCCGGCGGCCGCCCGGTGCTCGCGGCTTCGTCGAGCATCTTCATGGCCAGCAGGATCTTGGTGGCGGCGGTGTCTTTGGGGTCTCGGTCGGTCATCGGTTGTCCCGGATTATGCAGGGCTATCATGGCACTAGTCAGTCGGATCGACAACGGCGCGAACGGACCCCGAACACCAACTGCACGACTGCACGGATTTTGCACGGATTCGACGTGCATGTTCGCTTCCTGTTCCTGCGAGAACAGGCAACGCCTGACCATCTTCATATCCATAAATGTCTGATTTTATTGGAAGAAAATGGTGCTGGTGAGAGGAATCGAACCTCCGACCCCGTCCTTACCAAGGACGTGCTCTACCCCTGAGCTACACCAGCGTGCCTTCGTAAAAGGTGGCGCCGAAGCGCCGGTAACGAAGAGGCGCACTTCATGCCACAGGGCGTCGTACGATGCAAGCGCATTTCCTGCGCATTTTTTTTAAGGGGGGTAATCCGGCAGCCATCGTTTCTGATCAAGACAAGCGGTTGACGCGAGATCGGCCGCTTCGCACAGTAGCGGCGGAAGCGGCAACAGGATGAAAGAACGTAGCGAGGATGGCCAGAAGCGGAGACGACAAGCGGAGCGACCAGGTCAAGCGGCAGGCCGATGAGAAGGCGCGGCGCCTGGCCGAGGCGTTGCGGGCCAATCTGCGGCGGCGCAAGGAGCAGGTGCGTGGCCGGTCCGATGACGAAGTCCCACCCCAGGGCGGCGCTGGGGAAGAAGAGAAGTAGGATGGAGCTCTCGCCAACGAATTGGCCGTAGGTCTTGTAGGGGGGATGCTCCTTGCGCTACAAGGTCGCACCGATATCACCCCGCATCGGCGGGGAGCAGCAGGGAGCCGCCCAATGCCCGTAATGCCCGACCACTGGATCCGCGACATGGCCGTCAAGAACGGCATGATCGAGCCTTTCACCGAAAAGCTCCAGCGCGAGGGCGTCATCTCCTACGGCCTGTCGTCCTACGGCTATGACGCGCGGGTTGCTCCCGAGTTCAAGATCTTCACCAATGTCGATTCAGCGGTGGTCGATCCCAAGGCTTTTTCCGAAAAGAGCTTCGTCGACCGCGACGGGCCGATCTGCATCATTCCCCCCAACAGCTTCGCCCTGGCGCGGACCGTCGAATATTTCCGCATTCCGCGCGACGTGCTGGTTATCTGCCTTGGCAAATCGACCTATGCCCGCTGCGGCATCATCGTCAATGTGACGCCGCTGGAACCGGAGTGGGAGGGCCACGTCACCCTCGAATTCTCCAACACCACGCCGCTGCCGGCGAAGATCTACGCCAATGAGGGGGCCTGCCAATTCATCTTCCTCAAGGCCGACAGCCCCTGCGAGACGTCTTATGGCGACCGCTCGGGGAAATATCAGGCGCAGACCGGGGTGACTTTGCCACGTCTCTAGCCACGGGTGGCCGCGGGCGCCAACCAATCGCTTACTCTATTCTTCAGGACATCACCTTATGGACAAGATCCGGATCGTCGGCGGCACCTCCCTGCGGGGCGTGATCCCGATCGGCGGGGCCAAGAACGCTGCGCTCACCCTGATGCCGGCTTGCTTGTTGACCGACGAGACATTGTCGCTGTCCAATCTGCCGCATCTGGTCGACATCACCACCATGGCCAACCTGTTGGGGCAGCATGGCGTGTCGATGTCGCTGAACGGCCATGCCGACAACGGCGGACCGACCGGCCGCGTGCTCGAACTCAACGCCGGACGGATCACCAATACGACGGCGCCCTATGATCTGGTCCGCAAGATGCGCGCTTCGGTTCTGGTGCTGGGGCCGCTGCTGGCCCGTTGTGGCCAGGCCAAGGTGTCTTTGCCGGGCGGTTGCGCCATCGGCACGCGTCCGGTCGATCTGCACCTGACCGCCCTTGAGGCCATGGGCGCCAAGATCGAGGTGGAAGGCGGCTATGTTATCGCCCATGTGCCCGGCGGGCGTCTGCACGGCGGGCATGTGGTCTTCCCGCAGGTGACCGTCGGCGGCACTGAGAACACCTTGATGGCGGCCGCGCTCGCCGATGGCGAGACGGTCATCGCCAATGCCGCCCGCGAGCCCGAGGTCTGCGATCTGGCGGAGTGTCTGGTCGCCATGGGCGCGAAGATCAGCGGAATCGGATCGCCGACCATTCGGATCCAGGGCGTCGATCGTCTGCACGGCGCCTTTTATTCGGTGCTGCCCGACCGGATCGAGACCGGCACCTATGCGGTGGCTGCCGCCATCACCCGGGGGAACATCGAATTGGTGGGCGCGCGCCGCGACCTCATGCAGTCGGTGGAGAAGGTCCTGGTCGAGGCCGGCGTCAAGATCACCGACACGGCGGGCGGCATGCGTGTCGACGCCGATGGCGCCCGCATCATCGGCGTCGATATCATGACCGAGCCCTATCCCGGTTTCCCGACCGACATGCAGGCTCAGTTGATGGCCCTGATGGCGACCGCCGAGGGGGCCAGCATGATCACCGAGACGATCTTCGAAAACCGCTACATGCATGTCCCGGAGCTGAGCCGCATGGGAGCGCGGGTCAATGTGCACGGAGCATCGGCCATCATTCGCGGCGTGCCGAAATTGTCCGGGGCGCCGGTGATGGCGACCGATCTGCGCGCCTCCGTCTCGCTGGTGCTGGCCGGTCTGGCGGCGCAGGGCGAAACGGTCGTCAACCGCGTCTACCATCTGGACCGCGGCTACGAGCGGGTCGAGGGCAAGCTGGCCGCCTGCGGTGCCAATATCGAGCGTATCAAAGACGGCCAACCGGCCGAATGATAACGGCTGTCCTGCTGGGCGGCGTGTTGTCGGGGCAGGCATCGGCAAAAGCGGCCGTCCAGTGCATTGGCACAAACAAAAGATTTCGCATTTTTGTCAATGCACGTAAGCCTGCGCGGCGTTTGAGCTTTTGAAAAAGCGGAACTTTTTCGCTCTCGCAGATTCCACTGCAGTGACTCATTTGAATGAGTCACTGCAGTGGAATCTGCGATGAGAATCACCGGTTTGTCGCCACATGCCTTGCGGCGGGATGGCGAATGCCTGTAAATAGCCTCCTTCCTCTTGCCTGGACGAAAAAGTGAGCGATCCGCAGAAATTGGTGCTGGCCCTGCCCAAGGGCCGCATTCTTGAAGAGGCGATGCCTCTGGTACGGGCGGCCGGTATCTTGCCGGAAGCCGATTTTGACAATCCGAAGTCGCGGGCGTTGCGTTTCACCACCAACCATCCGCACATCGACATCATCCGCGTCCGGGCATTTGACGTTGCGACCTTCGTCGCCTTTGGCGCGGCCCATATCGGTATCGCCGGCAACGACGTGCTGATGGAGTTCGACTATTCGGAAATCTACGCGCCGCTTGATCTGAAGATCGGTCTCTGCCGCCTGGCGGTCGCCGAGCCAGCCGATCTCGCCGGATCGGACGACCCTTCGCGCTGGAGTCACATCCGGGTGGCGACGAAATATCCGGCGATTACCGCGCGGCATTTTTCCCAGCGCGGCGTGCAGGCCGAATGCATCAAGCTGAACGGCGCCATGGAACTGGCCCCGACCCTCGGGCTGTGCCGGCGCATCGTCGATCTGGTGTCGACCGGTTCGACGCTGAAGGCGAACGGTCTTGTCGAGATCGAACATATCACCGACATCAGCTCGCGCCTGATCGTCAACCGGGCCGCCCTCAAGACCCGTCCCGAGGAGATCTCCTCGTGGATCGAGCGTTTCCGCGAGGCCGTCGATGGCGCTTGAGCTCGACGCCCGATCACCGTCCTTCGAAAGCGCCTTTCAGGCTCTGCTGGACGGCAAGCGGGAAACCGCGGCCGACGTCAACGCCGCCGTCTCCGCCATCCTCGAACGGGTGCGGGGCGAGGGCGACGCGGCTCTGCTCGACTACACCCGGCGTTTCGATCGGCTGGATCTCGATGCCGGCCGCTTGGCGATCTTGCCGGCCGAGGTCGACGCGGCCGTCGCCGCCTGTTCCGCCGAAACCGTCGAGGCGCTGCAATTGGCGGCAAGGCGGATCGAGGACTTCCACCGTCGGCAGAAACCCGAGGGACTGCGCTACACCGACGATGTCGGCGTGACGCTGGGCTATCGCTGGACGCCTTTGGCGGCCGTCGGTCTCTATGTGCCGGGCGGCACCGCATCCTATCCCTCGTCGGTGCTGATGAATGCCTTGCCGGCCAAGGTGGCCGGCGTGGGGCGCGTGGTCATGGTGGTCCCGACGCCCGACGGCAAGCTCAATCCGCTGGTGCTGGCAGCTGCCCGGATCGCCGGCGTCGATGAAATCTATCGGGTCGGCGGCGCGCAGGCGGTGGCGGCGCTGGCCTATGGGACAGCGACCATCCGGGCCGTGGACAAGATCGTCGGGCCGGGAAACGCCTATGTGGCGGCGGCCAAGCGACAGGTCTTCGGGACCGTCGGCATCGACATGATCGCCGGACCGTCGGAGATTCTGGTCGTCGCCGATGGCCAGAACGATCCAACCTGGATCGCCGCCGATCTGTTGAGCCAGGCCGAGCATGATACCGCGGCGCAGGCGATCCTGATCACCGACGACGCCGCCTTCGGCCGCGCCGTCATGGCGGCCGTCGAGGGCCATCTGGCGACGCTGCCGCGTGCCGCGATCGCCCGCGAAAGCTGGGACAGTCACGGCGCGGTGATCGTCGTCGGCGATCTTGACCATGCCCTGCCGCTGATCGATCGCGTGGCGCCTGAGCATCTGGAACTGGCGGTGGCCGATCCCGAGTCCCTGGCGGCCCGGGTGAGGAATGCCGGGGCGATGTTCCTCGGCCGCTACACGCCGGAAGCGGTGGGCGACTATGTCGGTGGCCCCAACCATGTTCTGCCGACGGCCCGCAGCGCGCGGTTTTCGTCGGGGCTTGGCGTCCTCGACTTCATGAAGCGGACGACCTTCCTCAGTTGCGACGCCGAGGCCTTGCACCGCATCGGACCGGCGGCGGTGACGCTGGCTGAGGCCGAAGGCCTGGGCGCCCATGGTTTGTCTGTGGCGTTGCGCGTCAATATGCCGAGGAAAATGTGAGTGGCCTGGATCAGCCGCATCGACTGATCCACGTCCAATTGGACGAAAAGACCTTTGTCCGGCGCAAGCCGGAGGTCGAGCGCGAACGGGCCGTCGCCATCTACGATCTGCTGGAGGACAACTATTTCCGGCCGGTCGGTGACGACGGCGGGCCCTATGCCTTGCATATCTCGCTGGCCGACAATCGTCTGATCTTCGACATCCGGACCGAGGCCGGCGATCCGCTGACCCAGGTGATGCTGCCGCTGTCGCTGTTCCGCAGCATCGTCAAGGACTACTTCATCGTCTGCGAAAGCTATTACGGCGCCATCAAGCATTCGACGCCATCGCAGATCGAGGCCATCGACCTCGGCCGGCGCGGACTGCACAATGAGGGATCGGCCTTGTTGCGCGAGCGGCTGGCCGACAAGGTGGATATCGATCTTAAGACGGCCCGCAGGCTGTTTACCCTTGTCTGCGTCTTGCATATCCGGGGGTAGTCATGCCCGCCAGCGACCTTCCCTCCGCCGTTCTGTTCGCCTGTACGATGAACGCCATCCGTTCGCCGATGGCCGAGGCGCTGATGCGTCATTACCATGGCCGACAGATTTGGGTGCAGTCGGTCGGCGTGCACAAGGGGCTTTTGGATCCCTTCGCCGTCAATGTGATGGACGAGATCGGCATCGATATTTCGCGCCATCAGCCCAGTACTTTTGACGAACTGGAGGACACCAGCTTCGACGTGGTGATCTCGCTGTCGCCGGAAGCACAGCACCATGCCGTCGAAATGACCCGGGCGATGGCCTGCGACGTCGAGTTCTGGAATACCCTCGATCCCTCGCTGATCGAGGGAAGCCGGGAAACCCGGCTGGAGGCCTATCGCCACGTGCGCGATCAACTGTCGCGCCAGATCCTGTTGCGCTTTCCATTCCTGTCGGTGCCGGCCTCGCAGCATTTTCAAGCGTCCTGAGGGCGTGGCGGGACGAGAGCGACCTTATGTCCCGGTAAAAAAGCGCTTGACCAATTTTCCCCCGCCCCCTCACTTATCCGTTTCGTTCCCGTCACCTTCCATTTCAAATGAATTGGCTTTGACCGCATCTTTCATCCTGGCTTCGGCTTCGCCTCGGCGTCTCGACCTTCTGGCGCAGATCGGCATCACTCCCGACACGGTCGATCCGGCCGATATCGATGAAACGCCCTTACCGGGCGAATTGCCGGGACCGCATGCTCTGCGGTTGGCCGAAAGCAAGGCGTTGCTCGTCGCCAGCCGGCATGCGGGGGCCTTCGTGCTGGGGGCCGATACCGTGGTCGCCTGCGGCCGGCGAATTCTGCCGAAGGCCGACATCATCGACCAAGCCAGGCAATGCCTGCGCTTGTTGTCGGGACGTCGTCATCGGGTGTTGGGGGGGATTTGCCTTGTTGCCCCCGACGGCCGCGTCACCAGGCGTCTCGTGACGACGACCGTAACCTTCAAAAGCCTCGACCAGGCGGAAATGGACGCCTATCTGGCCGGTGGCGAATGGCAGGGCAAGGCGGGCGGCTACGCCATCCAGGGCCGTGCCGCCGTGTTCGTCCGCTATGTCGGCGGATCCTATTCCAATGTTGTCGGTCTGGCCCTTCACGAGACCTATGGTCTGCTCCGTGGGCAGGGCTATGGTCAGCCCTGACGAGATCATCGTTTCCGCGTCGCCGGGCGAGACCCGGTTCGCCGTAATGGCCGGCGGCCTGCCTGTCGAATTTCACGTCGATCGCGGCGGGGCGGCGGTGGGCGATATCATCTTTGGACGGGTGCTGACGGTCAACCACGCGCTTGACGCCGCCTTCATCGACATCGGCGAAACCGTGCCCGGTTTCCTTCCACATCCAGAGGGCGTTGGCGAGGGCGAGGCGCTGCTGGTTCAGGCCGTGGCGGCGGCGCAGGGTGGCAAAGGGGCGGGGCTGACGCGGGCGGTTTCGCTGCAAGGCGCCGTGTTGGCCTATACGCCGGCCCGGCCCGGCCTCAATTTGTCTCGTCGGATGGCCGATGCGGAACGTCGTTCGGCAATCCGACGTCTGCTGGGGCCGCTGGTGACCGGGGATGAAGGATTAGTGGTGCGGACTGCCGCCGAAGGGGCGGCCGATAGCCTGTTGCTGGACGAACTGGCGGTCTTGCGCCAACGCTGGTGCCGGATCGAGACGGCGGTCGCCAAAGCGACGGCGCCGGCGAGGGTCGAGACCGTGTCACCGCTGGTCCGCCTGTTGGCCGACTTTCCGGGCGTCCGGCGTCTGCGCGTCGACGACCGGGCGTCGCTGGCGGCCGTGCGGGCCGTGTTTCCCGATGCCGTCTACGAAGACCGTTGCTTTGACGTCGAGGTGGGCGAGGCCTTCGAGCAGGCTCTGGAACGCCATGTGGCGCTGCCTGGCGGCGGAAGGCTGACCATCGAGCAGACAGCGGCGGTGACGGCTATCGACGTCGACAGCGGCGGCGGATCCCCACTGGCGGCCAATCTCGCCGCCATCCCGGTCATCGCCCGCGAGCTTCGGCTGCGTGGCTTGGCCGGGCACATTTTGATCGACGCCATCCCGGTCAAGGACCGCCGTGCTCTGACGAGCCTCGTCACGGCGTTGCGCAAGGCGGTGGCGGACGATCCGACGCCAACCCGAGTGATCGGCGTAACGCCGCTCGGGCTGATCGAAATGACGCGGGACCGTCGGCAGCCGGGGCTTGCCGACGTCATGCTGGAGAACCTGGGGCCGCAGCCGACGGCCGAAACGATCGCCTTGCAAGGATTGCGGGCGGCGCTTCGGCAGGCCGATGCCGGCCGGCCGGGGGCAGCGCTCCGGCTTTCGGCGCGCCCGGCGGTGATTGCCAGTATCCGCGCCCGGCCGCGGTTGCTGGCCGAAATGACCGACCGCCTTGGCCGGCCCTTGACGCTGGCCGAGGCACCGCAGATTGCTTTGTTCGAGATCTCCGAGGAACAGCCATGACCAAGACACGCATCCACACCTGCCCGGTCTGCGGCAAGCCCGCCGACGAGGAGCATCGCCCCTTTTGTTCGGCCCGTTGTCGGCAGGTCGACCTCAGCCGTTGGTTGAAGGAGGTCTATGTGGTTCCCGGCGACGAAACCCTGCCGCCGGCCGGCAGCGGTGAGGACGATGACGATTGAATGTCTTTTCACGTTTTCGGGGTCTGGACAGCGCTAAAGTTTTTGTCTATAAGCGGCGTCCTCACCGAATGGTGCCTGTGCCCAGGTAGCTCAGTTGGTAGAGCATGTGACTGAAAATCACAGTGTCGGTGGTTCGATTCCGCCCCTGGGCACCATTATAACCCCCTGAAAGGTAGCCCCTTTCAGGGGGTTTCCATTTTCTCGAAGACCGCCAAGGCGGAACCCAGGTTCGACAAGGCCTCATCCCACGGACAGGATCAATGCCCGTTCCTGCCGGCCGGCGTCCTTTTGCGTCATGCCGGCGTTGTAATGCAGGCCGTCGCCTTGGCAAAATTCCCTTGTTGACTATAGCACGGCGGTTTCCGTGGTGATCATCGGTTCATCCGACGAGGGAAAAGTCATCGCTTACTCACCTGGACAGAGAATGAACGATGATCGACGGGATGTCTGTCGATAACAAAGTCACAAGTCAATAAAACTCGGCTGTTTTCTGCCGCGACAGACAAAGTAATTTAAGTAAAATTTTATTTATCAAGACAAGGGTCGGTCCATGGTCGTACGCGTCGGCGTTAACAAGATGTATAAATGATGATAAATTTCAGTTATGTATTGCTATCGAAGGCAATAGACCCATAAAAACTGGGTTTCATTCCCGTTGTGGCGATTGGTGGGACGATATGCCGGACGGACAGACGTTTATCGGGCCGTCCGTGGACAGCGGGCTGACCTGCCTCACTCTGGTTGCGCGGTTTTTCCAGCTTTCGCCGGACCGGGCACAGATCTGCCACGAGTATGGCGGAACCGACGGACTTTTCGACGCGGTCGACGTGGTTCGCTGCGCGCAGTCGCCCCTCTATCCCCCTGACACTACCTCGGTCAAACGGACGCAAACCATGACGCGGAATGCCTTCTCGAAAGAGGATGCGGCTCTGCCGCCGCTCGCGGATCAGCCCGGCATCCGTGGATCATCGATGCGGAAAAGAGGTTCCCATTGTCGGGACGGCACGGAAGGCAACCGGAGAGGCGGTGGGGGTGGCAGGGCATTGACTAACGCTGTCCGTTTGGGTGGTCCAAACGGCAAAATCGGGGTGGCGTACGAATGACGGTAACGATTACGAATCTTGGCGGCTCAGATACCACGGGCGTTGCTATCAACAACAACGGTCAGATCGTCGGCGATTCGACCATGGCGAGCGGCGCGGATGACGCCTTCTTGTGGCGGAATGGCACGATAAGCGATCTTGGGCGGCTTTCCGGGGATAGCGATAGCGCCGCCACTGCCATCAACAATCAGGGCCAGGTGGTGGGGGTTTCTTCGACCGTTCCCATGGGTGTCGGCGGATCGTACCATGCGGTGATTTGGCAAAATGGGACGACGACCGCCCTGACCAGCCTACAGGAATCCAGCCAGGCCAACGCCATCAACAGTCTGGGCCAAGTGGTCGGAGTCCATGACCTGACGACCGGAGCCAGTGAGGCCTTTTTCTGGCAGAACGGAACGCTGACCGACCTGGGATGGCTGCCGGGAGTTACCAGTCAATCCGTCGCCTCTGAAAGCGTCGCTGATGGCATTAATGATGCCGGCCAGATCGTCGGAAGATCTCGGACCGCCCAGGGCGATACCCATGCGGTGTTGTGGCAGAACAGCACGATTACCGACCTTGGCGGTCTGGCCAGTTCGTACTACGGCGAAGCCTTGGCGATCAACGCCAAGGGGCAGATCGTCGGCGACTCGAGCTTCTCCAACAATTCCTACAATACCCATGCTGTTTCGTGGCAGAACGGGACCATCACCGATCTTGGGACGCTTTCGGGCGACGACACCAGCGGCGCCGTCGCCATCGACAGTGCCGGCGATATTGTCGGGTGGGCTGGTCTTAGCACCGGCGGCGTGAACCACGCCGTGATGTGGCAAAATGGAAAGATCGTCGACCTCAACAGTCTGCTGCCGGCCAATTCCGGATGGACTTTGTACAGCGCATCCAACATTGACGACCTGGGGCAAATCGTCGGCACCGGCAGCTTCAATGGAACGTACGGCAGCTACGTTCTGACCCTGGGGGGCACTACGGTCGTCACCTCGGCCGCCCAATCCCTCATCGAGTCCTTCCAGGCAGGAGGGACGACGACAATTGTCTCGGTGCTTGCCGACAGCTCCGCCGATATCGCGGCCCATTTGGATGGGTTGCAGGCGGTCGCGGTGGCCGGCAAGCTTTCGATAACCTTGACTGACAGTGGCACGTCAACGCCAACGTTGGCGGTGGCAGCAGCGCAACTGGTCGCGGATGCGTCGGCGATCAATGCTATCACTACGCCCCACACTTTGAGCGTCGCCGGGGTTTCCTCCGCCGTCGCCACCTTTACCGTCCAGCAGGATGCCTCCGGCCGGGGTAGCGGCGGGATCAACA
>JARLJB010000050.1 GCA_031291415.1 Telmatospirillum sp.
CAGGCCCGCCGAACCGATCGCGTACCCCTTGGTGACGGCCTTGGTGGTGTTGCCCACCGCGTCCAGCGCGTCGGTGATCTTGCGCACTTCGGGGTCGAGTTCAGCCATTTCGGCAATGCCACCGGCATTGTCCGTAACCGGGCCATAGGCGTCGAGCGCCACCACCATGCCGGCGAGCGAGAGCATCGTCGTCGCGGCGATGGAGATGCCGTAGAGCCCGGCGGCCAGGTAGGCGAGCACGATGCCCACGCAGATCACCAGCACAGGCAGGGCGGTGGCCTCCATCGAGATGGCCAGGCCCTGGATGACGTTGGTGCCATGGCCGGTGGTCGAGGCCAGCGCGATCGAACGTACCGGGCGGTAGGTCGTGGCCGTGTAGTACTCGGTGATCCATACCAGCAGTCCGGTCACACCCAGGCCGACCAGGGCGCACAGGAACAGCGCACCGGTGGAGGTGGAGCCGTCTATCATCGGAATGGCGTGGAAGCCGAGCAGGGCGAACATGACGATGGCAATCGCCACCACGCTCATTGCTCCGGTGGCAATCAGGCCCCGGTAGAGCGCGCCCATGATGTTCTCGGAAGGACCGAGCTTGACGAAGCGGGTGCCGACAATCGAGGTGGCGATGCACACGCCCCCGATCAGCAGCGGCAGCATCAGCAT
This sequence comes from Telmatospirillum sp., assembly GCA_031291415.1. Classification (GTDB taxonomy): domain Bacteria; phylum Pseudomonadota; class Alphaproteobacteria; order Rhodospirillales; family Magnetospirillaceae; genus Telmatospirillum. The sequence continues at coordinate 664 of JARLJB010000050.1, forward strand.
GCGGTCCTGCAGCGGACCGGGCGCGAAGAAGATGTTGCCCAGCAGCATCGTGGCAACAATGGTGACCACGTAGGTTTCGAACAGGTCGGCGGCCATGCCGGCGCAGTCGCCCACGTTGTCGCCTACGTTATCGGCGATCACGGCTGGGTTGCGAGGGTCGTCCTCGGGGATGCCGGCCTCGACCTTACCTACCAGGTCGGCACCGACGTCGGCGCCCTTGGTGAAGATGCCGCCGCCCAGTCGGGCGAAGATGGAGATCAGCGAGCCGCCGAAGGAGAGGGCGACCATCGCCTCCATGATCTGGTTCGTTTCGACGCCCATGGCCAACAGGATGGCGTAGTAGATGGTGGCGCCGAGCAGGCCGAGCCCCACGACCAGCATGCCGGTGACGGCACCGGCCTTGAAGGCCAGCCCCAGCCCCGCGGCGATGCCGCTGCGGGCCGCCTGGGCAGTGCGCACGTTGGCACGCACCGAAACGTTCATGCCGATATACCCGGTCGCGGCCGACAACACGGCGCCGGTCGCGAAACCGATGCCGACCTTCAGTCCGAGAAAGGCCACAAGGATGATGAAGATGACGACGCCGACAATACCGATGGTCATGTACTGCCGATTCAGGTAGGCGCGCGCACCTTCCTGCACTGCACCGGATATCTCCTGCATTCGCGCGGAGCCGGCGTCAGAGGCCAACACCTGCCGACCGGTGCTGTACCCGTAGTACAGCGCCAACAGGCCACAGGCGAGGACCAGGACGAAGGCGAGGAAAATCATCAGCTATTTCTCCCCAACGACAGCCGCCCGGATATCATGAAAAAGCTAAGGGTTGCCGCCGCCGGGGGCCGTATCGCAAGCGGCATATGACAGAAGAGACATGGACAGGCAACCGAAACAAAAATAACAGCCCAAAACACCAACGACCGCTGAAGCGGCGAGGGCGGGCGCCTGGCCGGCAGGATAGCGGGCCGGGAGATTACCTCTCCCGGCCCGGTTGGCACGTTTAGTTGTTCATCATACGCTCGAGGCGACGGTCATGTCCCACCGCCACGATGGCAATAGCGGAAATGATCGGCGCAACCGCCAGGCACAGCAGCCCAAGGTTGTCGCTGTGAGTGGCGTCCTTGACGAGGCCGAACACCGACGGGCCAAGCCACCCGCCGAGGTTGCCGATCGCGTTGATCATGGCCAAGCCGCCGGCTGCCGCGGCACCGGTCAGCATCGCCGAGGGGATCGACCAGAACAGCGGGGATATGCACTGCTGGCCCATCACCGCTAGGCACAGCGCGACCATGGTGACCGCCGGGTGATCCACGCCAATCAGCACGCAGGCGCCGAGTCCGCAGCCACACAGGAGGCAAGAGAAGGCAACGTGCCAAGTGCGCTCGCCGGTCTTGTCGGAGTGGTAGCCCATGGCGATCATAGTGAAGAAAGCACAGAGATACGGCAGCGCGGCGACGACGCCCAGCCAATCGGTCGGTACGCCGAGCCCTTTGACGATTAGCGGCAGGAAGAACACCAACCCATAGCCGGCCACGTTCTGGCCGAAATAGGCGACGGTCAGCAGCCACATCTTGGGGTTCATGAAGGCGTCGCCGAGGCTGTACTTTCTCACGGCCTCGCGCTGCGCCATTTCGGAGTCCAGGCGGTTCTGCAGCCAGGTGCGCTGCTCGAGGCTCAGCCACGCGGCGTCCTTCGGCCGGTCGGTCAGCATGGCCCAGATCACGAAGCACATGATGCACGGCGGCACCGCCTCGATGATGAACAGCCACTGCCAGCCGTGCAGGCCGGCGATGCCGTGGGTCCACAGTATCACGGTGCCGATGGGCGGCCCGATGATCAGCGAGACCACGCTGGCCGACTGGAACAATGCCATCATCCGGGTGCGGTAGTACGAGGGGAACCACCAGGTCAGATACAGCACCACGCCCGGATAGAACCCGGCTTCCGCCAGGCCCAGCACGAAGCGTACGCCGTAGAAGCTCCACTCGTCCCACACGAAGGCGGTCAAGCCGGAAACGATGCCCCACGTAATGAGGATGCGGGCGATCCAGCGCCGCGCACCGGCCTTGTTGAGGATCAGGTTTGAGGGAATTTCGGCCAGGAAGTATCCAAAGAAGAACAACCCAGCCCCGAAACCGAACACTGCGTTGGAGAACCCGAGGTCAGGGCTCATGGTCGGCGCAGCCATGCCGACATTGGATCGGTCGAGGTACGCGCAGAAATATCCCAGCATCAAAAGCGGAATGAGTCGCCAAGCGACTCGTTTTATGGTTTCCCGTTCGATCGGTTCGATCGACTCAAGGGTCGTCCCCGTTCCCTTCACGGCGGCGTCCATCGTCGGCTTCCTCCTGCCCATATAGTTTTTTGTAGCACGCCATTTGTAGGACCGTGGTAACGGCGGTCAAGGTTGCATTCGCGGTGGGGCACAGGGCAAACTCCGCGCGAACGCACTGTGCGCCCGTAGCTCAGCTGGTCAGAGCGGGCCGCTCATAACGGCTTGGTCGCAGGTTCGAACCCTGCCGGGCGCAGATGCGCCCTGCGACTGCCGTAGCGCACCCCCGCGCCGTTGTATTTGCACCCACGCGTCGCAAACCCTAGATACAGCACTCCCCAATGCACGCGTGCCCCGGAAGGGAATTGCCGCCAGATGGCCAGCTATCAGTACGTCTACGTGATGAAAGACTTGACCAAGGCCTTCCCGGGCGGTCGAGAAGTCTTCAAGGGGATCACCCTTTCCTTCTTGCCGGGGGTGAAGATCGGCGTGCTAGGCGTTAACGGCGCTGGCAAATCCACCCTGCTCAAGATCATGGCCGGCATCGAGACCGAGTACGGCGGGGAGGCCTGGGCCGCCGAGGGCGTGCGAGTCGGCTATCTGGCCCAGGAGCCTCAGCTCGACCCCGACAAGACGGTGGCCGAGAACGTCTCCGAGGCGTTCGGCCCGCTGAAGGCCGCCATGGAGCGCTTCAACGAGATCGCGATGCGC
>JARLJB010000051.1 GCA_031291415.1 Telmatospirillum sp.
ATACCACATCATGATAGCTTAAGACAAATCTGCACTATCTATGGAATTTTGTGACTCAGTAGTACTAGAGCGCGATGACTTTAGATCGAAGCGGTCCCGCTTCGATCTAAAGTCTGAATCGCCCTCTACTTTATTGGGATAGAGCCGGATGAAACAAATTGTCAGTGGCACCGGCGTCTCTGCCGGTGGTCCGGCGTGAGCCGGAAAGGGGCCGCCTGGCGGCGGAACACCGGCAGAGACGCCGGTGCCATTCCTGTTTCATCCAGGGCGGGTCGACCACCACCGGTGCGGAACTTTGAATATGGCAATCGGTGCCTAAGTTTCTTCACAATTCCAGATCATTGTTCTTCATCACCAAGTTAACTATCCGTGGGGTAATATAATGTTCAGCCTGTCAACATCACTGGTGAAGCCGGTCGTCGTGGCCACGTTTCTAACGTCAGTTCTTGTAGCCGCGCCGGTTTTTGCTGCCGAACCAACCACACCAACAGCGGCGCATGCGAAGACGCAAGCCGCCGTCGACCCGGTGGAGGCCAAGATCGGCGAGCTTCATCAGAAGTTGCACATCGTTGAAACGCAGGAGCCTCAGTGGGCACAGGTGGCGCAAGTCATGCGCGACAATGCGAAATCGCACGAGGATCTGGTCAAGGACAAACAGCAGAACGACAAGACCATGACTGCCGCCGACGATCTCAACGCCTATGCCGCGATCGTTCAGGATCACGCCGACGGTGCGAAAAAATTGGCCGCCGCCTTCGAGACACTCTACGGCATGTTCTCGGACGACCAGAAGAAAGCGGCCGACGAGGTGTTCCGCGCGCACAAGCAGCAGTTCATGCATCAGCACCCGTCATCCAAGCATTCGCAGAAATGACGCGGTCCGATGCGCCAGCCTGTTTGACGAATCTCGCTCCAGCGAGAGGAAGAATTCCATGAGGACATCAATGATTACCAAGACAAAGTCTACCGGTGTGGCGTCCCGTCTTGTTCTGGCGTTCGTACTGGTGGCGTCGGTCGCCGTCGCGACGCCGGCATTGGCCGACGACTGGCATGGCCATCACGACCGGGACCATTGGCGGGAACGCGAATGGCGCGAGCACGAGTGGCGCGAACATGAGCGGCGGACCTATTTCGTGCCGCCGCCGATGATCGTCGCCCCTCCGCCACGTGTCATCTATGCACCACCTCCGCCGGTCGTCTACGCGCCGCAGCCCGGCCTTAGCATCGTTCTTCCGATCACCATCCGCTGACGTCGCGCCCCGGCCTTTCCTTCGCAAGAAGGGCCGGGGCGTTTGTCATGAGGTATTATACCAAGTCTCGATGAGGATGACTCATCGGGACTTGGCTGGCCCACCCTCGGGCCCGCGAGCTTATGCGAGCGTAGCCAAGGGTTTCGGAGAAACCCGCCCGGCGTTTGAGGGTGCAGTGATCGGTTCCGATCACTGCAATTTGGTATTACCTGGCCGTCACACGACGGATTGGCCCAGTCGATCGATTTCCTGGTTGGTCTCGCCAAGCTGCTGCATCTGCAGCATGTCGCGGAAAGAGAAATACCAATCGAGATAATTGGTGGGAACCGACAATTGCGGCGCCAGATGCTGGTCCTCGGCCCGCAGATAAAAACGGTTGATGCCGTCGAAATGCTGAAACAAATAGTCCTTTGACAGCAGATAGGGTTCCCAGCCCGCCCAATCGGGTTCCGAGGTTCCCGTCCTGGTTGCCTCGATGACCAGAAGGCGCGGGCGATGGCGGGTCCAGTCGGCGCCGAGAATGACGTCCTGTTCCGAGCCCTCGACGTCGATTTTCAGAAAGTCGATGTCGCCGCTGACATGCTCGTCGCAAATGTCGGCCAAGGTTCTGAGCGGCACGGTGACGCCTTGGCTGCTGTTGCGAAGTTCCTCGTCGAATTGCGCGAACTGGTTGGCAGATGTGGTGGAGCACTGCTGCACATTGATCCGGTGAAAGACGGTTTCACCTTTGTCGCGTCCGACCGCGCAGCAAAGATTGATCTCGTTTGGCCGGTCGCGTTCCAACTCGGCGACCATGCCGCCGTTCGGCTCGATATTGATACCGCGCCATCCCAGCAGACTGAAGTGCTTGGTCACCGAATCGATGATCGGATGGAAGGCGCCGACATCGATGAAGAACCCTGCCTTTTTCTGGAAGACCCGATCGATCATGACGTCTTCGGCATTCTGCGCGTAAGACACCATGCGGGCTTCGGTGAGAGATACGGACCGCGGATAACGAACCATGAGCCTGCTCCAAGAAGAAGAAGGACAGGCTAAAGGGTTTTGCTTCCGAAGGGAACCAAGGAGCGCCGGAATCGCGGATTGTCGCCCACATTGCTCCAGCCTGTTGTTACTGGGCAATAGTCGCCGGGTATGAATGGGCGCCGACGCCTGTGGATGCGTAAAATTATGTGATTTTTCAGATCGATAACAATTCAGCATGACGTTCGCGAGAGGAAACGTGGACTGGCGGCGCAAAAGTGTAATTGCATGATGATCATATTTGGATTTTTGATGTATCCATTCACAGTATTTATAATATACATGTGTATGATCATAAATAAACCCGGAGTTTAAGTTTATAACTATGGCGCATTGTTGCTATTATTTAAGCGTATTTCAATAAAGTTGAGGCATGTTGCGGATTAGGAAGGAAATCACTGCATAGTAGTTATGTCTCGTGGAGTCGGAGTGTCAGATTCTCTGGGTTTCTCAGCCGGAGGACAGTCCTCTTGTCGCATTGTGCGTACTCCTGGAACCTTCATGTGGAACGAGGTCAACATGTCAAGTTGTGGTTATCGTGCATATCGGTCGTTGTCGGCGGCTCTTGCCGTCGGGATAGGGACGACGTTATTGGGCGCCGCTCCCGCGGAGGCCGGTACGATCGCCTACAATGGCTTTGCCAACACGTCGGGTCTGACATTTTCCGGATCGGCGGCAACTGCAACAACCAGCGACGGCACAGTGCTCCGCGTGACAGGCGACGGCCCAAACAAAGCGGGAGCCGTGCACAGCACGGCGCCGATCACTCTTGGCGCCAACGATATGTTCAGCACTCAGTTTCAATTCCGCTTTACCGACGTCGGCGGGGTCGATCCGGCTGATGGAATCACACTGGTCTTGGCGGCAAGCCCAAAAGGACTTGGCATCGCCGGCTACGGCATGGGCTATGCCGGTGTCGCCAACAGTGTCGCAATCGAGTTCGACACCTACAACAACGGCAATGCCAAAAGCCGTGGGTATTTCTCCGCCGAACCCAACAGCAGCAACCACGTCGCCATCGATCTCAACGGTGTTCTCACCAACACCGCCTGGACTAACGTTTATGGAAATGGGTCCTGCGGATTTTCCAAGGGCACGCCCGCGCAGAACACCAACACGGCCGCCGGCTGCATGTCGAACGGTGATCTATGGACCGTCGACGTCAGTTATGACGGTACGAATCTGAACGTCACCTTGCTGGATCCGGCGAAGGGCTTCGTCTTTGACGCCATCACCGACTATTCGATCAACATTGGCTCCTATCTCGGGACCTCCAAGGCATATGTCGGATTCACAGGCAGCACGGGAGCCGGCTGGGAAAATCATGACATCGTGAACTGGGAATTTGCCGATACGGCGACGCTTCCTCCGACCTCGGTACCCGAACCGGGTTCCGTCGCGCTTCTCGGTATCGGCCTGATCTGTCTGACCCGACTGCGCCGTCGCAAACCCGCCTGACCGTCGGTCCGTCGGGACGAAAATTTGCGGCGCCGCCTCGGAGAAACGGAGCGGCGTTCCTTGTTGGAAAGCTGGTTCCGCGATGAACCCGCCCAGTGGCTGTGGCTGCACCGGCGTTGGGACAAGGCGTTCAACCATTCCGCTTCGTAGGGTGGAAAGTCCGGTTGTTCTTCAGCCTTATCGCCGAGATCGTCATCGGCGACATTTGACGCCATACCGCTATCGATCACCGATAGGCGGTATGGCGTTTATCCGTCAAGCCGGTCTGCCGGCGCTGATCTCGACGGTCATCTGGTCGTCGGCGATGGGGTGGCCGATGGCCAGAGACAGCGGCAGCACGCCGGCCCAGACCGGCCAGGACAAATCGTCGGGGGAATCGATGGGCGGACCGCTCCGCACCTTGACCGATCCCTCATCGATCGTCATGGCCAAGAGCCGGGTGGCCGCCAGTTCCTTGTCGTTGGGTGGCCGTACATGGGGGCTGCGTCCGGGCGCCATTTTTTCCATCAAGGCATCGAAGGCCCGTTTCTTTTCCGTCCCGTCATCGACTTCGACGGCCTGTCCGAACAGGACCACCGACCGGTAGTTCATCGAGTGGTGGAAGGCCGAGCGAGCCAAGACCAAGCCGTCGACCAGGGTCACCGTCACGCAAAGATCCTGTCCGGCCGCCATGACCCCGTTCAGGCGGCCGCCGCGGCTGCCGTGGAAGAACAGCCGGTCGCTGAGACGCCAGTGAATGGTCGGAATAACAATTGGAGCGTGATCGCCGACGAACCCGACATGGCAGATCAGCGCCTCGTCCAAAATGGAGTTGGCTAAATCCCGGTCGAAAACGACCCGGTCGGCTTTGACGCGAGGGGTGGATCGAGGGGTTTTTTGTAACATCGTGGGCTCCCGGAAATGTGCGGTTGCCAAAATGACGGTAAAAGTGGACTTTAAAAAAGATCCAATTATCAAAAATAGACGGATCCACTTTATGCCCCGTGCCGCAACGCCGCCTCTGGTTTTGCCGGCTCTCGCCCCAGAGGAGCGCGAGCCGTTGCAACGACAGCTCTACCGTCATCTGCGGGCCGCTATTCTTGATGGCCGGGTCGGCGTCGGCAGCCGATTGCCCGGCAGCCGATCGCTGGCGGCCCATCTTGGAGTGTCGCGCAATACGGTGATTGCCGCGCTGGATCAGTTGGTCGCCGAAGGCTATGTGGAAAGTCGCCGCGGATCGGGAACAACGGTCGCCGTCCCCCCGGTTTCGCTATCGGCCGCAGCACCTGTCGCCACGGCAGACGGAGCGGGACAGCGGGCCATCAGCCGGCAAACCCGCCGGTTGGTGTCTTCCGAAGTGCCGGTTTCGCGCGGCCTGCTGCTTGCCTTTGCTCCAGGCATGCCGGCGCTCGATGCCTTTCCGTCGCGGGATTGGAGCCGTATTCTGGCACGGCGCTGGCGACATCCGGCCCCCGGCTTGCTGGGCGGACATGATGCCGCCGGCTACCCTCCGCTGCGGTCCGCCATCGCGGAGTATCTCGGACGGGCGCGCGGCGTCCGTTGCTCGGCCGATCAGGTGGTCGTGGTGGCGGGCTCTCAGCAGGGGTTGGATCTGACGGCCCGTGTGCTGCTCGATCCCGGCGACCAAGCCATGGTGGAAGATCCCGGCTATACCGGTCTGCGAGGCGTGCTGCGGGCCTGCGGAGCAGTCCCCGTCCCGGTACCGGTCGACGACACCGGTTTTGATCCCGGACTCGCCGAGAATCTGTGGCCGACCGCCCGACTGGCCTGCGTCACGCCATCGCACCAGTTTCCTTCCGGCGCCACCATGCCGGCCGACCGCCGACTGGCCTTGATCGCCTGGGCCGCCCGAAAGGACGGCTGGATCGTCGAGGACGATTACGACAGCGACTTTCGCTATGCCGGTCGGCCCTTGGCGGCTTTGCAGGGATTGGATGGCGGACATCGGACGATCTATTGCGGGACTTTTTCGAAAAGCATGTTTCCCGCCTTACGGCTGGGCTGGCTGGTGGTGCCGCCCGATTTGCTGCCAGCCTTTCTGACAATGCGCCGGCTGGCCGACGTGGCGCCGTCGACGGTGACCCAGGCCGCCATGGCCGATTTCATGGACGAGGGATTGTTCACCGCCCATCTGCGGCGGATGCGCGCGCTTTATGCCGAGCGTCGGCAAGCCCTGTTGGCATCGGCGGCGCGACATTTGCCGGGGTTGGCCGAGGTGACGGCGGGTGAGGCCGGCACCCATGCCATCGCCTGGCTCCCGGCTGGGTGGGAAGACTTGGCCGTCGCGGTAGCCGCCCAGTCGCAAGGGCTGGTTCCGGGGGCGCTTGGCCTCTACCGTCTGCAACCCGGCCGACCCGGTCTGATTCTGGGCTATGGCAACATGCCGGCGGAAACCATCGACCCGGCGATCAGGGCGCTACGGCAGGTGCTTGCGCACTGGTCCCGATAGCGGCGCCCCCTCGTCAGGGGACCGGCGTTTTCACCGGATGGCCGGAAAAGTGTGCACAGAGATTGTCGCAAACCAGTTGCACGGTGGCCATCACGGCCTCTGGCGAACGGCCGGCGATATGTGGCGTCAAGATGACGTTCGAGAGCCCGGTCAGTTCGGCCGGTATCTCCGGTTCACCCTCGACGACGTCAAGAGCGGCGCCGGCAATCCATCGGTTTTGCAAGGCTTCGATCAAGACGGCTGTGTCCACCACGCTGCCGCGCGCGATGTTGATGAGAAAGCCGTTGGGACCGAGCGCCTCCAACACGGGGCCGTCGACGAGGTGGAAGGTTCCGGCGCCGCCCGGCGTGGCAATCACCAGGAAGTCGCACCAGTCGGCCAGCGCGGCGGGCGTCGGGTGATAGAGATAGGGCGATCCATCACGCGGTCGCCGGTTGTGATAGGCGATCGGCATGTCGAAGCCGCTGGCTCCCCGCCGGGCGATCTGCGCGCCGATGGTGCCAAGACCAAGGATACCCAGCCGTTTGCCGGAAATCATCGGGCGAGGCTGCCGCGAGCAGGCCCATTCTCCGCGGCGGACGGCGGCGTCGGCCTGGGGGATGCCCCGGGCGATCGACATCAGCAGCGTCATCGCATGGTCGGCGACCGACGAGCCATTGGTGCCTGGACCATGAGTAACCACCACGCCACGAGCCCTGGCGGCCGTCACATCGATCTTTTCATAGCCGGCACCCTGGGCGCAGATGATCTCCAATTGCGGCAGCCGGGTGATTTCCTCGGCGGTCAGCCCTGTGGAGCCGTTCGTCAGGACGGCCCGGATCTGATCGTTCGGCGAGGCCAGGAAACGGGCGCGCTCCGCCGCGGTCGGCGCGTGATGAAGCAGAAAACCGGCGGATTCGATGTGGGCGGCATGCGCGGGCGCAAGGTCGACCAGGACAAGAAGAGGTATCGTCATGGAATGGGCTCCAACCAACTTCCGCTGATCGATCCTGCACTGACCTGGCGCCGCCGTCCAGCCCGAGCAACACTTGCCCCCTCCCGAACCCGAAGCGAAGGCATCACCCAGGGGCCCTCACACCAAGTGCCGAAAATGCCGAGACATTTTCGGCCCCTCAGCAACTGTCTTTGTCAGGCAGCGGCAGCTTCGGGTAAATCCCGCCATGGCTTGGCGTCCCTGACCAGGGCGTTGAGGATAGTGATGAGCTTGCGGACGCAGGCGATGATGGCGACCTTCTTGGG
>JARLJB010000315.1 GCA_031291415.1 Telmatospirillum sp.
ACGATCTCTCCCCGACACTCCCCAGAACGATCTCCCCAAGGCTCGGGGCAAAAAGTCTCACTTTCCATCTAGAAGGGGGAGGCGGGGAATTCGGTGAGAAAACTGGACCCTAACTAGTCATCCGATCTCTGATGTGAGGTGAGGGAAATCAGCGGTCGCCATGTGTCCGCGCCACCAATGGCGCCAATGGTGGGCGAGCACGTCGGGGACGGTTCGGAGGCGGCCATCGGCGCCATTGGCAACCGTTCCTGCAAACCACCCCGGAATCCGCCCCGGATCGGCGGCCAAAACACCAGCCATATCAAGGTCCGCCAATCCGGCTCCCGGCGTTCCCGACATCATGTGTTTTGGATGACATCCAGCCGATCCATGAGACGATGATCCCCTGACCAACAGGGGAGGTGCTCGGCTCGATGAAGAAGGTGGCGATCTATGCGCGGGTGAGCACGGCTGACCGGAACCAGACCGTCGAGAACCAACTGCGCGACCTTCAGGCCGTAGCCAGCCGCATGGACTGGATCATCACCGCCACCTTCACCGACGAGGGCATCTCCGGCGCCAAGGGCCGGGATCGCCGCCCCGGCTACGATGCCTTGCTCAAGGGCGTGGCCCGCAAAGAGTTCGATCTGATCGCGGCTTGGTCGATCTGCCGCCTCGGTCGATCCCTGCCCGATCTCGTGAGCTTTCTGGGCGACATCCAGAGCAAGGGGGTCGATCTCTACGTCCACACCCAAGGGCTCGACACCAGCACGCCCAGCGGGGCGATGATGTTCCAGATGCTCTCGGTGTTTTCCTCCTACGAGCGGGCCATGATCCGCGAACGCGTCATGGCGGGCCTGCGTCGCACCACCAAGAAATCCGGCCGCAAGCCCATGGCCGAGGACCGTGTGCAGGCGATCAGGAAGTCGTTGGCGGACGGTGTCGGCATCCGCGCCACGGCCCGGCTGCACGCCGCGTCGCCCATGACCGTGACCAAGATCGCCCGCGAAATGGCGCCGCCCGAGGCTGTCGCCGCCTGACCGACGATCCCCGGACGGTCTGCATGATCGACGCCGCTACCGCCTGCACCTTCTCCCGATAGCCGCCCCTACCGGTCATCCAACGGTCAGGCCCAGCCGTCCGAAAACCGTGCAAAACAACTGGACATGCCTTGCTGAAAGCATTGCGGAAATGCCACCGTCAGCACCATGGTTGGCGGAACGATTTATATCAGATGGTCGAGCGAAGCGCAGACCGGGCGCGACAGCCTCAGACGGCAACTTGACGCTGCTCGACGCTATGCCGCTGACCATGACATCGACGTTCGTGAGACCATCATCGACGAAGCTACGAGCGCATTTTCGGGATCACATCTGACCCGAGGTCGGCTCGGAGAGTTCATCAAGAGGGTCGAAGATCGTGAGGTCATCCCTCCGCATGTGGTTCTGGTGGAGTCGTTTGACCGTTTGAACCGTCAGGCTCCACTGGACGCTCT
>JARLJB010000052.1 GCA_031291415.1 Telmatospirillum sp.
CCCAAGAAGGTCGCCATCATCGCCTGCGTCCGCAAGCTCATCACTATCCTCAACGCCCTGGTCAGGGACGCCAAGCCATGGCGGGATTTACCCGAAGCTGCCGCTGCCTGACAAAGACAGTTGCTGAGGGGCCGAAAATGTGTCGGAATTTTCGGCACTTGGTATTATGCCGCCGAACCGCAAGCTCTCCGGTAAACAGCCAGCGGCGTCACCACGAAATCGACCCGGTCCCGGAGGAGTGCTTGCAGGCATTCCTCCGGCCGGTTGATGATCGGCTCCTCATGGGCATTGAAACTGGTATTGACGAGAACCGGTAGGCCCGTCGCCGCCTTGAAACGGCGCAAGATGTCGGCATAGAGCGGCTGCCGGTCCGGTATGACGATTTGCGGTCGAGCCGTTCCGTCGACATGCACGACCGCCGGGATTCGCGCCTTCCATGCCTCTCGGACCGACGTGGTGATCGTCATGAAACGGCAGGCATAGGCATTGACTGGCGTGATGTCGAAAACCGCCGCGGCGTCTTCGGCCCGCACACAAGGCGCGAAAGGCATGAACTCGCTGCGCTTGAGCCGGGCGTTCAGCCGTTGATTGATCGCCGCATCGGCGGGAGATGCCAGGATCGAACGATTACCGAGGGCCCGCGGCCCGAATTCCGACCGTCCGGCGAAGATCGCGCCGGCCAAGCCCTGCGCCAGCAACCCGGCGGCCACCTCCGCCGGCTCTCCCGGCAGGCGAACAATACCCAGGTCCGCTTCAAGGATGCTATCGATCGACTGGTCGAAAGCCTGCCCCCAGAAGACGTCGTCCAGACGTCGGCGGTTGGTCAGCCAAATCGGCAGACCGTCGCGCGTCAGCAGGTAGTCGAGCGCACCGCCGATCGGCAAACCCTCGTCGCCCATGCCGGGAAAAATGAAGATTTCATCGATGCCGCCGATGCCGGCCAGACACCGATTAAGACGCACGTTGGCAAAGACGCCACCGGCCAGCGCCAATCGCCTGACATCATGGCGGTCGAGCAGACACTCGATCGACCTCGACATGACGCGCTCCAACACCGCCTGCACTGATGCCGCCGCGTCTTCCGGTGTCTGGCCGACGATCGCCTTGCGCAAGAAGAGCCCCATGGCCTCGACCGACGCAAAATCGCTGCCGATCAGCCCACCGTCATCGACACTGAAGTGACGGGCGATATCGTCGGCGATTGTCGCCTGCCCGTAACCGGCCAAACCGGTCAGTTTCCCCTCATGACGATTGGCGCGGAAACCAAGCGCTTCGGTCGCCAGACCATAGAGTTGGCCCAGGCTGTCGACCCGCCTCGGTGTCCGTAGCCAACGGTCGTCGCCGAACAGGCACGCCAGTTGCCCATCCTTCAGCAGATGGTGACTGTAATGCACATTGTCGCCGCCGCCGTCAGCCGTGTAGATCAACGCCCGATCCCAGTCGGTATGAAATAACGCCGACAAGGCATGAGCGCGATGGTGGTTGGCAAAAAACACCGGAATCCCGGGGGGAAGGCCAAGATCGGCCAACAGGGCCCGGCTGTTGAAGATCCGGGAGGGATGGTCGGCCGACGTCGAGGCCAGTGTCATCGCCAGATCGACAAACCCTGCCGCACCTCCGTCCGTCGGCAAGGGCGGCGAGGCGTGAAAATAAGACAAGGGATAGTGGCCGCGGCTGATGACCAGGGCGTCGACCCGTCCGGCCGGAAGGCCGGCGATGGTCAAGGCCTCGATGACGGCGGCGCTGGGCAGGCCACCGTCGCCCTTGCGACGGGTCAACCGCTCCTGCTGCACGGCGGCCAGCAATGTGTAGTCCTCGAAAAGTGCGGCCCCACTGTCTTGCAGACCAGAATGGAGCGACAGAATGATCATGAAAAGGCTCCCGGCGGCACTAATCGCAGTGCGCGCAAGGTAGCCAACCGTGCCCGTCAACGCCAGCCACGAATTCACTTGCGTGTTTCCGGTTCAGACTGAGGCGCTCAAAACTCGGATGAGCTATCCTGTCCTCGGTTACGACAGAGGAATGGCCCAGAGTGCGTCCTGAAAAAATGAGAATTCGCGTCGATCGGCTGTCCCCCGACGGGGAAAAAGCCCCCCGTGTACCACGAGCCCAGGATGTTGCCGCCGCAGCCGGGATTTCGACGGCGACGGTGTCGCGGACATTCAATTCTCCGGAGAAGGTCGCCCCCGCCGTTCGCAAACGGGTCCTCGCCGCGGCCGCCTCTCTCGGCTGGTTGCCGCATGCCGCTGGCGCGGCGCTCGCCAACGGCCGGACGGCGATTGTCGGCGTCGTGATTCCCACCCTCGGCCAGGAGGTTTTTGCCGTCCAGGTCGAAGCCATGCAGGCGGCTTTCGCCGAGCGGGGCATCACCTTGCTGATCGGATGTTCGAACTACAACCCGGCCGCCGCCCAGGCGCAGGTACGGGCGATGCTGGCGCGCGGCGTCGAAGCCCTGGCCATTGTCGGCGAGACGCAGGAACCCGGGTTGTTCGAGATGATCCAGGCCAGGCGCATCCCCTACGTGGTCACCTACGGTTACCAGCCCGATAGTCCACACCCCTGCGTCGGTTTCGACAATCACGAAGCCTTCCGAACCATCACCAGGCACCTTCTCGCTCTGGGTCACCAGACATTCGGCCTGATTCTTCAGCCGAAGGCCAACAACGACCGCGTCGCCGCGCGGCTCGACGGCGTGCGCCAGGCACTGGCCGAACAGGGCCTGGGCTTGCGTCCCCAACATCTGTGCGAAGGCCACTGGGAAATAGGTTTCGGCCGGAAGAGCCTGCGGGCCATGTTCGAAGGTCCGCGGCCACACCCGACGGCGGTAATCTGCGGCACAGATCTTCTGGCCATCGGCGCGTTGCTGGAGGCCCGCGCCATGGGCCTGACCGTTCCACGCGACCTGTCGATCACCGGCTTTGACGATATCGCCTTCGCCGCGGAGATCGACCCACCCTTGACCACGATGCGCGTCGACAACGCCGAAATCGGCCGTCTGGCGGCGCAACACCTGCTGGCCTTGCTCGACGGCAATGTTCCTGCCTCGAAGGTCGCCGTCACGGCTCAATTCGTCGAACGCGCGACGACCGCCGCGCCATCTTCGAATCACCTCTCACCGAGGCTGTAACCAGACGTCTGTAGGCGGATACTTAGAGCCTGTCGTGAAATTGTCGCTCCAGGCCCTAAAGTTCCACATGACGCCTGCGCTCCGCTCCGGCGGGCTCAAACGCCGCTCGGGCTTAGGGCTTGTTCAATAATTACCGCTACGATTTAGGATTTTGGGGCCTGATCGTGTAGTTCCAATCGGCGTGGAAATCGTGACGATGAAGGTTGAGCGCGTCCATCTCGGCATCCTCGACTTTCAGGCCCGTTGGGTAGG
>JARLJB010000053.1 GCA_031291415.1 Telmatospirillum sp.
TTGCGCCAGATTTACAAACTCAAGCTTCTGTTCCATCGCTGATACGTCTTTCCAAGGCATCGCAATCGCTCCACGGCTGCAATGCCCTATAGTGTCAGGGATGTCTCCGAACGGGTGTCAAGGATGTCCCCGGTCCATACATCCGTCCGCCCCACCAACCGTCGTTATACCCGTGCTCGACGCGAGTATCCTCATTGCCGGGCCAAAGGGCGCCGTCCGGCACGGTTTCCTTAGCCTGTTTTCGAGTTGTGACCACAAGCAAAAATCGTCATTGCCGGACTTGATCCGGCAATCCATGGCGGCATAAACCAGATGGTATCGTTGGCTCGGCCGGTGGATGCTCGTGTCAAGCACGAGCATGACGATGGTTAGGTTGAATAATCAGGTATGAACTTTCTCAAATATCTAACGCAGAAACCGTGCCGGACAGCCGTGAATCAAGCCCGGCAATGACGATTTGTGGGAGTGTCCGTCCGTACCACCAACTGTCGTCATACCGGTGCTTGACACGGGTATCCCCGTGGTCGGGCGCAAATGGCGCCGTCTGGTTCCTCCTGCAATGGCGCCCTGCATGCCATCCGGCATAGACGCACTATAGGCCAAGCGTCTTGGTCGTTTCGTCCCGATGCCCGGCGATCTTGCGGAGGTGACCGGAAAGTCTACCTCTACCGGCAGGCGGCATTCCGGCGTGGCCGGTGCGCCACCCTGGCGAAAAGCCGCCGCCCCACCTGTCAGCTCCGGTCCAGGCGACGATTCGGAACGTTATCGCTTTGCCATTATCCCTTTCTTCCCAAACGCTAACAGCCCGTTCTCGACACGACTTTTAAAGTTGACACAAACGCTAAAACGCGTCATGTAGGGTCACTGTACAAGCAGGGTGGGGGTGATCTCCGCTCTGTCCGCATCGGTCTTCCCATCGGAGGGTTTTATGACCACTGCCAATTATTCACTCGAGTCGAACCAGATTACGGCTCTTTACCAGACGGTTCTGCTGCGCACTCCCGCAGCGGTGGAAGTCACCTATTGGGCGTCCGCTCTCGATTCCGGCACGGTGACGCTGAGCCAGGTCGAGTCGGCCTTCGTCAATTCCTACGAAGCCCAGACCATTGTTGACCCCATCGTCCGTCTCTATCAGGCTTTCTTCAACCGCGCCCCTGACGCTTCGGGCCTGCAGTACTGGGAAGTCAAGGCCTATGGTGGAGAATCCATCACCGCCATTGCCCAGGAAATGACGCAGTCGGTCGAATTCAATAACGACTACGGCACCACTGGCGGCGCGATCAACAGTGCGACGGCGGGCTCCTTTGTCCAGACCCTCTATCTGAATGTTCTCCATCGCACGGCAACGACCTCAGAAATTGCCTATTGGGTCGGCCAACTGGGCAGCACTCCGACGTCGGCCAGCACCGCGGCCGTGGTCAACGGTTTCGCGCAGTCGAACGAATTCACCGCCAACACCGCAACGGCCATCAATAACTGGCTGACCGCCGCCGCCGCCGTTTCGGTCGCCGCCGCCACCGCCTCCTCCTCGGGTCCGGCCGCCGGCGCGGGTACCTATGCTCAGGGCAGCAACGTCATCAACCCGGTTGTCGGCACGACGACGAACCTGACCACGAACATTGACACCATCGTCGCGTCCTCGTCCTACACCACGTTCAACGGCAGCATCACGGCGACGGGAACCGGCAGCACGCTGAATTCTCTCGACAGCATCACGGCGACCGGCCCGGGCAACGTGCTGAACATCGCCGACCAAACGGCTGGTGCGTCGACGATCCCGACCATTTCGGTCAGCGGCGTCCAGACAGCCAATATCACGGCGGTTGGGGCCGAGACGGTTAACACCACGACCTGGACCGGTTTGACCGCATTGAACATCCTGGCCTCGACCGGGAACGACGTTGTGACCGTCGCCAGCACCACGGCCGTTACCGTGACCGACACGCTGGCCGCTGCGGCGACCTCTGGCAACACGACCATCGACGGTGCCTCGGGCGTCACTGTCACGGCCACTGGTTCGTCGTCCGGCGCCAACGTGGACATCGCGAACATCCTGATCGGCACTGTCACGCCGGTGAGCGGCGCGGTTGTCGTCAATGCTACGGAAACAGCCGGTGTCGCCGCCACCCAGTTTGGCAATATCACGGTGAAGGGCGGCAGCACAGTCACCGTCAACTCCGTGCAGAATGCTGGCTTCGCGGTTAGCGCTGCGCTGGCAGGGACCATTACGGTTTCGGGTGAGACCGGCGCCGTGGTTGTCAACGCGACGACCAACATTTCCGACACCGACGTAACGAACAGCCATGTCATCACCGGTCAGGCCGTCACTGTCACCGGCACAAGCACCGTCACCGTCAACGAAGTGATTGCGACAACGGCCGCCGCCGCTGCCGTCGCCGCTGCTGCCGCTGGCAGCGTCACTGCCGTCGATGGCGCTGTGACCGTGTTGGATGCTGGTACCACCACCTCCGTCACGATCAATCAGACCGTCGCGACCGCGAAGGCGGCCGTGACCGCGTCCGCCGCTGGCGCCGCTGTCGTCACCGCCGGTGGCCCTGGTTATTCGCCCGTTACCACCACCGCGGCGACTGCTGCCGTTACCGCCGTTCCGGGTGTCCTGGCCGTCACGGCCGGCGTGGTGCAAATCGCCGGCGCATCCGTCGGGGCCCAGACTTTGGGCAACGCGTCATCTTCCATCACCACGGTGGCGCTGACCAACTATGCCACTGGCTCCTTCATCAACAGCACGGTTCTCAACAGTCTGACGTTGGCGGGCACCGGCATCGGCGGCCTGACCATCGACAATCTGGCGGCCAATCCGGTCACCACCCTGGCGCTGAACCTGAACGGGTTCACCGACACGACCGGGATCACCGATGCGGGCATCACCACGTTGAACGTGGCGACTGGCGGGACGAAGGGCTCCACGTTGGGAGCCATTACCGACAGTGCTTTGACCACGTTGAACGTGTCCGGCAGCCAGGTCTTCACTCTGAGCAGTGCCCTGACTGCGGTGAACCACGCCAGCCTGGCGGCGATCAATGTCTCCGGCAGCGCCGGCTTCACCGGCGACATTTCGGGCTACTTGACGGCGTCGGCTCCGACGTTCACCACCACTTCCAGTGGCGTGATCACCCTGACCCTGGATGCAGACTCCACCCATCAGCAGTCGTTCACCGGCTCGACCGGCCAGGACATCATCCAGATTGCTTCCGCGGCCACCAAAACCATTACTGCGGGGACCGGCACGGGCAACGAGCTGATCCTTGCCGGCGTGGCGGCAACCTTCACCACCGCGTCAATGGCCAAAGTGACGGGCTTCACCACCCTCGGCGTGTACAACGCCGCTGCGGACGGTACTTATGACTTCAACGGTGCGTTGACCGGTGGCTTCACGGCGATCGACGTGATCAGCGGGACCGGCACGACGGCAACCTTCGCCAATGTCGCGCATAACGCCTCCCTGACATTGCGGGCGGCGGATACCACGGCAAACGCTTTTGTGTACCAGAGCATCGATGCGACGGGTGCTTCCGACGTCGTGCAGGTGACCTTGGGCACGGCAGCGACCACGGGTATCACCATCGGTAATGCGGCAGATACCGGCGTGTCGACAGCGACTTCAAGCTTGCTGATGGAAGATACCAACGGGGTCGGTATCGGCACCCTGAACATCGTGAGCAATGGCACGGCGGCTGCGGCTGCGGCTCACACCCCCAACACGCTCGTCGCGCTTGCCGATAGCGGTCTGACGAACTTGAACGTGAGCGGCGCTCTCGGCCTCTCGATCGGCGTGTTCAACGAAGGGATCACCGCCGGAACTTCAGCGACGGCGGCGACCGGGTTCACCATCAACAACACCTCCGGCGGTGTTGTGACCGTCGGCACCTTCACCGACTCGGTGCTGGGTTCTGTGACCTTCAGCGGCACCGGTAATTCGGCCATCACCACTCTGGCTGGCGTGACCGGACATGCGTTGTCGATCACCAATAGCGGCTCTGGGACGGCGTCCATCGGTACGTTCAATGCCGACACCGCCCTGACCTCGCTGACCCTGACCGGCAACGTGGCGTTGAACGCTGACGCTACCGCCGGCTCACCTGGCATTCCCGCCGCAGCGGCGACGCAGGGCGGCGCTGCCGGCCTCACCATTTCCGGTGCGACCGACAATGCCCACGTCAACATCACTGTGGGCGGCGCTGGCGTCGGCGTTACCGATACCATCACTCTCGGTAACGGCAACGACTACATCACCGACCTGTCCACCACTGGTAACGTGGTGATCAAAGTCGGAACCGGTTCGAACTATATCGACGTTCATAGCGGTACGGGCACTGGCTCCTATGCCATTACTCTGGGCACCCACACGGGTGTGGATTCGATCTTTACGGCCGAATTCGGTACCTTTGCCGGCACGGCCATTGCCAACACGGTCATCACCGGTGCTGTTACCAACGATCAGATCGAGTTCCACGATGCCGGCGCACTCACCTACGCGGCGGTTTCGGCGGCTAACCAGACCACCATCAGCGGTGCCACTGAGACCTTGGCGCAGGCAATTACGCTTGCCGACACCGGGCTGTCCGCTCACACGGCGACCTCGTTCGTCTGGGGCGGGAACACCTACGTCATCGAGTCAGCGGCTGCCGCCACTGGCACTGTGGCCGCGGCTGACTCCGTCGTCGAGCTGGTCGGTACCCACACTCTGTCTGCCTCTGCGACTGCCGGTGTATTCCACCTGCTGTCGTAGTTCTCTGGTAAGCGTCACCTGGATGAAACCGCAAGGTTTCTTCCAGGTGTTGCCTGGAAGACATCGAAAGCCCCGCCCCTCGCAAGGGGGCGGGATTTTTCTTAGGGCCGCAAGACACCCTTTCGGTTCTGGGTTGACCCGGTTTCCAGGTGAGAATAGGTGCGGTCGTCCTGAGGACGTTCGAGTCACGACGAAAGGAAACACCCATGGCCAATATCACCATCGATGGTAAGGAATACGATCTCGATCAACTGTCCGATCAAGCCAAGCAACAACTGATCAGTCTGCAATTTGTCGATGCCGAATTGCAGCGGCTGAATGGCCAGACCGCCGTGTTTCAAACCGCGCGGGTGGCTTATGCCAATGCCCTGAGGGAATTGCTGCCGACGGAGTGAGGGATTGCGGCCGGCTGGTTCAGCCTTACCTTGTGCTATAAACAGTGGTCGCAAGCGATCAGCATCCAAACTTCTTCCCCGTTCCTTCGGCGGATTTTTTTAGGAAAGGCAGAATATGACCCAAATCAACATCGATCAGCAGACGTATGAATTGGAATCGCTTTCCGATGTGGCGCGTCAGCATATCAGCCAGTTGCAAGTGGTGGATGCCGAAATTCAGCATCTGCAGGTGCAGCAGATGATCGCCCAGACGGCGCGCGCCGCCATTTTCGCCTCGTTGAAAGCCCAGTTGCCGCATCCCGAGCAATAAGAATTAAGGCGCCGCTGGCGGCGAGGGACGCGGGCTTTCCCCGCCCTTGCCCCGGCGCCTTCGAATTGGCGGTCGGTTTCAACGACCCCTTTGCGATCTCCGGAGACAGTCTTCGCGATCAGGACGAACCGGGCCGTCAGCTTCGGGAAACCTTGCGCGCTTCGAACAGCGCGGGCGTCCCAGGATGAAAGGCTTTGTCATGACTCAGATCAATATCGAGCAGGAAACCTACGAACTCGAGTCCCTCTCCGAGACCGCTCGTCAGCATATCGCGCATGTGCAGATGGCCGACGCGGAAATCCGGCGGCTGCAGGCCGAACAGATGATAGCGCAGACGGCCCGCGCGACTTACTACGCCGCCTTGAAGGCGGAACTTCCCGCCGCCAAGGTCATCGATCTCGCTTCCGTCGTCCGATAACACGGCTGCGGCGGTGGAGGGAGTGTGGCGCCACCAACCGTCGTCATACCCGCGCTTGACGCCCGGCTTGTCCGGCACAGTTTGTGCGTTACCAACTTTCAGGTGGCGGCCGCAACCAATAATCGTCACTGCCGGACGTGATCCGGCAATCCATGGCGGCATCGGCATGCGCGGCGTTCCTTGACGAAATCATTCTAAATCACCATGATTACATATAAATCACGGTGCGTGGAAAAGAGGATTTTGCATGGCGCAAACCGAAACCAAAGTGCTCACAGCACACGTTCCTCTGCCACTGGCCGAAAAGATCGATCAGATGGCGGCGCGCCTTGAGCGCTCGCGCGGCTGGATCATGAAACAGGCGCTGTCCGCCTGGATCGACCAGGAAGAAGAGCGCAGCCGCCTGACCCGCGAGGCCATGGCCGACGTGGATACCGGCCAGGTCATCGATCATCGGGCGGTGCAGGCCTGGGCCGACAGCCTTGCTACGGATGAACCGCTGCCCGTGCCGCGCTGATGGAGCTGAAATGGACCAGCAAGGCGCTCTCCGATCTGGCGCGGCTGTATGAGTTTCTTGCCTCCGTCAATAAGTCGGCCGCCGCGCATGCCGTGCAGGCGTTGACGAAAGCGCCGACCATCTTGTTGACCAACCCGCGGATCGGTGAACAACTCTTTGAGTTCGAACCGCGCGAAGTTCGACGGATTCTTGTGGGGCGTTATGAGATGCGCTACGAGAGTCAGGACTCGACTATCTTTGTTCTCCGGGTATGGCATACCCGGGAAGATCGGTGACATGGGACGGGAAGCCTCACCTGGCTTCCTCTGTGGTCGCCGCCGTCACTAATGCCGCCCAGTCGTCTGTTCTAAGAACAGGCTCACCGGACCGTTACGGCATCCTGACTTCGTGTAGCAGATCGGGGTGGCGGTCAAGCACCCTGAGCAACTTCACCAGCGCCAAGGGGGGTCTCGTCTTGCCATTTTCATAACGTGAGAAGGCATTAGCCCCGCCGCCGAAAATTTCGGCCGCTTCGCGTTGGTCAAGAAGAAGCTTCTTGCGAACTCGCGCGATATAAGCGGGATCCACAATGGCGGCATTTATTTGCCTGTTGAACTCCAGCATCAAGTCCATCGTCCGTCTCGATTCTGCCGCATCTGTAACGAACTCGTCGCAGGCCGAACAGAACTCACCCGATACCTGCGGAATGATAGTTATCTTGCCTTTATAGGTGTAGGGAACGTCGCGGGTGTCATGCACCAGTTCGACCGCTTCGCAGCTCGGGCATTTCATCGTTATAGTTCCTTAAAGGACACAATGATGACGTCATCAACGATCATTAACTTCAGGTAGACGTCGCCAAACGGCGTCGATGGGCGGTAAACGTCCTGCCAAACGCGGTGGTCAGCATATGTCGTCATGCTCTTGTAAAAATCCGCCGGGGTCAGAGCCAGGACAGCCGCAAGCATTTCATCGAAGTCGAATCCTAACGCCACCGCTCCTTCTCGGGCGGATTTTGTGGTTCGTACCGCGCCAGCCTCAATCAGGGCTTTGACGACTGACAGCTTGCAATGCGGCACACTCTTTTCCATAACTTATTAACCTAATTGGTTTAATTTGGCAAGTAGGTTAATCGGCTTGCTCCTGTTTCGCAGGTGCGCTGATCCTCGACATCTGCCGCAATCCGTCCAAACCGGCATTCGGCAATGTGGCAAGTTTCTGCGATAGAACGTAACGACAGGAGACACGACAGATGAACCACGGGCGTTTCCATATTGGATACACCATGGCACTTGCCTGCTCCACCGGCAAGCGGGACCCGCGAGCACATCTCTTCGAGACCGGCTTTCAGCTCGCCAGCAGGTCCCTGACCGCGGCGACACAGCGGGTGGCGATTCGGTCGAAACGGAACTGATCGACATGGGCGTCGGCGCGGGCCTGGAAATCGTCGGCCGAAAGAAGCCCGGCGTCGAGGGGCAGGCAGGCGCCGCCGGCGGCCAGCGCCGGCGACGCGGCTGCGGCGATCAGCTCGGCCAAAGCCGCCGCCAGTCCGGCGATGTCGCCGGGCGGCACCATGCGGCCAAGGCCGCCGGTGATATATTTCAGATTGTAGGCGGCGTAGCCGACCGGCAGACAGCCGGCCCGCAAGGCCTCGATCACCGGTTTGCAGAAGCCTTCGTGATAGGACGGAATGGCGAAGATCTGGGCGCGGTGGTAAAGCGTTTGCAGCCGGTCGTCGTCGGCAGTGCCCTCCAGTGTGACCCGGTCGCCCTCGCAGCGGTCGGCAATGGTTTCCGCGACGCGCTCGGCATAGGCGCGGTCGGAAAAGGCCAGATTGCCAACCAGAGTCAGATGGAAGGGGGCCACGCCGTCGCGTCCTATCCGCCCGACCGCGTCGAGAAGGTCGAGGATGCCCTTCGAGGCGACGAAGCGTCCGACGAACAGCAGCTCGACCGGTGATTGCGGTTTGTCTTGCAACCGGGCGGCGGCCGGCCGGTCGACGGCCAGCGGCATCACGGTGATCCGCCCGGGCGCCATGCCGGCCTCGCAAAGGCGATCGGCGTTGACCTGGCTGACCGGCCACAAGCGGTCGGCGTGCCGCAGGTTGGATAACTGCCGCTCCGATTCACAAACCAGCCGCCGCTGGCGGGCCGGCATCAGTTCGGCCGGCGTGATATTGTGGAAACAGACCACCTGCCTGGCCCGGCCGTTGCCGACGAGCAGCGCGTCCCACAGCGAATTGTGCATGGCGAAGTGGTAGATCAGGATATCGGCCGCCTGGAAGACCGGATCGAGCACAAGCTGGGCGACGCCGGGAACGATGCGGATCGCCAGGTCGTCGAAGTCGGTGTGGGCGGCCAGCAGCGAGACCTCCCAGCCAGGGACGGCCGACAGGGCCCGGTAATGATCGATGACGGCGGCCGAGACGGCGTCGTGGCGGTCGATGACGACGGCGATCAGGGCGATGCGGACGGGTCGGTTCGGCGTGCCGGCCATCTCAGGCACCGTCGCCGGTAGCCCGGCGGCTCACCTCGGCAAGAAAGCCTTCGACCGCCGTGGCCAGACGCCGTGGCGTGAAATGGCTCTCGAAGCGCTGGCGCCCGGCGGCGCCGAGCCGCTGGCGCAGACCGGCATCGACGATCAGCCGCTCCAGACAATCGGCCAGACTGGCGACATCGCCGGGTTCGGCCAGCAGACCGGTGACGCCTTCCTCGATGACCTCCGGCATGCCGCCGGCCCGGCAGGCGATCACCGGCTTGCCGAACATCATCGCCTCGACCAGGATCAGGCCGAACGATTCGAAACGCGACGGTGCCACGAACAGGTCGCAGGCCTGGTAAAAGCCCTTCAGCGCCGCTTCCGGGACTTCGCCGTGAAAGCGCACGCGGGCCCGCAGCGCCGGATCGGCCGTCGCCTCGAAGCTGGCCCGATAGGTCATGCCGCCCGGACCGGCGATGGTATCGTTGCCGACGATGTCGAGATACACCTCGGGGTGGCTTGCCAGCACCGGCAGGGCGGCGGCCAGCAGAAGGTCGATGCCCTTGCGCGCCTCCAGCCGGCCGACGAAGACGATCCGCAAGCCGCCCGCGGGCAGCGGCGGCGGGGCTTGCAGCGGGCCGCCGGCCCAATCCTCGATGGCCAGCGGAATCACCGCGGTGCGGGGCGGGGCCAAAGCCACCTGATAGACCTCGGCGATTTCGTCGGCGATGGCCTGGCTGATCGCGTGGATGCCGTCGCTCTCGGCCAGCAGGCGCCGTTCGAGCGCCAGCATCGGCGTGGCGAAATCGGCCATGAAAGCCTTGTCGGCCCGCAGGTCGGGGTTGCTTTCCAGATAGAAATGCAAGGTGGTCTGCAGGCTGGTGACCAGCGGAAAGCGATGCTCGTGCAGGAAGGCTATTCCCTCGACGTCCCAGATCGGCGCATAGACGCAATCGACCGGCCGGCGTCCGGCGATCTCTTCCGCCTCGGCGAACAGGGTGCGGGAATAATTCCAGATATGGGCCGGGACCGCCGCGCCGAGCTCACTCGCCGGCGGCACCGGAAAGGACCGGGGGATGATGCGGTGGACCCAGACGCCGTCTTCGAAATCGACGCGGTCGTGCTCGGCCCCCTGCGTCAGGACGTGGATCTGGTGGCCAAGCGCCCCCAGGGCGCGGGCCAACTGATGGATATAGCGGCCAATACCGCCCAGCGAGCCGGGCGGATAGGTGTGGGTGAGGAACAGAAGGCAGCGCTGCCGGCCGGCCGGCAGAAGCGGTTCGAAACGGTGGAAGGGCGTCGCGTCGCCGGCCAGCCGGCCAGGCTCCGCCAGTTGCCGCCGTCCGGCCAGGCCGTGTTCCAGACCGGCGCGCAGCGCCCGATTGGCCTCGTCCTCGAAGTTCAGGCGATCGGCGACGCTGAGGAGTCCAAGGTCGATCGCCCAGTCGACATGCTTGCGATAGACCTCGACGAAATTGTGCAGGGTCTCGATGATGCGATCGGCCGAGACATGCCGTCCGGCGTTCAACAGCGAGAAATAAGTCTTGTTCTTGATCAGCGAATACCAGCTCGTCAGCACCCGGGATTCGTTGCGGATGTGGCTCGGCATGAATTTGTGATGGATGAAGCCGCGATCGAGCTGCGCCACCGTCCAACCGGCATCGACCAACCGGCAGATGATGTCGCTTTCGTCCAGGAAATACTCGTATTCCTCGTCAAAACCGCCCAGCTCCTGGACGGCGGCCCGCCGAAAGACGCTGTTGGCCATGACATGCGGAAAATTGAAGCTGTTGGGAAAGTTGTATTCCGGCGCCGGCCGCTGCCAGGATTCGTCGGCGGCGCCGAAGCGGTCCAAGGTGCCGAAGCGCCATTGAAAGGCCTTGCCGGTGTGATCGAGCAGGAAGCCGCCGGCGACGCCGACCTTGGCGTCGGCAAAGGCCGGCATCACATGCTCGAGCCATTCCGGCTCGGGAATCGAATCGTCGTCGAGAAAGCCGACAAAGTCGCCGCTGGCCAGCTCGATGGCGATATTGCGCGACCGCGACAGGTTGCGATCCGGACAATAGCCGACCTTGAGGGCGCCGCCCCAGCCGGCCAGCAACTCGCGCGTCCCGTCCTCGGTCGGGCCCCGCACCACCACCACCTCGAAGTTCGGATAGCGCAGGTAGCGCAGGCTTTCCAGGCACACCGCCAGCGCCTTGGCCCTGGCGTCGGTGTTGATGATGACCGAGACCGACGGAGCGGAGGTCATCGGCGCTCGGTGCCGATCTGCGGCAAGGCGGATCGCAGCTCTGCGATGGCGCGCTTGTTGGCGACCTGCTCGTGGGCCAGGGCCTGGATGCTGGAAATGGCGTTCAGGGACGGCGGCAGATGAAGATCCCACGCCGTCTTGAGGGCCGTCAGACGGTCATCGAGGTCGGCGAGGCGCTGATCCATCCGCGTCTCGAAGGCGGTCAGGCGTCCGCCGAGGTCGGCCAGACGCTGTTGCCATTCGGCGTCTTGTGCCGCCAAGCGCCGCTGCCACTCGGCGGCCTCGGCGGTCAGACGTCGCTGCCACTCGGCGGCTTCGCTCGCCAGACGCTGGTCGGTCAGAAGAAACCGTTCCTCGACGCGCGACCAGATGCGCCGCCAGATGGGCCGGATAAGGCAAGCCGGGATCTGCTTCAGAATGCGGATGATCACGCTGGTTCCCCCACGAGTCCGCCGCCGATCGACGGCATGGTCCCAGCGGGATAGCACAACGTTCCCGTCCTCACAAGGCTAGGGCCTTTCGTCAGTTATGGATTTTCGGCCACATTTTCCCGTCATCGCCGCTTTCGTAAGCTTCGGTGGCACCGGCGTCCCTGCCGGTGTTGCCGCCCAAAGCGGCAAGGAATGCTGCCGAGATCTGTTTGCTTGCCGGCTCCGCCGGCACACCGGCAGAGACGCCGGTGCCACTACAAAAGACCCGCAGACCAACCTTCAAAATAACTGACGACAGCCCTCAGGCATCCCAGGGCGTTGGCCCGAAACATCCCTGACGATCGGCCGCAATCAGCAACTGCGCGACCTCGGGCATGCGGTAGCCGGCCCGCCATCCCAGTTTGGCGGCGGCTTTGGCCGGGTTCAGCAGCGTGCGCGGGCTTTCCAGGGGTCGGAACATCGCCGGGTCGGTATCGACATGGGCCGTCCAGTCGAGGCCGAGCCGGTCGAACACCGTGGCGACGAAGTCCTGCAGAGAATGGGTGGCGCCGGTGGCGATGACGAAATCTTCCGGTTTGTCCTGCTGCAGCATCAGCCACAGGGCCATCACATATTCGGGAGCCCAGCCCCAATCGCGCTCGATGGCGACGTTGCCGAGCTTGAGGCGCTCGGAACTGCCGTCCTTGATGCGCAAGGCGGCGGAGACGATCTTGCGGCAGACGAAGCGCACCGGCCGCAGAGGCGACTCGTGATTCCCAAGGATCGCCGAACAGGTGAACAGGCCATAGGCATCGCGGTAGTTCGACGTCGTCCAATAGGCGGCCGCCTTGGCGGTGGCATAGGGGCTGACCGGGGTGAAGGGCGTCGATTCGTCGGCCGGCGTCGGCGTAAAGCCGAAGCACTCGGTCGAGACGGCATTGAGAAAGCGCACCGGCCGGCCATCGAAGCGCAGGCAATCAAGGATGTTGAGCGAGCCGACGGAAATGCTCTCGAAGGTCTCGACCGGCTGTTCGAAGGACAGCGCCACCGAGGACTGCCCCGCCAGATTGTAGATTTCGTCGGGCGAGACCTTGCGCAGCACCGAAAGCACACTGCGGAAATCATTGAGAGCCGCCGAATGCACCGTCACCTTGCCCTTGAGGCCCAGGCGTTCGAGGTTGGCGAAATGATTGACCTCGGCATCGCGCGAGGTGCCATGCACCTGGTAGCCCTTGGCCACCAGCAGATGCGCGAGATAGGCGCCATCCTGCCCGGAGATGCCGAAGATCAGCGCGGTACGGGGACTATCCATCAAATTCGGCTCCATCAATCCTGGTGGCCGGCGGGAACCGCCCGGAGATCGGCGTCCATCATTTCCTGAACCAGTTGGGCAAAGCTGGTGGTCGCAGTCCAGCCAAGCCGGGTCCGCGCCTTGGTGGGATCGCCCAGCAGCAATTCCACTTCGGTCGGGCGGAAATAGCGCGGGTCGATGGAGACCAGAAGCTCGCCGGTCTTGGCGTCGAACCCCTGTTCGTCGACTCCCGTGCCCCGCCAGGCCAATTTCCGGTCGATACGAGAGAAAGCCAGTTCGACGAATTCGCGCACCGAATGGGTCTCGCCGGTGGCCAGCACATAGTCGTCGGCCTTGTCCTGCTGCAGGATGCGCCACATGCCCTCGACATAGTCCCGGGCATGGCCCCAATCGCGCTTGGCGTCGATATTGCCGAGATAGAGCGTCTTGGCGCGACCGTGATGGATATCGGCGACGGCGCGGGTGATCTTGCGGGTGACGAAGGTCTCGCCGCGGATCGGGCTTTCATGGTTGAACAGGATGCCGTTGCTGGCGTGCAGGCCGTAGGCCTCGCGGTAGTTGACGGTGATCCAGTAGCCGTAGAGCTTGGCCACGGCGTAGGGGCTGCGCGGGTAGAAGGGGGTGGTTTCCTTCTGCGGCGTCTCCTGAACCTTGCCGAACAGCTCGGAGGTCGAAGCCTGGTAGAAGCGCGTCGTCTTTTCGAGGCCGAGGATGCGAATCGCCTCAAGGATGCGCAAGGCTCCCAAGCCGTCGGCGTTGGCGGTGTATTCCGGCGTCTCGAAACTGACCTGCACATGGCTCTGCGCCGCCAGATTGTAAATCTCGGTCGGCTGCGTCTCCTGCACCAGGCGGATCAGATTGGTGGAATCCGTCATGTCGCCGTAATGCAGGCGGAAGCGGATATTGCTTTCGTGCGGGTCCTGGTAGAGGTGATCGATGCGCCCCGTGTTGAACGACGACGAACGGCGCTTGACCCCATGCACCTCATATCCCTTGCTCAGCAGCAGTTCGGCGAGATAGGCCCCATCCTGACCGGTGATGCCGGTAATCAGCGCAACTTTCGACATGAAATCAATCCATTGATATCGAGGACTTAAGTTTTCCCAAACAAATCAGAAATGACGGCGCCCGCCTAGACTATTTTCATCGCGGGCCTGATCCGCTCGGTTCGGCGGGTCGTTCTGACAACAAATTGGGGCAGCAATTTGACGACGTCCCAGCCGGCTGCCGGCGTTGCTGCTCGATGTCGCGGAGCCGGGCGGCCATCCGGCGGCCGGCGGCGGCGAGTGACATGCGGTTGCCGAGGTCGGCCTTCGCCCTGGCGCCCAGTTCCCTTGCCCAGGCCTGGTTTTCGAAGACCTGGCGCATCAGCGCCGCCGCATGGTCGACGGATGGCTCGGCCCAGCGCGATCCGGCGGGGTAGGGCGGGCAATCATGGTCGAGCGTGACGATACGATGGTCGACCAGCAGGCTGTTGGAGGCGTCCATGAAATCGACGTTGCCGGAATAGCCGGTGGCGATCACCGGCTTGCCCTGCAACATGGCTTCCGCCATGGTCAGGCCGAACCCCTCGCTGCGGTGCAGCGAGACATAGCAGTCGGCGGCTTGCATCAAGGCCAGCGTCTGGTCCTGGCCGAATACCTGGTCGATGATGACGATGCCGCTGCCGGCGGCGGCGGCCCGGAGTTCGGCCAGCAGATCGGGATGCTTGTCGCCGAACGACGTCTTCAGGACCAGCGAGGTTCGCGGGTCGTCGCCGAAGGCCTGGCGGTAGGCCCTGATCAGTCCGAGCGGATTCTTCCGTTCCATGATGCTCGTCATGTGAAAGACGAAGAGAAAGGTGAATCTGTCCTCGGCCAGGCCGAAGGATGGGCGCGGGCAGGGGGCGAAGGACGGCAGTTCGACACCCGGCATCATGCGGATAACCGGCAGATCGAACCGTTGCCGCAGCGCATCGGCGACGAAATGGGTGGCCGCCCACAGTTCGTCCAGTTGGGCGGCCGGTTCCTCCCAGCTTTCCGGGATCTGGTCGAGTTCCCAGTACCAGTAGCCGATGCGGTAGGTCCGCGGATGTCGTGGGGCCAGGCCGGCGCGCCGATAGGCGGTGGCGAAGAACGGCGCCGGCTGGGCATGGATGATCGTCGTGTCATAGATCTCCAGCCCGTCGAAGGCCGCGTGGTCCGGATCGTCGTCGTCGATCGCCGTCCAGATGTCGCGCCGGGCGATCGGCATGCCGACGCGGCGCAGGCCTTCCGTCAGCGACAGGGTCGAGGTTCGGAGACCGGAGGGATAGCAGTAATGGCCGAGAATATTGACGCCGCCGGCCAGCAGTTCGGCCACCACCGCGTCATGGTCGAGGCCGGCGCACCAAGCCTCTGCCTCCGCCGGCACCGACGCCCTCCCGGAAGTCAGCCAGTCGAGCAGCGCGCCCGTGCCTTCGGCAGTTATGAAGGCGTCGGGGTGACGCTGTCGCCAGGACGGGTTGGCGGCGGCGGCCAGCCGGATTTGCTGGGCGGGGCTGAGGTCGACCGGCCAGGCGTCGGGGGCGGCCCAATCCCCTCTTTCGTCATCCCCGCGAAGGCGGGGATCCATACCGTCGGCTGGATTCCCGCTTTCGCGGGAATGACGTGGTGATGCGCGGGATTGACGAGGTGATTCATCTATTTCTGCGGAACGCCGCAGGCCGAAAGAGCTGACGAGCCAGTCGCTTAACCGGCGCCGGCCGAAGACCGTCAGGCCGTCGGGAAACTCCGCTTGCCAGGCGGGCTGAAAAAGATAGCTGGCGACCAGCTCGGCGGCCGGCCTTTCGGCGCATTCCAGGGCGAACCACCAGATTTCCTCGAGACGCAGGTCGTGCTCCTGCCGCCCGTCGCCGAGCAGCCAGCGCAGCAGTTCCCGTCGTCCGGCCGGCGTCGATCCCAGCGGATAGGCGGCGCGCAGATCGTCGCGGATCGAGACGATGTGGCGGACGCGGGCCGACGGCCGATCGGAAAAGACTTCGGCGATGGCGTCACGGCTCCGCTGCGACAGGGAAAACCGGTTGTTGCCGTCGCTGGCCAGCCAGGTGGCGAAGGCGCCGGCCGCACCGGCGCTGAGGGCATCGGGAAAGCGTTGGCGCAACGCCCCGTCACCGCGCAGCAAATCGATGCAGAACCGCGCCGCCGCCCAGCGATCGGCAATTTCACCCGGTTCCTCGATCGGCCACAGGATGTGCCGCCGATCGCTGCCGCAGGCCTCGGCGACGCCGTCGTCATCGAACAGATCGATCGTCGAAGGGGCGGGAAAGCCGGCCGGCCGTTCGTGCGCCGCCGGCCGGCAGGACGATGCCGCCAGGATGTCGTCGGCCAGTCCGATCAGCGTCCGGCGCGGTCCTTGCGACAGCAACGTCCGGCCAAGGGCGGCAAGGCCCTGCAGAGCCTTGCCCGGGGATCCCAGGCGCCGTCGCAGAAGCGGCCAGCCCAGGCGCAACGCGGCCTCGAGCTTGCCGGTCGGGCGCATGTCGATGGTCCCGAGCCGGAAGGTCTCGTCGCCGCCCGCCGGTAACAGGCGCAGTTCCTCGATCCGGTCGGGTAGCCGCAGAAGCGTCTCGATGCGGCCATGCGGTGGGCGGGGAAGGCAAAAGGTGACATGGGCGCCGCAACCGGCCGCCGTGCGGGCGATCAGTTCGACGGCCGGCGCCGGTGTTTCGATGTCGAGTCGAAGCGCCACCCAGCCGCCGGCAAGTCGGCCGGCCGGCGGGCAGAGGCCGATCAGCGGTTCGCGTCCGATCGGCGTCCACCAGCCGTCGGGCGTCGCCGGTGGAACCAGATCCTGCAAAGGTCGGGCTATAAGCGCTGTCATCACGTCCGGTCAGCGGCCGAGCGCAGCGCGTCGATCAGAACCGGGGTCAGGACCGACAGCGCGTAGTTTTCGGCGACCATCTTGCGGCCGGCCTCGCCCATGCGCCGACGCATCTCCGGGTCGGCCGCCAGGCGTTCAAAGGCGTTCCGCCATTCCTCGGGCGTGGTGGCGAGAAAGCCGTTGACGCCGTCGACCACCACCTTGCGGTTCATGCCGACCGGCGAGGCGACCACCGGCAGGCCGACGGCCATGTACTGGATGAGTTTGTAGGCACATTTGCCAAGGCTCCACAGATCGTCGCTCAGCGGCATGATGCCGACGTCGAAGCTGTGGAGCTGATCGATCTCCTGGGCCTCTTTCCAGGTTACGACGGTGGCGCCGATGGCGTGCAGTTCCGGGTCGTCGGCGCCGACCACCGTCAGGGTGGCCCAGCCCTCGTGGATCATGTCGGCCAGCGTCGGCAGCAGCGGACGCAGATAGATGGCCGCCGAGGTCGGCGTGCCGATCCAACCGATCCGCAACGGCGCCGACCTGTTCCAGTCGGTCACTTGATAGCGCGTGAGATCGACCGCGGTCGGCAATTGGCGGATGTTCCGCGCGCCGGCGGAGCGCGCCCAGGCGACCAGGAAGTCGTTGCCGACCAGCGTCATCCGGGCGCGGCGCACCAGGCCTTCGAACTTGGTGCCGAGCAGCCCGCGGACGAGGAAGTGCCGGTGCGATTCGTATCGGTGGAACCAGGCGTCGTCGAAATCGACGGCAAAGGGCTTGTGTCCAAGCAGGAGCATTTCGATCGATAGGGGAACCCAGGGCAAGGCTTCCTTTTCGATCCACACCAGATCATAGCGGCGGGCGGCGGCGAGGGCGCGGATGCGCCGCCAATAATAGCCGGCGACGACGGACAGCTTGGGGCGCCGCCCGGAATAGAGGGCGGGAAGGTAGTCATTGTCGAAGAAGGGCGTGATGGTGACCGTCATGCCGTTGGCCCGCAGCGCCGGCAGATAGGCCAGAAACCTGGTCCGGCTGCTGGCGCCGAGGCGCGGGTAACGGGTCAGCGCCAGGACCGACAGCGGACGGTCGCCGGCTTCGGTCCGGAGCGAACCGCTCTTTTCGGGTTGGCGTCCCAGTATCTGCGGCAGGTCTCGCCACAACAGCCCCGCCGCCTTGACGGCATCGGTCATCTCCGTCGTCCGGGCGCGCAGGGCGCCGCGGCACAAACGGGCCAGGGGTTCGGCCAGCAGACCGGCGACCAGCGG
The DNA here is from genome assembly GCA_031291415.1 of Telmatospirillum sp. GTDB lineage: Bacteria > Pseudomonadota > Alphaproteobacteria > Rhodospirillales > Magnetospirillaceae > Telmatospirillum. The sequence goes on from JARLJB010000053.1 coordinate 17,914, forward strand.
AAACAGGGTCGCGACCGTCCCGAAATGCTTGCGGACATATTGGATTCGGCTGCGTGCCGTGTAGAACTGGCGCTCTGCTTTTATGCGGTCGGTGGTGCCTCCTCCCACGTGAACCGCGCTCACCGAAGCGTTATGCACGCAACGTCCTCCGTCCTGTGTCGCTCTGAGGCACAAATCGACGTCTTCGTAATACACAAAAAAGCGTTCGTCAAAACCTCCGAGCCGCTCGAAAACCGTTCTGCGGATCAGCAGAAAGGCTCCCATCACCTGCGGAACGTCGCGGGTGTCCTGATGGTCCCAATTATCCAGGAAATGGGGCAAAACAATGGTGGGAAGCAATCGGTCAAGACCGATCGACCATCCCAGAATGCGTCCCGGCGTGGGAAAGCGGGCACAGCAGCGTTGGGTGATGCCGGCCGGATCGCGGAGTCGGATACCCGACACGGCGACATCCCGATGTTCCGGCGCCTCCATGAAGGCGACGGCGCCGGCCAGACTGTCGCGGTCAAGTCGTACGTCGGGATTGAGAAACAGCAGATAGTCGGCGTCGGAGCCCCGTGCGCCGATATTGCAGCCGGCCGCGAAGCCGACATTGGCGGGCAGGCGGATGGCGGTTACCGGCGCGGTGCCGAGGGCGTCCATTGATCCGTCGGTGGAGTTGTTGTCGACGACGACCAGGCGGGCCAGCGTTACATCGGCGAGATCCGAGGCGAGAACGGACCTGATGCAGGAGTGGAGCAGGTTTCCGGCGTTCCAATTGACGATGACGATATCGAGGCGCGGCATGATGGGACTCAGCATAACCCGCCGCGGCCGGAGGTGTCTGAAAAGCTTAAGGCGTTCCGCAGAAATAGATAAATCACCTCGTCATGTGTGGACGGTCCCTGCATTGCAAGGGGAAAGTGACGGATAGAGCAGTCAAGTCGGATACGGTCATGTGTACGGCCTATGAGTGCGGTGCACATGACCGCTGGCCCTGATGATACCCGTAGATCGGTTCCCAA
>JARLJB010000316.1 GCA_031291415.1 Telmatospirillum sp.
AGCGATCGATATGGTGTGGATCGCCATCATCTTCGTCGGGGCTGCATGGATCGGCTGGAAGGTCGTTGAATATGTCTTCGCCACACTGGCCTGGTCGGATGTCCGGACCGCAGTCGTCGACGGCTTCTATACGCTGATCCGGGTCGTCGTTCTCATCGCGCTCGCCTCGATGGTCTGGGTGCCCATCGGGGTCTGGATCGGCCTGCGCCCCTCGATCGCGGAAAAGGTCCAGCCGCTCGCGCAGTTCCTCGCAGCGTTTCCCGCCAACATCCTGTTCCCCGCCGCCGTGGTCCTCATCATCCACTTGGGGCTGAACGCCAATATCTGGCTCAGTCCCCTGATGATCCTCGGCACGCAATGGTATATCCTGTTCAACGTGATCGCCGGCGCGACGGCTTTTCCCAGCGATCTGAAAGAGGCGGCGGGAAGTTTCCATCTCACGGGCTGGAAATGGTGGCGATACGCCATCCTCCCGGGGATCTTTCCCTATTACATCACTGGCGCGATCACGGCGTCGGGCGGGTCGTGGAACGCCGCCATCGTCGCCGAAGTGGCCAGCTGGGGCGACCAGAAGCTGACGGCGGTGGGTCTCGGCTCCTATATCGCCAACGCCACTGACGCTGGCGATTTCCACCGCGTCGTGCTCGGCATCGTCGTGATGAGCATTTTCGTCACTTTGTTCAATCGCTTGCTTTGGCGCCCGCTTTATGCCTACGCCGAAGACCATCTGCGCCTCGGTTAACCGGATTTATCGGAGATCGCCATGCTCGATGTCGTCAACCCCGGATCTGAATCCGCCCTGGTCGACCTGACGAACGTCAACCGCAGTTTCGCCAAGGCGAACGGCGATGAACTGGTCGTTCTCGAAAACGTCGATCTGACCATTAAATCGGGTGAGATCGTCGGACTGCTCGGACGCTCCGGTTCAGGCAAATCCACCCTGCTGCGAATCATCGCGGGCTTGCAGAAGCCGTCGTCCGGCACGGCTGCCTGCCGCGGCAAGCCGATTGATGGCCCCCCGCGCGGAATCGCCATGGTCTTCCAGTCCTTCGCGCTTTTTCCCTGGTTGACCGTGCTGGAGAACGTCGAACTCGGCCTGGACGCGCT
>JARLJB010000317.1 GCA_031291415.1 Telmatospirillum sp.
GAGAAGGCCGGCTACAAGCCGGGCCAGGACGTCACCTTCGCGATGGACTGCGCCTCCAGCGAGTTCTTCGAGAACGGCCAGTACAAGCTGACCGGCGAGGGCAAGACCCTCGACGCGGCGGGCATGGTGAAGTACCTCGCGGGCTTGGTTTCCAGCTACCCGATCGCCTCCATCGAGGACGGCTGCTCGGAGGATGACTGGGAAGGCTGGAAGCTGCTGACCGAGACCCTCGGCGCCAAGATCCAGCTGGTGGGCGACGATCTGTTCGTCACCAACCCCGAGCGCCTCGCCCGTGGCATCAAGGCCGGCGTGGCCAACTCGATCCTGGTGAAGGTCAACCAGATCGGCTCGCTGTCCGAGACGCTGGAGGCCGTGGAGATGGCCCAGCGCGCCGGTTACACCGCGGTGATGAGCCACCGTTCCGGCGAGACCGAGGACGCCACCATCGCCGACCTGGCGGTGGCGACGAACTGCGGCCAGATCAAGACGGGCTCGCTCGCCCGCTCCGACCGTAACGCCAAGTACAACCAGCTGATGCGTATCGAGCAGATTCTGGGCAAGACGGCGAAGTTCGCCGGCCGCTCGATCCTGCGCGCCTGAGATCGTTCCGCCGTTCCGAACGCAACGGTGGGAAATTGTTCGGCCGGCGTCGCCGTTTGACTGGCGGCGCCGGCCTTTTCTTTGTACATTTCGTCTCGACACAGGCAATCCGTTGTAGGGACTGGCGACCGAATGTCGATCGGACGAGAAATCAGGCGCCGGGTGAAGGCGGCAGTGCCGCCGTTGGTTTTTCTGGCGCTGACCGGATATTTCGTCTGGGGCGCCACCCAGGGCGATCGCGGGCTGAAGGCCTACGCGCACCGCCAGGACGATCTCAAGTTGGCGCAGGGCGATCTGCGGCGCGCCCAGACCGAGCTTTCGGTGTGGGAACGCCGGGTGGCAAGCCTTCGCGGCAATCGGCTGGACCCCGACGCGCTGGACGAGCGCGCGCGGGCGATGCTCAATCTTTCGGACGGCGCGGACGTTGTGGCGCCGTATGGGCCGGGCAACCGGCTGTATTGAGCCAGTTTGCTTCCTGGTGTTTTCGTGCGATTTGATGGCGGACTTACGTAATTTCGCCGCAATTTATGGCGCGATTCGGCAATTAAAATGCTGAAGTTGGTTGCCGGAACGACCGCCTTCAAGCGGTTAACCATAAAGTGGTTAATTCACCTTATGGCATTGCGCCGGCAGCATTTTCCGAGGCCCCGGCCCTTGCGGCGGCCGTTCGGGGCGAATAGGTGTCGGACCACTGAACAGACCCAGTGACCAGCGGGGAACGAGAAAATGGCGCAGACGGCCGAAGTCAGAAAGCGGGCTAAGGCGCACGCGGGCTTCTCGAAGGACGAGATGCTGCATGCCTATCGCGAGATGCTGCAGATCCGGCGCTTCGAGGAAAAGGCGGGCCAGCTCTACGGCATGGGGCTGATTGGCGGCTTCTGCCACCTCTACATCGGCCAGGAGGCCGTGGCGGTGGGCATGAAGATGGCGCTGAAGGACGGCGATCAGGTGATCACCTCCTACCGCGACCACGGCCATATGCTGGCCACCGGCATGGCGGCGCGCGGGGTGATGGCCGAGCTGACCGGTCGCTCCGGCGGCTATTCGCACGGCAAGGGCGGCTCGATGCACATGTTCAGCCGCGAAGCCAATTTCTTCGGCGGCCATGGCATCGTCGGCGCGCAGGTCAGCCTGGGCACCGGTCTTGCGTTCGCCAACGCCTATCGCGGCAACGACGCGGTGTCGGTGACCTTCTTCGGCGAGGGTGCCTCCAACGAGGGCCAGGTCTATGAAAGCTTGAACCTGGCGGCGGTGATGTAGCTGCCGGTGATCTAGGACATCGA
>JARLJB010000318.1 GCA_031291415.1 Telmatospirillum sp.
CAGCTAGTCTGGCCGGCACTGAACTTTGATATACCGTTTCTGACCTATGGGCGCCTGCGTCCATTGCACACCAATGCCGTGATTTTTGCATTCGGCATCAGCGGGCTGTTCGCCACCTCCTATTACGTGGTGCAACGCACCTGCCAAGTCAGGCTGTTTTCCGACGGACTGGCCGCCTTCACCTTCTGGGGCTGGCAACTGGTCATCGTGCTGGCCGCCATCACGTTGCCGCTCGGCTTCACGCGCGGCAAGGAATACGCCGAACTCGAATGGCCCATCACCATCCTGATCGCCGTCGTCTGGGTCTCCTACGCCATCGTCTTCTTCGGCACCCTGATCAAGCGCAAGGTCAAGCACATCTATGTAGCCAACTGGTTCTTCGCCTCCTACATCATCGCGGTCACCCTGCTGCACGTCGTCAACGGCATGAGCACCCCCGCCACGCTCACCAAATCGTACTCCCTGTATTCCGGCGTGCAAGACGCCATGATCCAATGGTGGTACGGCCATAACGCCGTCGGCTTCATCTTGACTGCCGGCTACCTCGGCATGGTCTACTACTTCATCCCCAAGCAAGCGCAACGTCCGGTGTACTCGTATCGGCTGTCGATCGTCCACTTCTGGGCCCTGATCTTCACCTACATGTGGGCCGGCCCACATCACCTGCACTACACCGCGTTGCCCGACTGGACCCAATCGCTCGGCATGGTATTCTCCCTGATCCTGTTGGCGCCAAGCTGGGGCGGCATGATCAACGGCATCATGACCCTGTCCGGCGCATGGCATAAGCTGCGCTCCGACCCGCTGCTCAAATTCATGATCGTCTCCCTCTCGTTCTACGGCATGTCCACGTTCGAAGGCCCGATGATGTCCATCAAGACCGTCAACTCCCTGTCCCACTACACCGACTGGGGCATCGCCCACGTCCACTCCGGCGCCCTCGGCTGGGTCGGCTTCATCACCATGGGCTCGATCTACTACCTGATCCCCCGCATGGTCGGCAAAAAGGAAATGTGGAGCATGCGCCTGGTCGACATCCATTTCTGGGTGGCAACGATCGGCGTCGTGTTGTATATCAGCTCCATGTGGATTGCCGGCGTCATGCAAGGCCTGATGTGGCGCGCAGTCAACCCCGACGGCACCCTGACCTACACCTTCGTCGAAGGCGTCAAGGCCACGTTCCCGTACTACGTCATCCGCTTGAGCGGCGGGCTGTTGTATTTGACCGGCATGTTGACGATGGCCTACAACACCTTCATGACCATGCGTAACAGCGCCGAAGTGCAGTCGCGCATCCCCGCCCTGTTACCCGCACAAGTTTAAACGAAGGAGCAAAAATGAAATTTACCCACGAATGGATCGAAAAAAATCCCTGGCTCCTGATCGGATTGGTCTTGCTGGTCGTCAGCGTCGGCGGCCTGGCCGAAATCGTCCCGCTGTTCTTCCAGAAATCGACCACCGAACCGATCACCGGCCTGACCCCGTACTCGGCGCTGCGCCTGACCGGACGCGACATCTACATCCGCGAAGGCTGCTACAACTGCCACTCGCAGATGATCCGGCCGTTCCGCGCCGAAACCGAACGCTATGGCCACTACTCGGTCGCCGGCGAATCGGTCTACGACCACCCGTTCCAATGGGGCTCGAAGCGCACCGGCCCGGATTTGGCGCGCGTCGGCGGTCGTTATAGCGACGACTGGCACCGCATCCACTTGAACAACCCGCGCGACGTCGTGCCCGAATCGAACATGCCGAACTACCCGTGGCTGTCGCAAAACAAACTGGTGCCCGAAGACGTGATCCCGAAGATGCGCGCATTGCAACGCATCAACGTGCCCTACACCGACGAGCAAATCAACCAGGGTCCGAGCGAACTGGTCGGCAAGACCGAACAGGACGCCCTGATCGCCTATCTGCAAGGGCTCGGCATCTTGATCAAGGCAAGGAACTGACATGGCCATCGAGACTATTTTCAACGACGCCAGCATCGTCATGACGGTGGTGAGCTTGGCCACCTTCATCGGCATCCTCTGGTGGACGTTCGCCTACAAGCGCAGCCGCGACTTCGACGCGGTCGCCTATCTACCGTTCGCCGACGATATCGATGAAGACCGGGAAATGAATATGGAGAAACGACATGTCTGACTTTACCAGTGGATTCTGGAATATTTACATCACAGTCCTGGCAGTGCTGGGCATTGCCGGCTGCGCCTTGTTGTTGTGGCTGCAGTCGCGGCGCAAAATCACGGCACCTAGCGCGCACGGTGATGCCGCCGACGCCGCGCATGCCGGCACCACCGGCCATGTCTGGGACGAAGACCTGATGGAATTGAATACGCCGATGCCGGCCTGGTGGATGTGGCTGTTTTACATCACCATCGTCTTCGGTATCTCCTATCTGTTCCTGTACCCTGGACTGGGCAGCTA
>JARLJB010000319.1 GCA_031291415.1 Telmatospirillum sp.
CGGCGAACAAATCCGACAGGGACAGGTAACGTTCATCCCCCGGCCGCGAGAACCATTCGGAGGACACACGGCCGTTTCGTCCACCGCGGCTTGCGTCCACCTTGTAGCCGCCGGAATGATCGCGGGCGGCGTCCAGAATCTTCATATGGGTCATGGGTCATCTCCGTGACGGGCCGGCGAAAGACTCTCTCTCGCCTTCCAAACCCGTCACCGGCGACCAGCCCCCCTCCTCCTCTCATGCGGTTCCACCCCAGCCATTCCCCCCGTTCCGCCCCCCCGCAGCAGCTCCCGGTAGCCGCCCTGCACCAGGGCGCTGCCGGAATGGGCCAGCCGCTGCACGCGCAAACGCAGATAGTCGGAACGACCCGACCAGTCGTCGCGCACACGCTGCTTTCCGAACAAGGCGATGGCGATGTCGCGATGGCTGGCGCCGCCCCTGACCCCGTCATAGGCGCGAAGCGCCATGATCCAGCGATGGGCGCGCGGTTCCGGCGGGAAAAGCCCCAGGGGAAACCGTCCGAGACGGCAGAATTGCGCCAACCGGCGAACGGTCAGCGTCTGAACCTCCACCAGGCGAAAGCCCGACAGCCGGTAGTGCAGGCGGACGGGACCCGACGTCACCGATCCAGCGACAATTTCAAACTGGAGATGGTGGACGCCATCGCTGAGCAGCAGGGACTGGTGACCGTCGGCGTGGTGAAGGAGTGTCACCACGTCGTCGAACTGGCCGACGTCGAACGCATCGGGATCGCCCGGACGTGCGGGCGAGGCTTCGGTGGCAACGACCGACGCATCCCAATCGGTCCGCCAGAAGATCCTGGCGCCGGTCACCGGGCGGTCGGGACTTTCGGCAAAACAGCAACCCCCATCTGGCCGCGTCGTCGGTGGCCGGAATGGCTGCCAATCGCGTTTTCGTCTCCGGGAATGCGTCGCAGCTCCGCGCCGCCGGCAGATTCATCATCTCGGCAATGTAGCCGGGATTGCGCCGCAACCATTTCCAGGCCCAACCGGACCGATCGAGCTTCAGCAAAGGCTGGTAGCTTTGGGGGTCGAGCCAATTCAGGGATGGGTCGCGACTGGATCCTTCTGACGTTTTCTGGGTCACTTCGCTGCCTCCGCTTCTTCGGACACCCGCGCCATATGCAGCGGGCGGATGATCATCGGGAAGCCCGGCCACCCCAAGGCTGTACGACTTACCCGCGACTGATATCGATACTATCTATCGGAATGATGGAATTCTTTCGTGATCCACCGCCAATTATCGAAAGATTGGGATGATTCCAGACTTTGAGCCGCAGATCGGCAATCCCGCGGCATGGGCGGCTCACTTGGTATGTAAGCCATAAGGACGCGGCGACCGAACCGGGTTATCGGGTATCGCGTTCGTGCTTCCAGCCGTTGGTGGTCTGGACCAACACGTCGGTGGTCTGCCCGTTCGGTGTGCCGAGCATCCGTCCGATCTCCGGAAATACGGCAGCAACCGCCGGGTCGCCCGCCCAAGGCGCCACATCCTTGAGGGTATAATCATAGGTGACGCGGGACGCCCTGACACCGCCGGTATCCGCCGGCGCGGCGATGCCGACGATCTTCACGACGGCGCGTTTGGCGAAACAAATGTCGGTTCCACCGAGAAATTTGTCGGCGCCCGGATGCAGGACGGCCTCCCCCTTCGGCGTCGGCACATAGCGGCTGTCGGTGGTGGTGATCAGGCCGGCCTTGGTCAAGGCGTCCGTCTGTCTCTTCATGAAAGACACGCTGGCTATTTCGGTGGGGAAGCTGATCGCGATCGACGTACATACGGGATGCGTATCGTGATAGCCTTGAAGGGCTTACTTGGCGCTGCCGTCATCCAGCTTGTTCGAATCATCGCAGGCGGAAAGAAGGGAAAGCGCAATAAGAGAGAGCGAAAATTTGCCTATACCGATCATCGGAATTCCCTCCCATATCGCAGTCGATCTCCTTGCGCGGCCCGGCGCAATTTAGCACAGATAAGAATATTCGTAATTTTGTGGCGATTTTATTGAAAAAACACATGTTTTCGCCATAGATTTGCCGCATTCGACCACCACCATAGCGATACTTCTGGGAGGCTTTAACCCGGAAGAATCGAGATAACGGAGGGATACTCGACACCGGGTTCTCGCCTCGCCCATCCTGTAATGGAGACGTCGAGGCATGTGCGACCGAACATCGTCCGACCGAATCGAATTGATCGATTTCGGCGCCGCTTCCCCACCCAGCCGGTTCGTTTATACCGAGCGCATCGCTTACGACGGCATTATCGTCGCCCGCTGCCTGCTGTCCCCCAATCCAGGCACTTTGACCGCCAGCCTACAGCACACCATTGCCGTCCACGAAAGCGAGCCGCATATCGTGGCGTGGCGCCTGCCGGAGGCCGAGACAACCGAACAGTGCCGGATGGCGGCCGACGATCTCCTGATCAACGCCGCGGAGCACCCGCTCTACCTCCGCTGGCTGAGCGCTCCGAGGGCGTTGATCATCGCCTTGGAGCAGGCCTTCCTCAATCAGGTGGCGAACGACGCCTTCAATATGGACGGCGCCGTTCCGCGAACCATGGTCGCCATCCGCGATCCGGTCATCGGAGCCATGGCGGTGGCGTGGCGCCAGGAACTGGCCGAGCGGGGCAGAAACGGCAAGCTCTATGCCGAACATCTCGGCCTCGCACTCGCCATTCACCTTCTCCGCAGCTATGCCGACGGGACGAAGCCGCTGAAGATGGTTACCGGCGGCCTGACCGCCCGGCGGCTACGACTGGTCGCCGACTATATGGACGCGCATCTGAACCAGGATATCAGCCTGGGCGATCTCGCGAGGACTGCCGGCCTCAGCCCGCATCATTTCAGCGACGCCTTCAAGACCTCCACCGGCCGGTCACCCCACCGCTACCTGATCGACCAACGGATTCGCCGTGCCAAAGAGCTCCTGCTGGGCAGCAATCGATCGATCACCGAAATCGCACTCGATGTCGGCTTCGCCAACCATAGCCATTTCACCGACCAATTCCGCAAGCGGACCAACACGACGCCGTCGCGGTATCGCATGGATCGGAAGTGACGGCGGCGGCCAGCCGATCGTGGCTAAAATCCCTCCTCAATTGGACCAAAGAAGGCTTGCGACTGAGCCGCAGAGAGAGACTCCGGCATGAGCGGGTTGGGCCGATAATAGTCGGTCTGTTTCCGGATGCCGAAGAAAGAAAGCTGCCATTCCATCGTCATTGGGAGATAGGGGCCATTAGTCGAGCTCCGGCGGAAAGAAGACCGGCATGTCACGTCGGAGTTTGGAGGCGAGCTCGTGATCTGGGAAGCGGTCGATGGCCCTCGTCCAAATCGCCAAAGCCTCAATCTTGTCCCCCCTGTTCCAGTGAGCGCCGCCGAGATTGAACATCGCCAAGTCGTAGTCGGGGTCCAGCGCGAGCGCCTTCTCATAGGCGTCGATAGCTTGCGCGGACTGGCCAAGATCGCCGTAGGCCGCGCCGAGCTGAAACCAGCTCATGGCGTCAGGCTGGATGCGCTCGGCCTGTTCGCGCAAGATCGGCAGGCTCTCCTCAAACCGACCGAGAAAGTTGAGGGCGGTCCCGAGACAGTAGCCGTAGTGACCGCCCGCCAGATCGTGGGCCTTCCGAAAACAGCGCTCCGCCTCGGCCCAGTCCGCTTCATCTTGAGCCCAGTGCCCAAGGCGATCCCATAAGAAGGCGCTTTCATCCTTGTCGTCGATGTGCTCGATTTGCCTGTCGAACTCGTCCCGAAATCCCGCATAGGTCCGGCCAACATCCTGTCCCTCCGCTCGCAGGTACAATGTCGCCAACAGCAACTCGCAACGGCCTCCGGAGCTCTCGGGGTGGACGCCGACATAGCGGTGCCAGAAGCCCAGCGCCTGGCGCGCGTTCTCCATCGTTGTCCGACCAAAGCTCGCCACCAGCCGTGCGAAAAACGGCCAGATCCATAGCTCGCAGTCAGCTTGGACGAGGAGGCCGTTGATCTCGCGGAACGCCGCGCTCCCCTCTCCCATGTTAAAGAGCACGTTGGCCCTCCAACCCGCAACGCCGGCCGCCTTGGCGCGTGTAGCGTCGGTGAAGACGGCTTGATCCAGATGTGCGAGGGCGTCCTTCCACTCGCCCTGGCGCACGTAGAATTGGGCCAAGGCATTGTGGGCTTCAGGAAGGTGCTGGTTCAGCCGCAAGGCTTCGCGATAATGCTCGACTGCTCGCTTCTCATCTCCGAGCCGCTCAAAGCTCGTCCCGAGGTTCACATGACCCTGGGATGCTAGGTCCGGCGTATTGGCGAACGCAGGATCGGCGAGAGCCGCTTCATAGGCGGCCTTGGCATCCTCCTCTTGGCCGAGCGCAGAGAAGGCGTTGCCAATCGTGTAGTGAAGGCTGCCCCGCTCGTAGCGGCCCAGGTCGAGCTGATTCCTAAAAAACGTCATGGCGGCTTCGATCCGGGCGCGCGACCGACTTAACCCCGCCATCCCCAGATTGACCTCGGCCATGTAGGCGGGACCCATGGCGTCGTTACCCACCCCGAGCACTGCCGCGAACCGATCGAAGGCCCCGCTGATCTCCGCGTCGACGTCCTGATTGTAGAGGTACGCAAGGAGTTGACCGGCCAGGGCCGGATCGTCCGGAACATGGATGTCCGGAATACCGCGCCGAACGAGACCGGCGACGTCGCCAGGTGCCGCCCGAGTCAGATCGAGCCGGCGATCGCGCGCCGCCCGCGCTGCGGAACTAGCCAAAGTGGCCAGCCGATCCAGCCGCGCGTTCGTCAACTCGTCAGTGAAATTGACGGTGAGCGATTGCTGGTGGGTCCAGTTTTTTCCCGCGTGCTCGTATTGGTGGAGAACAGTCTCCGCTGGGCAGATGAACAGTAACGATGTCGGGATGTGATAAGCAGCGTAGAAGCTGTGCGGGTGCATCAACAGGTAATTCAGATTCGAGCGGCTGACCTCAATGCTGAGAGAGGCATCCGCGTTGAGCGGGCGTTCGGTTCCTTTGATCTGCACGTGGACTCTGACGTTGGTCGCCTGCTCCCGATCGACGACTTCGATCTCGCAGTCTGTGCCATAGTCCTTGCGGTCGGCGCGCTGGAGGATGAAGCGACCGCTCGCCGTGAGGCACCCCTGAAAGGCCGTCTCCGCCTTCTCTTCCGCCACATGATTGGCGTCACGCTTCGGCAGGTCGTCGAGGTGGTCCAGATCGTCAGCCATCCCTACCCCCTGCGCTTAATGAAGGCGAAGTCAGTAGCGCCCGCTTTTGCCGACAACGCCAGCCAGTTTTCGTTGAAGTCGGGCAGGTTGGCGTGCTCGAGCGCGGCCGCGGCCACCGCCGCACAGAAGTTGATGCCGACACGCACGGCCGACCCCAGGAAATTGAGGAATCGGGTCAGGTCCGGCGGATAAGCCAGATCGGTGTCGCTATCGAAGATCCGGTGCCGTTCGCCATCAACGAAGGTGTTGATCGCTGTCTCCAACACCGCGTAGCCCAGAAACGCTTCGGCTGGCGCATCAGGTTTCGTCAAAACGACGTTGAGCTCGGGTCGCCATTCGAGGGTCTTCTGGCTGAGCGCCGGGTTGACGTGACCAACCGCGATGTTCCGGATGTACTTGGCGAATTCGAAGTTCCGCCGATGCGGCGTGATGATCTCCGAAATGGCCGGGTGGTCCATGTAAAGCGCACGGCAGATCAGCTCGAGATCGGTCACGTTTGCGCATGACACCAGAAGCTGCTTCACCAGAATGAGCCTAACGCCGTGATCGCTGGGGTCGGCCTCAAGGGCACGGTCGGCGGCAACGAGATCGCCGTGGGCCAGGCGGGCAGAAATGGCGATATGAATGTAATTCATAAAAGCAATGTAGACTAATCCGCTTCAGAACGCAGCCATCCGCCATGGACTTCAAGAAGCTTAAAGAGCTAGATCCATCTACCAGTTTGATGACCGATGGCAGGCCAGCCGGATACAGGATCGGGTTGGGGCGCGTTGCCGACGTGATCGGGCCGAGTGCGGAATGGCAGGTACCGAGTGCGGAGATTGGGAAACGGCCATCCTGGTTTCAGAAGAGGAACGAAGTCATTCAACCGTATAAGCGATGAGAAGCAAGCGATTCCGTTCGAATATTGCGAAATGACACCGATTTTGGTAGAAGTTGTCCGTGGTTATAGTTTTGCTGCCTCGTTGTATTTATCAGAAATGTTTCTTAGGAAAATTAAAGGCACAGAAGGCTTCCATGTCGAACTGGGTTATTAAATTGGCGGAGCATTGGAAAGGGCGCGCTGACATCGTTAACGCGTTTGGGCTCGTCCTCTATACAGACAGCGACCCCCATATAAAAAAAGTAATAGCGGATGACGACTATTGGGCTGCACTTGATGAAATATCCGGCCCAAAGGCTTATCCCTCTGGCTCCGCACCCCCGAGGCATGGTAGAACATATCACGAACAACGATCATGCCGAGGTGCCCCGATGTCCGATTTTCCGCGCTCGCTGCTGGAATTCCAGCGCCGGTTTCCCGATGACGCCGCC
>JARLJB010000320.1 GCA_031291415.1 Telmatospirillum sp.
CTATGGGCTGGGTGACGAAGGCGTCATGGCCTTCTCCGAGGACGGCATCGAATGCCTCCGGGAACTCATCGAGATCCACAAGGCAAACCCGAAAGTCGATCAGGAATAGGCCGCCGGCGGTCTACGCCGGATGGATACGAACCAGGTGCGCAGCGGCAGCTTGCTCCGGTGCATCACCGTCCCGGCCGTCACCGAAGTCTGGCGATGGCAACCGGCACATTCCCATGTGAACGGCTTGGTGTCGAGTTCCCAGCCCTTGCAGGCGCCGCAGGCCGGACAGGTGAAGCCGTCCGGCCACCTGAGTTTCGCGAGGTGGCGTGCACACGCGGCCTCGTTCGGAAACCGGCGATCGAAGTCAGTTCGGGACATCGGGCGGTCATGTTTCCATCGGCTTTTCATGGGAACAGAATGAGAACGTTGGCGCGGAAGATCAACCGAATTCTACGTGCGCGCCACTATGGGTGGGGTCACCGGAACCAACGGGAGGAGCCTCCTTAAGACAAATCTGCACTATCTATGGAATTTTGTGACTCAGTAGTACTAGCTATGATCTTTGTTGGCCAGCATTCGTGCAGCCTCGCTGACGGCTGCGAAGCGCCCGTCGTATTCCTCCTGAAAAACGGAAATAAAACGGTCAAGCGTCGCCAGGAAGGCGTCCCGGTCTGCCTGGCTCCGCACATAGGACGTCGCGCCCGGCAACAGAGACGAACTGTGAAAGGTCAGCATGAAGAACCGTTGTCCGCGAGCGATCGCAGATCGGGTCTGGCGGATCAAATCGTCTAAACTGTGCCCCTCGGGCGACAGACGCAGACGCTCAAGCAGCTTCAAACGCGAAACAATTCCCGGCAGATGCAGCCGCAGGCCAGATTTTCCCGACAGAATCGGATAGATCGCCGGACCACGGTCCGCCAGCGCCCCCACGAACCCCACCGACAGCGGCAAGGCCATGATGCCCTTCGCTGTTTCAAACGGTACGTCAGGAAACCCACGGAAATCCGGCCCAAGTCGAGCCCGGAAATCGGTATGCGGCACCACGCTGACATCAATGCGAAATCCCAGGTCGGCCAGGATGTCCAAGGTCGCCGGCCCCACGCCGTAGCGGCCTGCTTTGTAGATGGTCGGACGATGTCCGAAACCCTCTTCAATGCATTGGGCCAGATTGGAAAGTTTCTGCCGTTCCGAATGGGCGGGCAGATTGCCGGGATAGGAGTGATAGTCATCCACCGGCGTGTCATCGGGCGGATTGACCCAGGGATGTAAATGGGCACCGATTTCACAACGTCCCGCCGCAAGAAACGGCTGCAGGACGGCCCGTGCCTCAGCCGACGCGGCGACAGGATAATCGATCACATAGGTTGGAACCACGCCGTGACGGTCGAATATCGCCTGGCCCAGGTGTTGGCATTCGATATTGCGCGTAGTGGTCGCACCGGCATCGAAGGGAGCGGACCAATCGAACTCTTCCTCGGTATCGATGACGACGCAGAGCGTCGGACGCCAGTTGGCGGAAGGTGACAGGCGTCGAACCAGAGGAAAATCCATGGCCGAATTCAATTCTTTTCGCTGTTGTGCAGGACCGACAAGAGGCCGGAGACGGCTCCCTCGATTCGGACATAAGTCCGCTGGAAGGTAGGTAGATCGGCGCCATCCGGGTCGGCTATTTCGATATCGGTTCCGCTTTCGTCGGAGAAGCTGCCGAGGAAGACCACCGGAGCCGCGAGACGAGGATAACGCTGACGCAACCACCTACGGTTCTTGTCGTCGAAAATCACCACCAGATTGGCAGCTTCCGCGACTTCCCGCGAAAAATGGCTTGAACGATGCGTCCCGAGATTGATGCCGGCGCGCTCCGCAGCCTCGACAGCAACCGTTGGAGACGCCTTACCATCTCCTGGCAGCATGCCGGCAGACTGGGCGACCATCGAAATTCCTCGAGAAGACAGGAGCCGGTTTCCGTCCGAGGCAATCCGCCTTTGCAGCACCAAAGCGGCAAATGGGCTCCGACAGATATTACCCTGGCAGACGAACACAACGTTGAACGGCGTTTCCGCCGACTTGCCAAAAGCGGAGCGCACCGCCGCCCGATCGTCGTTCCGAAGTCGGCTTTGCGCACCGGGCAACCGATGGCTCAGACGTTGGAACAGTTCGCCGAACAGACATTTCCACTCGCTGAGCGCCGGCCGAGGATCATCCTGGACCAGGACGTCATGGAATTCCCGTCCGGTGAGAAGATACCGCCCCTCCCATAAGGTCCGAAGCAAAAGACCAGCCAACAATCTGGGCTTTTTCCAACATTCGCTTGCCTCGGCCAGAATGCCCAAGAGATCTGGAACAAGATTTCTGGCATGAATCCCCACCCGGTAGGAATGCGAAGGCGTTTCGACGCCATCGACGAGCAGTCGGTACCAGTCGTATGGAAAATCGACACCAAGCCCGACAGGGAGTGGAAGCGACCCCCATGGCCGGGCGTTCACTTCCAAAAGGATCCAAGATAAGGTTTCGCGGTTTACCTTGAACTCGAACATCGCGACGCCGGTGTAGACCGCCGCCGCGACAATACGGTTGACAGCCTCAATCAGGGGCTTCGACAGCGGCGCGCTGACACGGTAATAGCCGCTGCCTCCCCTTTCGTGAACTCTGTGATGCTGGAAAGCCTGGAGCACTCGCCCTTGATGAGCAAGAACCGACACGCCAACGCCTTGACCGGGGAAAAAACCTTCGAAAATATGCGTACCGTCGCACGCAGACGACAGGATTTCCGTCAAATCCGCAGCATTTTCGGCGATCCGGACACGACCTCGGGAATAGAGATTGTCGGCGCTGTAGGATCGACGAGGCTTCACCACCAAAGGCAGAGGAACCTCGGCCAAAATTCCCTGGACCGTATCGCCGGCGTCGAGAAGGCGGCCGGGCGCAACCGGCACGCCGAGAGATTGAGCAAGCTCGCGAGTCCGATGCTTGTCGTAGAAGACATCAAGCGCTCGATCATCCGGTAAAGCGAGACGGCTCAAGCGTCCCAGTTCGTCCCGATGCCGGACCAAGGGGAGCAACGCCCGTTCGTCGCAGGGGATGACAAGATCGTAGGAATGCGTTTCAAGAAGCTGGCGGACCACCGTCAACCACGCCTGCCCCCCCTTAATGTAGTAGGGAACCCAATGAACGGCGGAGATATAGCGGGATGCGAGAGCTGGCGCCAAAAAGTCGAACGGCGCAGCATGCACCTCGATTCCTTGTCGGCCGAGCGAACGGACGGTTGCTAGAAAGCTTCTCGTATCGTCGCCAAAAACGAGAACCTTGCCCCGATACTGTGACGCTGGGTATTTGGTCAAAGGCGGAACAGTGCCCATCTTCCCTTCTCGGCGATCCATCGCAACAACAGTGATCTTTTCCAATGAAAACGGACACGACAGCCCGCGAATATGACGATAAAGTGCCGAAAGTCAGCGAATAGGACGACAGTGTATCTGAGCGCAGTCAACCATCCCTTATTCACTTGCCCGTCACACCGCCGGTTATATATTGCCTCATGTTGGTGTACCATATGATAAGGGAGTGGTGCACGCAAATGGCTTCGCCCGACGCTTGAAGGACGACCTGCATGCAAATTATGGCTACCGCTCCGTTGATTTCCGTGATCGTGCCGACACGCAACCGTCCGCAATTGGTTGAACAGACCTTGCTGGCGATCTTCAGCCAGACTTATCGAAATTTCGAGGTTCTCGTCATCGACGACGGCTCGACCGAGGATGTCAGAAACCTCTATCCGAACCTGTGGGAGACGTTGGACGAAAGGTTTCACCTGATCCTTCTCGGGCCGGCCGACCACCCTGGGAACGGCCCCTCAAAAGCTCGTAATTTTGGCATCGCACAGGCGCGTGGAGATTTCCTCGCGTTCTGTGATGATGACGATCATTGGAGTTCCGACGACCATCTGGCAGTGTTCGCCGACGCTCTGGCAACGAAACCAGACACTCAGATGTATGTCGCCAATCAGATTGGTCTGCGGAACGGCAATATTGCGATAGCAAATTGGCTTCCCGACGTAACGGCCAAGCTGGCGGGACGATCGCGCGTTTCCGACGGCCCGGTCTATGAGATCCAACAGTCCGACCTGATTGAATCGCGCACATTTCCTCATCTGAACATCCTCATCGTCCATAGAAATCTCGCGAACGTCATCGGAGGCTTCTGGGAGAAGGTGTCTTACGAAGAGGATTTGAATTTTTTCTGGCGTTGCCTTGATCGGGTCGAGACAGCCCTCTTCCGCCCGGACATCGTCTCTATCCACAATATTCCCAACCCGCTGGCACACGACAATGTGTCGACCCAATCCACCCAGGAAGAACGATGGGTCCTGCGCGGGTTGATTTGCCGCCATGCCGTCGTCCATATCCAAAATCCAGCGCTTATCAGAATGGCCTGTCACCACCACGCCGACACGCTGCGCCATTTCGTCAGAGCCCAGGACAAAAGGGGGAAGCATTACGTCGCATGGCGTCTCGCGATCACCGCTCTCCTTTCCCGGTTTTCACTAAAGTGGTTTGGCTACGCCGGCTATTTGATCGTGAAAGGCCTGGTCCACCGGAAAAGACAATACGGAAAGTGTGAAAAAACAGATCAGATCGTTCAGCAGAAATTGCCAAACAACAATGAACAGACCGGTCAACGCCCTTTTTTTTCGGTCATTGTTCCCACGCGGAATCGTCTTCCGGTTGCCGAAGAGACGCTGTTCGCGATCCATGCCCAGACCTTTCGAGATTTTGAGGTCATCGTCGTGGACGACGGTTCGTCCGAGGATACGCGTGGCGCCTACCCCAAGATTTGGGAAAGGCTCGACGATAGGTTTCGTTTGGTCAAATTGGGGCCGGCGGATCACCCTGGTAGCGGCCCCTCGACGGCACGCAATCACGGAATTTCCCTCGCCCGCGGACGTTTCATAGCGTTTTGCGACGACGACGACCACTGGTGCGCCCCCGACCATCTCGCCATTGCCGCCAGGGCCCTCACCGAGGACCCGCATGTACAGATGTATGTGGGCAACCAAATCGGCTTGCTTGATGGCGTGGAAATGGTTCCGGATTGGCTTCCGGATATTACGCGCATACTGCCCCGCCGGCCGCGACAGGGTGACAGCGACGTTTACAGAATTTTGCAAACCGATCTCATCGCTGCACGAACTTTTCCTCATCTGAATATCTTGATTGTCCGCCGAGACGTCGTCGAGGCGGTTAAGGGATTCTGGGGAAAGACGCCTTACGAAGGCGATCTTGAGTTTTTCTGGCGCTGCCTCGACCGCGTCGACAGCATTTTGGCTCGCCCCACCATCGTCTCCCTCCACAATATCCCCGACCAACATGCACACAAAAACGTTTCAACCCAGTCGTCCGAACAAGAACGATGGTTGCTGCGTGCGACCAATTGCCGTCATGTCCTGGCATCCATCCGCACGACGGCGCTGGCGCGCCGGGCACTCGCGCTCGAAGGCGATACTTTGCGCCATTTGTCTTACCAACTAGCGGAATCAGGCCACGGCAGGGGCGCTCTGAGGTTATCCCTGCAGGCGCTTTCCGGGCGTTTTTCGGTAAAATGGACAGGCTATATCCTGACGCTGGTAGTCCGCGAGGCTTTCGTTGAACCAGGCCGTCGATGATCGCGAACGATCCTCCGGTTTAGGCGAGCCATGATGGGAACGGACGAAGAGCACGACAGGGCCTCTGAAATCGGCCAACACATGGCCCGTGGCGCGCTGTGGATGGTTGCCATGCGCTGGGTTATCCGGCTCATCGGTCTGGTCAACACCGCCATCATCGCCCGAATGCTGTTACCGGAAGATTTCGGTCTTGTCGCTTTGGCGATGATCGCCGTCGATCTCGCCATCACCCTCACCGATGGCGATATCGACATGGCGCTGGTACGGTCCAGCGATACGGACCGCACGCTCAATGACACCGGCTGGACCCTGAAAATTCTATGTGGTTTCGTCACCGGGGCAATCCTGTTTGTCTCAGCTCCCTGGGTTAGCGATTTTTTTAGCGACCAACGATTGACCACGATCATTTATATTGCGGCATGCAAGCCAATGATCCTCGGGTTCGAAAATATAGGCGTGATCGAATTTCGTCGAACTCTGCATTTTTCCGACGAATTCCGCTATATGGTGGCACAACGATTGGGATCCTTCGTCCTTTGCCTCGCATTGGTATTTTTCTTTCGTAACTACATCGCCCTCGCGCTGGCCGGCCCCACGGCAGCGCTGGTCACCATCCTCCTGAGCTACATCGTGGTCACCAGTCGCCCACGTTTGTCACTAAAGCGTTGGCGCGAACTGTGGGACTTCTCGCGCTGGCAAATGCTGTTCAATGCCAGCCGTCTGGTGGGAGAGCGTTGCGACCAACTCGTCATCGGGCAGATGTCGGGTTTCGGCAATACCGGCCTTTATGCCGTCGGCTTTGATTTGGCCATGATGCCAACCCGCGAAATCATGCTGCCGGCCGGGCGCGCGCTGATGCCGACCTATGCCAAAATCGCCCATGACCCGGCCGAGTTAAAAGCTGCCTTCGTCATTGTCCTGGGTTTTGCCGCGCTTATCGCCTCGTCCATCGGCGTCGGCATGTCTTGCATCGCGGAAGATGCCGTATTGGTTCTCCTCGGTGGACAATGGCGCGAGGCGGTTCCATTCGTCCGCTGGCTTGGCCTCTTCGGTGCTCTCGAAGGGGTCTGGCTGATGCTCGATCCCTATCTGATTGCGGCACGGCACGAACGGACCTTGGCATTGGCCAACCTCACCTTCGCCATCATCATGATACCGGCCCTGGCGCTCACTGCCAGCCAGTTCGGTATTGCCGTCATCCCGGTTTGCAGAATCGCCGTCATGGCGGCATGCCTTGGCGCGGTTCTGGCGCGCCTGGTCGCCTGGCGATGGATTTCGCCGGGGCGCCTGATCGGCGTCGTCTGGCGGCCCATCGTCGCGGCGGCGGTGATGGCGATGGTCATACACCTCACCCATCTCGACGCCTTTCCGATACCGTTCGTCTCGCTGCTTCACGACGTCATCATCGGCGCGCTGGTCTATCTGGCCACCCTCCTGCTCTTGTGGCGGGCGGCTGGATTGCCCGATGGCATCGAACGGATCATGATCGACATCGCTGTGGCGAAATTGCCTTTCGCCGCGCGCAGGCGCCACTAGAGCCGGTTTCACGGCACGCGATACAAGGTCACGTCCGCCCGGCCACATCCGAGGCGGGCTTTGACCGCTGGTGGCAGCGCATTTCCCGGCATAGCATGGCATGCCAGCCACCGTATCCCGGTTTCCGGTACGTCGCGGCGCTCGACGACGGGCCAATCGGGACCAAGCCTCGGACCTGGACCCGACCGCGCCGGATTGAAGAAATACAAATCGCCACTGGCGGGTAAGGCCGAGGTGACGCGATCACTCATTTTTTTCCAGTGCAGCAGCAACGCGGCACGGCGCAGAGTCTCTGTATCCGTGTGGATTATTTCAGGTTCGCCGGACGCCAAGTCGACCAATATATGCTCGCCAAACATGAAGTTGCGATTATCGGCCGACAGCGCGAGCAAATTTGCCGATACCAGCAGAGTTCCGAGCAAAGAGGCCAACCGCCGGCGCCCACACAGCCAAAGCCTGGCGAGTGCTATTCCAGACAGCATCGACAAACCAAGCGACGGCAGCAGGTAGTAGCGTGGTGTCAGAGGCAGCAAGGACCACAAACCGGCCGCCAAGACCGTCCAGGTGAGGGCAACAGTACCGACAATGACGACCATGCGACGCGCGCCGCCGGCCAAGTACCCTCTCCTCATCAGCCAAAAGACGAGGGGCACACCAATCCAGGTGAGCACGCCAAAATTATGGTTCAACAACAGCATGACAACGGGATCGACCAGCGGATGCACATAGGGAATGCCCGCCCCCTGATCGACCCAGCGATTGATCGTGCTGTCGTGATGGAGGGAAATGGTGGAGCGGTAGAGCGGATTGCCGGTCATCGCCCAGAGACAGGCCAATTCGCCCAGGACGACGGCCAAGAATCCAGCCGCGACGATGCAATAGAAACGGCGCGGCATGCCGTAACCCGCCAGAAACAGCAACCCTACGGCTGCCACGGCAAAAATCGTGGTTTCACGCGACAGCATCGCCAATCCGGCCAATCCGCCGGCCAGCAGCAACGCCCGCCAGGGGACGTCTCTACCATTCCCGGGGCCTCCTCCCGTCACGGAGGAAAACTCAGCCATTCCCCGGTCGAGGAAGAAGAGAGCGATGACGATGAAAAAGGTTTCCACAATGTCGATGACCGCGGTACTCGACAACAGGATGAATTGCGGATTGGTCACCAAAAGGACTGTTCCTGCGATGGCCGCGCACCGACCGGCCCGACGGCGCATCCAGATCACCGATACACTGATCAGCCCGCTGGCATAAAGGAGAACGGGAAGCACCAGCGCCGGCATGCCATCGCCGAAAATCCGGCGCGCCAAAGCGATCGGAATCACCATCGTATGACGCAAAGACCAGTGAGAATCACCGACGTAAGGAACATGGGCCAACCAACCGGTCGCACCGTTCCAATATAATTCATCGTCCGAACCGATGTAGCCAACCCAGAACGTGGCGAGCAGACCGAAGAACATGCAAAGGCCGGCGACGGGCAACAGCATCTCCCCCCAGCCATGCCGACGCTCAGTCATCGGTGATCCTTTCTCGAATTGACACGCCTTTATCGTTCCGGACCGGCTGGCACCGCCAGCGCTACGCCCTGTCCAGCAAGCGTTCGAATTCCGCCAATTTGTCGTCCCAGGAGTAGCTGTCGACGATTCGCCGGCGGGCCGCCGCGCCCATCGGCGCCAACGAGGCGTCGGTCAGTGCCCGCACCGTCGCGGAAATGAAAGAGGCGACGTCATTGGCAACCAGCAATTCGCGACCGGGCAAGGCCTCGATGCCCTCAAGCCCCTGATCGGTGGTTATCACCACCTTGCCCATGGCCATGCCTTCCAGGACCTTGTTTTGAATGCCGCGCGCCACCCGGAGCGGGGCCACGCTGGCCGACGCGTAAGTGAGATAGGGACGGACATCGGGAACCCGACCGGTAACGGTCACCCCGGGCAACTCCCCCAGCTTCACCACTTTCGGCGCGGGATTCCCGCCGACGATAAAGAGGACAGCCTCTGGCACACGCGCCCGGATAGCTGGAAACATCTCCTCGGCGAACCAAATGGCGGCGTCGACATTCGGCCAATAATCCATGGCCCCGGTGAAAACCACGCCGCGGCTTCCCGCCGGAAAGGGGCTGGGTTGGCTGGTGTCGGCGGAAAAATAGGAAAAATCGATACCATTGCTGATGGCATGCGTCTTCGCCGCCACTTCCGGGGCAAGCTGGCGAAAAAGCGCCGCTTCCGGGGCCGAAACGAAGATGCTGGCATCGGCGCCGCCGGCCACGCCCCTATCGAAGGCCAGCAACCTGCGGCTTTCGCGGCCGTAGACCCAACTCATCGGCAAGGAGTGCATTTGCGCATATTGTCGCCACTTGTCGGAATCAACATCGACAAAATCCATGACGACGCGACGAGGACGAAGTCGGTCATTGTCGGGAATATATTGACCCATGACCGAAGAAAAAAGGAAGGCGGCTTGCGGCTGGACATCGCGCAGTACCGTGCCCACCCACTGTGATAATCGGCGGCTGTGAAAATAGGGTACGCTGAGTGACGTTCCTGAAACCAGACCGCGAAGGCTTTTCAGCTTGGCCCAACGCTTGTCCAACCCGACGCAGCATAAATCGGCGCAATACGGACGCAGATCATCCAAATATCGCCAATCCGCAGGATCATCGACGAAACACCCAAGATGAATTTTCCATGACTTGGCAAGGTGGCGCAGCACCGAGAAGGAACGAAGTTTATCGCCTTTGTTGGGGGGAAAAGGTATCCGCTGCGACAGGAACAACAGAGGTTTCATAATGCGTCCAACTCCGCTATCCTGGCTTCCCACTGCTAAAGAACATGCCATTGTATAAACACATTCATCAACCGTCAATGGTATAGAATTTTATGATGAACGAAGACATGGTTCAACGCATCAATATCGATCATGAAAAGTGGAAATTGGCGATTTTTAGCGCCACATTTCTATTTTTTTTATCAGTTTTTGTTTTCTGGAATAGTGCGTCGTCGGCCGTATCACTCTGGATTAACTCTGGCGCATACAATCACTGCTTCCTAATTCTGCCAATTTTTTTCTATATGGTGAGATCCAATAGGACCGAGTTGCGGGGACTGGCACCTAATCCATCCCCATACGGCTGCGGCGTCGTCCTGGCGTTCTCGATCTTCTGGTTCTTCTCTTTTCTGTCCGGTATCGCCGAGGGTGCGCATTTTGCCATCGTCGGCATGCTTCAGGGTATTTTTCTGGCCCTGTTCGGTTGGCGGATCTATCTCCGTTTTCTGCTTCCCTTCAGCTATTTGTGGCTCCTGGTTCCCAGCGGCGAATTTCTCATACCGCCGCTGCAGATGATCACGGCGAAAGCCGCGGCGGGGCTGCTCGACACCATCGGCATCCCGACATTCCGCGACGGGTTGGTCATCGAAGTTCCATCAGGCTCCTATCTCGTCGCCCCCGGTTGCGCCGGCCTCAATTTCGTTCTGGCGTCCCTGGCCACGTCGATGGCCTATGCCGAATTGATCTACCGCAGTTGGCGCCGCCGACTGACTTTCGTAATCGTGCTCCTCATTCTCGCCGTTGTTGGTAATGCCTTGCGGGTGTTTCTGATCATCGCTATCGCGCATGCCACCAACAATATCGGCAATATCGTCGACGACCATCTGCTTTACGGATGGGGATTTTTCTCTCTGATTCTGCTGGCCGTGATGATGGTGGGACAGCGCTTCCGTCAGGATGATAGCCCGTCATTGGCAAGGGTTCGTCCGCCTTCCCCCATCGCATCATCCAATGAATCGTCGGCGCCGATCCTAGGAGCGGCGTTACTGTCCGCCGTCCTGATGACGATTGCGCCGGCGGTGGTGTGGTTGGGTTGGCCCGACACACCAAGACCGGCGCCCGCCAACCCCACCTTATCCTGTGGTCCACTGCGAACTCTGGCGGCGCAGATGGAACTCCCCCCCAGCAACGTCCGACAGGTCGATGCGCTTTCCTCAATTGACTGCGGGAACGGCAACCAGCGCCTCCATTTCACCGTGGCCGTGCTTGATCGACCGATTCGCCAGGGCAAATTGTTGGGTCTGGACCATAGAATAGACGTGGACGAAGCCTGGAGCCGCGTCGCGCGTCGATCGCCGACATTGTCGATTGCCGGTCGCCCCATTGCCGTGCAGTCCGATGTCGAAGCGACAGGGGGCCGCCAAAAATTGGTGTGGTCATTATTCTGGGCCGATGGCATGTGGCGCACCCCCGGACTGGACACGGCACTGGCGGACCTGACGGCGGAACTTTCCCGACGGCGCCGGGCGGTCCTGGTTCAGGTCGAAATGGAAATCGATGGCAAGGAACTGACGGCGGAGCAGTTTCTGAGGGATTTCTTGAGCAACCAACCGCTCGATCGATTGGCGGCCGGAGGAGAAGACTGATGTGCGGTTTGACCGGTATTTTCGACACCCGGGGACGACAAGAGATCGACCGCGTCACGCTGCAACGCATGACCGACACCTTGGCACATCGCGGCCCTGACGGCCGAGGGGAACATGTCGGCCCCGGCATCGGTCTTGGCCATCGGCGGCTGGCAATCATCGACGTCGGTGGGGGCCACCAGCCGCTCTACAATGAAGACGGCCAGGTCGCCGTGGTCTTCAATGGCGAGATCTACAATTTCCAGGAATTGGTCACAGAGCTGGAATCGGCGGGCCATGTCTTTCGCACCCATAGCGACACCGAGGTCATTGTTCATGCCTGGGAACAGTGGGGCCCGGCGTCGGTCAAACGATTCCGCGGCATGTTCGCCTTTGCCTTGTGGGACGAACGGTCTGAAACACTGTTCATTGCCCGCGATCATCTGGGGAAGAAACCGCTTTACTACAGCCTGCTGAATGGCGGGACTCTGATTTTCGGGTCCGAGTTGAAGTCTCTGACCGCGCATCCTTCCCTGCCGCGTGACCTCGACGTCTTGGCCATCGAAGACTATTTCGCCTACGGCTATATCCCGGAACCGCGTTCGATTTACCGTACGGTCAGGAAGTTGCCTCCGGCCCATTCCCTTCTATGGCGCCGGGGTGACGAGCAGCCGACGATCGAGGCCTATTGGGACTTGAGCTTCCATGAACCGCGGGTAACCGATCTCGAGGAAGCTAAATCCGAACTCATCACCCGCCTGACCGATGCAACGCGCATGCGCCTCGTCTCCGAAGTTCCTCTGGGGGCATTCCTCTCGGGAGGAGTCGATTCGAGCGCTATCGTGGCGATGATGGCCGGGCTGTCGGACGAACCGGTCAAAACCTTTTCCATTTCATTCGGCGACCGGGAATATGACGAGTCTGCCTATGCACGCCGTATGGCGGAGCGTTATCACACCGACCACCATGCGCGCGAGGTAAATCCAGACGATTTCGAACTGCTGGATCGGCTGGCTTCCATCTATGACGAGCCGTTCGGCGACAGTTCGGCCATGCCGACATACCGGGTTTGCGCCCTGGCCCGCGAGAAGGTCACCGTCGCACTGTCGGGCGATGGTGGAGACGAACTGTTCGCCGGCTACCGCCGTTATGCCTTGCACCGGCAGACCGAACGGGTGCGCCGGATGATCCAGTCTTCCGTACGCCAGCCCCTGTTCGGTTTTTTAGGCCGTGTTTACCCGAAGGCCGACTGGGCACCACGTTGTTTCCGCGCCAAAACCACGTTTCAGGAACTTGCGCTTGACACCTGCGATGGCTATTTCCAGGCAGTTTCGGTTCTCAATGATGGATTGCGCGCACGCCTTTTCAGCCCCGCCTTCCGGCGTGATCTGCAAGGGTACAATGCCGTGGAGGTTCTTCGTGGCCATATGCAACGCGCCCAAACCGACGACATCGTTTTGCAGAGCCAATATCTCGATCTGAAAACCTGGTTGCCGGGTGGCATCCTCGTCAAGGTCGACCGGGCGAGCATGGCCAATTCATTGGAAACACGCGCCCCCCTTCTCGACTACCAACTGGCGGAATGGGCTGCCGGCTTAGCCCCGGATCTCAAGCTGAAAGGTGGCGAAGGAAAGCTGGTGCTGAAACGCGCCGTCGAGCCTTACGTCGACCACGATCTGCTCTATCGTCCGAAGAGAGGCTTCTCGATGCCGCTGGCCCGTTGGTTCCGGGGGCCACTGCTGCCGCGCCTGCAAGCCATGGCAGAAGGACCGGTTCTGGCCGACACGGCTATCTTCGACATGACCATCGTCCGAGAACTCGTCGAACAGCACGCTTCCGGTCGGTGGGACCACTCAGCGGCTCTTTGGCTGTTGCTCATGTTTGAAGCCTTTCTCCGGCACGCGACGAATACGCCGGCGGCTCCGATAGCACAGGAGTCGGCGTTGAGTTAAACTGACCAGAAAGACCTTCTGTAACCAGAAAATATATTTTCTGGTGTAACTGACAAACTTTATGAGGAAATAATATGGAATTCGACCATATCGGCATATTTGTCGATGATATCGAGCGAGGGCAAAATACTATTGGATCTTTTCTTCCAATAGTCCGCCACACAGAGATCTTTGAAGACCATCTATTAAGAGTAAAAGTTCAATTTCTTTATGACGCATCCGGGGTCTGTTACGAACTGGTAGCCCCGTTTGGCGAAAAAAATCCCGTCGATGTCGTGCTAAAGACGCGCAAAAACGTGCTGAATCACGTTGCCTATCGTGCGCACGACTTTGATGGAACATCGACCCGCCTGACGGAACAGGGCGCACTTCCTCTTGGTACAGCCCGTCCGGCCGTCGCCTTTGGTGGCAGGCGCGTCATTTTCTTTTTTACACCCCTAAATTTCATTATCGAACTGATTGAAGGTGAAACACCGCTGAAAATTGCATAGCTGCGAAAACGGTACCCATTTAGTCAATCGCTAAATTACAGGGGGCGATTCCGTCGATACGCCCGACCAACTCGGTCGATCGTTTCAGGCACCGACTTATAAGATCACTATATTTTTCGGCTCCCCGCGCATTAAGATGCGCGCCATCGGCGAACATCTCATTTGGCCAAATCGGCACATCAGTCTGCAATACGTGAAAATTGTGGTACTTTTCCTCAATTCCATGAATGTATTTCAAGTAATTTCCCATATTTTCTTTTTCTTTTTCCGCATAGCGAAATGAGCTCACCGGAACGAGTGCAAATTCGATTGAAATATTTTGGCTATCTAGCAATTCAACCATTTTTTCGAAATAATACCGCTGGATCGGCAACGGATTGAATTCGATCTCTCCGGCAAATGGTGCGGCCCCCTCACCTCCCCGATAGGAAAAATAGCCGCGAGCCTTCCGCGCCTCAATGAATCGAGCCATATTCCGCTCTTCGCGCTGAAAAAATCGGGCTTCTACGAGGCTATTGAAATAGACGGATGGGAAATGAGCTAAATATAGAAAATCTCGTAAAGATCCGCTCAATCCATCATGCGTTTTTACGTTGAAAAAATATTCGTCATTTACCTTTTTTGCCGTACTCCTAATGTCCAATAGTTCATTCCATCCTAAAACATCGTATCTAATAGCGTTTTCCCATAGCCACGTCTGAACGACAGAAAAAGCACCAGAACCAAAGGACAGAACAATCTGTCGCGGCCTCGCGGCACATGCCATGCTTCGCTTTACAAAAAAATACGACTCTAGAGGTGTTGCTCCGGCAAAAGCGAGATTCGCCGCCGGAAACGGCAACCGACTGGGGATCACCGCCGAATCCAATTTAGAATCACCAAAAAAGGGCAACTCACCGAAGTCGCACCCATTTAGCATCTCCTGCTTGGCCTTCCATACGGGATACCCCCCCTCAAGAAACGCCATCGGCCGCTCCTCCGCATAAAGGAAGACAGCGGCGAAAACGGCTATTGATGCCGTGGCAAGCAGAAAAAGATATGAAACACCAATCCTTGTTTCGTTTTTTGTGTCTGCCATAACCGTCTCGATAAAACTGTGTCCAGAAAACACGAATACGCCACATATTCAGACGGGATGACGACAATCATCCAAATATTGGCGGATATCGCAGGTCATATCGCTAAAATTGGAAGTAAAGAAACTCAGATGTCCCTCCCATCCCAAGCACGGCTATAGCAAATATCACGCCAGCGCCGACGGCCCACCGCAGATTTGCTTTCCAGGTTAATGAGATCAAGCTACTGGAACGGCTGATCTTGCCGGCGGCCGGTTCGTACCTCCCCATGATCTGCTGAACATTTGGCAGTGCCCACACGATAAAATACAGAACGACGAGCCACGCCAGGTGAGTCATTCCGGCACCACCGGTATAGGTGGTGCCGTGCAGGCCGATCATACCGCCAAGCAGCGTCCAGGCGTTGTCGAGCGAAAGAGAGCGAAAAAAGATAAGTCCAACGAGTACAGCGATATAAGTCAGGAGGACATTCCTGACGACCATCGCCCACCTGACCAGAATTTGAGTCGGCTCTTTGGTTTTACGGGAACCAAGAATACGTTTTGCGTTATTGAATGTGATATAGATCGCGTGCAAAAGACCAAAAATAAGGAATTGCACTCCGGCGCCGTGCCATATGCCGATCAATATCATTGTAACGAACGTCGGCAAGGCGATCATCGAGAGAAAACCGCCAAAGGTCGCCTGCGCGGTGCGGTTTGTTCCCAGCTTCCGTTGCGCACGCCAGCGGACAACCGCCAGAGAAACAGGATTGTAGAGATAGAGATTAAGATATCTCGTCAGAGTCATATGCCAGCGCTGCCAAAACTCGACGACATTCTGCGATTTTAACGGTGAATCAAAATTTAACGGAAACCTGACATTGAACATCCTGGCAAGTCCTATAGCCATGTCAGAATATCCTGAAAAATCAAAATACAACTGCAGAGAATAACTTATAATAATATCCCATGATGCGATCAGTGACAATGACTCAGGGTGACTAAATCCGACGGCGATATCGGCAGACAATGGATCGGCAAGAATCGTTTTCTTAAAAAGTCCAATAACAAACACCGTCATTCCGACAGAAAAATTATCAAGAGAAAAACGGTATGTCGAACTTTCCGCAAATTGCGGCATCATTTCACGATTATGGAGAATTGGACCGGCAATGAGATGTGGAAAGAACGTCACAAACAGTAAGTAATTAAGAAAACCGCGGTCTTTGGCGGTACCTTGTTTTACATCGATTAGATATCCTATTTGCGTAAATGTGAAAAATGAAATACCAAGAGGAAGAATCACCGGATCCATCGTAAAATGTGGGAATCCATGTAAATGGAAAAATTCAACAACCGTGAATAGATACTTAAAATGAAACAGTGCATACAAATTAAGAAACACAGATAAATATAGCAAGAAACTCTGAAGCTTCTTCTTTTTTTCGAACACTCCTATAGCTTCTGAAAATCCATAATTAATACACACCGATGCCAGAAGAAGTGGAAGGAAGGCCGGGTTCCACCACGCATAAAAGAACAGGGATGCCGCAACAAGCCAAGCACCAGCCCCCCAACGGCCATATCTTCCGCAAAGAAAATACCCAGCAAGGCTAACCGGTAGAAACACGAAAACAAATATAAAAGAACTAAAAAGCATATCTATCGGCCCCAGTAAATGCCCTGCCAATGAGCCCCGGCTAGTTATTGTCCGTTTTTTCCTTTACGAGGTGAACAAGTTCACCAACATTTTTTAATTCTTCAATTTCAGCCGTTTGGAATTTTATGCCGAACTGCTGTTCTGTGGCGACGATAAGAGTAATATGGTTCACGGAATCCCACTCAGGGACATCCTCTGCAGTCATGGCCGGATTAAGGACAAGATCGGGGATATCGAAGATATCACGAAAGGTCTCAGCCAGTTTTTCAAGAATTTCCTGTTCGTTCATGGCTCAAGCCTCGATAATTTTGATGAAGGTTGATGACGGCGCACGTTCCGCCAATGTAAGTTCCCAACACTGACCATCTCCGTCACTCACAGTGCACGGAGAAAAACCGAGATTCGGGTAATGATTCTCGACCATCCTGTTCTTTGCTGTCGGTCGATATCGGCCGATCAGTCTGTCCGCCCCGAGCCGCTTGGCTTCCTCCACGACGAGATTGAGAGTTGCCTGTTCGACCTGCCGGCCGAGAACCCTGCAGCTCATGAGCCATGTGTCGATTTCGATCGCGGTCGTGTCGTCAACCACGCGACCGATGACAAGAGCAATGATGCCATTGTCGCCAAACTGATCGACCAATCTGATTTGCAAAGACAGAATCCCGGGCGCGGCGATGACGGCGGAAACCTCTTCCTCGGAGTAGCGACGAGTCGTCAGATTGAACTGATTTGTCTTATTGATTAACTGAACGATTCTTTGCGAATCGATCTGCTGAAATCGACTCCACCGCATCTCCATGCCAAGACTTTTCAAATAACCGTCGACATCGCTGGCCGACACCTTTAGCGCTTCGCGCAGCGAATTGGCTTGATACTGCTGGGTGCGGGCCAAATCCTCTGATGTCAGCCCAACAGATTCGAAATATCCCGCAGCGGAGATGGTTGCCGGATAGAGAGACGGATCCTGTGGCATTTCCGGTACCGCCACCATAGGCAATTCGCGCCGGACGATATTGCGTTCGAAAGGGTTGTCATCGACGAAAACAAGAGAGTCGATACCTATGTTGAGCTGTTTCGCGATGTCTCTAATGGCTGAAGCCTTGTCCTGCCAACTTGCCGAAAAACAGGCGATGTCGCTTCGCCGCAATACCATTTCCGGATGTTTCTCAAAGGGCTCCAGGGCATTGGCTTCGTCATTTTTCGAACAAACCGCCAGAATAACCCCGCGGGTGGACAAATCCTTGACATACTTCTGGAACATCACAAAAGCCTCGCCAAGCGAGCTTCCCTGGCCAAGGATGATCCCATTCAAGCCATCGTCGCCGATGACTCCGCCCCACAGTGTATTGTCGAGATCAAGAACGATGCATTTGGAAGACAATCCCTGTTGGGCAGCCAAGATACGGCCGACGAGATCGCCATAAACTGGAGAGGCCGCCGGGTGAATTTCCTGCTTCGCCCGATGCCAGAGCATCGGGTCGTGCCATGCATTAAGACCATCCGCGGCAACCTTGTCATCAACCGCCAGAATATCGACACCTTCCGCATCGGCATGCTCCCGAAGGCGACTATTGAGCTGTCCGACCAATCGCGCCGGAGACCCCGCAAGGCGATGTTCGTTGTTTCCCAAAAGTGCCGGGAAAATTGGCAACGCGGTCTGCTGGATGACCCGACATCCCAGTTGCTCACGAGCCACGCGCCAGCAGTTTACGAGAATCTCGATCTGGCGGTCCAACCGAGCATTCACTTCATCGGCAGGTTCATTTACGCCAAAGCCACCGAGTAGATGACGAGCATCAAGGGAAAACAGAACAGTTTCCGGCTTCCAGCGGCGTAGTTCACTATTTTTATCAAACAATTCCTGCGAATATTGACCATAATCAGTTTTATACAGAGACGTCCATAGACCACGCCGTAGCGCGCCAACCCGAATCGCCGAAAACAGATGATCGACGGTGGAGGATCCTAGAACAGCCAGGCGCAAAGACCGTGTCGCCAAACCTGTCGGTGGTGCGTCACCAAACAACTTCACCAGCCGCCGATCAAGACGTAACGTCGAAACAAAATCCAGCCGCACATTTGCGAGAGAAACAAGCGCGCTCCATTCCTTCGGACCAGGCGTATTTCCAATCGAACGAAGCGCGTCACTCCAATCCGGACGCGAAGGAAGCCAAGAAAGCTCGGGCGCACTCACCGGAATCACATCCCCACACTACTAAGTAATAAATACAATGCCCCACAACATCGTTGTAATGATCCATCATCGATAGACGATGTGTCAACGACAATTCTATATTAAATGCGCCGCCCGAAGCACAGAACCGATGATATGACGCATACCATCTTTGATGTCCCGAAATTTATAGTATGCCCAATGGGACCAGCGTCCTGACGAAGATGTTTCCGATATATTTCCAGTCAAAACGTTATGTTCCAACTGGACATCACCGCTCGTCCAGTTCAACACAAAAGCAATAGGACCCGCACTTTTGTTCGTCACGTGATTGCCGACAAACCGTAGCTGCCCGTCGTCAAAGGGGGAGAAACCGAGAAATACGGCGGCGTTGCTACGCCCCTTCATTGCGGGTCCCGCCTCCAAGGCGCACCGCTCAAGAACCACGGCAGCGGCCCCTTGAATATTCACCAAATGTGCCTGAGCATTATTGTCGATAATTTCAGTGTCGGAGAGTTCGGTCCTGAGGGCGCTTGAAACAATAACATCCGCCCCTCTGTCGCCACGAAAATGCGAACGCCCCACATTCAGCACCGCGACCTGCCCGAACATGATCGATCCGACACAACGTTCGGCACGACAACGGCCATTATCGATGAAGGTACTGCCAACGATCTTGATTTCGGCGCCCGGCGCATCCGCCCCGAGAATCCCCACCTCGTTGTTGGTGAAGGTACTGTCTTCCACCGTCAGGTCGCGGCCCTCGGCTCTGATCCCGGCGCCATTGCCGTCCGGCACGCGCGCCCGCGTGAACGTAATGTTGCGAATTGTCGTCGACTGTCCGCGGGTGATGAACAACGCCTTGCCTTGGCAGGTTTTGTCCGTAATGACGACCCCCGGGCCGGAGCCCTCGATGGTCAACCGGCTGGCCGACCAGACTGCGCAATCGAAATATTCTCCCGGCGCAATCCTCACGGTATCTCCATCGTGTACCACGCGAGAAGCGTCGCTCGGGACATGCAGCGGTTGATCGGGGCCGACGTCCCATGTCTGCGGCAAGGACGGGCTCTGTGCCGCCACGACCATGGGACTGAGGAACATCAGACCACCGAAGACGGCGCGGCACCAAACGTTCAATGAACCTCTCCATCGCCATCCAACGGCACCACCTTGCCGCTTAGGGAATTTCCGGTCAGCATGGCCGAGGTGGCCGTCAGATTGCGCACGAACCGCGTCTCCCCGGAATAGTCATTCGTAAACTTGTTATCCTTGATGACGATCTCATCCGTACGTTGGGTCACGCCCTCGGCACCAATGACAATTGCGGCAGAGTGATTCGATGTATTTGGCCCTTTTTCCAGAACATTATTTTCCACGACAAGGCCACCACCATTAGGAACATCGATCAAATAGCTGGAGTTACCCTTTGGTCCATCGGTTATTTTATTGCCTACTATTTCAGATCGTATCGCTCGTGTTTTAATGTGATGCGCATCCTTGCTTTCGAAAAACGTCGAATTGGTCACCTTCAACAAGGCAACGTGATTGATGTAGATCCCGTGAGCGCATCCCTGGCCGGTGGGGCAACTTCCATTCTGGTTAAACGTACTGTGATCGATCTCGATCGTGCTCTTGGCGTTATCCGCCGCCAGGATGCCATCCTGATTCTTGATGAACTGGACATTCTCGATCTTGAGGTTGGCGCCCTCGGCCCGGATCCCCGCGCCATTGCCGTCGGGAACAACGGCTCGCGTCAGTGTCAGGTTGCGCACTGTCGTGTTCGATCCGACGATCACGAAGAGCGCTTTGCCCTGACAGGTTTTATCCGTCACGATCACCCCCGCCCCCTTACCGGTGATGGTCAAATTGTCGGCATTCCAGACTGCGCAGTCGAAATACTCGCCGGGCTCTATCTCGATCGTATCACCGTTCTTGGCGACGGCTGCGGCCGCACTCGGCATTTTGTAAGTCTGTGTGGCTCCGACTTTAAGAGTCTCGGCCTGCACGGCGCCGCTCCAGGTGAGGCACCCGACAATCGCCCCTAGCGCCACGAATCTGGTCACGGGGGCTCCGTCAAAGGTACTTGAAAAACGCATATTTACCTCCAGTTGAGCGGCCACAGATGGAAACAGTACCGCAGTTTTTGCCATTTCAGAAGAAACTGTGATGACATCCGTTCTTTATGGCAACGAAAAGGCCGTCCTGGTCACACCATCATTGTCAGAAGCGAACGCGACGAAGCGATCCTGCCCCGTCACTCCGATACGTGAAAGAGAACGTTTTGCTGCCGACCAGTCAGAACGTCGGTGACCAGGATGGACCATTCGCCCAATTGTTCGTTTTGCGCCAGCGGAAGGTCTTTGCGTACCATCCCGCCGCTTGTCTTCAGATTACCGGAATAATAGGAGACGGGTTGCCCCGTCGGATCCAACACATCGATATGGACGATACCTGTCGTCATCAGATCTCCCTGTCGGGCGATCTTGATTTCAACTGTCTCGCCGGGGCGCCCGACATCAGGAACCGATATGGACAAAGGAACGATCGGCGTCGGCGACAATGCCAGGATGACCGGCTCGAATGGATTGAGCGTCACCTCAAATTCCCGTCGGCAACCAAGATCTGATTTTCCTCTGACGTCATAAATGCACGATGCGGCCGGCAGTGAAACCCTCAACGCCCGGTCCCCCGCCGCGGACGGCGACGGCACCGCGGACGCCAACAAGCCGACAAGGTCAATATCACCGTTCCGCAAAACCGTGATTTCGACGTCCTCCGCCACGTCGCCGGTCGCACCGTCAGCCAATTCGAGATAGGGCATAACGCCGCTTTTGCGCAGCCATTTTCCAAAGTCCCGCCGCAAGGACATGGCTGGCAAGGTCCCTCGGTAACGACGGTAGTCGACGACTTCCTTCTCCGCCGACATCATCAGATTTCCGCTCTGGTTCCCGAACGCCCCCTTCAACGGCATTTCGCGACGCTTGCGCACGTGCTCATCGAATTGGCCCGGCCGGCCCACGGCGACGACCAGGCCGCCCGTCTGAATGAACCGCTTGATCTCCCCAATCTCGGCACCGGACAAGGCGATCGAGCGGGGAAGGACGAGAACGCGGGGCGCCGAGTTGTGTAATGCGCCGTCCTCGATCTGCTGCGTCGACAGGAATCGATATTGCAGCCCAAGTTCGGCAAACAAATCGGTAAAGGACTGGCGGAGAAGCGTGAAATCGTCCACCGGATGATCGGGATGACTTGCCCGTTCAAGTCCCTTGTCTCCTTCCTTGCGTTCCTCAAGGATCCAGTTTGCCCGCATGCTCGCGGAAGAGTAGTGGATGGCGACAGAGGCCGGAGACAGGTCGCTGTTGGCCAGCAACGCTCCCAAGCCACTGCGAATCTCTCTGAAATAACCAGCAGCCCCGGCGCCGCGCTCTCCCAGGCGGCCGTCCCCGTTGGCGAACTCGGAAGACTCATCCCAAAGGACCAAACCACGGCCCCCGTGCAGCAGTTCCCGCCAAACTCTCCACTTCTCGGCCGGACCACCGGAAAAAGACGTGGTAAGAATTGCCGCTTTCGGATTGAACGCATGAACCAGATCGACGCTGTTCCCGGCGTCATAGATCTCAAAAACGTCCAGCACCGGCGCGAGGAGCGCGTAATCGTACCCCCCCCAACCGGGAATCTGGCCGCCTTCGATGGCGGCCAGGGCGCGCGGGTCGGCAGCATGCACCGCGTCTCGTCCACGGGCTAGAGCCTGGGCAAAGGAGATATCCATCCACTCCCGAAAGTCCGCCCAAGCCGAAAAATTCTGATCCTTGCGGCGAATAGCGGCGGCGGCCGTCAAGGGCATGACGTCCGCCCACCGGCCAAAACCCGATCCCCATTGACGATTGAGGGCAGTTAGCGTGCCATAGCGCTGTTGCAGGCTCTCCCGGAAGGCATCCAGAGCCATCGGGGAAAAATCGAAATCCCAATAGGCGGCAAGATCGGCAATGCCCGTCTCGTCGCCAAGGTTATAGAACAGCGGGCGGAAAGGCTTCTGAGCCCGGACGACGGAGGTCAACCGGTCGCGAATCGCGGCCTGCCAATCCGGATCCGAAAGGCTGGGTTCGCGCATGAAGGGCTGAAGACTGGACGGTGCGATCAGATGAGCGGCCTTTACCTCCAGATATTTCCAGTTGACCGGTTTATCGGGAAACCATCGGTGATAAGGAGCGAAGAAATCGGTGGCGATATTCTCCTCGTACCACCGAAAGTCCTTGGCCAACAGAGCTCCGGAAAGTCCTTCGGTGAGCGACAATGGGCGATCCTTGGCCATCATTTTGGCACCCGTGACGCCGATGGCTTTGAGCGCCTCATAGCCCCGCTCCGTTTGGCCCTGCCACATGAGAATCTGATAGTCCCACCAGTCGTCGTCCCATGGTGGCACGACGAACTGGGCGGTGGCAGCGTCTTGCCAATGTCCGCCAGGACAATCTGAAACTTGGCAATCGACGTCAAGATGGACGGTCAGTTTGTTGACCGAGGTCACCGCGCGTCGTAAATCGATTGAAAAAGCAATATCCGCCACCTGGGAGAGCGTGATGGGCCATGATCGCTCCTCCACCACTCGTCCAAGCGAATCGCTCCAATCGAGCGTGGCAGATCCGGTCCCGGTAATGGGGTGCTCCAGGCGATAAACGACGGCCCAGGGTGCGACGCGATCGATCGCCGGTTCGGGCAGAAGCAAGGTGCCCGCGACAACCGATGGCGCAAACACAGCATTCAATGCGAGACCATAAAAGAAGACTCGCATTGCACGGCCCCTGCCCATTTCAATAATCCACAGTTTATGGAGAGGATACGATACCATCGCCTGTGATGATTAATGGCATTTGGCCTCTCGTCA
The DNA here is from genome assembly GCA_031291415.1 of Telmatospirillum sp. Classification (GTDB taxonomy): domain Bacteria; phylum Pseudomonadota; class Alphaproteobacteria; order Rhodospirillales; family Magnetospirillaceae; genus Telmatospirillum. The sequence continues at coordinate 23,790 of JARLJB010000320.1, forward strand.
ACGCATTAGAGCCTGTACCGAGGCGGCATACGCCGGCGCCAGTGCCTCGGGACTGCGCGCAGCACGAATCTTGGCAAGATTGGCAACCCACATGGGCCTTTGCTGAAGGACCGTCTCCATCGAAGCTTTCAGGACAAAAGCTTCCAGATCTTCGATCGTGTCGGCCAGATAACCGATCGAACCGTATTTCTTGAATATGCCCTCGACCGAACGGTTACGCAGGCAAAACAATGGCTTCAGTCCGACGATGGCATCAATCACACTGCCACTTGCCACATAGTCATACCCTTGGGACAGAGGCAGGCAGACAGCGTCGATACCGGTCAAGGCTTCAACATACTCGGTGCGCGGAACCGAGCTTGCCGCCGGTGGCCGCGCCAATACCCGCAAATCCATCGCAAGCGCTTCGGGCGAACCCAAGCCGATGGCATGAAATTCCTTGTCGGGTCCGGATTTCCGGGCGATTTCCATGAAGCGGTCGAACCCCTTGCTATTGCTGGCATGACCAAGGAAACCAATCTTGAGGCGCTCACCCGGAACCGGCTCACGTTCGGTCACCCATTCCGACGTCAAAATCGGATGTTCCAGCGTCTCGACATTGGGGGCGAGCGTCGGAACAAGCTCGACGGTCGCTTCCTTGATTCCCAGTTCCAACGCGATCAAGCGATGACGCGGCGCCATTGGCATCGCCAGGGCGGATAGAAAGTCGAAGGGGCGGTAAAGCGGATTGCGCGTCCGCCACCGGGCCGCCGCCGCCAAATGGTTATGGAGGATCATGTGAAGCGGCGCAGAGGATGTCCTCGGCCATGTTCGGCGCAAAGCCGACAGCAAATTAGCGTCCACTCCCAGAACAGCTGTCATCGTCAGAGATCGGTCGCCGACGGCGCGGACCATCTCACCCAGGCAACGCCGGGCGGCAAGATACCCCCCCAATGGATTATGACGCGACAGGCCGAAAGGCACGGTGAAAGGGGAGCAGGAGCGAAAAGTGATTCCCTCGACATCGGCGAGATTGGGCTTCAGCCGTTTGACGTGACCATCTTGCGCGTGAAAAACGACCTCCGCGTCGGGAAAGGCATGTCGAAGCATCCTGACATAACCTTCATTAAACGGGTGGTGCATGAACTCATGGCTAAGAAAGTCGAAAACCGCAATCATCTGCATATCAAGACATCTCCCCTAGTGGTCCACCCCAGACGCCTGGAACCCAGGAATCCAGATAAGTTGGCCCACCAACTCATTGAATTAGTGGTGAAAATTTAATTCCGATCACGGCCACCGCCGATAGTCGACGAGTCCCAATCGAGCACATGCCTCATCAAGATTGAAATATGTCTTGATATCCGTCGACATGGCACGCCGCGCGTCGGACCAGCCCCCTTCCCGAACCCGCTTATATTGGCTATTGCCAATCTTGGTGAAATGGCCTTCGGCATAATCAGAGCCGGGAATCTCGACACACCGACCGCCATGCCTCTTTCGCCAGTAATAAACCCCGGCTCCATGGTCCCAGTACCATTTTTCTCGAATTTCCGCCCCATCGGATTGATTGGGATGCGCCCAATATTCCATCCACCAGCCGCAACCATTTCTAAATTGGTCCTGGCTGGCCTGCCGTGTGGTACATCCCACCAACTCCCAATAGCGTTTCTTCCGCTGGGAAAAGCTGTGACGCAGCCCCGGAGAAACCCAAGTCGCGGCGGTATCACCATCGGCCAAAGCCCCGAACCGGTGGGCCAGCGCGCGCATTTTCTCCTCGCGGATCAGCAAGTCCGAGTGCCAAAAGGCAATACGGTCACAAAATAGAAAGGCGAACTCCAACGGAAAGTGCGGATAGAGTACCGGCAGGCCGAGATGGGCATTGAAGTCGAAGACCACCGAACCGGGCAAAATTCGCGACGGAGGACCAACGCGCGGATCAAAGCCGATGAGTGGCGTCCATCCCGTCATCTGCACCAAGCGTTGCTGAATCAAACACCAGTCATCATCGACATTCCAGCACAACCACGGCCGATCGATGCCCTCCAGGCTGGCGCTCCAACCGCCTGCGATTTCCATCACCCTTTGCAGATCGAGACCAAGGGCACGAAATGCACGCCAGTTTCCCTGCCCGACATGAGCAAGTTCAAGCGGATATTCTGGATGTTTCATAAAGGTCTGATCGACAACCCGTCCGGGAAGTTGCAGAGATTCCGTCATGATTCAGGATCCAAATGAGTTGCGCCGACCGACTGCCGGCGACAATCGCTATTCCCCAGACACCCCGCCCCCCAAAGTCACCGACAGAGTCCATTGTCAGTCCGCTGGAGTGAAGAATTCGGACCAAACGCCAAAACGAACCGGCGAACGACAGCGGGCATCCGCCGCCCCGGCCTGTACACGCCGGTCACCCCCAACCAACCATCCCACAGTCCTGCCAGACAAGCCTCGGCAAGCTGCGGCGCCGCCTTGAACTGTAAAATAGACCGCCGGATTCTCAAAAAATTCCAAAGCAGCACCTTAAGAAGCAGGACTAATGATTTAATATGATTCCTCCGTATTAAAATATCATTTCGATACATATAGTAATAATAATGCGGCTTTCGCAATCCACTTTCGATCGGACTGTCGTGCCAAACTGACGAATCATAAACCATTATGTTCAAAAAACCCGCATTTATACTTCTTATTGAATAATCAGTATCTTCATAATATGCGAATAATCCTTCATTCAACAGACCAATTTGCTCTATCACTGCCCGCCGAACCAATAGCGCCGTTCCCCACAAAACCATGCGCTCCGGATGATCCGCTTGCAGGCGTTGGGAGACAGGCAGGGAAAGCTGAGTCACTTCATAGATCTGGTCGTTGAGTTCCGAACCGCAAAATTGAGGCCGGGTTCGTTCTTCGGCATAATAGATGACGGAACTCGCCAAACCGGCGCGCGGATCAGCCTCCGTAGCCGCCACAAGCCTCGAAAGGCTGTCCGAGGCTGCGGTGGCATCGCTATTTACGAGCCAGACGTAATCTGCCCCGCCGTCCATTGCGAAACGAACGGCGACGTTGTTCCCTCCAGAAAAACCAAGATTTTTAGAATTGCGAATGAGCGTAATCCCGTCAATCTGAGACAGGATTCGAACAGAATCGTCGCTGGAACCGTTATCCACGACAACAATATGAAAATTAGGATAATCGAGTTTATTCAACGATTCTACACACCGAATCGTATCCTCGTGACCATTCCAATTTAGGACAATTATATAAACAAGAGGTGACGACATATTGACTCTCACAAATAGTGTGACAATTTTTCTCTAGAGAAACCTGTTGCAACCGATTATACGATATCTCCTAAGTGGATGCTCGTATCCTGGAAAACGACCATAGATTAATCCAGATGCGTTGACCCGAGAATCTAGAATGTGTCGTTGAAACAAGCTTGCCATGCGATCGGACAGCATGGATACGTAGCGGGTCACCATCTGGTTTTGAATGATAATAACTGGGCAGTCATGTTTTCAATTCGCCGTAGTTTCGCCTGGATGGCCCTGTCGCAGGGGGGACTTTTTGTCCTGCAGTTTGGCACATCGGTTCTGCTTGCGTGGCTGCTGACGCCGTATGAAATGGGCGTCTTTGCGGTCGCCATGGCTATTGTAGGGCTATTATCAATTCTCCGGTCGCTTGGGCTTTCGGGCTACATCGTACGAGCTAAGGAGCTGACTTTGACCTTGCAGGCCAGCGTATTCACCGTCAATGCTGTGCTTGCGATTTTTGTGTCGGCCCTGACCGTCGGGCTAAGCACGATTGGTGGCGCTCTGCTGGGTGAACCTGGGGTGCGGCGCCTGCTCATGGTCGTGGCGGTCCTCCCACTAGTCAACATTTTTGATTTGCTGCCGGCGACAGGACTCGAGCGCAGCGGCAATTTCCGCGTAATTGCCCTGTTGAATCTCTTGCGAACCGTTGTGGCCAACGCGGTTACGCTAAGCTCCGCCTACGTGGGGTTTAGCTACATGAGCCTCGCCTACGGCCAGATCGCAGGCGCTTTCGTTTGGGTCATCGCCGTCAATATAATAGGCAGACAATATGCCTGCTTCAGGTTTGGCCTCGCCGCATGGCGCGACATCATGAACTACGGCCTGCAAATGTTGGCCATTTCCGGCATCACCGCCTTGGCATCCCGGCTGGCCGAGCTCCTGTTGGGCCGAATTCTCGGTTTGGAAGCGCTCGGCATCTACTCGCGAGCGTCGAGTCTGAACAGCCAGATATGGGATAATGTCCATGTTATTATAACGCGCATCATTTTTGTGGACCTGGCCGAAAAGAAGAGACAAAACTTGTCCCTCCGGGATAGCTACTTGCGCGTCATGGAAATGACGACCGCGCTTTTATGGCCTGCGTTCACGGGGTTGGCGGTTATAGCTGGGCCGGTAGTGCTGGTTCTCTACGGTCAGGCTTGGGTCGGCGCCGCTTTGCCATTGAGCTTTTTATCCCTGTCGGCCGTTATTCTGGTCTCGATCACCATGACTTGGGAAGTTTTCGTCGTGTGTCGGGAGACGGCACGACAAGCGCAGTTCGAATTCATCCGCGCCGGGGTCGGATTGGCGATGTTTGTCGTCGGATGCTTCATAAGCTTGCCAGGTGCCGCCGTGGCACGAGTCGGCGAGGCCATGTTTGCCGTGTTTATCTATCGGCCGCATCTCGAACGCATGACAGACACAACCTTGCGCGACAGCATCCCGATCTATCTGCATAGCGCCATGCTGACGGCCCTTGCCGTCCTGCCGGCTGTCGTCGTTATGACGATTTACAGTTGGTCTCCGGCCACGCCGTTCCCTGCCGTCTTGATCGCGGTCTTTTTGGGTATGATCGGATGGGGTTTCGGACTACGCGCTTTGCAACACCCCCTGTTCCACGAGGTCCGCCTGATTGTGTCCAAGCTTAGCCAGAGCCGGTAGCCACAGCCACCGTTCATCGTGAGGTTACGGCGAACTCCAGAACCTCTCCAAATGATTTGACTATTGATTCCGGTTGAATTTCAGGTCGTCGAGAGAAGTTATAAGCTGCCGTTACGAATTGCTGATAGCCGGCCTCGGTATCCCAAATGGTAGAAAAAGCGTGTTGCCATTCGTCTGGAGAAGCGTCTGGCGGTAAGCACAGACCTCCAGGACCTACCGCCTCCGGCAATCCGCCACGCGAACTCGCGAGAACAGGAATGCCGCTGATCTGGGCCTCTGTCGCGATTCGTCCCCATGTTTCCTCCCATTGACTGGGGGCGAGAACGACTTTTGCCTCCTTATAGACCGACTTCATATTTTTGAATGGGCCGACGACTTTTACGTTTGCCGGCCTTAGCTCGGCGGGCGGCGGCGGCGTCGGCATTCCATTGACGACGAACAAAAAATTCACGTCTGGCCGCGCTTTCGCCAAATTCATGACGATATCCACCCCTTTGTAGGGAGCGGGATTGACGAATACGGCTGCGGTTCGGTTCGATTCGACAGCGTACATATCGGGCGGGACGATCGGGCGAATGACCGCACGGACGGGCTTCTCCGGGTGTAGCGACGCTGTAAAATTCGAGTTCACAACGAAGTGGAGGCGAGGATGGTTCCGAAGCTCCTCATCCAGTGGTAGCCGACCCGAATTATGCAGATAACCGATAACAGGAAGCCCTAATTTAAGGAAGTTTTTTAGTAAAGGAACAATCTCGTCCCCACCTTGCACGACGACCACATCGGGTTGGAAAATCGCGGCAACCCGCTCAACTACAGACGAACTAAACCAGGACCGCCAAGTTGGATAACCGAGTAAATAATCAACGGGACTCGGATTTCGGAGCAACTTTATCCGCAACCGGGCCTGGAATCCCACCAGTCCGTGCCCCCCTAGGCCAGAAAGAACGCCGACAGAAAATCCTGTTTTTTGTAACGCGACAGAAAGTTGGTGAGTATTGACCTCCATCCCGCCTCTAACTTCCGGTAGATACTTGTGTGATGAAGCGAAAAGGACACGCATTAAATTACTCCTAACGAATCGGCAATTTTTCGATTAAGAACGCCGCTCATCCCTCTTGCATATGGCGCCGAACAAAAGAGTCCCAATTGATCGCGAAAATACGATTCTGATAGGCCTGAATACACCGGCGAACATATGGCTCTCTCCCGAAAGATCAGGATAAAGCTGGAAAAATGGTCGTCCGTCAGACATCCCTGATATAGGAATTATCAACAGTTCCGCCACTACTGTTCATCACGAACCTCTAGTGAGCACTTTCTGTAGAAATAGTGCAATATTACGCGGACAACGAGAAATAACAATTTTTATAAATTGTTTTATTTTCATCTCATGTATTGAAATTTCTTTCGAAAAAAGGCTGATATCCTCGAATCTGCGACTCAAAAATGCATGATCTATTCCCTCGAGACTCCGTACCGCAATTTGATGTTTGGCTTTTTCTTGCCAATCTCGAGAGAGGCCATGATGAAGGATAGAGTATTTTAATATATCTATCGATCCAGCTAGACAGCGAATCCAATCTCCTGAGTGGTTTTCCGAGTGTCGCCGGATCTCCGCTGTCGGATGCGTATCGATCCCGATGCCTCCCTCACGTACACATCGTAAGGTAAATTCAAGGTCTTCACTGACCACTCTTCCAAATGAGTGGTCATACCCGCCAACCCGCAAATAGTATTCTTTTTTAATTGCTGTGCATGACGGTAAAATTGGCTGGTATTCCAGCACATGGGGAAAAAGAGGAACATCTGAAATAAACATTCCATCCCCTAGGGAGCGCCCGGGAGAAACGTAGAACCTGGCTGGGTCGCAATCAAACTGACTCTTGTCGGCCCGAACTTCATTTTTAAAATAGACAAAATTGCTGAATGCGAATGAGACATCGCCATGTCTCAATAAACGACCAAGGCGTTCAAGATGATCCGGCAACCAAAGGTCATCGCTATCGCAAAAGGCAATAAATTCTTGCCTCGCAGCCCTTACACCGGCATCTCTGGCCCCAGGCGGTCCACTATTGGGAATATCAATTAAATCAACGACATTTCCATATTTCTCAGAAACGACAGCGTGCGTGTCATCAGTCGATCCATCATTGACGACTATTATTTGCTCTGGCTTTAAGCTTTGGTGTAAAATATTTTCTATTGTTTCCGATATATATTGGGCTCTATTATATGCAGGAATGACAACGGAAAATGACATTTTATCATCCATAATTATTTGGCCTCTGACCTGCACGTGTCCCAGATCCCTATTGCACCACGCCGGACGGAGTCATGAAGGTAACGGGCTACACAGCTCAATCAGACAGAGACTATGACGAAGTCTATTCCTTATAGATCCGAGTAGCCTGGGGTCTTACGTCACTCCAAATAGGTGCATGGTCAAACGCCAGTCCCGGGTTGAATTTCACCAATTGTAATTTTCTTATATCATTAGTCCGTCCTCTGTGCCAATGACGATGAGATCCTCATTTTTCGTGCGGAAGTCGCAAGTTGGTATCAACCTGCCGGTCAGCGTTCCGCCCATCCGCAGATTGGTGGAAGTCCGCTCGAACCTGAAGCCCAGATGTCTCGGCGCCGCCCGTCGTCACCGGGACCGAAGATGCATGGGCATGAGGCCTATGCGTTTTGCACATACACAAGCATGACTCTTATGTCGTCTGCGCGTCTTTCCCCGATATCCGCAGAGACGGGTCCCCCTTGACTGCTGACAGACCGGCTTGGCGTCCTCTCTTCAACAATTTCTTACTTTCAGTTACCTGTATATTTCGGACTGCAGAAAGTATTCCTATAAATATATAGGGGATCTCCAAATATGGAATTGGCAACGCCGCCCCAGTTATAAGGAAAAGAACAATACTCATTCGGATGGAACTCACCAATTCACCACTCCACGCTAAACTGGAGTCTGTGTTGGCACGTTTCTTAATATCGGAAATAAGATGGAATCCCATTCCAAAAACGATCAAAAAGAGGAATAGTCCGGTGAACCCGTTTTCTCCCAAAACCTGAAAATAAATACTGTGCGATGCATATGGAGTGGTTGGTGGAGGCGTTGAAATGAATGTCAGCTCCGACGCCAGCCTCGCCGAATAGACCTGCCAGATCTGAGGCACCCCATTGCAGAGAATGCCCCCTCCCAAAAACGGATGGTCAAGCGCGATCAGCGTCAAAACCTTCCACTGAATAACGCGCCCCAGGAATGAATAATCCTGAGCAGCGTCAGTGGTACTGTGAATTCGCTCGAACCAACTTTCAGGAAGAAGCTCAAGTCCAACGCCAATCAATACCAAACTTGCTACGACGAGCACCACCTTATTTTTTGATGATTTCAATGACATCGCATAAAAAATAAACAATCCGACAAAGCCACCACGAGAGTACGTGCCAATAACAGCAACGATACAAATGATAAATGTAGACATAACCCCTATACGAACGATTTTATTAACAGAGCACTTATATAGGTAAAAGATTATCGGCATCGCCATGAGAATAATGGCTGCCGTTATATTTTCATCTCCCCAGGAGGCCGGGCCTTTCACGTGATGCCCTCCCGCGGAAATGATGAACTTCAAACCCTCGTCAACCGCCCCAGAGCCAACCGCCAAGCAAACGCCAATAAGGATGGAATGCAGGCGCAAACGATCAACCACGGTGAAACGGATGAAGAGCACGGCCATGACGATCTTCACCAGTCTTTCGTAAATTTCCCCTCCCCACCCCGGCGGCGTGGCGGCTGTATAAAAGGACAGTGACACCTCTCCCAGGAAGAGAAGCAGCCAGATCAGCAGGGCATCGAACGTCAAATTTCGACGCTTGTCGAACAACAGCGCCAAAACAGTACAAGCCACCGCGATTTTATTAAACGGAATGCCTTGACCGAAACCGAAAAGGAACTCGTTTGGCGGAAACAGTGCCGACCACACCCACAGCATCATACCAAGATGGGCGTGGCGTAGCGCCATCAGCGCCATCGCCAGAAACAGGCCGGTAAAAAGGAGATCGCGCACGAGGGACCTACCGGCGTTGACGTTTATGGGGAAGCGGCGCGGCTGACGGCGAGGCCGGAGCAGTCCTGTAGGCGAAGAAACCGCGGCTCTCGCCGTCGGCCCCCAAGCCTTCGGCTCGATCACTCCAGACCATCGCAGCAATCATCGCGATAAAATTCGCCAGAATCACCAACACTTCCATGACGGATGCGCCTCCATTCTCCAGCTTCTCATTATCACGCGTTGCCGGATCGGTCGAGCTTGCTTATCGCTTGCTGCTCCGAGGGACAACATGATAGGTGGGACAAAGGTTTAATTCGCGACAAGATTACTAGGAAAAAAAACGGGAAAGACTGTCGACAGCATCCTTCGAGGCGAGCCGAATGGCCCGTCGGATCGGCTCTATCTTAGCAAAGGGTCAACTGAACGCGGCGTCTCGAAGCATGTTCCTGCGGTTTAGCCCGTCCCACAGAACAAGGTCAGCTCATGTATCAATTATTAAAGGCGATGGCTCTCCCCCCAGCCTCACTATTGATCATCGCCCTGATCGGTCATTTCTGGCCGGGAAAAATGAAAACCGGACGCAGGGTGACATCCATAAGCCTGATCTTGCTGTATCTGCTGGCCACCCCCTTGGTCGGCGATGCCCTGCTTTCTCGCCTTGAGGTATTTCCACCGCTGCCCGCCAGCGGGCCAATCTTACAAGATGCGCAGGCCATCGTCGTCCTCAGCGCCGAAGCCCGGCAGGAATTGGAATACCCTTCCCTTTCGCCCGGGCCAATGACGCTGGAACGCCTACGCTATGGGGCGTGGCTGCAACGGAGAACCGGGCTGCCGATCCTTGTGGCCGGCGGTACAATGCTTGGTCAACCTGACAGCCTGGCCTCGACCATGCGACAATCGTTGACCGAGGATTTCCGAAGTTCCTCCATCGTTTGGCTTGAAGATCAGTCTCAGGACACGCACCAGAATGCCATCCGATCGGCCGAGGTCTTAAGGGCACAGGGGATCACGCGTATCTTTCTCGTCACCCACGCCTGGCATATGCCACGGGCGAAACTGAGCTTCGAACACGCGGGGCTGACGGTTATCCCTGCCCCAACCGCTTCCCATAACGAAGACGCCAGGAAAAATCCCAGCATCGAGAGTCGTATCTCTAAGCTGTTACCGTCCGCGCAGGCCTTGCGCGACAGCTATTTCGCCTTCCATGAGATGGGCGGGCTCGCCTTCTATTGGCTGGAATTTCATTCCTGAGGAAGGCGGTCACGCAGAAAACACAGTCTTACCCGATGTGTCGAACAACCTGGGGGCCCAAAATATTGGCGATTCCCAGGGGCAACCGTTTCCACGCGTTGATAAACAGCCGATATTTCGGGTTCAGCGGATTGATCTCCGGAGGAGTCCCCCCGCCAGGCACATGGAATTGATGGATGATCGGTTGCGGCTCGAACCCCCAATTTTTCTTGAAACTGAAGGGGCCTGTCCCGAACTTGGAACGACCAAAATCAAAGACGGAAAAGCCACGCTCCTCAGCCCGGCGCATCAGCCGCCAATACATGAAGTCGTTGGCCCCGAGATCACGCGCCTCGGGCTGACACCCAGTGTAATAGGGCATCACCGCGTCGCGAAAATAGAAGCTGAGAACACTCGAAACCGTCGCCCCCTGGTGACTGACCGTCAGGCAATCACAAGCGCCGGAGAATTCATTCATCAAAATAGAAAAGAATCGCCGCCCGAAGACCGGCGTCCCCATGTTGCGCATGCTGAAAGCGTAAAGGGGAAAGAAACGTTCCGGTCCAGTGTCCAAATCGTCCGCCAGTTGATTGGCTTCGATCGCCTTGCGGACCACAGCACGCTGCTTGCGCGGAATTTGTTTGAGGCAATCGGCCTCGTCGCTGGCAATCGGTCTGGAGAAGTTGGCGTAGATGTCCGAATGCGACGTCCACCCCTCTCCCTGGTGCGGTCGCGGCGGACGGCGCTCCTCAAAACAGGTCACGCCCAGCTTTTCCACCAAGCGCAGTGCCTCAGCGTCAAGGGCCGCGTGAGCCTCGTCGTCAAGCGCCGCGACGCCGCCGCCAATGGTAAAGCCCGTGGAAATCAAGCGGTTGCCGAACAAAGGACTTTTGACATGGACAAGCGGCAAGACTCCGACGATCTGACCGTCACGCTCGGCGTAGAGATAAGGACACGGCCGCCGATACGCCCCTTCGACAACGCGTCGCCAACCGACACGGTGGAAAAATGTCGCCTCCGGGCACTCTTCAAGAACAAAGCGATCCCATGCCTGTTTTTGGCGATCTTCCAAAACCTTGACTTGAACAGCCATGCGACCTCTCACGCCCCAATTCCGGGACGGAACACCCGATCCATCCGATCCCAGCAGAAATCGCCCAACAACCGTTCCAACCGTCCAGCCGTTTTATCCAAATTGATATAATGGCGAAAGCGTGACTTCAGGTTGAGGGGCCGAACACGCGGCTGCTCAGGATCAACTTCCCAGGGATGAAAATAAAAGATGGCAGGCCTTTGGTCTTTCCGATTGACCCGATTTATCGCGGCCTTACTCAGCACATAGGGCAAAAGCCGGAAGAACCCGCCCCCACCACCCGGGAAATTGCGCTCGCCAACCTGCAAGGTCGTGATCGGATATTCTTCCAGAGCGTGGCCATCGAGAGGAAAAAATGCGAAACGGGGGGCATGCGGCATCCCGTAATAGTCGCGGCGTACCGGGTAGACGCTGGACGAATAGGCATAGCCTTCCGAAGCGAGAACGTCAAAGGCCCACAGATTACGTGTCCCGATGGAAAAGGTGGGCGCGCGATATCCGCGAACCGCCGCCCCGCTGATATCCTCCAGCACTTTTTTTGAGCGCCGGATGTCCTCGCGAAAGGCCGCGACGTCCTGCTCGTCGGCCCGACGATGTTCGGTCCCGTGGCTCGCCAGTTCATGCCCCTCGGCAACGATTCGACGCACCAAAGCCGGATGTCTCTCAGCCACCCACGCCAAGGTAAAAAACGTCGCTTTGACGTGATGGCGGGCAAAAAGTTCCAAAATGAGATTGGTGTTCCGTTCAATCCGCCGGGGGTGTCGCTCCCAGTCTTCCCGGTGAATAACGCCCGACAAGGCTTGCACTTGAAAGTAATCCTCGACGTCAACGGACATGGCATTGACCAGGACACCATCGCGGCGAAGCGGACTGAAACTCTTCGTGCGAAAGGATATCTCTTCAGTCGTCATACGCGTTCCTCAACCGGGATCACTATCGCCAGAGGTACCCTCAAGCAGATTTTTCTCGATGACCGAAGAAAAATACCTCAGGGCGCGGCCATGGCGTATGACCGTTTTTTCAAGTTTATCAATCCTATGAGCGACTCCAGCGGTTTCCTGAACATTTTCCCCGCCTTGGGACGGCGAAAGCATGACGCCGCCACTGCGTCCATCGGAGGTGTCGACAACCTGGTTGGTCTCGCGGGCCAGGTCTTCGGCGACGTTCCTGACGACATCCCGATCGACCTTGTGCAATTCATCAAGGAAACAGAACAACATGATTCGTGAGCACAAGGTATTGATCTTGCGTGGTACGCCGCCGGTGTGAAGAAAAATATCAGCAAGCGCCTCTTCGGTAAACTCCGGATCGTTTTTCCATCCGACCACGGCAAGGCGATGCTGCACATACTCGCTGGTCTCCGCCGCTCCCATCGGCCCCAAATGGTAGGAGGCAATGATCCGCTGGCGGAACTGCTCAAGATCGACACTCGCCAAGGTTCGACGAAATTGAGGTTGAGCGAGAAGGAAGCTCTGCAGCGGCACTTTGGCGCCAACCTGGAAATTCGACAACATCCGCAGTTCTTCCAGGGCCGGCGGCGGCACGTTCTGAGCCTCGTCGACCAGAAGCAGCGTACGCCTGCCCTGCCGGTGATTGTCGACGAGAAAATCCTCGATCCGGCGTAACAGCGACGCCTTGTCAAGATTGGCAAATTGCAGATTGAACGCTGAGGCAACGGCGCGCAGCATGTCGTCGCCCCCCAGATGCGGACTGACAATTTTCGCCGCCACATATTCCTGGGCGTCGAGAGTGGCCAACAGATGTCCGAGAATGGTCGTCTTTCCGGCACCGATGTCACCGGTAATGACGATGAATCCCTCGCGCTGTTCCAATCCGAAAAACAGATGCGCCATCGCCTTGCGATGCACCGAACTTTCGAAAAAGAAACGTGGATCGGGCGTCAGTTGGAAGGGAGACGCCGACAACCCGTAGAATTCGTTATACATCGAACCGTCTAGAACGTCTTACGAAGGCCAACCGAAACCAAATTCTCCCGGGTATTCCCGGAAGACTCCGATATGGTGGCCGCGTAGTAATAACCCAACGATCCCGTCAATGTCTCATTTAAGCTGTGGTTCAGCGCGAGACTTCCCTGGAACCGTTTTGATCCATTGAGCGCGTTGTTGGTTGAACGGGTCACGGATGGCGAAAGTGCAGCTATGCCGCTTGTCGCCGGATCGAACTGATGCGACCAGGACAGATCCGCTCCCGTCACCGTCGATCGCGTCCCGGCGGCAAGCGCCGTCGAGGTGGTCGTAGCGGCAATGTTCGTGAGCAGGCGCTGTTCGGCCACCCTCCCCGCCAGGGCAAAGCTGTCTCGCAATTCATCATGACGCAGCAGCAAATTCGTATTGCGCTGCCAATAGAGCGCATTGGACCGACCGAAGGGCGACGAGGACGGATTGGCCGACAGCCCTGAGAAGGGATCGACGAACCCGCCATTTGGACCGCGCTGGACGGCACCCAAGGCCTGTTCGAAGGAAAGAGCGTCGTTGGTCACGCCCGTGTCTTCCGACAACCGGATGACCGTCATCGGACTGAAGTGGTGCTCGGCCAGCGCCGTCCAGTTATTGTGATCATAGCGGCGCCCAGCTCCCAGCCGCACGTCGGTATCGGGCGACGGCGTCCAGTGAACGCCGCCGCTGTAATAACCGCCGCCATATTTGCTTAGATCCGTCGTCGTATTGTGCAGGTGGTCATGCCCACCGGCCGCCAGAAGTCCAAAACTATCGATCAAACGATATTCTGTGCCAATGTTGTGCGTTGTCTGCTCATAGGTGGCACCGCTGGAAACGTTGCGACTATAGTCCCCCGAATAATCCCAAAAAAATCGCGAGAAATAGTTGCCGTTGCGCATTTCCACGCGACCGCCATCCGTGTGGCTGTCATTCAGGGGGACGCTGGACAGCGACGATAACGACGTTGTTTGGCTGATCTGCGATGCATTCTCGTTATGGGTTTCGTCGTGATGGTAGGACACCTGCCCCACGGCCCAGTCGCCAAATTTCTGCTGCAGACGCGGTGTCACACTGCCGGTGTAAACTCGCGTCAGATTAGTGGCTGCCGTACGGGAGCCAGCGGTAATAGCCCCATTCGACGACGTGTTTTGCTCGCTGACGCTCCCCCGCGCATCAACGAAGAACAATTTGTCGATGAGTTCCGAATCGAAGACGCCAAGACCGTTTTCCCGATAGCCGTCCAACCGGGTGTTGGACGCATAGCGGTCATAGGCAAGATTGTAGTCAAGCGCCCCCTGCAGCCGCTTGCTGTTGACGTCGACACCGACCGACGAAGCCACGGTAGTGATGAAATCCGCCTTTTTCCCCGTGTTGGAGGACGTATTGAACCGTCCCCCTTGTGCCGTCGAAAAGACGTTGTCGGACCACTTTTCGTCGCCCTCCAGCCCCAACCGGAACCCGAACGGCCGCTGCGCCTCCACCGACGGCGTATAGCCCGGATAGGAGAGCGTCGGTGGCGATGCCGCCCCGGCGTTGGGAAAAGCAGAAAACATTTGGGCGGCGCCACCACCCGTCAACGGCGTGGCCTGTCCGATGTCGCCTGTCAGTCCGGAGTTTCCCGGAACCAACTGTGCCCAGGCAGATGGCGCCCCAACCAAGAGGGCCATCCCGAAAAACAATGCCGTTTGCGATGTGCAGAGACGCGCGCCCATGACTTCTCTCAACCGTATTCAGTAATAACCGTATTCGGTGAAGGTCTCTTCCTGCGGAACCATATTCAATATGCACCCCACATTTCGACCCCCTTCGAGCATTTCCAGAGTTCTCTGAAGCTGCCGTTTGGATGTTCTGTCCTTTTCGACGACCACCAGAGTCTGCCCGACCTGTCCGGACAACACCGCAGCTTCGGTACTGGCAAGAACCGGCGGGGTGTCGATGATGATAACCCGGTCCGGATAGCGGGCGGCAATATCTTGCATCAGCACGCCAAATTGCTTGCTGGCCAACATTTCGGCGGAATGCGGATAGGGGCGTCCGCCCGGCAGGAAGGACAAATTCGGAATATTGGTCCGCTGAATAAGGTCCCCAACCTGCAAGCTGCTGTCCGCCAGGATATCGACAAGGCCGACATCCGCCTTCGCCCCGAGGAGTTCCCCCATCGATCGACGATGGCAATCGGCATCGATCAGAAGAACGAAAAGATCGCGCTCAGCACTGAAGCTCATCGCCAAATTAAGAGAGATAAAGGTCTTTCCCTCACCAGGCATCGAACTGGTGATCATGATGACGTTGTCGTTTCCACCGGTAACGCTCCTGGTTCCCTGCGGGAAAGCGACTTTCAGCAACTGCCGTTTGATGACGCGGATAGCCTCCGTATTTCCTGTCGGCGGAGACGACGGCGTGATGAAACCGGCGGCCTGCAACCGTTGAAAGTTGATCTGCAGCGGCGCCCGGCCAGACGCGGACGTCGCCGCATGTTCAGTCCGAATCACCTCCGGCACCACGGGGGCCACCGGCGGCTCGGAAACTGTCGGAACGACCGAGATCGGCTGTTCCCGAGCGGTCACGGTTTTCGATGGCGGCTCGGCCAGAGCGGGTTCTGGATGCTCGACCGGAGCAGCGCGTCTGGTGTTCAACCGATTCGCGACACGTTCGGCGAGAGAACTCCCGTCAGGCGAATGGGGGTGATCAGCCGACATGGTCACGAATCCTCATGAGGACGGAAGGCAAGTCGAAGCGGACAATAAGCGACTGGTAGAATGTGGCGAGCACCAGCACCACGACATAGGCACCAAACAGACTGCCCGAGGCTATGCTGAGATTACGCCCCTCTCGGCGGCGCTTCCGCTTCCCGACGATATTTTCGACCCGAGGAACGGTACCGAAAACACGCACATTGAATTCCTCGGACAAGGTCTCGGCCGACCCGACCGTGTCATCGATCCGTTGCAGCAGGAACACGGCGCCGACACCGACGCCCAGAGACACCAACAGCACGGCCGATACAAACAAAGGCCGATTGGGGAAAGCCGGCTGCGAAGGAACCTGCGGCGCCTCGATGATGCGGAACTGAACCTTGTCCCCGTTGTTCTCCGCCGCCTCACTGATGCGCGCGGATTCCCGTCGACCCAACAGTTCCTCGTATTTGCCTTTGATTACGCCGTATTCACGGTCCAAATCGGCTAATTCGGCTTCAACCTTGGGAGCCGTTTCGGCAAGTCCCTGAAGACGCTGAACTTCCTCTGACGCCAACCTGGCATGGCTTTGCGCCTGGGCCAGATCGCCCTCGGCCTGCACCAAACGCAATTTGATCTGTTCATAGACGGGATTGGACATCCGCCCACGACCACCGGTCGTCGCCGACGATGGTTGCTTGGACTCCTGTTCAGCCTGTTGCCTGGCTTGTTCCAAAGCCCGTTTCACCGCCACCACGTCCGGATGCTGGTCGGTGAACCGTCCTTGCAGTTGCGCAAGCTCGGCCTCCAATTGCTGCACCCGCCCCCTTGCCGAAGTTGCCACGCTCCCAGACATCGCCCCACCACCAGAGATCACGACCTGGCCGGGTGCATCGGTATCAAGGTATTGGGGCACCGACCCAAGATTGGCCGCCAGCTGCTGGCGCAGAACGGCCAAATCTTCGACCCGCGATCTGGCGCCGGTAAACTCTTGCTTCGCTGCGTCCAGACGTGTGGAAAAACTGGTGTTGCCGGCCCCGGCCAGGACATCGATGTGATGGGTCTTGTAGTCGGCCAGCCGTTCGTCGGCATTCTTCAACTTACGCTCGTACTCGGCAATCTGCGCTTCGATGAAATTCCGGGCGCTTTCCATGTTGGTCCGATTTTGCCCGAGATTGGTTTCCACAAAGATGTTAAGCAGCGATTCAACTATTTTTTTCGCCAATTTCGGGTTGGAATTGGAATAGGTCACAGAAAAAAGATTGCTTCCCTCCGGTCGAACCACGATCTGCTTGGCAAGACGGGCGTATAGCCCTTCCTTTTGCTGATCCGTCTGCAGATCGAGATCGAGATCGGCAGCATGAGCGACCACCGACATATTGTTTCGGTTCAGCAGCGTCCGTTGCAAGACTTCAAGCTGCTTGCCCACATCCGCCTGGACGGTGATGTTGCGCAATAACGGCGTCAGAAGATTGTCCGTATCGACATAAATACGAGTCATCGCATCGTATCTGTCGGGAAGAGTCAACACCCCGAGCCAGCCGATAACCGACAGGCTCCAAGCGATAATCAAGATAAGCCACCGCCGACGCCAATAACGACGGACCTCGGCCCGGACCTTGGCCGGAATGTATGAGAGCACTGGCACGCGCGTTCATTCCTCTCGCAGATGATCCTGCGCGGATCGTCGTCTCATCGGATCAGAAATAGCTCTGAGGAATGATCAGGACATCACCGGGCACCAACGGCGCATTCGCGGAGATATCTCCATCCTTAAGCAAATCATCCAGGCGAATCCGGTAAGAAACCTGCTTGCCGTTCTCAATGCGAGCGATCGACGCCCTGTTGCCGGCGGCATACTGCGTCAGGCCACCCGCCTGGATAAGGACATCCAAGGCAGTCAAACCATCACGATAAGGGACAGCCTGCGGCTTGGCAGCCTCACCGATCACGCGCACTTGCCGATCAAGCGGACCGACAAAGTCCACCATGATCACCGTCACCACCGCGTCCTTGACGAAACTCGACAGCTTGTGTTCGATCTCACGCCCGATCACCGACGGCGTCTTGCCGGCAACAGGCAAATCCTCGATCAATGGAACCGAAATGCGACCATCCGGCCGCACGCGCACCGTCATCGAAAGCTCGGGATTGCGCCACACGAATATCTGCAGAGAATCACCGGCGCCAACCACGTAATCATTGGTGGCTGTCGCCCCCGGACTTACTGTGGCCGGAGCCACGGCCGTCGTCGAGCAGGCCTGCACGCCACCAGCCAGAGCCAATATCACGAGAGGTCCAATCACTTTCCGCACAAACATTTGATGTTGCCTCCTGATCGGGCAGCCAACCGCAAAGCAAAACTTACGATACCCATTCATAACTGTAAGCGAGACGGCCCACAACGAAAAACCACCAGAACGTTCATTCATAATCGTACGACACCAAGAGCATTCTCCAAAACTGTCAAGATCGCCAGCCTTCCCTCGGTGAACCACAATAAAGCGTAAAGTTTTGTTTACACTTCGACACCCCACCTTTCCACCGTCCATGGAGACTTCCTTGGGAATGCGAAAGAATTCGGACTCGGCACAACGCTTGCATACAAGCTCTTACTAATAAGCCTGGGAGCTCTTATCCAGAAAATCAGGAGGGGAAAATTGGGAGCGGCCGCCATGTCGAATAACAGAAAGCACGGTGAACGGAGACCCGTCCAACCTGACAAAGTCGTCCAAGACCTCTTATCTTTTTTCTTGGCATCCTTCAAGAAGTCAAATTGGCGAGAACGGCTGCACACTCTAGAACAAATCGACGCTCAAATTTCCCATGACTTTGGTGGAAAAGAGCTTTGTCGATGTATTTCCAGGATGTTCACGTTCGAAATTCTTCAGAGACTTGACACTGATCTCGTTACCTGTTCGGATCAGGCGTTTATTTTCCTGAATTCTCAGGACGAACGCCATCGTCAAGCTGGCCGGGCTTGGTTTATCCTGAATCAGGTTCCCTGTGCTTTATTGGATGACGACTCCGTGATGCACATTGCCCCCGGAGCCGATCACCGCATGGCAGCACGCCACAGCGTTCATATTGCCAGTCTGGTCGCCGCCAACGATTCCTATACCGCGGCGCAACTGGTCGATATTTCGGCCACGGGTGCCAAAGTCGCCATCGACACGCCGCCGCCGGCTGGCACAGAGATCATTCTCGACATCCCTTTTCTTGGTCGAGTGGCCGGGATGGTGGTCTGGGTTGCGACTTCTTTCATCGGCGTCTTCTTCTTGTCAAATCAAATGCCGCGGGCGGTCGGTTGAACGCCTTCAGCGGTTCGCGCTTTGCTTGAACTACCTCAGGTCCGCATGTCGCTAAAATAGCTCCTATTTCCAAGGATCAAGCGCCGCCTTGGCTTAAGAGCGTGATTGATTGGGAACGCATCACGCTCCAGCGACAATCGCCACAAAGCGACATTCTTTACAACGTCACCGCAAGACCGTTAAGGCGAGGGGACTGACGTTGAACGACAGAAATCGAGAAAAACTCAACAATCGCGTTTGATCGCTTGCGGTCCAACAGGCCCGTCAACGCCTAAATGCTTGTCGATCAATGCTACGATCCGATCCGCTGTTTCCCGCGGCTTGGAAGAAAGGGGCAGCAGGACCGCTGCGACGTCCGAATCCTCGACGAGCGACAGATACCCCTCCGCAACCCGAACGAAATATCCCGCCTCTCGCACTTTCCCAGCGGTCAGCACGACCGTCAGGTCCGGCATGAACCCGCCGGTTGTCTGCTGGTGCAGCCGAAAGACGGCGTCTCGCCCGAGACCTTGTCCATGGCCGAGATGAGCGATCGAATAGCCGACGAAACTATCACAGACCACCCAGACCCCTTCGGCAAGAGCAGGAATGATTGTGTTTTGCAGATGATCCAGGCGTTGCGCGGCGTGCAGCAGCAATTCGGTCGCAGGTCCCCACTCCCAACCTTTGGCCCCGGACAGCAACTGCCGAATCGCATCCGCGCCGGGAGCGCCACCGGGTTCCCTGCTCAAGATAACCTCAAGCCCTCTTTCACAGAGCGTCTCGGCGACCAAGCCGGTCAAGACGGCCTTTCCACACTCCTCCATCCCCTCAAGAACAACAAATTTCCCGGTTCGCCCTTCGGATTTGAGCATCCCAGTCAGATCCGTCACCACATTGGAGTAGAACTGTCGAATCCCTTCGATGTCCTCATTCAGCCCGTCCTCGCGCCCCAGGCTGTCGAACCAGGCCTCATCAGGGTTTCGGGACGTCATCGACACACGGTTTCTCCAGAATTCACCAGCGGCATAGCACGAGCCTCAATGCCGGTATAGCCTTTCGTGCAAGGATCCCCGCGTGACGCCGATCATCAGATTCAGACGTAAGCCTCTTGCCCGCAAAAAGAAATCCCCACCACGCAGATTTTCCCTTCCTTGGCAGGTTCGGCCAGTGACCCGTTTAAATGAAAGGTGCCATAGAGCGGTATCTGTAGCCAAATCCAACCGATCATGTTTGACTTAAGGCTTGTCGCGAATTAATCGCTCCAAGCCCTATGGTTTCATCTGACGCTTCCGCTCCAGCGGGCTCAGGCGCCGCTCGGGCTTTGGCGTATTCCCGGGATCCGACGAATGTGGAATTCCGTCTTTCGGTGCATGGTAATAGCCGCAGTCTTCTGTTGTTCCAGTTGCATCGGGCAGCAACTGCCGGAGATTCCGAAGACTTTGCCGGGTCAGGCTGCGCCCCCCTCGTCATCTCCACCGCCTTCCCCGCCCTCTGCCGTCGAACCGCAAGCTCGCCTGTTGGTCAACCAGCCGCGCGTGACACAGCCCTATATGGACCGAGGTCTCCATACCATCGGCATGGGGAGCGGTTTCTTCGTCCGAAACGATGCCCGGTTGTTGACCAACAAGCACGTCGTCGAAAAGTGCGCTGCGGTAAGTGTTGAAACGGCCGACGGCAATGAGGCGTTGGCCACCGTCTTGGCGATCGCCCCGGAAAGCGATCTGGCCCTGATCAAAGTCGACGCCGCGGCTCCGGCCGTCGCCACCTTTCGCGAGAAAGTCCGCATGGATGGGCACCGCGCCGTGGTCATTGGCTACCCAAGCCATGGTCTGCCGCGTATCAAGCCGACGCTGGTGCCGGCGGCCCTAATGGGACCAGTTTCAATGGATGGACAACGTTTCGTGTTACAGGGTGACATTCGCCCCGGCAACAGCGGCGGCCCCGTTCTCGATGAAAGCGGACTGGTGGTCGGCGTGGTATTTGGTAAGATAAACACCGTCGCCGTCTATCAAAACACCGGCCGCAACGTCGAAGATATCGGGTTCGCTATTACCAATGAAACGGCTCTGACTTTCCTCGCGCACAATGGAATCACCGTGGCAACCGCGACAAATGGACCGAAACTGGATGACGACACCTTGTTTGAAGATGGTCGGAAATTCATTGCCCGCGTCGTTTGTTGGCACTAACACACCACTAGACAACCTGATCACTGAGACTTAGACGGCCAGGGAGAGTACGAACAATGTCCAGATACCTTGTCACCGGTGGATGTGGTTTCATCGGCAGCCATCTCACGGAACGCTTGATCGCCGCCGGCCACGAGGTTTCGGTTCTGGACGATTTGTCGACGGGCAAGACCGAGAATTTGCCGAATGGCGCCAATCTCCTCATTGGCGACGTCGCCGACCAGGACGCCGTCATGAAGGCGATGGCCGGAGCGGCCGGTTGTTTCCACTTGGCCGCCATCGCCTCCGTGCAACGAGGAAACGAGGACTGGCTCGGGACCCACCGCACAAACCTGACGGCCACCATCACCGTTCTTGAAGCCGCCCGGCATCATGGCAAGATTCCCGTCGTCTATGCGTCCTCCGCCGCCGTGTACGGGGACAATCCCGACCTGCCACTTGCCGAAACGGCGCAACCGCGGCCGTTAAGCGCCTATGGGGCAGACAAATTTGGCTGTGAACTGCATGCGAAAGTGGGCACGCTTGTCCATGGCGTGCCAACCACAGGCTTTCGCTTTTTCAATGTTTTCGGACCCCGGCAGGACCCGAAATCCCCTTATTCCGGCGTGATTTCGATCTTCATCGACCGCTTGCGGCAAGGGCAATCGGTCACGGTATTCGGCGACGGGCTGCAAAGCCGCGACTTTATCTATGTCAGCGACGTGGTCGACCATTTGATGGCGGCCATGCAATCGCCGGCCAAGACAGCCAGGGTCTTGAATGCCTGCACGGGACAGGCGACAACTCTCCTCCGTCTCATCGAGGTCCTGGGAGACCTGATCCACATTCAGCCGCAGATTCATTTCGCCGAAACGCGAACCGGAGATATCCGTTTTTCTCTCGGCTCACCCGAACGTGCCATCGGGCAACTCGGCGTCCATGCGAAGACAAGCCTGTCGCACGGGCTGGCCGAGACCTTGGCGTCCATGGGACGATAGAAGAGCGCGATGGATTGGCGAAACCGCACCACATGTTAAAGCAACTCCTGCGGCTGTTGCGACGGCGGCCCGCCGTGCCGACGCCGACCATTTTTCGAGTCCCGGACGGAAAGAGACTCTATGCGATTGGCGACATCCATGGCCGATCCGACCTTCTCGATGAGATTCTCGGCACTTTAACGACCGATGCCCTGGCATCCGCCGAACGCGGAGAGTCCCCGACCGTCGTCTTTCTCGGCGACTATGTCGACCGCGGCCCCGACAGCCGTGGTGTCCTCGACCGTCTTTGCGCCCTTCGCAGCGGCCCGATCGAATGGCGCTTTCTCGAAGGCAACCATGAAATGGCGATGCGCGCCTTCATGGCCGATCCCGTGGCTCACAAGGACTGGCTGCGTCTCGGCGGCGGGACCACACTGGCAAGCTACGGCATTGACGGCCCGCCCGATCCAATGACCGAATCCTGGCTTCTCGCCGCCGCCGCCCAGCTCGCCGACCGCCTTCCATCGTCGCACCGGTCTTTCCTGGATAACCTCGACCTGCTGCTCGAATGGGGAGACTACGCTTTCGTCCACGCCGGCATCCGGCCTGGTGTGGCACTGCATGCGCAATCGCGTTCCGACCTTTTGTCCATCCGCGCCCCCTTCATCAAGTCCCACACTTGGCACGGAAAACGTATCGTCCATGGCCATACGGTCGTCCGAGCTCCGGTTGTCACCCCACTGCGTATCGGAATTGACACAGGAGCCTATTTTTCCGGTCGCCTGACCTGCCTTCTGCTGAAGGACACCGAATGCGCCTTCTTCGCCACCTGCGACGATGGTTATGGCGTTCAGTGGCTGGAGCCATCGTCGAAATCGGCCGACTCGATCAAGATGTCCCGGAATTTGAACAACAGGTCCTGATCAAGTTCGTCCGCCATGTCCGAGGCCATCAACTCCAGCGCCGTATTGGCAGAGAGCGTCCGTTTATAGGGACGACGATCCGTAAGCGCGCAAAACACATCGATAATGCCAGCCATGCGCGCCAGTTGGTTTAGATCCGCCGCCATCAGACCGCGGGGATAGCCAGAGCCGTCCAATCGTTCATGATGATGGACGACGATCGTCGACACACCTTTGGGAATCGTATCCGTGGTCGCGAGAATTCTCTCGGCCGTCGCCACATGCCCACGCAAAATGGTCAATTCGTTCGGTGTCAACCGCCCCTGCTTGTTGAGCAATTCGCGAGGAATGGTCATCTTCCCGATGTCATGCAGCATGCCGCCACAGGCCACCAGAAGCTGCTGCTCTTTCGATAATCCAATCGTTTTTCCAAAGAGAGACAGAAGTGTCGCAAAACGTAACGAATGAACATATGTAAAGTTGTCATGATCTTTTATCTTATATAAGATATTATCGAATTTTCCATCATGAACAACTTCGACAATAGCGGCACATGACTCATTAATCGCGTGAAATGGTAAGGGATTTCCGTTGGCTATTTCATCCGCAATGCTATTGAAGGCGGATAGTGTCGACTCCAAAGCTTTTCGCTGAACCGCCGGCAAATCCCGCCAGGACCGTTCGACCTGACCGTTCAGATGGCCCGAAATGGCGTTGATCAACGTACTGCGACGATACGGCTTGACCAGATAGTCGCGAATTCCCAAGTCCCGGATCGTATCAAAAACCCGCATATCCTCATTGTCAGCCACAAAGATGACCGGGACTGTGGAAAGACTGCTTTCCTTGCGCAGGTCTTTGATGAAACTGCCCCCACTGCCCTGCCCGACGTGTTGCCCGACAACAATAAGCTTGGGCGGAACGACCAGCATGCCAGAAAGGGCATTGGTGGAATCGCTATAGGGATAGACCGTATAGAACGAAAGCAGTGCCTCGGCCACCGCACGCCTGTGCTGCTCGCTGGCATCGACGACCGCAATGACATGCTTGGTGCCGGCGGCTCCCCGTCGCATCAGAAACCTCGACGTGGCGGCAAAGCTTGACGGCAATTGAACATACGAACCGATCTTGAAAAACGCGAGAGCCGGACGCACCTTGGCAAGAAGGCTGCAACGCCGATTGCCGTCATCGCACTCGAAAAAGTTCCCGTCTGAAGACCGGTCCGCCAACAGTCATCGTAGATCGTCACGGGGTCTCCAGAGCACCCACTCAAAAAAAAGCAATATACGATGCGCGATGGACACAAACAACCAGAGACACAAAATTCGATGATGGCCAAGCGCATATAGAGTTGTGTTCGCAATCCTCTTTCAGCGAACCTCCGAAATTCGCCGGGAGCCTGTCAATCGACCGCCAAAATGACGTGGGATGCCTTGAACAGCGCGCAGGCCCTGTCCCCCACGGTAAGAGGCATATCCTCTGCGCTCTCTTTCGTGATGACCGCCGTCAGGGTCTTTCCCGCACCGATATCGAGAAAGATCTCGCTGTTGACGCCACCGTCAATGCGTTCGATGACCGTCCCATAGATGGCATTTCTGGCGGAAATCTTTGGAACGTCGTCACCGCGCGCCAGCATGACGAACGACGAATTGACCAGCGCCATGGCCTCGCGCCCGGGCACGATCGCCAATTCGTCGGCGGCGTCGTTGGTAATGACCGCAACAATGGAGTTCGTATCCGACAGGCGAAGCGACACTTCCACATTCACCGGCGCCCGACGCACCGACGTCACTTGACAGCGGAAGGCATTATGCGCGGTGGTCCTCATCGACATGCTCCAAAATAGAAGATCCGCATGGTCGTCGGGCCCGTCGACGACAAGAGCCTGGGAAATACGAGACAACCGCTCTTCAAGACGGCGAAACGCCACGATCAGACGACGGCCGTCTTCGGTCAACTGGGCTCCGCCACCGCCACGACCGCCGGTTTGCGTGGCCAGCGCCGGACGCGGCAGCAAATTGTTGATGGCATTGACGCCATCCCAAACCGCCTTGTAGCTGAAGCCCATCGCACGCGCGGCCTCGGTGATGCTGCCGTGCTTGGCGATCGCCTCCAACATGGCGATGCGGTCGCGCCCGACAGCTCCCAGGCCATTTGCTTTCAGCGCCAGCAGCGCCTCAATCCTGTCGGTGGTCATCGCCGCTCTCCGTTGGTTTTCCTGACGCTATATATTCTCAATGTACGACGTAATGCCAGTCTGTCGACGCCGACCAAGTTGGAAATTGTCGGCCCGAATGTCGGGCTGCGATGATTTTCATGTCATCACCAGCGCTCAAGAACCTTCTGCACTGGAAGATGCGGGGAATTTCATGGCCGTCTGTCGACGCCACGGACAGCTCATCGCTCGGCGAGTCGAAAATTCCTGGCCGATGCGCCGCGAGCCCGAGGAGCGCTTCTCGCCCCCAAAGCCGGAGGCGCGGGTTTCACGAAAACCTCAGTTCCACGTGTCATCTTCAATGACATGAAAACCAGTTCGTCCCGCTCAAGTGTTTCTCAGAACCATATAGACCAGCGTCTGATTGAGAAGCCCATAAGCGATCTCACCGAACGTGATCGGTCCCGTGAAATCACCGGTCCGTTTGCCTTCCAAACGTCCATAAACATAATTCAGGATACAATTCATGGAAAGTGAGGGTTCGGCGCAAATCTTGCCAATTTCTCTGGCGAAAGCGGCCTCATAATCCTCCACCGGCACGGCAAGACGATAGTCGATATTGGGGAACAACGGCGCGTAAAACTCGACGCTTTTTTCTCCTCGGTTTACCGACTTGATCGATACATTGACCATGGCCCCGGAATAATTGGCCACCAGGGGAAGCCGGCCACCAATATCGTGCGTCACAAAATACTCGGCCAGATTGACCCGTTCCCCGTTGACATAGGCATTGGTGATCTTGAAACCGGAATGGTCAACGGTGATGGTATCGCCATTTCCCTGCACGAACGGATTGACGATGCCGATCTCGGCGGCGACGTTCTCCCTCAGATTGGCATGAAGGCACACGGCGCCGTCCTCGGACCATTGCCCCGTCCGGCCGTCGACGACTTTCGGTGTTCTCTTGCCGATTTGGTCGAGCGCGACGCCAGACACCCAGCCGATAAGCGGACGCTCAAATACACCGGGATAGTTTTGGACGTTTTCAGCGAACGACTGGTGAACTCTGGTGAAGGCCGGAATGATCACAAAACTGAACCCATGGTTGGGCTCATCAACGACAATACGCGGCAACTGCTGTTCGTTATAAAAATGCGTTTCGAACGTCGTAACCTCAGGGGGAAGGGCACTCGCAAAAATCTTTTCCCGGGTCATGAGACCGCCGGTCTCGGCAATAAAATAAGGAATGGTCCCTCCGACCCAATCGCCCTTCGGCAACCGTCGGAGGAGGTCTTCATCACCAGCCAGCAACAGTTTTTCGCCAGCGGTGATCAACGCCTCGACTTCTTCCACCGAAAGGATCGCTCGCATTACTTCGGCTCCTGCCCGAAAATAGCCTGAATGTCCTTTTGCGCCAACTTCTCGTTCTTTTTGAAAAAGGCGTAAGCTTCGTCGATAAGGCGGTTAATATTTTCCATCGACGGGTCGATCTTTGCTCTTCCGGTCACCCTGGTGACAAAAAACTTTGTGGCCAAGAGCGTGAAAGTGACCTTCAGCTTTCCGCACACGAGCTCTTTCCACTTTGGATGGGTCTTCGGTGGCAGCATCTGAAATCCGGTCCTAAGAGAGTACTGGAACGGAATGCTCCGCCCCGGCCACAACTCAGCGTTTCATTGTAGCAGCGTAACGTCGCCACCGCCAAGACGACAGACACGACCGCCGGAATAATCCGGCGGTCGGCTGACCTCGAGGAAACCGATTTCTCAGAACGGAACCAAGACGCGCGTCCAGAATTCGTTGCCTCCGACATAGTTCTCCGTCTTCAGATTCTCGTGGTAATACGCCTGAACGATAACGGGCCCGAAATTATAACCGACGATTGGTCCAAGAGCGTACTTGCTCGCCTCACTATTGGCGACCTTCGATTTGACTCCATTGAATGCCGTTGCCTCGTCTTTTTCAACCTGCTGCAGCGCATAACCGCCAACACCGAACGTCCATTTTCCGATCGTCTTCGTCACGCTGTATTCGGCGATGAACTGATCACCTGATCGATAGTCCTTGAGCGTCGGGTTGTCCGCGCTCTTTTCGAAATTGACGTCATAGGTCAGCAACAAATTGGCGCTCCAGCCATCATGCAACCAACTCACACCGACGCCCGGCTCGACCGCCCAATAACGGTTGGAGTTCTTGACCGCCATGCGGGTGTCCTTGGAACCGTCCGGCAACCACAGCCCCAACTGCGTGGCAACGTGGAAATCATTGGGCAATGACCAGGACAAAACACCGGGAACAACGAGCGTGTCGTACCAACCAAAACCGGATCCGATATTGTTGCCGTTGGAAATCGTCCCCCCGGTCGTGGTTGTGATGTTGGTGAAGGGCTGAGCCAGAAGAACGGCGTAGTCCGCACCAAGGACTTTAAGACCGGGGGCCCATTCTATAATCGGCACGTCGACAAAGGCGTCAAGACGAACGGCGGTATCTTTGCTGCCGGGACTATAGAGATGGGTCGGCGTGTACAGAGTTTCATTCACGAAGTACAGACCGGCCGGTGGCAAAGCACCGGAGGACAGGCCCTCAGTAACGCCGGGAAGGCGCGTCGTCCAGTTTTCCGCGGCGAGGGCCTGCCCCCCAACCGTAACGGTACATATCGCTAGAACTGTATTGAGAATCTTGTTCATGGAGCGACCTCCTGGCTTATTTTTTTTGATTTGACGAGGCTACCATCGGAAAAATCCGACTGTCTGTCAGCTCCACGACAATCCTGACGTATGCCCTCCCCTTGGAGAAAATTGCTGGAGGATCGTTGACTGAGTATTTTAGTGTTATATTTCAATAATCTATATTTTTAATTTAAATAACACCAGTTTTTGCGAACTGGCAAAGGTGTCATCTTCTTATCATCGGACAACACAAAAGTCGGCCGGTGTGACAAATGCGTCACAGCCCGATACCGGCAAGAGAGACCTCTTTTGTTCGAAGAATGTTCCGCTTTTTATGTCGTCTGGCGTGCGAAATTGTCCGCCATCTGACAGACATCGACGTCGCCGCCCCCATAAGATCATGCAACCACAACGACCCAACGGGCGCCCAAGACCCGACGGGTGGCCTGATATCGAATCGGTGTCGAAAGAGCACCGGGCCAGGGAACCAGGGAGACTGTCAGAAACCATGATCGACCCCTTCGGCCGCGACATCACCTATCTCCGCCTGTCGGTCACCGACCGCTGCAACCTTCGCTGTTTCTATTGCATGGCCGAGGAACCTGAGCTGCTGGCGCATTCGGAGGTTCTTGGGATCGAAGAACTTATCCGCGTCTCGCGCTGCTTCATCCGCCTCGGAGTCACCAAACTCCGTATCACCGGCGGAGAACCTCTGGTCCGCAACGGCATCATGGACCTGGTCTCCGCGATGGGCGAGGACATCGCCCGCGGCCGGCTTCGCGAACTGACAATGACGACGAACGGTCTGCGCCTGGCCAAGGTCGCCGACCGGCTTCGGGCGGCAGGCATGCGGCGGGTCAATGTGTCCCTCGACACGCTGGACCCGGATCTGTTCCGGCGCATCACCAGATGGGGTGAGGTCGAACAGGTGTTGGATGGGATCGCCGCCGCCAAAGAGGCCGGCCTGAAGGTCAAGATCAACACCTTGCTGTTGAAAGGCATCAACGATCGAAAGATCGATGCCTTGGTGGCTTGGGCCGGAGCCCAGGGCCACGACATGACGCTAATCGAAGCAATGCCATTGGGTGGCCTCGCCGGTATGCCGGCCGACCAGTTTCTCTCGGTAGAGGACATGCGTCGCGAGATGTCCACCCGCTGGACCCTGCTGCCCAGCGACCACGTCACCGGCGGCCCGGCCCGCTACGTCACCGTTGCCGAAACCGGAGGAACGCTGGGCTTCATTACCGCGCTCAGTCAGTGCTTCTGCCAGTCCTGCAACCGGGTCCGCATGACCTGCACGGGGACCGTCACCTGGTGTCTTGGACAGGAAAGCAGCGTCGAACTGCGGGAACTGGTCCGCACCGATCAGCACGACGAGCCGATCGAACAGGCGATTCTGGCCGGCTTGGCGGAGAAACCACGAGGTCATCATTTCGTGGTCGGCGCCGATCCCGTTTCAATTCCCGCCAGCCAATGCAGCCGCATGAACCGGATGGGAGGGTGAGACGCCAGGAACGAAGGAAAGAGCGAGATCGACCAATCACTAAAGCGAGGCCTTGATGGACATTTACGAAGAAGTGGTTCGCCTGCGTCGTGAGGGCAGAAGGGGCGCCTTGGCCACGATCATCACGACCAGTGGATCGATCCCCTCCTACTCCTCGGCAAAAATGCTCGTCCGCGAT
This sequence comes from Telmatospirillum sp., assembly GCA_031291415.1. Lineage (GTDB taxonomy): Bacteria > Pseudomonadota > Alphaproteobacteria > Rhodospirillales > Magnetospirillaceae > Telmatospirillum. Next base: position 53,578 of record JARLJB010000320.1, read on the forward strand.
GACGGTTCCATTGTCGGGACGATCGGCGGCGGCTGTGTCGAGGCGGAGATCATCACCGGCGCGCGAAAGGTCATGGAGCTGGAAAAGCCCGAGACCTTCGAATTCAGCCTCAACAAAAACCCCAGTTTCGATACGGGACTGGTGTGCGGAGGAACATTGGAGGTTTTCGTGGAACCCATACTCGGCGATCCGACGCTCTACATCTTCGGGGCGGGGCATGTCGGTCTCAGCACCTATAAAGTCGCCCAGATGGTGGGATTCCAGGTGGTGATCGTCGACGACCGCGCCTCTTTCGCCAACCAGGAACGTTTTCCGGAGGCGCGCGAGGTCTATGCCGACGACTGGGACAAAGTCCTGGCGTCTCTGAACCCGCCGGACACCTCCTTCATCCTGGTGGTCACACGCGGTCACCGCGAAGACATGCACGTGCTGCAATGGGCCGTCGATACCAAGGCGCGCTACATCGGCATGATCGGATCAAAACGCAAAGTCATCACGGTCTGCAAGGAACTCCAGAAAATCGGTGTTCCGGCCTCCAAATTCGACCGCGTGCATGCGCCCGTCGGCTTCGACATCGGCGCCACCACCCCGGAAGAAATCGCCGTTGCCGTCACAGCGGAGATGATCGCCGTGCGCCGCCAGAGCCAGGCGGCTTTACCACACATGCGTCGCCTCAAACTCGTGGAAACCGACGAACCTGCGAAATCTGTGATTTAACCCACAAAAACGGTCCCCGACTTAAATACTTATGGGAGAGACGGAAAATGCAACGAGTAAGACTGAACATCAACGATGTCGATAGATTTATCGTCACCGAACCAGATGCCAAACTTTCGGACGTTCTTCGCAATCAGATGCTTCTTACCGGCTGCAAAGTCTGTTGCGATACCGGACAATGCGGCACCTGCATGGTCATCATCGACGACAAGCCGGTAAAGGCCTGTCTGACGCCGGTCAGCAAGATCGGCCCGCTTTCCAAGATCACGACGATCGAAGGTCTGGCCTCTGGTGACGATCTGCATCCCTTGCAGGTGGCCTGGATGGCCCATGGTTCGGCCCAGTGCGGCGTCTGCACGCCGGGCTTCCTGATGTCGGCGAAAGTGCTCCTCGATCACAATCCCAATCCGACGCGGGCCGAAGTCCGGACCTGGTTTCACCGCAACCGCAATCTCTGCCGCTGCACCGGCTACAAGCCGATCACCGACGCCGTGATGGATGCCGCCGCCGTTATGCGCGGCGAGAAAAAGAAAGAGGACCTGCTTTACCAGCAGCCTCCGGAGAACGGCAGCATCCTCGGATCGACCTATCACCGTCCGTCGGCCAAGGCCAAAGTGACCGGCCAGTGGGATTTCGGCGCCGATGTCGCTTTGCACATGCCGCCGGACACGCTGCGCCTGGCGCTGGTGCAGGCCAAGGTCTCACATGCCAACATCAAGGGCGTCGACACCTCGGAAGCCGAGAAGATGCCTGGCGTCGTCAAGGTCGTGACCTGGAACGACATCAAGGGCAAAAACGCCATCACCGGCCTCATCACCTTCCCGACCAACAAGGGGGACGGTTGGGATCGGCCAATTCTCTGCAAAGACAAGATCTTCCAATTCGGTGACGCCATTGCCATCGTCTGCGCCGACACGGAAGCGCACGCCCGCGCCGCGGCCGACAAAGTCAAAGTCGATCTCGAAGTCTTGCCGGCCTACATGAGCGGCTTTGCCGCCCTGGCGCCCGATGCCATGGAAATCCATCCCGGCGTCCCCAATGCCTATTACGAACAGGGCGTCGTCAAGGGCCAGGACACAAAGCCGCTGATGGAAAAGGCCGCCTATACGGTCGAACTCGAAACCTATTGCAGCCGCCAGCCGCATCTGCATCTCGAACCCGATTGCGGCGAAGCCTACATGGACGATCAGGGCGTACTCACCATTCTGTCCAAGAGCATCGGCCTGCATCTGCATCATGCGATGATCTGCCCGGGTCTCGGCATCGAACCGGAAAAACTTCGCATCATTCAAAACGGCACCGGCGGGACCTTCGGCTACAAGTTCAGCCCGACCATGGAGGCCATTCTCGGCGCCGCTTGTCTGGCCACCGGACGGCCGGTTTCCCTGGTCTATGACCAGTTCCAGAACATTACCTACACCGGCAAGCGCTCGCCGGCCAACATCAAGGCCAAGTGGGGTGCCGACAAGGATGGCAAGCTGATCGCGCTGGAATACGACTGGTGGCTAGACCACGGCCCGTATTCCGAATTCGGCGATCTCGTCACACTCCGCCAGGCCCAGTTCATGGGCGCAGGCTATAACATCGAGAACATCCGGGCCAAAGGCTTCACCGTCTGTACCAACCATGCCTGGGGCTCCGCGTTCCGCGGGTACGGTTCGCCGCAAGCATTCCTGAACGGCGAAATCGCCATGGACATGCTGGCCGAAAAGATGGGGATCGATCCGCTGGAACTTCGGATGCGCAACATCTATCAGCCCGGTGCCACCACCCCGACCGGGCAAGTTCCCGAGGTGTTCTGCCTCGAGGGCCTGCTCAACATGATCAAGCCGTACTGGGAAGAGGCCAAAGTCCGCTGCAAGCAGTTGTCGACGGACAAGGTCAAACGCGGCGTCGGTCTGTCGCTTGGCATCTACGGCTGCGGCCTGGACGGCCCGGACAGCTCGAACGCGGCGGCCGAACTGACGCCGACCGGCGTGACCATCATGAATGCCTGGCAGGATCATGGTCAGGGATCAGATCTTTCGACGTTGACCATCGCGCACGAAATCCTGCGGCCGCTCGGCTTCAAACTCGAGCAGATCGACCTCGTCATGAACGACACCAACCTTCCCAACAGCGGCCCGTCCGGCGGCAGCCGGTCGAACGTCTTCACCGGCAACGCCACCAAGGTGTCGTGCGAGATGCTGGTCAACGCCATGCGCAAGCCGGATGGCACATTCCGCACCTACAAGGAGATGGTGGCGGAGAAGATACCCCTGCGTTACGACGGCAAATGGGTTGCCGCGGCCTGCACGGATTGCAGCCCCGACACCGCCCAAGGATCGCCGTTCCCGATCTACATGTATGAAATCTTCATGCCTGAGGTCGAGGTCGACGTCGAAACAGGCAAGACCACGGTGGTCAAGTTCGTCTCGACGATCGACGTCGGCAAATTGATCAACAAGGCGACCGTCGACGGACAGATCTACGGCGGTATCGCCCAGGGTATCGGACTGGCCCTCACCGAAGACTTCGAGGACCTGGAACGCCACACGACTCTCCGAGCCTGCGGCATTCCTTATCCGCTCGATATCCCGGATGACATCACGCTCCTTTATCAAGAGACCCTGCGTGATCTTGGTCCGTTCGGCGCCGCAGGTTGCGGCGAGGCGCCACTGACCGCCGTTCATCCGGCCGTCCTGAACGCCATCTACAACGCCGTCGGCGTGCGTATCTTCCGGATTCCGGCGCTGCCGGAAGTCGTGAAGGCCGCGATGGACGCCAAGAAGGCGAAGGAAACCGTTCCGGCATAACGAGCGTACCCCGGGATGACCAGCCAAAGGTCATCCCGGACCTCTCGCCAGCCGTTTGTTACCTTTGTTCCCCAATGCGAAGGAGCGCCTGATTTCGATGGAACGACAAAGAGTTCAGGAGCTTGAAGCACAGTGCATCGAGGAGCAGCCCCCGGCCTGTACCGCCGGATGCCCGATCCACCTCGATGTCAGAGGCATGATGGATCACCTGCGCAAGGGCGATTTCGCAAGTGGATTTGGCATTGTCGCGCGGTTCTTGCCGTTTCCTTCGATCGTCAGTCGCATCTGCGATCACCCCTGCGAACTGGTCTGCAAACGCGCCGAAGCCGGCGAACCGTTGCGCATCAACGATGCCGAACGGGCCTGCGTCGACCACGGTTTCAAGGCGTCCGCGCTGCCTCGTCCGCAACGAGCCCAGAGAAAACGCCGCATAGCCATCGTCGGGGCCGGCCTGAGCGGCCTGACGGCTGCCGTCGATCTCGGCATGAAGGGTTACGAAACGGTGGTCTTCGAAGCGAAACCGGAGGTGCTCGGACGCATTCGCGACTGGAAACGACCGCCGTTGCCGGCCTCGCTGATCGAGACCGATCTCGAAGTCCTCAAGACCGTGGGAATCGTGGTCCGCGCCAACACATCAGTCGGCGACGACGAAGTGACGATCGCCTCGCTGGTCGATGACTTCGACGCGATCTATCTGGGACTGGGCTCGCGTCCGGTTTTGGATCACTCCATCGACTTGCAATTGGACGAAAGCGGTCGCGCGGTCATCGACCCGCTGACCTTCGCAACCAGTCATCCCAAGGTTTTCGCCGGTGGTTGCCATCGCTACGGCCCCGCCGTCTATTCGCCGATCATGTCGCTGCACGATGGCCGCTACGCCGCCATGTCGATCGATCGGATGTTCCAGGGAGCCTCGCTTTCGGCCAACCGCGAAACGCAAGGTCCGTACCAGACGCGCCTCTTCACCAAGACGAGCGTCTACACAGCCTTGCCGGCGATCGTCCCCGCCGAGATGGCGCAAGGCTACAGCGCTGCCGAGGCCGTCGAAGAGGCATCACGATGCTTCCCTTGTCATTGTCTGGAGTGTGTGAAGGTTTGTGAATATCTCGCGCATTATGGTTCTTATCCAAAGCGTTATATTCGCGAGATTTACAATAACGACTGCATCGTCATGGGCGCCCACAAGACAAACCGCATGGCCAACACCTGTAGCCTCTGCGGTTTATGCGAAGCCGTCTGCCCGGAACATTTGCCGATGGCCGGTTTTTGCCAGGAAGCCCGACAAAGCATGGTGCAAAAGGGCAAGATGCAGTCGTCATTCCATGATTTCCCCCTGCGTGACATGGCCTTCAGCAACAGCGACGCCTTCGCCATGGCGCGCCATCAGCCCGGCTCGACCGCAAGCGCCTTCCTGTTCTTCCCAGGTTGCCAACTGGCCGCGTCCTCCCCCGATCACGTCGCCGCCGCTTACCAATATCTCGGTGAGCGCCTGTCCGGCGGGGTTGGACTGATGCTGGGATGCTGCGGAGCGCCGGCCCATTGGGGAGGACGCGAGGATTTGTTCCAATCGGCGCTCGGGACGATTTCGGCGCAGTGGAACGACATGGGCCGTCCGGCGATCATCACCGCCTGCTCATCCTGCTACCGCGTTTTCAAGGACAATCTGCCGGATCTGCCGGTGTCGTCGATTTGGAGCGTGCTTGACGAGATCGGCCTGCCGCCGGTGACTCTGGGCAGAAACCTGCAACCCCTGGCGATCCACGATCCCTGCACCACCCGGCAGGAAGAGGCTGTGCAAAAGAGCGTCCGCAACCTTTTGAATCACCTGGGTGTTTCCCCCATCGAACTCAACGAACCGGGGCTCACCACCTGTTGCGGTTTTGGCGGTCTGATGTCGTTCGCCAATCCCGACGTGGCGGACAAGACCGTCGATCGACGCGCCAAGGACAGCGACGCCGACTACGTGACCTACTGCGCCATGTGCCGGGATAACTTTGCCAGAAGAGGCAAACCAGCCATGCATATCCTCGATCTGGTGTTCGGCAAGACCGAAAATCCCGCCGCCCGCGAGGATCCCGGGTTTTCCCGCCGCCAGGAAAACCGGGCGCGGCTCAAGAACATGCTGTTACGGGAGGTATGGCACGAACCCATGATAGACGAACAGGATCTTCCGGAACTCAACGTCTCGCCGAAAGTCCACGCCCTGGCAGAGAAACGTCTGATCCTCCTTAGCGAAGTGCGCGACGTCATTGCCCACGCGGAGACGACGAGCGAGAAGATCAGGGACAGCAAGAGCGGACATTTCATCGCCGCCTTCCGTCCCCATGCCGTGACCTACTGGGTCGAATACTCCCTGGAGGGTGAAGGATTCGCGGTTCACAACGTTTACAGCCATCGCATGAAGGTGGGAACGGACCAGCCATCATGAGCGACGAACAAGACCAGGCACCCCAGTTTATCTGTGGAAAATGCAATATTCCATTGTCCATGGGGAAAGTCTCCGTGGCCTATATGGGAAATTCTTTCGAAGTCGACCTTCTTCGCTGTCCACAATGCAACCTTGTCTTAGTCCCGGAGGATTTGGCCCTGGGCAAGATGCTGAAAGTTGAACAGGCACTGGAGGAAAAATGACACCATGCCCGTCCGACCACGCCGAAACACCCTTTGGATGCGGCTTTCTCGACGATGGCGCCGGACAGGCCCTGCGGCCCGGTGGTTCGCAACTGACAGCGCGCGCTGTCTTCTGCGGGGCCTGGCAACCTGGTGAACGCGTCATCGACGTTGGTTGCGGACGGGGGGTTACGCTTGATTACCTGCGTCAGTGCGGGTTGCACGCGATCGGCATCGATACCTCTGCGCAGGCGCTTCGCCTGGCCAAAACCGATGAGCTGTCCGTCATCCAGGCCAGCGGTGACGACCTGCCCTTCGACAGCGACAGCCTGGACGGCGTCCTGGCCGAATGCAGCTTTTCGCTGCTGCCCGACGCCGCCAAGGCGCTGGCCGAGTTTCACCGCGTGCTGCGTCCAGGCGGGCGGCTGGTTATCACCGATCTTTACGCACGAAATCCGGAGGCGCTCGGCCAGACAAGTGTGCCCCCCTGTCTCTCGGGGATGCTGGAAAAGAAGAAGATTGCCCGGGACCTCGAAAATGTCGGGTTTGGTGTCGACACCTGGGAGGATCACTCCGACGTGCTGAAGGCGTTTCTCGCCCGTTTCATCTTCGAATACGGCTCGCTGGACGCGCTCTGGGGCAAGGCAGCAGCAGCCACGACATGGAGCGATGTGGCGCGCGACATCCGCCCTGGCTATGCCCTTCTCGTGGCTCGAAAAGTCGGCGCGTGAACGCGAAGCGGAGGCAGATCATGGCTAACGAAGAATTCCGCGTTCTTGAACTATCGCTGCAGGGATTCAATTGCAGCCAAATCCTGGCGATCATGGCTTTGGAGGCGCAAGGCAAGGAGGATCCGCTTCTGGTCCGTGCGATGTCCGGCCTGCTTGGAGGATTTGGTTGCGGCAAGACCTGCGGAACTCTGACCGGAGGCTGTTGCATGCTCGGGCTCTATGCCGGTCGCGGTGACACCGAGGAACAGGAAGGAGATGATCTTCCCCTCATGCTGGCCGAACTGGTCGAGTGGTTCGAAGCCGAGTTCGGGATGCGCTACGGCGGCATCGATTGCGACGACATCACGGAAAAAGACCCAGGCCTGCGTCTGTCCCGATGCCCGCAGATGGTCATCGATACCTTCAAAAAAATAACAGAGATTCTTGACTCTCATGACTATTCGATCGACGGCCTTTCCCGTTCGAGGCAAGAATGAGCGACACATCCTGCTGCCGGTCGAAGACTGTCGTCGGGCTCGTCCTGGCCGCCGGCTTGTCGTCCCGGATGGGATCATTCAAACCGCTGCTGTCTCTTGGCCAGGGCTCGGCGATTGAAAACGCCGTCGGACTGTTCCGGCGAAGCGGTATCGCCGACGTCACCGTGGTCGTCGGCCACCGCGCCGATGATCTCGTTCCCGTTGTCAGACGTTTGGATGCCACGCCGGTGCTCAATCCGGATTTTGCCCTTGGCATGTATTCTTCCGTCAAGGCCGGCATTCAGGCGATCGCCGAGCGTTGCGACGGATGCCTGTTGCTGCCGGTGGATATTCCGCTGGTCCGTCCGGCGACCATCGAAAGCTTGCGTCGGGCATTTCTGGCAGAGAACGCGCCGGTCATCTATCCGGTTTTCCGCGGCCGGCACGGTCATCCACCGCTGATTTCGCGGCAGTTGTTCGCCGAAATATTGAAGAGTGACGGCACTGGCGGGCTGTGTGCCATTCTGGCGCGCCATGCCGAGCAAGCCCGGACGGTCACCGTCTATGACGAGGGAATCCACCGCGACATGGACACGCCCAAAGACTACGAAACACTGCGTGACCTGGCTCGGCTCGCGGAGGTCCCGGGGCTCGCCGAATGCGAGGCGATGTTGATGGACCTGCAGCCGAACCCGGGCGTCATCGCCCATGTGCATACGGTCGCCGTCGTCGCCGGCAGGCTGGCGACCAGCCTGGTCAAGGCTGGCATCGCGCTTGACACGGATCTCGTGCTGGCGGGAAGCCTTCTGCATGACATCGCCAAGGGCCAGCCCGATCACCCGGCGAGCGGCGCCCTGCTGGTCGCCAGATCGGGCTATCCCGCAGTCTCCGCCATCGTCGCCAGCCATTCCGATCTCGATTTTTCCCAATCCGGTCTCGATGAGAAAGCCATTGTCTTTCTTGCAGACAAATTGGTTCAAGGGGACCGCATCGTCTCCGTGGAACAGCGATTCCAGCGAACCTTCGACCGCCTGGCCTCCGACCCGCAAGGACTGGTTGCCGCAAAGGGCCGTCACGCCACGGCCTTGCAAATCATCGCGGCGATAGAGACCCGCACGCATGAAACGCTGGCGCAAATCCTTGCCGCCGTTTCCGATCGGCCGACGGTGGAGATGAAAACCCCGGCAAAGGCGCAAACAATCGAATCGAAGGTGCTGGCCACCACCGAAAGCGTCTGCCCGGTCTGTCTGAAACGTATCCCGGCCCACCGGGTCCAGGAAAATGACGCCGTCTATCTCAAGAAGACCTGCCCCGAGCATGGCATGTTCAAGACCGTCACCTGGCGCGGTGCGGAATCTTATCGGGACTGGGGTGCGGGCCAGCCGTCAGCCTCGACGCCCAACCGTCCGGCCACCGATTCGGTCCGGGGATGTCCTTATGACTGCGGGCTCTGTCCTGACCATCGCCAACAAAGCTGCTGCGTTCTCATCGAAGTCACCGCGCGGTGCAACCTCACCTGCCCCGTCTGCTTCGCCGAGGCTGGCGGAACCGGCAAGGATCCCGCCATAGGCGAGATCCGCGCCAATCTGCAGGCGTTGAAGATCAGCGGTCGGCAGGTCAACATCCAGCTGTCGGGCGGAGAACCGACGCTCCGCGACGATCTTCCCGAAATCGTCGCGATGGCCCGTGACATGGGATTCCCGTTCGTGCAGATCAACACCAACGGTATTCGTCTGGCGCGCGACGAAAGCTATGCGCAGCGCCTGAGAGAGGCGGGACTCGATTGCGTGTTTCTCCAGTTCGACGGCTTGACCGACGACGTCTATAGAGCTATCCGCGGAACCGACCTCTACGATCTGAAGATCCGGGCGATCGACAACTGCGCCAAAAACCATCTTGGCGTCGTCCTGGTTCCGGTTCTCGTCCCCGGCGTCAACACGTCGCAGATCGGCGATATCATCCGCTTCGCCGCGGACCGCTCGCCCGTCGTCCGTACCGTGCATTTCCAACCTATTTCCTATTTCGGCCGTTATCCGACGGTGCCGCAGGACGACGACCGCATCACCATTCCGGAAGTCTTGGCGGCCATCGAACATCAGATGGGAAGCGTCATCAAGATCTCTGACTTTCGGCCGGGAACCGCCGAAAACCCTTATTGTTCCTTCAACGGCGATTTCATCGTCGGGGCGGACGGCCGACTGACCTCTTCCCTCGCCCCCAAGACCTCCTGCTGCGGTGGCGCCAACACGTCCGATCCGGCGGAACGGGCCCGACGTTTTGTCGCCCAGCGCTGGGCCGGCCCAGATGCCCCGGCCTCATCGGAAGCAGCCGGGGCCGATGCGATGATGAAGGTCGACAGCCTCGATGCCTTCCTCGAAAGCCGCAGCCGGACATTGTGCATCTCCGGCATGGCCTTCCAGGACGCCTGGACGCTCGATCTCGATCGCTTGCGCCAGTGCTATATCCATGTCGCCGCAGGCGGCGATCGCCTGGTTCCCCTGTGCGCCTTCAATCTTTCCGGGACTGATGGCGGCACCCTCTATCGGCAGCCTTGTTCATGACCGCCGCCAACAATCCTCTCGACCTCTGGATCGCCGCCAAGCTCGGGCTCGGGCAGCGGCCGCTGACCCGAGCAGCACTCACCGACTGGCAACTGGGCTGCCTGCAGGAGACGTTGACCTGGACACGCGCCAGAAGTTCCTTCTACCAACAACATCTGAGCATGCTCGGCAATCGGAAGCTGAGTTCTCTTACCGATCTTGCGTACCTTCCCTTCACGACCGCCGACGACATCACAGCCGATCCGTTGCGCTTCGTTTGTGTATCGCAAGGTGACATCGACCGGGTGGTGACACTCGACACGTCGGGCACCACCGGCATGCCCAAGCGCCTGTTTTTCACCGCGGCCGACCAGGAAATCACACTCGATTTCTTCGACCATGGGCTTCGCCTCATGGCGAAAGCGGGCGACACCGTATTGATTCTGCTGCCCGGCGATAAACCCAGCAGCGTCGGAGATCTCTTGCGTCAGGCCGTCAGACGGCTGGGCGGCACCCCAATCGTTGCCGGCACGCCGCACGACGTCGCAGCCACGGCTGCCCTGGCGATGGAGAAAGCGGCAGCCCTGATAATCGGCATTCCCGTCCAGGTCCTCGCCCTGGCCCGCCATTTCCGGGAGAAAGACCTGACGGCGGCATCCGTCGCCAAAGTGTTGCTATGCTCCGATAACGTACCGGACACCATCTGCCAGGAGATTTCCAGCATCTGGAACTGCGAAGTCTTCCAGGACTGGGGAATGACGGAGCTGGGATACGGCGGTGGCGTCGATTGCTCCGCCCACTGCGGTTATCACCTGCAGGAAGGCGATTTCCTGTTCGAAGTTGTCGATGCGCGAACAGGGGGGCCGCTGCCGTCCGGCGAGATCGGCGAGATCGTCATCACCACCTTGACCAGGCGCGGCATGCCGTTGATTCGATATCGGACCGGCGACCTCTCCCGCTTCATCGACCAGCCATGTTCCTGTGGTTCCGTTTTGCGCCGGCTCGATCGCATCGAGACACGCAAGACCGGTCTGGTCCGCCTGGCCAGCGGCGAGATTTCCATGGCGTCGCTGGACGCCGTGCTGTTTCGCGAAAAGGAAGTCGAGGACTTTACTGCGAGCCTCATCAAGGCCAGTCCATCCTCTGTTCTTAAAATCAAAATTCATCCGGCCGCTTCGGCAAGCGCCCACGCAACAGCCCTGTGCAGATCCCTGCAACAGGCCGTTACCGGGATCGCCGCCATTCACGCCGCCTGTGAAAGTGGTCTCCTGACGGTGGACATCGAACTGACCGGCGAGGCCATTCCTTTCACACGGCAGAAACGGGCCCTCAAATTGGAGCCGGCGCCATGACGCGTTTTGCAATTCTCTTGCGGCATGGCACGACAGGAGCCGACGATTGCCGGAAATTCATCGGTCATACCGACCACCCGCTCGACGCCGACGGTGAAAAACAATGTCATCGGCTGCGCAGGGCTCTCGTCCGATGGCCGGTCGGCAGGGCCTACTGCAGCGACCTGATCCGCTGCCGCCAAACCGCCGAGATCACAATCGGCGACCGCGACATCGAGATCATCGCCAGACAGGACCTGCGGGAGCCCTCGATGGGCGAATGGGAAGGCAGGTTCCGGACCGAAGTCGCCGCGACAAATCCCGAGGAATCGGCGGCGCGCCGTCGTGACCTGGCGAACCACAAGACCAAAGGCGGAGAGAGTTTCGCCGAAGGACAGAACCGCATCTGGCTGGCATTCCAGGACATTGTCGCCACCAGCGATGACAACATCCTCATCGCCGGACATGGCAGCGCCAATCGTCTCCTGCTCTGTCAACTGCTGGGAATGCCAATCGACCACCTTTTCCGGTTGGGGCAGGACCACGGTTGCATGAATGTCATTCAGATCGACGAGACCGGCTATCGACTGATGCAGTTGAACCATGTGCCATGAGACAGACGCCTCCACGTCTGTCCGGCGCAGCATCGGTCGGTAGCCGGAGCCCAGGAGGGAGCCAAATGCGAACCGCATATTTCGACAACAACGCGACCACACAGGCGTTGCCGCGAGTGGTCGAGGCGATGATGACCCGTTTCACCGACGGTTTTGGCAATCCGTCGTCGGCCTATCGCCGGGGTCGCGAAGCCAGAGCAGCCGTCGAGACCGCACGCGCCTCCGTCGCGCGCCTGTTCGGCTGCGCACCGTCCGAGGTCATTTTCACCAGCGGTGGCACCGAGGGGGACAACAATGCCATCCTCGGCCTGTGCGAAGACGGTGACCACGTCATCACCTCGGCGATCGAACACGATGCCATTCTCAACAGTTGTCGGGCCTTGGAGCATCGCGGCGGCATGGTCACCCTGTTGCGGACGGATTCGTCGGGCCGCGTCGATCCCGAGGCGGTTCGCAAGGCATTGCGCCCGAACACAAAATTGATCAGCCTGATGATGGCCAACAATGAAACCGGCGTCCTGCAGCCCGTCGAAGAAATTGGCAAAATCGCCGCCGAGGCCGATGTCTGGTTCCATACCGATGCCGTGCAGGCGGCCGGCAAGGCACCAATCTCCGTCGAACGTATCGGTTGCGACCTTCTTAGCATCTCCGCCCACAAGTTCCATGGTCCGCAGGGTGTGGGCGCGCTCTACGTCCGCCGTGGAACGCCGCTAAAGCCGATCATGCACGGCGGCCATCAGGAGCGCGGTCGCCGCGCCGGCACGGAAAACCTTCCCGGAATCGTCGGGCTGGGATTGGCCGCGGACACCGCCATCGCCGGGCTGGAAGATGGAACGGTCGAACAGATCCGGCTATGGCGCGATCGCTTTGAGACCGAAATAACCAAGGCCATCGACGGCGTCGAGATCAACGGAAAGACGGCGCCGCGCGTCGGCAACACCACCAGCTTGTTTCTCGACGGGCTCCTCGCCGAAACGGTTTTGGTCGCTCTCGACAATCTGGGCATTTCCGTCTCGGCGGGATCGGCTTGTTCTGCCGGTTCGCGAAAGCCGTCTCACGTCCTGATGGCAATGGGATTGGGAGCCCAGAGGGCACGTTCGACGCTGCGCGTCAGTTTGGGAAAATTAAATTCCGAGGACGATATCGACTATCTCCTGTCCGTCCTGCCGGACACTGTGCGGCAACTCCGTAAAGCGTCGCCTGTTTACCAACGCGGGTTGGAAAAGGGGCGACAGACAACACAACCTTGAATATCATAGATTTATATCATATATACCTTTGGTGTGTATATCGGCAGTCATCAGAATGGCGAACTGCCTCGCTGTGCCGCTCCGGGACTTAGATGGAATCGCCATCCGCGTCCGTCGAAGTCAATTTTTTCATAACGTGAAGCAAGATCGCTGATGACCGCGGCGGGGAAAACACCGCGACGCTGACAGTATCGTCACCAGCGCAAGAACTCCCTCAACCTTACACGCCAAAGGCTTATCCCTCTGGCTCCGCACCCCCGAGGCATGGTAGAACATATCACGAACAACGATCATGCCGAGGTGCCCCGATGTCCGATTTTCCGCGCTCGCTGCTGGAATTCCAGCGCCGGTTTCCCGATGACGCCGCC
>JARLJB010000054.1 GCA_031291415.1 Telmatospirillum sp.
GCGCCACAACCAGAAGGGTGGCCGGAATGCGATCGGAATCGATGGCCGGAATCAAATCGGAATGGGTGGCCGGATTGGCGTCGGAATCAGTGGCCGGAATCAAATCGGATTAGGTGGCCGGAATGAATCGGATTTCGCACCCTACCGAATTTCGCGGTCGGGGCGGCTCGCCGTGCGGTCGCAACCCGACAACCGCTGACCATTTCCGCGAAAACCCTCTCCTTGTGGCGAGGGTTTTCGCGGAAAGGAAGACGCTAACGCATCTGATTTTTCGATCGATATCGTCCAATATATGCGCTTTTTAATTCGTCGGACTGATCTATCGTCAGGGACAACGGCGCCGACCTCCCTCAAACAGATGATAGGGTTTCATGATGTCCACCGAGAATTACGAATCGACCAAGCCGGAGACTCTGGCGCGGTTTGTCGGCAAGCATTTCATCTATACTTATGACAATGGCTGGCAGTACGAACTGTACGTCAAGGACGACCGCACGATCGATTATCGCATCCATAGCGGCATGGTTGGCGGTCGCTGGGTGAAAGATCAAAAGGCTCACATCGTCCGGTTGTCCGATGACGTGTTCAAGATTTCATGGGACGAACCGACGGGAACCTCGGTCAGCCTTGCAATGAATCTGGCGGAACGCCGAGTGCATGGCGTCATCTTCTTTCCGCAATGGATCGCCCTCAATCCCGGCAAGACGGTCTGTTTCCAGAACGAGCATCTTGCCCTGATGCAGCAATATCGTGATGCCGGCCCGACCTATCCCAAACTGGTGATCGACGAATTCGCGCAAATCACCTTCCAGGAGGATTGCGGGGCCGGCGACGATGCGCTGATCGCCTGTGGCCCCGCCCAATTGCCGGACGGATATGCCAGCCGGAGAAACTGAGGGCCGTTGCTGTCACGCCTGCGAGATCAGCACCGCCAAGGCCCGCACCACCGGTCCGGCTCGCTTAGGATCGGCGTGGATCAGATAAAGCGGAATCGTCCGGACGAGTCCCGGGCCCAATCTGATCGGCAACAGACTGCCGTCATCCAATTGGCCCTCGATCATGTGCTTCGGCAACCAGCCGAAGCACATGCCGCTGCTGACGGCGGCAATCGCGGCTTCGATGCTGTTGACCGTCCAGTGTTGGCGGGCGCGATCGGACACTTTGCTGTCGACCATCGGCATGACCCTATCGTGAATGGTCACCAGAAGATGCCGCGACAGGTCTCCCATCGTCCGTTCGGAGGCACTGTCGGCCAGCAGGGGATGACCCGGACTGGCGACCGCCATCAATTCGACATCCAGCAGATGCTGGCTGAGATAGTCTCCCGGTTCGTGCGTGGCGACGCAGAGATCGGCCGCTCCGGTGGAAAAGACCTCATCGGGGTCGATGCGGACCACCTCTTTCAGATCCAGCCGTGTATGCCGGTGGGCGTGGCGGAAAGCCGACAGCGCGGCGAACAGACGGGGCTTCGGATAGATGCTGTCGACGGCCAATCGCAGGCGAGGTTCGTCACCGCGGGCAAGCGCCGCGGCCCGTTCTTCCAGAATGGCCAATTCCTCGATCAACGGTGCGGCATCTTCAAGCAGCGCGCGGCCCGCCTCGGTCAGCTGGGCCCGGCGCCCCTCAATGCGCAGCAGGGGCAAGCCAAGCCGTTCCTGCAACTGGGCGACGGCGTAGCTCACCGATGACTGGCTGCGGTTCAGTTCCCGGGCGGCCTGGGCGAAGCCGCCCTTGGCCACAATGGTCTCCAGAACCTGCCATTGCTCGATCGTCGTGCGAAGCATGCTTTACGGTATCGGATTATCCTTGGCGACACACCATGGTTTGGCGATGTGTATCGCTCGACAGGCAAAATCCAACGGATTCTCGATTGCGTGGCGCGACGCCGGAGGACAGCCGGTCAGAGACGCATTGGCAGACGGCGACGCTCCCGGTACGATCCGCATCGCCGGCGATCCTATCGGTCGCATTACGTAAGGTGAGCCAATTTGCTTTCTTTTTCTCGTGTCGTGAGCGCCATCTTTCGGAACCATCGCGTCGATAAAATCATCACCCATGGTGGTGGCAACCTCAGTCCAACAGAAATGATCGCTGAGACCAAACCACTTGGTGGTGACCGTCTGGTCACTTATGGCGCCATCGTGCTTGTTGCCCTCTACCTGTTTCGGTATCTGGGCTTTCCTGATCTGCCCGGCAATGTCAGCGCCAACCCGATGGGGTGGTGGGGGTGGTTTGATCAGTCGAAGACTCTCGAATCGGCGCACGCGTTCGCGCATGGCGACCTTTCCGCCGGCCATCATTGGTATCCGCTGGGGTACGCGCTGACCGGCGCTCTGTTTGAGCGGCTGATGCCGATGCATGCGTTCTTCGCGGTCAATGTGGCATCTCTGCTGGCGGTCTACTGGGCGTTTCTCGCCGTCTGCCGCAGGCTGGCCATTTCAACTGGTTGGTCCATCGTCATCTTCTATCTCGCGGTTGCCGTCGATTATCAGTTGTTCGCCCAGTGGATTATCCCATGGAACACAACGCCGGTGGCGGCGCTCATGTGGCTTTTGTTGGCAAATGTCGCCGCCTACTGGGACGGAGAACGCCGTCCGCTGTTGATCGGCCTGTTGGCCGGCGCGGTTCCCGTCTTTCGCCCCGTCGAACTTGCCGTCGTCGCACCATGTCTGCTGGCGGTCCTGGTCATCGCGGTGCGTCGAGGCTGGACATGGCGTTCCGATGTGTTGCGGATCGCCATCGGGTTCTCGCTTCCCGTCACATGCTATCTGCTGGCGCATCTCTGCATCTATGGGCCGCAGGCCAGCGACTACATGCGGCTGTCGCGCGGATTGGGCTTCTCCGCGCATGGTCTTGTCTGGAAAGCATATGTGATTCTGGTTGAGCCGCGCGCCTGGTTCCATGGCGGCGAAGGCCTGCTGCATCATGTTCCCTGGATGGCGCTTGGGATCGCCGGCTTGATCCTCGCTTTCGTCAGAGGCGGTTTGCGCCTGATTCTGGCTGTTGTTGTCCTTTGCCACGCCGTGACTTATCTGTGTTACGTCGATTTCTTGCCGAGTGGACTTTGGCGTTACTATCTCGTCCATTATTGGACCTGGGTATTACCAGCATATGGGGCGTTGGGATTTCTGCTGTTGCGCGAACTGGCCCGTCCGGTGACAGCCTCGGAAAGGCGCCTTGCCGGTGTCGCGCTGGCGGTCACGGTTGCCATTCTCTGTGTCGAGATAAAGCCGGTTCCGGCGACCAGCCGGACCGCCTTCGCCGTCGACTTTTCGGGACCGCCGCCGGCATTCAGCTCTGGCTATTTTGATCCCTGGCAACTGCGCGACGACACCGGGATTCTTCGCAACGTCGGCGATGTCCGCGGGTCGGCTGCACCCTTTGGGCTGCGCGTGTTTTCAATCCGGAGCCAGTTCTCTGGGGATGTCTCTTGGGTGGAGGATCATCCGTTTCCCGCCGCGGTTTCGGCGCATCCCGTCGCCCGCTGGGATGCCGTTCCGCGTCTCGGATATCCGTGTTGGGTGCCATTCCTCCATTGCGCCTATTCCGGGACGGACGCCAGGTTCCTGGCGCCGTTCCCGGACAAGTCGTAACCATATCCACAGCTCGACGACCGGGCGCCGTGAATCTTACCCGAGCGTCTTGCCCAATCGTCCCGCCAGATCCTGGATGAATTGCCAGGCGACGCGGCCCGAGCGGGCGCCACGGCCCATCGACCATTCGAGAGCCTGCGCGTGGAGATCGGGGGTGGCGATGGGCAGACCGAACGCCTCGGCATAACCTTCGATGATGGCAAAGAAGGTTGCCTGGTCGAGATTGTGAAATCCCAGCCAAAGGCCGAAGCGATCCGACAACGAGACTTTCTCTTCGGTGGTCTCGCCCGGGTGGATGGCGGTCGATCGTTCGTTTTCGATCATGTCGCGCGACATCAAATGACGGCGGTTCGAGGTGGCGTAGAAAACCACATTGGTCGGACGCCCTTCGACGCCCCCCTCCAAGACCGCCTTTAAGGATTTGTAGCTTTCATCGGCCGTATCGAACGACAGATCGTCGCAGAACAGCAAAACGTGCCGCGAACTGCTGCGCAGTAGGGTCAGCAGGCGGGGCAGGGTGGGAATATCCTCGCGATGGATCTCGACCAGGGCCAGGATGTGCGGCAATTCTTCGTTGATGGCGGCATGAACGGCCTTGACCAGCGACGATTTGCCGGTGCCGCGCGCCCCCCAAAGAAGGGCGTTGTTGGCGGGCAGTCCTTTGGCGAAGCGCCGCGTATTTTCCAGCAAAGTCTCCCGCTGCGTCTCGATGCCCTTCAACAGGGATACCTCGATCCGGTTGACCTTATGAACCGGTTCCAGGCCCTCGGGTTGCGCATGCCAGATGAAAGCGTCGGCTTCGTCGAGTTGGGTCGCCCGGGGGGGCGGCGGGGCGAGCCGCTCAAGGGCGTCAGCGATGCGCTTGAGCTGGGTGAAAGTATCGGAATTGTCATTCATGAAGTCGAAATTAGCACGAGGTCTGCCCTGGTCAAGAGAGTGCGGCCTTCGTTCGAGCGGATTCTCTGCCGCGACCCGGCCGGCAAGTTTCGCTGCCCTGTTCTGAAAAGTAGCAAAACGCATAAGATGATAACCTTTGGGTTGAGTTTATCATCCCAGATGGGTCATTCTGATGGCTGCTCGTGGGCCAGCTCAAAGGATCGAGAAACGCCCGCGAAACCCGAAGGGAGCGGCTATGCGGACGGCGACTCCTCAGACGATTTTAATCGTCGACGATTCACCGGAAAATCTTACAGTTCTCGGTGAGCTGCTGCAGCCGCTTTATGAGGTGCGCGCTGCGACGTCGGGCCCGAGAGCCTTGCAGATCGTCGCGACCCCGCCCCGTCCAGACTTGATTCTGCTCGACGTGATGATGCCGGGCATGGATGGTCACCAGGTTTTCGAGCGCCTGCGGGCCGATCCCGCGACCGGTGACATTCCCGTCATCTTCGTCACCGGCATGAACAGCACCGAGGCCGAGATGCAAGGGCTCAAAGCCGGCGCGGTGGATTACATCACCAAGCCCATCGTTCCGCCGATCGTGCTGGCCCGCGTCCACACCCAATTGGAGCTGAAACAGGCGAGAGACTGGTTGCGCGACGAGAATAGCTACCTGGAAGCCGAAGTCGCCCGTCGCATGGCCGAAAACGAGTTGATTCAGGAAGTGAGCATCCGGGCCCTGGCTCATCTGGCCGAAACAAGGGACCGGGAAACCGGTAATCACATCTTGCGAACCCAGGGCTATGTGCAGCTGCTGGCCATCGGTCTCAGGACGTTGCCACGGTTTTTGCACTCGTTAACCGAGCGTTATATCGAGCTGCTGGCCCGCTCGGCACCGTTGCACGACATCGGCAAGGTCGGCATCCCCGATGCCATCTTGCAGAAACCCGGCCCTTTGACCGCGGATGAATGGGACATCATGAAGACCCATGCCGCTCTTGGCAGCGACGCGATCGATCTTGCCGAGCGCGATGCCGTCAAGCATGTCGACTTTCTTACCTTGGCCAAGGAAATCGCCCGCTGGCATCACGAAAAATGGGACGGCAGCGGTTATCCCGATGGCCTGGCGGGCGACGCAATTCCGGTTTCCGCCCGGATCATGGCGCTCGCCGATGTCTTCGACGCCCTTATCACAAGACGGGTTTACAAACCGCCGATGTCCTACGACGACGCTCGCAACGTCATCGCGGCGGGGCGCGGCCGGCATTTCGATCCGGACATGGTGGACACGTTCCTTGCCCACTACGGCGCCTTTTGCGGTGTCGCCGACCGCTACCGCGACCCTCCCCACAGTCACAGCGGCAGTAGCGATCGTCGGTCCGGCGTACCGATTGCGCCCTTGGGGCAAGAGCGCTGTCAGCCCGGTTGTCCTGGTGTTTGAAACGTTTGGGCGCTCGAAAGAAGGTGAGGAAAAATGAAACCGCGCCTCGTTCTGGCCGTCCTGCTTCCTTTCCTGGCGTTGGGTTTGCAGTGGGTGGCATGGGCCTGGATCCGGCCGTTCGTCTGGTTTCTGTTCTTCCCCGCCGTGTTTTTCAGCGCCCGGTTTTCCGGTTTCTGGGGTGGCGTTCTCAGTACGATCCTCAGTACCGTGATCGTCATCTTCTTTTTTATACCACCGCAGTTGAGTTGGAAAATCGACAACCCAGCCAACTTGTATTCGGTCGGCCTGTTCCTGGTTATGGGAGGACTGTTCAGTGACAGTCAGGGGCGTTTGCGCCAGGCCCGGGAAAAGATCGCCAGGGCTTTGAACGAATCCGAAAGAGCCAACGAGAAGATCGCCGAGCTTTATCACAAGAGCTTGGAACTCGATGAGCTGAAAACCCAGTTCTTTGCCAATGTCAGTCATGAATTGCGAACACCTTTGACGTTGATCATGAGCCCATTGGCACGTCGTGTGAACGGTTCCGATTTGCCCGAGGAGATCCGTCGCGAGGACGTGATGATGCTTCGCAACGCTCGACTCCTGCACCGTCATGTCAGCGATCTTCTCGACATCGCCAAACTGGAATCGGGGCAGATGAGCGGACAATACGCGCGTCTGGACATCGGCGGGCTGGTCCGGGCGCTGGTGTCGCAGTTCGACAGCTTGGCCAAGGACCGCAAGATCGATTATCGCTACGACGGCGTGTCGGCACTGCAGATCGAGGCGGATGGAGAAAAGGTGCAACGAATTCTCCTCAATCTTCTATCGAACGCCTTCAAGTTCACTCCCGAAAATGGGCGGATCACCGTGCGTCTGCGGCAAGCGAGCGATATGGCGGTCATCGAGGTACAAGACGACGGACCGGGCGTGCCTGCCGATCAGCGCGAGAGGATATTCGAGCGGTTCTGTCAAGTGGACGGCGGCGCCCAACGGCGGTTTGGCGGTACCGGTCTCGGGCTGACAATCGTCAAGGAATTCACCGAGTTGCATGGCGGCGATGTCCGGGTTTTGGAGGCACCTGGGGGCGGCGCTCTGTTCGTCGTCCAGCTTCCTTTGCAGGCGCCGCCCGGTGTTACGGTAAGCGATGGCGCCGTCCGATTCGATTTGGATCGGCAGATCGTCGAGGAACTGCAGCCGGCGGCGCGGGAGGTGGCGTCTCGGGATCCGGCCGGATTTTCTGCCGACACACCGCTCGTGCTGGTGGTCGAGGACAACGTCGACATGAATGCGTTCGTCGCCGATTCCTTGCGTCAGTATTACCGGGTCGCCTGCGCTTTCGATGGTCGCGAGGGATTGGAGCGCGCATTGGCGTTGCATCCGGACCTGATCCTCAGCGACGTGATGATGCCGAACATGAGCGGGGATCAAATGGTGCGGGAGTTGCGCCGGCAGAAGATCCTGGCGGATATACCGGTACTCATGCTGACGGCCAAGACCGACGACACATTGCGCGTCAGCATGTTCGAGAGCGGAGTACAGGGTTACATCAGCAAGCCGTTCGTCGTCGAGGAAATGCTGGCGCGGGTCGGCGGATTGATCAAGGGGCGCAAACAGGTCGAAGCGGAATTGCGTTCAAGCGAACTGACCTATCGTTCGCTGTTCGAGAATATGATGAACGGTTACGCCCATTGCCTCATGCTGTTCGAAGATGGAAAACCTCGCGATTTTATCTATCTCGACGTCAATGAGGCCTTTGAGACCCAGACCGGGTTGAAGGATGTCGTCGGTCGTCGGGCCAGCGACGTCATTCCGGGTATTCGCGAGGCTGATCCGGGGCTTCTTGAGTCCTATGGCCGGGTGGCGATGGGGGGAGCGCCGGAACGCTTCGAAACATATGTCGAGACCCTCGGCATGTGGTTTTCGATCTCGGTGTACAGTCCCCGGCATGATCATTTCGTTGCCCTGTTCGACGTCATCACCGAACGCAAGACGGCCGAGGAACAGCTCATGGTCAGCGAGGAGCGCCTTCAACTGGCTCTCGATGCGACTGGCGACGGCCTGTGGGACTGGAACCTGCGTCGCGGCACTGCCTTTCTGACACAGCACTGTCGCGAGATGACCGGCTATGATCTGGCGGGTGACGAAACACCGGGGTTCGATTTTTTCACGCGCACGGTTCATCCCGACGATCTGTCGCAGGTGCTGGCAAATCTGGATGCGCATCTGCAGGGAAAAATCCCGACCAGCGAGTTCGACTATCGTCTCCCCACTCCTTCGGGTGAAATCAAATGGATGCGGGGCAGGGGACGGGTTGTCGAGCGTGACGCCAGCGGAGCTGCGCTGCGAATGGTCGGCACCATCACGGATATCAGCATTGCCAAAGCGGCTGAAGACGCGTTGCGCTGCCAAACCGAGGAGCTGGCTGAGCGTAATGCGGAACTTGAGCGCTTCAACCGTGCCACGGTGGGTCGCGAACTCGACATGATCGCGTTGAAACAACAGATCAATGATCTGTCGCGGCAACTTGGTCGTGAACCGCCATATCCCTTGCCCTGTGTCAATTCGCAAATTTCCGGCACGCCGTCATGAGGGGCGATCCCGAGCCCGGTCCCCCCGACAAAGCCCGATCAGGGATACCGCTGTCGGCGTTTCTTTTCCGACGGATCTGGTTTTGCGTCTTGCCGCTTCTTCTGCTGATTCTCTATCAGGCCACCGATAGCGTTCTGACGATCCGTACCGAGCAGAATCAGGAAGCCGGCAGCCTCGTAAAAAGCGTCGCCAATGCGGTTGATGAATATTTGCAGGCCCGTATCGGCGGATTGCAGATGTTGGCTCAATCGCCGTTGACCGACGACCGGTCGCGCTGGCCGGATCTCTACCAGGAGGCTCAGGGTTTTTTCTTGGGATTTGGCAGTCATGTCATTCTGGCGGACCCTGGAATGCATATGCTGTTCAATACGCGCGAACCGTTCGGCGCACCTTTGCCCATGTTGCCAAAACCGCGGAACCGCGCCGCCGCGCCGACCGCGTTGGAAACCGGGAAGTCGGCGGTTGGCGACAGCTTCCAGGGGCCGGTTGCCAACCAACCGCTCATCGCCGTAGCCGTGCCGGTTCTGCGCGGCGGGAAAGTGGCGGCCCTCTTTCTGACGACCATCGAAACCCGCCAGTTTCAAAGCTATCTCGATCGCGCCGCATTGCCGCCTGGTTGGTCGCTCGCCCTGGTGGATGGCAAGAACGAGATCATTGTCCGTCGCCCACCGGAGCCGCTTGCCGTTGCCGATGCCGCCGACAGCAAGCGTTACGTCGTCTCATCGACGGTGTCGCCATGGTCGGTCGTTCTGGAAATCCCACGCAGCACTTATCGTGCGCCGCTGGTCTATGCTGCCGCGACCTTGGCAATCGCCATTCTCGCTATGACGATGCTCAGTATTTTAGGCGGCGTGTTGAGCAGCCGTCGTCTCGGCCGGTCGGTCGCCTCGCTGGGAGAAGGGCTGGAACAGCGGGAAGCGGTTTCGGAAATCATTGAAATCGCCACGGTCCGTCGGCTGCTCGATGAGACGGCGCGCCAGCATGCCCTGTCGGAAGCCGCCTTACGTGACAGCGAACAGCGATTCCGCGGCACATTCGAACAAGCGGCGGTTGGTATTGCCCTCGTGGCGCCGGATGGCCATTGGATCAGGGTCAATCGCAAGCTGTGCGACATCGTCGGTTATAACCAGGAGGAACTGGTGGACTTGACCTTCCTGGACATTACTCATCCCGACGATCTGCAGAACGATCTCAGCGAAATGCAGCGGGTGGTGTCCGGAGAGGCCGAGACCTATTCGATGGAGAAACGATACATCCGCAAGGACGGAAGCCTCGTCTGGATCAATCTCACGGTGGCGTTGGTGCGAAGACCTGATGACACCCCGGATTACTTCATTTCCGTCATCGAGGACATCCAGGCCCGCAAGCAGGTCGAGACGACGTTGATCGAGACGCAGGCGGCGGCTCTGGAAACCCAACGGCAGGCCCGGCTGGCGGCGCTCAACCTGATGGAGGACGCACTTGTCGCGCGAACCAGGGCGGAGGAGGCCAACGCCCGGCTGCGCGAGAGCGAGGAACGCCTGAACCATGCGCTTTCCGCAACCGAGGAAGCGGTTTGGGATTGCGACCTCGGCACCGGACAGATCAAGCATAACCAGCGTTGGGCGACCCTGCTCGGGTTGGTCGACGATCTGGCGGAACACTCCACTGAGGTCTTTCTCGAACGCATTCATCCGGAAGACCGGGACATGGTGCGGGCACGCTTCGAGGCAGCCTTTCGGGGCGAGGCTCATTACGTGGCGGAGTATCGGTTGCGCGGCACAGAAGACTTGTGGGTGTCCGACCATGGTCGGGTGGTGGCACGCGACATTGATGGAAGGCCTTCGCGCATGGTTGGCGCCTTCGCTGACGTGACAGAACGGCGTCAGGCGGAGGAACAGCTTCGGGAACTGTCGCTGGCCGTGGAACAAAGCCCGGAAAGCATTGTCATTACGAATTTGAATGCGGAAATCGAGTATGTGAACGAGTCCTTCGTACAAAATACAGGATACAGCCGTGACGAGGTCATAGGGAAAAATCCAAGTGTGTTGAAATCCGGGAAAACACCACCAGAAACCTTCAATACGGTTTGGGAATACCTATTGAAGGGGCAGACGTGGAAGGGAGAATTTATCAACAGGCGCAAGGATGGCAGCGAATTCATAGAATTCGTTATCATCGTTCCGTTGCGGCAGGCCGATGGCCGCATTTCCCACTATGTCGCCGTCAAGGAGGACATAACCGAGAAGAAACGTCTAGGGCAGGAACTCGACCGCCATCGCCATCATCTGGAGGAACTGGTGGCCAACCGGACGGCGGAGCTTGAGGCTGCGCGGGCTTTGGCCGATACCGCCAATCATGCGAAAAGCGCGTTCCTGGCCAATATGAGCCATGAGATCCGCACGCCGATGAATGCCATCATCGGTTTGACCCATCTGCTGCGTCAAAGCGGCCCGACGGCCGAGCAGAGCGAACGATTGGACAAGATCGACGCGGCCGCCCAGCATCTGCTGTCGATCATCAACGACATCCTCGATCTGTCGAAAATCGAGGCGGGGCGTTTGGAACTCGAACAGACTGATTTCGCGCTGGGAACTATTCTCGACAATGTCAGTTCTTTGATTGCCGAGCCGGCTCGCGCCAAAGGCCTGACCATTGAGGTCGAAGGGGCCGACCAGCCCTTGTGGCTGCGCGGCGATCCGACGCGGCTGCGGCAGGCCCTGCTCAACTATGCCAGCAACGCCGTCAAGTTCAGCAATCACGGGACGATCTGGCTGCGCGCCAAAGTGTTGAGCCAAGACCGTGACGGCATTCTGGTCCGTTTTGAGGTGACAGACATGGGTATCGGCATTCCGGCGGAGACATTGCCGACGCTGTTCGAGAGCTTTACCCAGGCCGATGTATCGACGACGCGCAAATATGGCGGTACCGGACTTGGATTGGCCATTACCCGTCGGCTGGCGCAGATGATGGGGGGAGCCGCCGGCGTGGACAGTCGTCTGGGCCACGGCAGCACTTTCTGGTTCGATGCCCGGCTCCAACCCGGTCAAGGCGTGATGTCGGCGGCACTGCCGAGCCGGGTCGCCCATGCCGGGGATTGGCTGCGTCATCATTACGCCGGTGCGCCGCTGTTGCTGGTCGAAGACAACCCCATCAACCGCGAGGTCGCGACGGATTTGTTGCATGCCGTCGGGCTGTCGGTGGATACCGCGGAAAATGGCCGTGTTGCTTTGGAAAAGGTTCGCCGCAACAGTTACGCTCTGATTCTGATGGACATGCAGATGCCCGAGATGGACGGTTTGGAAGCGACGAAGGCCATTCGCGCAGAGGCAGGCTTCGGCTCGTTACCCATTCTCGCCATGACGGCCAATGCCTTTGATGAGGATCGGCGAACGTGTCTGGCGGCCGGCATGAACGATTTTGTCGCCAAGCCGGTGAGCCCTGACGCCCTCTATGCGACGCTGTTGCGTTGGCTGTCGCCCGGGCAGGAGAGATCGACAGCATCTCCGGCGCCGGCGATGCCGGTCACCGCGCCACTTGCGGCCATCCCCGGGCTGGATGAGGACGGCGAACGCGCAGCACTTCTGGGCGCCGAGAAATACCGCCGGCTTCTGCGCATCTTCGCCGACAGTCATGGTCAGGACATGACCACCGTGCGAATCCTGCTGGCCGAGGACAACCGGCCCTCCGCCAAACGCCTGATCCACAGCCTGAAAGGCGTCGCCGGTTCCATCGGCGCCGATCGCGTTGCCGACGGGGTCTGTCGGCTGGATGAGGCGCTGCACCGGAACGAGGCTTTGCCTGTTTGCGAGGACCTTGCCCGGCTTTGCGAAAGAGAGTTGACGGAACTGGTCACCGCCATCCGAGCCCTGCCCGAAGAGCCCAGCGCCGCCGAGGCGGTGGTGGTCGCCGACCCGGACAGGTTGCGCAGTGTTATTGCGGATTTGGACGTGTTGCTGGCCGAGGGCAATATCCGCGCCGCCAGCCTGGCGCGGGAGGCCGCCGATCTGCTGCGGGCCGATCTGCAGGGCGATTATCCCGACTTCGCCCGTCAGATCGACCAATTCGATTATGAAAGCGCGTTGGCGATGCTTCGCAGCCGGCAATACAGTGCCTGAGCGGAAGTCCCGCTCCCCGACATTAATCGGCGGTCTCCATCGTCGCCCCGCCGGTCAGGCCCAGGACCTGCGTTTCGAACAGGCGGCGATAGTGGCCGTTGGGCTGGGTCAGCAGCTCGGCATGGCGTCCCTGTTCGACGATCCTGCCGTTGTCGAAGACCAGAATCCGGTCGACGCGCTGTATGGTCGACAGCCGGTGCGCGATGATGATGGTGGTGCGGCCTTCCGTCACCTGCTCGACCGCGTCCTGGAGAAGATGCTCGGAGACGCTGTCGAGGCTTGATGTCGCCTCGTCGAGAATGAGGATGGCCGAATCCGCGAGTACGGCACGCGCCAGAGCTATTCTCTGGCGTTCGCCGCCGGACAATTTGATCCCCCGTTCGCCGACCAGAGAGTCGTAAGCGCCCGGCAGCGTCTGAATGAACTCGTCGGCTCGCGCACGTTTGGCGGCCGCGGCGATTTCGTCCCGCCCGGCCGAGGGCCTGGCATAGGCGATATTTTCCGCCAGTGAGCGGTGAAACAGCACCGGATCTTGCGGCACGACGGTGACGGCGGAGCGCAGGCTGGCCTGGGAAACCGCTGAGATGTCCTGTCCGTCGATCAGGATGCGTCCGCTGTCGACGTCGTAGAAACGCTGGACCAGCTTGACGAAGGTGCTTTTGCCGCTGCCCGAGGCGCCCACCAGTCCGACTTTTTCGCCCGGAGCGATGGTGAGCGAAAAATCCTCATAGATCGACGCATCTTTGCCGGGGTAACGGAAGGTCACGTGGTCGAAGACGATCTTTCCTGCGGCAACCTTCAGCGACTTGGCGTCCCGACGGTCTTCGACGCCGAGAGGTTGACTGGAGAATTTCGCCACGTCCTCCATGTCGTTGACGGACTTTTGCAGACTGCGAAGATGGTTTCCGGTCTCGCGAAGGTAGCCCTGGATGACGGTGAAGGTGGTGAGCACGTAAGCGACGTCGCCCGGCGTCGCGCGCCCCACGGACCACAGCCAGACACCGAGCGTCAGGATGCCGGCCTGCAGGGTGATCGAAATGCTGTTCTGGGCAACGCCGGCAATCAGGTGGCGCATCCAAGTGGTTCGCACCAGCGCCTTCCATTCGTAGGTCACGTCCGCCAGACGTTGGTCTTCCCGGTCTTCGGCGGCAAAGGACTTGACCACGGCATTGCAGGTGATGGCGTCGGCCAGGGCGCCGCTCATCTTCGAATCGAGGCGGTTGCTTCGACTGGCGGCCGGAGTGACGTAAAACAATGTGAGACAGCAGGCCGTGGTCAGGTAGGTCACCACGCCGATGGTGACGACGGCACCCATCGCCGCCCAATGCAGCCCCAGCAGGATCACCGTCGTGACCAACACGACGAAAGACGGAAAGATTCCAAGGAGCAGCGTGTCGGCCAGCGAGTCGTAGGCCCAGACGCCACGGGTAATGTAGCGAACAGTGGCGCCGGCGAAAGACGAGGCGTGCCAGTCGGTGGAAAAGCGCTGGACGCGATGGAACGCTTCTTCGGCGATGTCGCGCATGATTGTCAGCGTGGAACAGACCAGCATGCCAAAGGTCATGAATCGGAACACCACCAGCGACAAGGCAGCCGTCAAGACCACCAGAACGCTTTGGAAGGCCTGGTCCCTGGCGCCGGCGGCGACGGTATCGATCAGGCGACCGAACAGCATGGGGATGGTTGCATCGACGCTGGTGGCGATCAGCATGGTCAGACCCATGGCGCCGATTCGCCACCGTTGTCGTCGCCAATGGGACCAGCCGAAGGAAAGAACCAGGCGATAAAGCCCGAACGTCGGACGCTTTTCCATGAACGCACGCACCCTCTCGGTGCGCCTCCGAATCAAGAACACAGAGCCGGCGTCCTCCCGATCGAAGACACCGTTTTTGCGAAAGAGCCGCGTACCGATGAGATAGGAAAAGGTCGGAAGGGACTCCCCTTCCCGAAAGACTTCCAACGGCCCGGCTTAAACCCGGGTCGACGCCTTGTTCAAGGCTGGCCCGGGGATGCGATGACGCGAATGTTGATCATGCAGCCCCCCTGGGAAATGAAATGGGCTGGCACACTAGCGAACAAGCGCCGTCGAGGGAAGTGGAAAAATATGCGAGAAACGGCCAGCTCCATGATAAATGTCACGGATTGGCAGGCTTTCGGGCGGCCGATCCCATCTGTTTCGAGTGGCGCCGGGCGCCCGGCGAGCCTGCCGGCAGACGGTTAGAGATTGCAACTCACCGCCAGCCCGCTATATTCCCGCTGCTCAAAAGGCGATCAGCAAGTCCAGGAGTCCACCATGTTCATTTCAGAGGCCTATGCGCAGGCGGCAGGCGCGTCCGCAGGCGGAATCGATGCCTTGCAGCAGTTCCTGCCGCTCATCCTCATTTTCGTCGTTTTCTATTTTCTGCTGCTGCGTCCGCAGCAAAAGAAAATGAAGGCGCATCGAGAGATGGTGGCGCAGGTGCGCCGCGGTGATCGGGTGTTGACGCAGGGCGGCATCATCGGTCAGATCAACAAGGTGATCAGCGACACGGAAGTCTCGGTGGAAATCGCCGAAGGGGTCCGCGTCCGGGTTCTGCGCGCGTCGATCACCGAGGTATTGGCCAAGACGGAGCCGGTATCGGGTGCCGCCGCCAAGGATGGCGGCGAAGCCGAATCGTCGGTCCCGACCGAAGGGGTGTCGCAGGTGCCGGAACAGCCCACGTCCATTCTCGGTCGGCTGTTCGGTAGGAAATAATGTTGAGACATGGCCGGCTCTTTCCGGGGGCCGGCCATGGCCACTTGTGAAGTTTCCGGATTGAGGGCCGTATGAATCGCTATCCTCGGTGGAAATACGTCATCATCCTTGTCGCCTTGGTGTTGGGGCTGACCTATTCATTGCCCAATATCTTCGGCGAGGTGCCTGCCGTACAGATTTCCCCGGCCAATTCGGTCGTGCAGATTGACCAGGCATTGCTGGGGCGCGTCGAACAGGAGCTGAAAACCCAGCAGATTCAGTCGGTCGGCATCATTTCCGA
This sequence comes from Telmatospirillum sp., assembly GCA_031291415.1. Taxonomy (GTDB): domain Bacteria; phylum Pseudomonadota; class Alphaproteobacteria; order Rhodospirillales; family Magnetospirillaceae; genus Telmatospirillum. The sequence continues at coordinate 15,593 of JARLJB010000054.1, forward strand.
TGCCTCCGGTATCAAGGTGAAGCTCGGCGACACCGATACCCAGCTCAAGGTCAAGGACATCCTGCAAAAGAGCCTTGGCGAAAACTATACTGTTGCTCTCAATCTGCTATCGGCTTCGCCCGACTGGTTGGCCAGCATCGGCGCCATGCCGATGTATCTTGGCCTCGATTTGCGCGGCGGCGTGCATTTCCTCATGCAGGTCGATATGAAGGCGGCGCTCAACAAGCAATTGGATCGTCAGACCAACGACGTGCGCAACACGCTGCGCGATGCCAAGGTGCCGTTGGGGGGCGTCAGCCGCGAGGGCCAGACGCTGGTCGTCAAGTTCAAGGATGCCGATACCCGCGCGCAAGGCGGCGAGGAACTGCGCAAGAACCTGCATGACATGACGACCGCGCAGTTGGACGACACGCGCATCGTCCTGACCTTGACGCCGGAGGCCTTGAAGAAGTTCCAGGACGCCGCGTTGCAGCAGAACGTGCTGACGCTTCGGAACCGCGTCAACGAGTTGGGCGTGGCCGAGCCGATCATCCAGCAGCAGGGAACCGACCGTGTCGTCGTGCAGTTGCCCGGTGTTCAAGATACCGCCAAGGCGAAGGACATTCTTGGGCGGACCGCCAGCCTTGAGGTCCGGATGGTCGACGAGGAGCACGCCGACGTTCAGAGCCTGCAGAATGCCGCCCGCGGGCTGGTGCCGCCGGGCGACGAGTTCTTTTCCGGGGGACGCGATGGCCAGCCTTTGCTGATCAAGAAAGTCATCGTGCTGACCGGCGAGAACATCTCGAACGCCTCGGGCGGCTTCGACAATCGTACCAACGAGCCGGCGGTCCACATCAATCTCGACACCCGGGGGTCGCGTATTTTTGCCCAGGTGACGCGCGACAATGTGGGCAAGCGCATGGCCATCCTGCTGATCGAAAAGAACAAGGGCGAGGTGGTCACCGCGCCGGTGATTCGTCAGCAGATCGACGGCGGACAGGTTCAGATCACCGGGCGGATGTCGGTCAAGGACGCCAATGACGTGGCATTGCTGCTGCGGGCAGGCGCCCTGGCGGCCCCCATGGAGATCATCGAGGAACGGACCATCGGCCCGAGCCTCGGCGCCGAGAACATCAACAAAGGTGTTCACTCGGTGTTGTGGGGGTTCGTCGCCATCGCGGTTTTCATGTCGATCTATTATCGGGTGGTCGGTCTGTTCTCGACCCTGGCGCTGGCATGCAACGTCCTGCTGCTGGTCGCTTTGCTGTCCCTGATGCAGGCGACGCTCACACTTCCGGGTATCGCCGCCATTGCGCTGACCGTCGGTATGGCCATCGACGCCAACGTCCTGATCAACGAGCGTATTCGCGAGGAATTGCGGGCGGGTCATACCGTTCATGCGGCAATTCACGCCGGGTATGAGCATGCCTTTGGTACCATCCTTGACACCAACGTCACCAACTTCATCGCCGGCGTCGCGCTTTTCGCTTACGGCACCGGGCCTGTGCGAGGCTTCGCGGTGGTGTTGTGTCTGGGTATCCTGACCTCAATGTTCAGCGCCATTCTGGTCTCGCGCGCCCTGGTCAACCTGACCTATGGGCGCAAGCGCAAGATTGATCATTTGTCCATTTGAGCGGGCCGGAGCAGCACATCATGGAATTATTCCGTTTCAAACGCGACATTCCGTTCATGACCTACGCGCGGTCGACGACCGTGTTGTCGGCGATCACCTTCGTCTTCGCGGTGTTCTTTCTGATCACCAAGGGGCTGAATTTCGGCGTGGAATTCACCGGCGGCACGGTCATCGAAGTGCATTACCAGCAGGCGGCGGAACCTGCGCATGTCCAGGCGGCGCTTGAGAAGGGCGGAATCCTCGACAGTTCGGTGCAGAATTTTGGAACGTCGTCGGATTTGATCATCCGCATGCCGTTGAAGGAAGGGGCGTCGCAGGCGCAGCTTTCGGAGACCGTGCTGGGGGCGTTGCGGGCTGCCGATTCCAATGTGGACCTGCGACGCGTCGAGTTTATTGGGCCGCAGGTCGGCAAGGAGCTGGTGACCGACGGTTCGATCGCCCTGGCTCTGGTTTGCGCCGGCATCATGGCCTATCTGGCGTTTCGCTTCGAGTGGCGTTTCGCCCTCGCGGCGATCATCGCCAATATGCATGACGTGGTGATCATTCTCGGGTTCTTTGCCTTCTTCCAATGGGAGTTCTCGCTGACGGTGCTGGCCGCCGTGCTCTCGGTGCTGGGTTATTCCGTCAACGAGTCGGTCGTGGTGTTCGACCGGATTCGCGAGAATTTCCGGAAATATAAGAAGCTGAGCGTCGCCGACACGATCAACAACGCCATCACGGCGACCATGTCACGGACCATGATTACACATGGTTGTACGGAAATGGTGGTGCTCTCGATGCTGCTGTTTGGCGGCGAGACGCTGCATTATTTCGCCATGGCGCTGACCGTCGGTATCATCTTCGGGATCTATTCATCGGTGCTGGTGTCGTCGCCGCTGGTCCTGTGGATGGGGGCAACGCGGGCTCATTTCGTAAAGGTCGACGCCGCACCGCAGGCTGCCGACGCCAAACAGTGAGCCCAGGTTTCGATGGGGACGTTGAAACCTGACATGAGCCAGACATTCCGATCGATCGGATGGGTGAGCTATGGAAATCAATACGGCGAACCCGCGCGATAACCAGGTCATCCAGGCTTACGGAAATGGCGGGTTTCGTGTCAGCGGCCTGTTGTACCAAGGTGCCGTTCTGGTGTGTCCCCGTCGAACCATCGCTTGGCCGATAACTGATGCCGCCACGGTCACCGTGGAAAGTCTGGCGGCGCTGGCCGAAGAAACACCGCGGCCCGAGGTGTTGCTGCTGGGCTGCGGGGCGAAGGCGGCGCCCGTCGCGCCCGATCTTCGCCGATCTCTGCGGGAGATCTATGGTCTTTCCCTTGAGGTCATGGATACCGGCGCCGCCTGCCGGACCTACAACATTCTGCTGGCCGAGGGGAGACCCGTCGCGGCGGCTTTGTTCCCGGTTTAGAGTTCCGCACTGGTGGCGCGCCAACCCGCCCTGAATGAAACACAGAGTGGCACCGGCGTCTCTGCCGGTGTTTCCGCCGCCAAGCGGACCCGTTCCGGCTCACGCCGGAACACCGGCAGCGACACCGGTGCTACTCTGACAATTTATTTCTTGTCACGTTCATGACGGCTTTCACTCCGCCACATAGGCGAATTCCATCCTGTTGTCGGGATCCAGCATGTAATTTCGGGTCCGCGGTACGGCGCTTGGATCTTTCGTCATCTGCATCTGGAAAACCATGAGATCGCGGTGACGGAACGCTGCTTCGGCCCCCGCCAGGTAGAACTCCCACAAGCGACAAAAACGTTCGTCATAGAGCGCTGCCGCCTTGTCCCACCGGGCACAGAAGCGGTTACGCCAATGACGCAGCGTGTCGGCATAATGGCAGGGGCGAAGAATTTCGAGATCGGTGGCAGACAGGCCGCTCTTCTCGACGGCGGGGAAAACTTCGGACAAGGATGGGCAATAACCGCCCGGGAAGATGTATTTGCGGATCCAGGGATCCGTGGACGTCGGTCGGCCACTGCGGCCGATTGCATGGAGAAGGGCGATGCCATCATCGGTCAGCAGGTCATGCACTTTGTGGAAGAAGGTGGAGTACTGGTCGATGCCGACATGCTCGAACATGCCGACCGAAACGATGCGATCGAAGCTGTCGTGGATTTGCCGGTAGTCCAATAGTTCGAAGTTGACACGATCAGCCAATCCCGCTGTGGCCGCCCGTTGGCGGGCGATGGCCAGTTGATGTTCGGATAGCGTGATGCCGGTGACGCGAACGTTGGCCTCACGGGCCAGGCTCAGGGCCAAGCCTCCCCAACCGCAGCCGATATCGAGAATCCTTTGGCCCGACGAAATCTGCAGCTTATTGATAATATGCCGTTTCTTGGCGGTTTGGGCCTCGTCCAGACCTACCTCCGGCGTGGCAAAATAGGCGCAGGAATAAAGGCGGTCGCGATCGAGAAACAGATCGTAGAGGGAGTCCGACAAATCATAGTGATGGGCCACGTTGCGACGGCTGGCCTTCACCGGATTCCATTGCTGGAAGCGGCGAGCCAGGCGATCGAGCAAGTCGCTTGGGCTCAGGAAATCGCCGAACCGCCGGGCGTTGGCCGTGGCCAGGGCGAGAAAGTTGTAAAGCGTGCCTTCCTCTATGATCAGGCGCCCATCCATATAGGCTTCGCCCACCGAAATCGACGGACTTAACGGTATGCTCCAGGCAAGGCGGGAGTCACGCAGACGGATGGTGCTTGGAGTGATGCCGGGAAGCGTTTCTCCGCAGAACCGATGTGGCTGGCCCGCTGAATCGATGACGGTCAGCAGGCCATAGCGCACGAAGCGGCGCAAAAATGGTTCAAGAAACAACATTACGACCCTCATGCCTCAAAACATTGAACGGGTATGGGGACAGCGTAACAAATAAATATTTATGCAAAAAATGAATTGATTGAATAAAAAATATGCCAATTTTGCATGATCCAAGATTCCGATGAGATCTGCTCAACGCGACTTGGCAAAAGATCTAGACGTTCGATTCGTTCAGGCAGACATAGAAAACCCCTCGGGTTGGCTAGCCAACAGGAGGGGTTTTCAAAAGAACTCAGAAAGAGCTTCGTTTTCTTCAGGGCTTAAACGCCACCTGGGTTCACAAGCGTGAGTCATTGCGAATGCATCACGCTCGAACTTTGGTGATTGTCGACTGCGTCAGCTCGCCTTCGCCAGGTTTTGGGCAACGAAGTCCCAATTGGCGAGATGTTCGAGAACGGCCGAGACGAAGTCGGGACGGCGATTCTGATAATCCAGATAGTAAGCGTGTTCCCAGACATCGACGGTAAACAATGCAGTTTGGCCATGCGCCAACGGCGTATCGGCATTTGCCGTCTTGATGACTTTCAGTTTGCCGCCGTCGAGCACCAGCCAGGCCCAACCGCTGCCGAACTGGGTCGTGGCCGCGGCTTTGAACTCTTCGACGAATTTCTCATAGGATCCGAAATCGGCTTCGATCTTGGCCAGCAGGGCGCCCGAGGGCTTGCCGCCTCCAGCGTGCTTCAGGCTGTTCCAGAAAAAAGTATGGTTCCAGACCTGGGCGGCATTGTTGAACAGGCCAGCCTTGGCGGGGTCGCCGGCGACCTCCTTGATCACCTCTTCCAACGCCTTGCCCGCCAAAGGCGTGTCCTTGGTCAGGTTATTGTAGTTGTTCACGTAAGTGGCGTGATGTTTGCCATGATGGAACGACAGCGTGTTGGCGGAGATGTACGGCTCGAGAGCCTTGGAATCATAGGGCAGAGCCGGGAGTTCGAGAGCCATGATAACCTCTGTTTCAGGTGAAATGATCTAACTGATGCATCCAAGATAGGAACCGATGATGCCTTTGTGAAGGGCACCGCACGACAATGGTCGCGCGTCGTGCTCAAAGACTAGATTGTGTCCCGGGAAATGATAACGGCGGAGTCGGCAACCGGGTGCCTGGCCGCGAAACCGCGCCCTATGGGGGCTGCGCGATTTCGTTGAGGTAGAAAAGTGTTGTTATAACAATCGTTTTAAGAGAATATCTTTCTAAATTTGATTAAATTTGTCACAAACGTCCATGGCATATATCTATCGTATTATAAATAACATTTTTAATAAGTTGATTCTTTTTGCAATAAGAGGTGGGATGTTACCTCAGGGGGACTTTCGAATCTCTTGGGGGGAGCAATGTTCGAAAAAATCTCTATCTCGACAAGACTTTACGGCTTTGTTGCTGTGTTTGCGGTTGGGCTGGCCGTTCTTTTGGTCGTCACTTTCTCGGTCTTGCAGAGCAACGAGGGCGCCTTGGCCGACATTGGAACGACCGGACGCCAAGCGTTGCTGGTCGCGCGGATGAATACCAATGTTCAGGCGATGAGTGCCGCGCAATTCCGGATGGTTGCCGATCCGTCCCCCGAGGTGATCAAAGATTCGCAAGCAAGAATTCAGACGGAGTCCGGTCTATTCCAGGAAAGGCTGACGAGCGTCCGGGGATCTGCGCATGGTGAACTGGCCGCCGGTCTCGATCCGTTGGCGCGGCAATTCGAAACCTATCGTCAGTCGCTCGCCTCCGTCGGGAAGGCTGCCCAGGAGGGTGACCGCACCTTGCTGCTGGCGTCGGCCGGCGAGGCCGACAAAGTGGCCGGCAGCTTGCGGGAGGCGGCTCGTGTCATGTTCCGGCAAGCCGAGACCGAGGCCAGCGCGGCGTCGTCGGGAGCGCATGATCGAGCCTTGTCGGGGAAATGGACGATCGGCGTGACCGCGCTTGTTTTCGTGGCTATCGGCATGACGCTGGCGCATCTCATCGCGGATGTCTCTATCATCCGGCCGCTCAGGCGATCGGTAAAGGCCATCGGGCGCTTGGCGAAAGGCGACGTATCGTCGCCGATCGAAGATGTTGGGCGCGGCGATGAGATCGGCGACGTGGCGCGCGGGCTGGAGGTGTTTCGCGAGGGATTGGCCGAACGGCAACGGCTTGTCGCGGACCAGGCGGCAGCAGCAGCGGCGCGGGAGAAACGCGCCGCTGCTCTTGAAACGGCGATCGGGCAATTCCAGCAGGAACTCGGCTCCACGGTCCAGGCCGTCTCGTCATCGTCGGCCGATTTGCGGACTACGGCAATCAGTCTGGATGGATCGGCTGGGCAAGGGGAACAATTGGCGACGTCGGTGGCGGCTGCCGCCGAACAGGCGTCCGGGAATGTCGGATCGGTTGCCGCGGCGGCGGAAGAGTTGTCGAGCGCGATCGCTGAAATCGCCCGACAGATCACCGAATCGCACAGTATCGTGGCCAGCGCGGCCGGTTCGGCCGCCCAGGCCAACGGCGTGATCGACGAACTGGCGCAGTGTTCTCAGAAAATTGGCGAGGTGGTTGGCATTATCGGAGCAATCGCTTCGCAAACCAATCTTCTCGCCCTCAACGCGACCATTGAAGCAGCCCGTGCGGGGGAGGCGGGCAAAGGATTTGCCGTGGTCGCCAGCGAAGTGAAGAATCTGGCGACACAGACGGCGCGGGCAACCGACGAAGTGACACAACAGATTGCCATGGTGCAGTCGAAGACGGATCAGGCCGTCAAGGCCATCCGCGATGTTCACAATATCATCAGCCGAATCGGTGAAATGACCACATCGATCGCCGGGGCAGTCGAGGAACAATCCGCCGCCACCGCTGAAATCGCTCGTAATGTCGATCAGGCGGCCATCGGCACGAGTGAAGTGACCCGGCATGTCGATGGCGTGCGTCGGGCTGCTGCGGCCACAGGAACAGAGGCGGGCAAGGTCAAGGCCGCCTCCACCTCGCTCAGTGCCGATGCCCTGCGCTTGAGCACGAATGTCGAGGCGTTCCTGAACACGATCCAGGCGCTGTAGCGAGTTGGCGGCGAAAGCTTGACACTTTTTTTCCGGCGTACCACAATGTCGCCATGGTTCGGTGCTCAGTTTGAGGCTGAACCTGCTGCTTGACCGGGATCGGTAGGCAACAGCGTCGTGTCGCTTCGTCGGAGGATATGACTATGACCGTCATCGCGTTCTATCTCGGATAGTCTCCGGAATCAAGTCACCGCCTTGCGTTTGCAAGCGCGGATCGTTGTGTTTTCCCAGGAGATCAATCCATGACCGTTTTGACAAACACTTTGCCAGTCCTGTCCCCTGATGGAGGACTCTCAAAGTATCTTCGCGAAATCAGGAACTTCCCCGTTTTGGCGGCGGAAGAAGAATATATGCTGGCCAAACGTTGGCAGGAACACGAAGACGTCGATGCCGCGCATCGGCTGGTGACCAGTCATCTGCGGTTGGTCGCCAAGATGGCGCTCGGTTTCCGCCATTACGGCCTGCCACTTGCCGACCTGATCAGCGAAGGCAACCTCGGCCTGATGCGGGCGGTCAAAAAATTCGACCCTGACAGAGGGTTCCGCTTGGCCACCTATGCCATGTGGTGGATCAAGGCGGCTCTGCATGAGTATGTGCTGAGCAGCTGGTCGATGGTCCGTCTCGGCACCTTGGCGGCGCATAAGAAGCTGTTCTTCAACCTGCGGCGGGTCAAAGCCAAGCTGCACATTCTCGATTCTCACGAACTCAGCAACGAGGACATCGAGCGGATTGCCGGCGAGCTCGATGTGCCGGAGGCCGAAGTGCGTTTGATGAACCAGCGCATCGGCGGCCGCGATTCGTCTTTGAATGCGCCGGTATCCAGCGAATTTGCCATCGAGCGGCAGGATCTTCTGGTGGACGATCGTCCGAACCAGGAGACATCCTTGGCGGAACACGAGGAAACCAAGCATGGCAACGGTCTGCTGGCCGAAGGTCTCAAAGTGCTCGATGAACGCGAACTCGATATCCTGACGCAGCGGCGGTTGCGTGATGCTCCTCTGACCTTGGAGGAACTGGGGACCCGGTACGGGATCAGCCGCGAGCGGGTGCGCCAGATCGAAAATCGCGCCTTCGGCAAGCTGCAGTCGGCGGTCAAGGCCGCCGCGATCGCCAGAGCCGGCAGCCTGGAGATGGTTGCCGTCTGAACGACGCTTTGCCTTCGCGTGCGTAGCGCGTAACATGTCCATCGTGGGTTGGGGTCACGATGGAGTGAGATAATGATCTTCCTGGGCGGCCCCCGGAATGACGATCCCCTGCGCGATGCGATGCGTCGCGCAACCCTCGCTGACGAGACGACGACCGTCGCCGCGTTGATGGAGGCAGTCGCCTGGTCGCCCGAAATTCGTGAACAGGTGTGTGGACAGGCCGTTCGCCTGATGACGGCGGTGCGCGCCAGGAAGCCGCAGGGGCTTGAAGCATTTCTGCAGGAATACAGCCTGTCGAGCCAGGAGGGCGTGGTCCTCATGTGCCTGGCGGAGGCTTTGCTGCGCATTCCCGATGACGCTACGCGCGACCGGCTCATTCGCGACAAAGTCGGATCGGCCGAATGGGCCAACCATCTGCGTCACAGCGAATCGTTCCTGGTCAATGCCTCGACCTGGGCCCTGATGCTGACCGGGCGCCTGATGCCTTCTGATCAAGAAAGAGCGGGCGACGTGTCCGGCCTCTGGCACCGTCTGGTGGCGCGTTCCGGCGAGGCTGTGGTGCGGCGCGCGATCATTCAGGCAATGGGCATTCTCGGCCGCCAGTTCGTCATGGGAGAAACCATCGGCATCGCCCTTGAACGAGCCCATGACGACGCGCTCAAGGGGTATCGTCATTCGTTCGACATGTTGGGAGAGGCCGCGCGAACTGCGGCGGCGGCGGAACGTTATCTCGACGCTTATTCCAATACCATCACCTACATCGGCTGCATGTCCGGCGGCCGCGGACCGGAGGCCGGGCCGGGACTGTCGGTAAAATTGTCGGCCTTGCACCCGCGTTACGAATATGGGCAACGCCAACGGGTGATTGCCGAAATGGTTCCCAGATTGCTGCGGTTGGTCGAGGAGGCGGCGATCCGGGACATCGGGCTTTGTGTCGACGCCGAGGAAACGGAACGTCTGGACTTGTCGCTTGATGTGATCTCCGCCGTTCTCGATCGCATGCCGCGCGGCTGGGACGGCTTTGGATTGGCCGTCCAGGCCTATCAGAAACGGGCTCCTCTGGTGATCGACTGGCTGGTCGAGACGGCTCGGTCACGGCGGCGGCGGTTGCAGATCCGCCTGGTCAAGGGCGCCTATTGGGACAGTGAGGTGAAGCGGGCGCAGGAGCGCGGCCTGGCTGGTTACCCCGTTTTTACCCGCAAGGCGGCGACCGACCTGTCCTACCTGGCTTGCGCCCGGCGGTTGGCTGCGGCTCGCGATGTCGTCTACCCCCAGTTCGCCACTCATAACGCGCACAGCATTGCCGCCGTCCGGCAGATCATGGGGGCGGAGGCCAGGGACTTCGAATTTCAACGGCTGCATGGCATGGGCGTCGTCCTCCATGACCAATTGGTGGCCGACGGTGTCGCCAGCCGCATCTATGGGCCGATTGGCAGTCATCAGGATCTGTTACCCTATCTTGTTCGCCGATTGCTGGAAAACGGGGCCAACAGTTCGTTCGTCAATCGGTTGGCGGATGTCAAGACGCCGGTCGAGGAACTGGCTGCTGATCCGGTGGAAATCCTGCGGGAGCTGCCGACCATTCCGCATCCCCGGATTCCCTTGCCTGTCGATCTCTACCGGCCGGAACGGGAAAACGCACGTGGCGTTGATCTCAGCGACCCCCTTGCTCTCAACGAACTGGCGCGAGCAATGGATGGCGCGCTCGAAGAACCGTGGTCGGCGGAACCGTTGATCGGTGGGCAGCGCCAGGTGGGTGTGCAGCGGCCGCTTTTCGATCCCGCTGATGAAACACGTCAAGTCGGTATCGTCGGCGACAGCACGCCGGAGCAGGTGGATATGGCGGTGGGCGTCGCTGCGGAGGCCGCTGCCGCCTGGGACCGGGTGCCGGCTGAGACACGCGCCCTGTTGCTTGAACGGGCGGCTGACCTCTACCAGGAAAATGGGCCGGAGTTGATGGCTCGTTGTGTCCGTGAGGCGGGCAAAACGATTCCCGACGCGCTTGCCGAGCTTCGCGAGTCGGTCGATTTCCTGCGCTACTATGCGGCTCGGGCACGGGAGGACTTCGGCCCAGGCACGGTTCTGCCCGGACCGACCGGCGAGAGCAATCGATTGGAGCTGCATGGGCGCGGGGTTTTCGCCTGCATCAGTCCCTGGAATTTTCCGCTGTCGATCTTCACCGGTCAGGTCGCTGCGGCACTGGCGGCCGGCAACACCGTGGTTGCCAAACCGGCCGAACAGACGCCCTTGGTCGCGGCCGCGGCGGCGGAGCTTCTGCATCGGGCGGGAATTGATGGATCCGTTTTCTCTTTGCTGCCCGGCGACGGCCAAACCGGTGCGAGGCTGATTGCCGATCGGCGGATCATGGGGGTCGCCTTCACCGGGTCGAATAATACGGCCTGGGCTATCCAGCGCAGCCTGGCGGACCGGCGCGGGCCGATCATTCCGCTGATCGCTGAGACCGGCGGGCTGAATGCGATGATCGTCGATTCCTCGGCTTTGCCCGAACAGGTGGTCGCCGATGCGTTGCTTTCGGCATTTTCCAGCGCCGGACAGCGGTGTTCGGCGCTTCGCCTGCTGTTTTTGCAAAATGAGATCGCGCCGCGCGTCATCGAGATGTTGGAAGGCGCCATGCGCGAACTGGTCATTGGCGATCCGGGGCTGTTGTCCACGGATGTCGGGCCGGTGATCGATCGGTCGGCGGTTGCGGCACTGGAGACGCATCGGGCGGTCATGGAAAAGGCCGGCCGGACGCTCTTTGCCTGTTCGTTGCCGGAGAACCTGTCGCGGGGTAATTTCTATGCGCCGCATTTGATCGAAATCGACCATCCAAGCCGGTTGGAAGGCGAGGTTTTCGGGCCATTTCTGCATGTCGTGCGCTTTGCTGCCGGTGGTCTTGCCGATGTTCTCGGATGGGTCAGGGAGAGCGGCTACGGGTTGACGCTGGGCATTCACAGCCGGGTTGAAACGACGGTGCGCGCCATCGTCGAAAGCGCCCGGGTGGGCAATGTCTACGTCAACCGCAGCATGATCGGCGCGGTGGTCGGATCGCAACCGTTCGGCGGCGAAGGTCTGTCGGGAACCGGTCCCAAAAGCGGTGGACCACGAACGTTGCACCGTTTCGCGACCGAGCGGGCGATCAGCGTCAATACTGTGGCTGCAGGCGGAAATGCCACTCTGCTATCGCTTGATGGTTATGCCGATGGGAAGCGCGACTTAAGATAGTAATCCAGGAGCAATCGCGTGCCCGTCGCTTTTTTTTGCGCCGCCTGCGAAATCAAGGCGTTGGTTCGTGCAAGCGCTAACAAATAGCAAATAATAATAAATACTGATTGGCTGTATGACGAATTTAGGACGTCCGTCATATTGCGTTCGTTGTCGAACTTTAAATAACCTAACTCTCCTCATTTTGAGCAAAGGCATAAGGTGACAAAAGCGGTAGCCCTGGCGACAGCGGTGGACAGCCGGCCCGGCGTGGAGCCAGTCGTGTTGGCGGCGGCCTTCGACGGACTGCCGCATGGCGTGTTGCTGTTCGACGCCGAGGAGCGGCTGATCTATTGGAATAAGACCATCCTCGAGCTTCTGCCGAATGTTTATCCGTCGCTGCATACCGGTCAGACGGTCGCCGAAATTTCCGGTCGGTTGGACAATCTTCAAGACGTTGGCCTCGTCCGCCATTGGCGACGGGCGAGCGCCGACCTTTTGATTCTTTCGGTCTTGCGAGCCGATGGCGATCGGGTTGTGGTCGGCGGTACGGCGCAAGAGAAGACGCGCCAGCGGTTGATCGATGCCATCGAATATCTCTCGCATGGTTTGGCGATCTTTGACGAGAACGACCGTCTGATCCTGTCCAATCGGCGGTTCCGCCAGTTCTTTCCGCAGGCGCAAATCGACAAGATCACCGGAACCACCTATGGCGAGTTCATCCGGTCGTTGGCCGAAGAGTGGATGAGCGATCCGGCGGCGATTCGCCGTTGGGTCGAAGAGCACGTCGAACGCCGCCGGTTCGGCCTCACCCATGAATGCAAGACTCCCGAGGGGCGTTGGTTTTTGGTCCGAGATCTCAGATTGCCGGACGGATCGACGGTGATGACCGGTACCGATATCACCGGACTGAAGAATCGGGAGCAGGCACTTCGCGAAAGCGAGGCGCGGTTCCGAACCATCTTCCAGAACGCGCCGATCGGTTTCGTGGTGATCCGCAGTGGCGGGCGGATCATTCAAGCCAACCAGGCCTTGCTGTCGATGTTGGGGTACCATGCCGACGAGCTCGCCGCCATGTGTTACGCCGATTTGGTATATCCCGAAGATCTGACAGCCGAGGCGACGTTGGCTCGCCAACTGGTGGCAGGCGTTATCGACAGCTATCGCCACGAAACCCGTTATCTGCGCAAGGATGGCCGCACCTTCTGGGGTCGTTTGACGGTCACCCTGGTCCGCGGACAGGGCACCGACAATTTTGCCATTGCGATGATCGAAGATATCGATGAGCGCAAACGGGCCGAAGCCGATCTTTCGACCTTCCGCGCCGTGGTCGAGGCGGCCGCCGAAGCGATCGTCATTTTGTCCAGCAACGGCGACACGTTCTATCTCAATCCCGCGCATGGGAAGCTCTTCGGGCGGAACGCCGAACAACATGAACCAGGCGGATATCTTCGGAACTACACGGAGATGTCCCAGGAGATCGTCCGGCAGATGGTCGAGCCGGCGCTTGCCGACGGGACCGGTTGGGAGGGCGTTCTCGACGCCAAGGATCTGAACGGTCGGGTGTTCCCTCTGTGGCAGCGGGCGGGAACGGTCTTCGACGACGGCGGTCGGCCGAAGTTCTATTTCTTCTTCATGCATGACCATTCGGCGCAGCAGCAAATCAGAGATGAACTCTGTAAAGCCAAGGAAGTCGCCGAACAGGCCAATATGGCCAAGACGCGATTCCTGGCCGCGGCGAGCCACGATCTCCGCCAACCCTTGCAGGCGCTTTCGATGTTCGTGACGGTTCTTGCCGGCCGCGAGCACACGCCCGAGGACGCGGCATTGATCCAGCGCATCGAAGACTCGGCGGGTGCGCTTGAGACGTTGCTCAACGGACTTCTCGACGTTTCGAAGTTGGAAGCGGGATTGGTGGAACCGGTTCTGACGGCATTTGATGTTGGCCGGTTGCTTTCTCGTCTGGCGGCCGAGTTCGGTCCCTTGGTCAATGAGGCGGGGTTGGATTTTCATTACGTTCCATCCTCGGCGCCGATCCAGAGCGACCCGGCACTGCTTGAACGGATTCTTCGCAATCTGCTCAACAATGCTGTGCGCTACACCAAGAGTGGCCGGATTTTGCTGGGATGCCGGCGGCGCGGCGATATTCTCCGGATCGAGGTTTGGGATACCGGCATCGGTATCCCTCACGACCAGCTGCCGTTGATTTTCCGGGAATTCCATCAGCTGGGAAACTCCGCGCGGGATCGGCGCCAAGGATTGGGGTTGGGGCTGACCATTGTCGACCGCCTGGTGCAACTTCTCGGCCACCGGATCGATGTCGCGTCCGAGCCGAGGAAGGGGTCGGTATTCGCCATCGAGGTGCCACGGGCCGTGGTCGCGTCTCCGGTGTCGCCACCGCCGCCATTGCCTGTTGATCGTCATGGCGGCCACGCCACCATCCTGGTGATCGAGGACGAACCGGACGTTCTCGAAAGCACCTGCCTTTTATTGGAAGCTTGGGGCTTTTCCGTGTTGCCGTCGCGAAACTGTGATGAGGCGCTACGGCACCTGGCAGATGTCCAGAAAAGGCCGGATCTCATCTTGGCTGATTACCGCCTGCAGGGCGGCGCCACCGGCGCGCAGGCGATCAGTCGAATCCGGGCGCGGTTCAGGTCGTCGCTGCCGGCGATCATCCTGACCGGTGACACCGCGCCGGAGCGGTTGCGGCAAGCCAAAGCCAGTGGCCACGGACTGTTGCACAAGCCGGTACAACCGGGAGCGTTGCACCAGATGATCGACGAACTTCTGATGCAACCGCAGACGTTCCCGCGCCCCAAGGTCTTGGCGTAAGCGCCGCCTTCGTGATTGCCCCGATATTTTTTTGTGAATACTCGGGAAATCCAGCATTTCCTGGATAATTAACGTTTTCAAAGCGTTGGTTAGAAACGCTCTGGAGAGTGAGGTTGCTCTACAACACCATTAAGTTTAAACTAATAGTTAATCAACCTGGTTTTATTGAGCTATGGCCAGTACACCTAAGGTAGGAGCAGCGACAGCAACCAGCGGCATCTCGGTACCAACCCGGGTGCCGATGGATCCCCTGTATTCATCGACGGCGCAGGTTGAAAGAGTCTCCGGGGCTGCTTCGGTCGGGTTTTCCGACAATTGGCGGTCTCGCTACGACGGCGCCTATGTCGATGATGATTTCGAGTCCCAGCAGCAATCCGCAGGGCGCGGGTTGCCGATGTTCACGCCATTGGTCGGACGGCTGGCATCGGCTTTTCCGGCCAGTCTGTCCTATTCCGACGGGGCGGTTCCCTCGCTGTTCATGGATGACGTGGAACGGGGGATCGGTACCTACGAATTCAATATGAAACTGTTTGCCGGTGCCTATGCGCTGCACGGTAGTGTCGTCAATCGTTACTCATGAATTGACGTCTCCGGTTCGCCCTTCGAGAATGCACAGGCATGACACTTGGCGAAATGCCGTCGTGGCGGCTATCGTTTGAGACACCGAAAATGAAAGCTCATTTTCGGCGGTTGGCAAAAAGGGAATAACGATGGCGTCGCCTGCCGCCCCATCCTGTTTTGATGTCGCTTACTGGTTCATTGATCGCGCTCTGGATGACGACGAATATCTTCAGCCGCAGAAACTGCATCGTTTGATGTTTCTCTCGCAGGCTTATTTCGCCGTTGCGTCGAATGGACGCTTATTGATGCCCGGCATATTTGTTGCCGATCAATTCGGGCCGATCGAGCCCAATGTCTTCCGCGCTTGCGCGATCCAGCGGCCACCCATCGAAGCCAAGGCGCTGGGCGAGGGCATTACCAATTTTCTCGATAATATCTGGCGCCGCTTCGGTCATTATTCGACCGAAACCCTCAACCGGCAGATCGCTGTGCATCCGCCTTTCGCCAATGCTCTGGCGCACGGTGTCGGTACCATGATCAGCGTGACGGCAATGACCGACTTTTATGGAAAGAAGGTGGCCGAAGCGCCGGAGGAGTCGGCGTCGGTTGGGGCGCCGCCGATCGATCAGGTGTTGCGGCCGCGCGTGATGCGTTCGCAAAGCGGCGCGCCGGTCGCCGTGAAAAAATGGATGCCGCCCAGCAAAGCGGAGGGAAAGTGACCGGCGCGACGAAGAGGCCGTTCAAGATACTTGCCGCGCCGCCGACAGGCGCATAGCCTTTTCTTATGGCAGGACCGACCCCTCAGCAGCGCGCGGACTATCTGGTTCGCAGACTCGAACAATTGATCCGTGAGGGCAAGACAGCGCATGGCATGTCATTCAAGACCTGGCAGGCGTTGGCGCGGGCCGAACTTGGCAATGCCTTCGCCGATTTTGAGCGCCAACTTGTCAAAAGCCGACAGGATGCCGTCGGCAAGCGACTGATCCTGGTCGGCGCCAGCACGGTCGTAACCATCGGGTTTTGGGGAGCCATCCTGACCGTCGACCGGCGGTACGGGGATCTTGCCGCTCAAGTCTTCATCGGCGCCGGTCTCCTGGTCGCCGTGGTCGGACTCGAGATCTTCTTCCGGCGAATGGCCACCCGCTATCGGACCATCGCGCGGGAAAAGGGATTCGAGAGGATCGAGGACTTCGATAAACAGCTCAAGCGTTTGGAAGCTGAGATCTGGCTCAAGATGAAGAAGACGCGGGAACAATCCGAAGAGTCTTCTCCAAAATAGAGGTTCTCGTCAGTTACTGCGATTGCTGCTCCGCCTTGCGTTTCATGAACGTCATCATTTCGGCGCAAGGGTCGTCGTCGCTGGCCCGTGGCGTGAACCAAACCGCATCGAAGGGAGGAAGTACGCTGCCGTAGGCGGCTCCGTATTCCTTTGGGTCGGAACTGTCGTCGGCAACTTCGATGAAGGCCAGCGAGAAGACAGTCCGGCCGGCCGCGAGAGTTGCCAATTGCCAGGGAACACCTCGGTCGGTACGGGTGTGGCCGGCGCCGGCGATCAGAACCGCGCCAGCCGGCGTATCGTCGGACAGTGCATGAGCCATCGCCGCATCGCGGGCCCGCTGCACGTCGACCATCGGGGCGACCGCCGTCTCGGGAAGCTGGCCGCAATGGGATTGGCGGATCTCTTCTGCCATGGCCTGAAAAATCGGTGGCGGCAAGGGGCGATCAAGACGGTAGGCAAGTCGGGCGTCGTCGGCCAGGGGTTGACCACGGGCGATCGCCCGCATGGTATCGCGGGGCAGGTTGGCGGCGCGAACCGGAAGGTTGCTGGCGATCGCCTCGGCGAACAGGGGACGGTAGTAGGCCCAATCCGGCCAGTTGCTATGCGACCAATCGAGAGCAGTGGCCAATCCATCGACATCGTCCGGGCGAAGCATCCGTTGGCGGTCAAAGGCCGTGCTTTGTTCGGGGCCGATCATTTCGAACGCCACGACCGGCCGGCGGCCGGCGATCACCATCTTGCCCAGAGCCCAGGCCTGCAGACGATGGTGGTCGGGGTTGTCGTGCCGCTCTCCCAATAAGACGAAATCGGCGGCGGCCAGGAGACGGCTGAGCTCGGTCGGCGGGACGAAACGATGCTCGGCTGGCAACCAGATGCGGCCGACCAGCGGATGGTCCTGTGCGAGCGGCGCCGACCACGGCGGCCCGCCATCCTCTGCGGCGGCTGGCAAAATGACCGCAAGAGCGAGAAGCGGGCCGAAGAGGAGACGGGCGAGCAGGCGGGACATGTGACCTCGGGTGTTTTCGGTTGCGTCCTGATGGCGGCGGCGGCACAGTCTGCGTCTTCGTCCGTCCGCCGGGAGTAAACTGTGGTGCTGTTTCGTCGTTTCCTCTTTATGTTGCTCGTCCTGTTGCCCTTGCCGGTTTTTGCCGAAGGCAGCAGCGCGCTTACCATCGAAACCGAGGATGGACGGTCGGTACCGTTTTCCGTCGAGGTGGCGCGGACGACGGAGGAACTTGGGCGCGGTCTGATGAATCGATCGAGCCTGCCGGCCGATGCCGGCATGCTGTTCGACTTCGGGTCGGATCATCCGGTCTCCATGTGGATGAAGAACACCTTGATTCCTCTCGATATGCTCTTCATCACCAACGACGGCAAGATCGCCGGTATCGCCGCCCGGACGGTGCCTCAGTCGCTTGAGGTCATCGCGTCGCCCGGATCGGTGCGGGCTGTGCTGGAACTGAACGGCGGAACCGCCGACCGCGTCAAGATCAAGGTGGGCGACCGGGTCTCCGTCGGCCTGCCGATCTTCACGCGTTAGAGTTCCGCACCAGCTTGGCGGCTGACCCATCCTGGATGAAACACGAGTGGCACCGGCGTCCCTGCCGGTGTTTCGCCGCCAGGCGGACCCTTTCCGGCTCACGCCGGAACACCGGCAGGGACGCCGGTGCCACTGACAATTTGTTTCTTCCAAGCGTGATGCGTCAAGCGTGGCGCATCGGCTTGCGGCAATCGGGGCAAAGCCCCTCGACCTCGATGGTCTGCCGTGAGACGGTGAAGCCGACGGTTTCCGCTGCAAGGCGGACGGCGTCGTCGATCGCCGGATCATCCGACATTTCGACGGCACGGCCGCAGGCGGTGCAAATCAGGAAATGCGCCGAGTGAGAGGAATCGGGACGCGGGCAGCCGACGAAGGCGTTCAAGCGCTCAAGACGATGCACCAGCCCCTGTTCGATGAGAAAATCGAGCGCCCGATAAACCGTGGGCGGCGCAGCGGCATGTCCCTCGGTTTTCAGGGTGTCGAGCAGCGCATAGGCTCCGACCGGCTCATGGCTGCTCCAGACCAATTCGAGGACCCTCCGACGCAAGGCTGTGAAGCGCGCGCCATGCTTTTCGCAGCACTGCGCCGCCACATCGAGAGCGCTACGCACGCAGTCGGCGTGATCGTGGGTGGGGGACGGAAAATGGTCGAAGTCGCTGGTCATGTCCGTGGGCAATTCTGTTTCCTGAAAAATGTTATAGTATAACGGCGCCGGATGTCCAAGGGGCACGCGGTTGTTTGCGCATTTCATTGACAAAAGGTGTGGCGGGGGGGCATCAAATCGGACCCTTGATTCCTTTAACTCCATCCGGAAGGTTCTCCCGTGATCGATCCCGCTCCGGCGTTGGCCGTTCTGAAATTCAACGAGGATGGTCTTGTCCCCGTCATCGCCCAACAGCACGACAGTGGCGAAGTCCTGATGATGGCCTGGATGAACCGCGAGGCGGTGGCGGAGACACTGCGGACCGGACAGGTCTGCTATTACTCGCGGTCGCGTAAAACGCTGTGGCGCAAAGGCGAGACATCTGGACAACGGCAGAGGCTGGTCTCGTTTCTTATCGATTGCGATGGCGACACCATCCTGCTCAAGGTCGACCAACAGGGCGTTGCTTGCCACACCGGGCACCGGGACTGTTTCTTCACCGCCGTCGGTCCCGACGGGCTGATGGAGATTTCGTCTGTGCTGATTGCGCCATCGACGCTTTACGGCAAATGAGCGACGATCTCCAGGCCGCGGCACGGGCGGCGATTCCCGTCACGATCTTGACCGGCTTCCTGGGCAGCGGAAAGACGACCCTGCTCAATCATCTTCTGGCGCAGCCGGACTTGAAGGATTGCGCTGTTCTGATCAACGAATTCGGAGAGGTGGCGATAGACCATCTGTTGGTTCGTCACCTCTCCGAGGACGTGGTGGTGCTGGACAGCGGCTGCTTGTGCTGCTCGGTCCGTGGCGACCTGGTGACCGCTTTGCGCGACCTCTTCCTCAAACGGGTCAAGGGCGAGGTCATGGAATTCCAGCGGGTCCTGATCGAGACCACCGGACTCGCCGATCCTGCGCCGATTCTTCATACGCTGATGACCGAACCGCTGCTGGCGGAACGCTATCGCCTGGATGGTGTCGTCTGCACGGTCGATGCCGTCAACGGCGGAAAAACGCTCGACCGCCATCGGGAATCGGTCAAGCAGGCGGCAATGGCCGATCGTCTGTTGCTGACCAAGCTCGATCTGGCCGACCCGATCGAGGCGGAAATTCTGCGTGGCCGGCTGGGCGAATTGAACCCGGCCGCGATCCTGATCCCTGTGTCAAATGGGCGGATCGAACCGGATAGCATTCTCGGCTGCGGCCTGTTCGATGGGAAAAGCCCCAATCCCAATGTCGCGCGTTGGCTGAACGAGGAGAGCGTGGCGGCACACGACCAGCAACGTCAGGAAAACTGCGGCAGCGACTGCCATGATCCGTCGCATCATCATCATCATCATCACCACGACCATCATCATCTGCATGGCGATCGCCACGACGATTCTATCTCGTCGTTCGTCATTACCTTGGACGAGCCGATCGCCTGGCAATCGCTGGCGATGGCCATTGAGGTGCTGATTTCGCTCAAGGGAGAGAATCTTCTTCGCGTGAAAGGCATCGTCAATGCCAAGGAAAGTGATAAGCCATTAATTTTACATGGCGTTCAGCACCTCTTCCATCAACCGGTGCAACTGCCGGCATGGCCCGATGATGATCGGCGGACGCGGATCGTCTTCATCACTCGGGATTTGCCACGGGCTGCCATTGAGGAGTTGATGCTGCATGCCCTTCAGTTCCAGCCGACGCCCGAGGACGCTGAACCCGACGCCTGATGACAGCGGAAAAGGATCGAACCGCAAGGCGATCACTCGGTTGGGCGAGGAAATTTATAATTGATTAGTTGATAAATTTTCTCTAGAATCATAGGTGATGTTGGCCCACGCCTAGGTCAACCTCCCTCTCTTAGACATGCCTTCACACCCGTCTGCTTCCCCTGAGCGGCGGGTGTTTTTTGGGCGTCAATAATCAAGTGAAAACAAAGGACGCCAATACATCGGGTTCAACCGGCGCGGGCGGTATTCGGCTGCGTCGCCGATCCGAAGGCAAAACGCGTGGCGCGCGTCGTCCACATGGTCGAGCGGTCGGCACCGGCTAATAGTTGATCGGGAAGCTCGGATGCCATGCTCGTGAAGCAGCGGCTATCGGCCAAGGCGCGCGCGAGTACGAGGGCGCCTTGAATTCGTTCGACGCCGTCGTGTGCCCGACGCAGAGCGATGTCGCGAGCCAAGCCGGAATCAGTGAGCGTTTGCGACAGGCTGGCTATCCAGCGCGCGAAAAAGCGCGCGATCGCCTCGCCGAACAGATTGCGCTCCTCCGACAAGGCAAAAAGCCCAGGCAGGCAGGCGTGACGACCGCCGTCGTAATGTTGTTTCAGGGTTTCAAGCATTGAGACGATGCGCTGGCGGGGCGGGTGCACGGATTCCAGGGAATGGAAGATGTTGTCCTCGAACCATTGGATAAGGTTATCGACAACGGCACCAGCCATCTGTTCCTTGCCGTTCGGGAAATAGTGATAGAGGCTTGCTTTTCCAAGTCCGGTTGCCTTGGCGATCCGCGACATGCTGGCACCCTCGTAGCCGTATTGCCGAAACGTTTCTTGCAACCGCTCAAGCAGCTCAGGGCGTGACAGCATGGGAGTGGGCATGGCATTTCCCCTTGATTTCTGCCGCCATACGAAGTCGGGCAGATTTTTGATATTGGGCTAATTGAATAGCGTGGATCAAAGCCTTCTAGATCGGAAGTTTTACCGAATGCTTGTTCGACAATAACGCGAACAATTCGCAGCGTCAAGATTTCTGAATGGGAATATTCTTGATATCTTAATGGCTTGTAGAGGAATGTTGTGTTCTAAACTTCGGAAGATCCAGTATCTACCGATTATTACAGGTGTCACAGCGCCGACGTCCCTATTTCCAGGGATGGATACGTCATCCGTGCGCCAGTTCGTGGGGGGGAAGCGGATTGGAGTTCTTGGCAAAATCGTGTCACACGCGCGGAACGCGGAGACGCGATTCCTGCCGCAAAGGCGGGACGGAACTCAGCTACGCGGGGGAAGCGTCGTCTTTGTGGTCGGCGACACGCAGAGCCGTCGTGCAACGGCGGCAAGCAGATCTGAGGAAATACCCTCGTCGGCGAAATCAAATAGACGGGGAGCCTCGGTGATCAGCGATCTCAAGATCTTATCGGCAGCCGCCGCGTCTTCCAGTGCGCCGTCGTCAAGCAGTTCGGCGTAGCGGGGGCGCAACAGTTCCTCGCGCGTGTGACGGATGATACGGGCGGTCTCGTGCAGAAGTTCACGGGAACCGATCGGCAATCCTTCGCTATGGCGCAGACGATCTTCCCATACCCGCAACAGCCGCAGATTGGTGCGGATTACTGCGTGGAGCATGGGGACCTGAAGGCGGCGGAACGCATCGGCCAATTCGTGGCGTTCGGTCTGGCTGTTGGCGATCGAACCCTCGAAATTGGCCAAGGCCTCTTCCGTCACGTGGCTGAGAATCTGAAATTCTTCGCAGAGCTGGCTGAAACGAAGGAACAGCTCTTTAAACTGCGAATATTCGTCGGCATTGAAAACCGTGAACTGGGTGGCCTGTGCGGCCAGTTGTTCTAGTTCACCAAGCCGCAACGCCAGCGCATCGACATAACGACGTGCATCGTGCCGAATTTTTCGGAACTCCGAAGGTTGCACAGACAGTGACTCGGCCGATCCGGATGGTTGCATTTTATCGAAATAGCTAACATTGCTGATTGCCGAATCGTATCACATCCCCTCGTGAGCTTTGCATGATTTTGTTGTTTCTTGACCTAAGACTATCATGGCAACGAAATGCCTCGACCGCAACATCGGATGGTCGTGAGAAGAGGTAATCCGCTGTCCGACCACCTCGATGTGTCAAGACCGGTGTCCCAGTCTTTCGAAACCGGCGGCAAGATCGGCAATCAGGTCGTCGGGATCTTCAAGGCCGGTGTGGATGCGCAACGTCGGACCGACGGCGTTCCACGGGCGGACCGTTCGGCTGATCGAGCCGGTCGTTGGGATGATCAGGCTTTCGAAGCCGCCCCAGCTATATCCGAGGCCGAAATGCTCGAGGCCATTGAGGAAGGCTGACACCGCCGGTTCGGGGCAGGGCGTCAATTCAAAGCCGAAGAGGCCGCAGGCTCCGGAGAAATCCCTGCGCCACAACGCGTGTCCGGTGTCGTCGGGCAGAGCGGGATGCCAGACCTTGGCAACTTCCGGCCGTTGGCCCAACCAGTTCGCCAGAGTGATTCCTGAATCCTGGTGCTGACGCATCCGCACCGCCAAGGTCCGCAACCCGCGCAGGCCGAGATAGGCTTCGTCGGCGCCGGCACACACTCCCGACAGAGCGACCGAGCTTTTGACTTTGTGCCACAGTTCTTCGGTGGCACAGGTGATGATGCCCAGCATCGCATCGGAATGACCGACGATGAATTTCGTCGCCGCATGCAGGGATACATCCACGCCTTTCTCGAAGGGATGGAAGAACAGCGGCGTGGCCCAGGTGTTGTCCATCACCACGAGGGCGCCACCGGCATGTGCCGCAGCGGCGATGGCGGGGACGTCTTGCACTTCGAAAGTCAGTGAACCAGGCGATTCGACAAAAACGACTTTGGTTTCCGGACGCATCAGTCGCGAGATGTCGGCGCCGATCAGCGGATCGTAGAATGTCGTCTCGATCCCCCACCGCTTGAGCTGTTCCTGGCAAAAACGTCGTGTCGGATAGTAGACGGTATCGACCATCAAGACATGGTCGCCGGTCTTTAGAAGCGCCGTAAGGGACCCGGTGATAGCCGCCAGTCCCGATGCCGTCGATATGGATCGGAAGCCGCCTTCCAAGGCGCAGACGGCCTCTTCCAGGGCAAAGCTGGTCGGTGTGCCGAACCGGCCATAACGGACGCCGTCAAAAGGTTTCTTTTCTCCGGCCTTCATCGCTTCGATGGTGGGATAGGTGATGGTCGAGGCGTGATAGACCGGCGGGTTGACCGCACCCATCTGCTGCTGCGGATGGCGTCCGGCATGGACAATCGTCGTGTTTTTTTTCATTGGGTTCCGGTTTGGGAATGCGATTGAAGACGGTTACAAGGTGGCGGCTGGCGTGTCGTCGGCCAACCCCCATTCCGCCCAGGAGCCATCATAAACGGCGGCGTTGCGATGACCCAGCAAGTAAAGGCTGAGAGCCAGCAGGCAGGAACTGACGCCCGATCCGCAGGTCACTGTGATCGGCTTATCGAGATCGACGCCGGCTTTCAGAAAGCGGTCTTTCAAGGCTTCGGGCGGCAGCAGGGTCAGGCTCTCGGGATCGATAACCGCGTCCCAGGGGACATTGAGCGATCCGGGAATGTGGCCGACCTTCTTGTGCGGCCAGTTCTCTTCGCCGTGGCCGGCGAAACGGGCCGCAGATCGGGCATCGACCACCTGTTCGGTGTGACTTTGCAGATTGCCGAGAAGCTGTCCTTTGTCGCGGACAAGATGGGAATTGGGGTAGGGCGTAAAGTGACGTTCGCGCGGAACCGGCGGAAGATCCATGGTCGGTCGGCCTTCGCGCAGCCACTTGACGATGCCGCCGTCAAGCAGCGAAACATCTTCATGGCCGAACAGCCGAAACATCCACCAAACGCGAGCCGCCGCCATGCCGCCGCCGGAGCGGTCATAGACGACGATCCGATTGCCGTCGCCGAGGCCCAAGCCGCGGACCTTGCCGGCGAATTTGTCCGGATCGGGGACCATGTGGGGAAGTGGGGAGGTGGTGTCCGAGATGTCGTTGATATCGAAATAGACGGCCCCGGCGATATGCTCGCGGTCGTATTCGGCTCGGCCGTCACGCCCTGAACCGGGGAAGAACCAGCTGGCGTCGACCACCCGGACGTCCGGGGCTGTCAGATGCTGGGCCAGCCATTCGGTGCTGACGGCGGCGTGGGTATTGGCATAGGTCATGGCTTTGCTTTCGCTTGGCAGTTGGGCGCGTTGTGGGGCCGGGGCATTCCTCGACCGCAAGGATTGCTCAGACGAGCCATTCGGGAACCGGAAGCGACCGTTCCCGGAGAAATGCCGGATTGAACAGCTTGCTTTGGTATCGGGTTCCGAAGTCGCAAAGGATAGTGACGATGGTGTGCCCCGGTCCCAAGTCGCGTGCCAGTTGGATGGCGGCGGCCACATTGATGCCGCTCGACCCGCCAACACACAGTCCCTCGTTCTTCAAGAGATCGAAAATGATCGGAAGGGCCTCCTGATCGGTAACGCGGAACTGCCCGTCGATTGGGGCGCCCTCAAGGTTCCGGGTCACCCGCCCCTGGCCGATTCCTTCGGTGATGGAGTTGCCTTCGGCCTTCATTTCACCGTTGGCATACCAATTGTAAAGAGCCGACCCCATCGGATCGGCGAGAGCGACGACAACCTTGGAGTTGCGCTCTTTCAGCGCCATTCCGACGCCGGCCAATGTCCCGCCGCTGCCCACCGCGCAGGTGAACGCGTCGACCGTCCCGTCGGTTTGTTCCCAAATTTCCGGCCCTGTCGTGCGGTAATGGCCAAGGCGGTTGGCGACATTGTCGAATTGGTTGGCCCAGATCACGCCGTTTGGCTCGCCGGCCGCAATTTCCTTTGCCAAGGTTTCTGAATAACGCACGTAATTGGCTGGATTCGCGTAGGGTACGGCCGGAACCAAACGAAGGTCGGCACCGCACAGCCGCAACATGTCCTTCTTTTCCTGGCTTTGGGTTTCGGGCATGACGATAACCGTTCGGTAACCGCGCGCATTGGCGACCAGCGCCAATCCGATACCGGTGTTGCCGGCGGTCCCTTCGACGATCACTCCGCCTGGCCTGAGTTGCCCACGCTCCTCAGCATCTTCAATGATGGCAAGCGCCGCGCGGTCCTTTACCGATCCGCCGGGGTTGAGAAATTCAGCCTTCCCAAGAATGGTGCAACCGGTCATCTCCGAGGCCTTCTTGAGACGGATCAGCGGTGTATGTCCGATGGTGTCGACAAAACCTTCGCGAAAGTTGGGCATATCGGTTCCCGAAAAGAATGGCGTTGCAGTATTCATAAGAAGTGGAGGGAGAAGCAAGGCGGATCAAGCCATCCAGCGAGTCTTGAGCTGTTGCCGGTTAAGGGCAAGCCATTGAAGAGCGATGATGGCGCAGGAATTGGCCACGCGACCGTCGGCGATCCAGCCGATGGCTTCGTCGGCGGAAACCGAGAAGACCCGGATGTCTTCGCCTTCCTCTTCGAGGCCGTGGACGCCGGCAAGACGGCTTGCGTCGACACGGGCGCAAAACAGCTGAATGCTCTCCGAACTGCCGCCGGGTGTCACCAGATAGGTACAAATAGGGACCAAGTCGGCGATAACGACACCGGCTTCCTCCTCAGCTTCCCGTATGGCCACGGCCTCGCCACTCGCATCGTCGTCGATGATGCCCGCCACCACCTCGACCAGCCAGGGATTCTTCCAACCGGCCGCATAGGCGCCGGGACGGAACTGCTCGATCAGCCCGACTTCGTCGCGGACCGGATCGTAAAGCAACACGGCTGCGGCGTGACCGCGTTCGAATATTTCGCGGGTCATCGGTGCCGTCCAGCCGCCGTTGTATCGGACATGGCGAAGTGTGTAGCGATCAATGCGGAAGTACCCCTGGAACGCCGTTGTCTTTTCCAGAATTTCAAATTTTTTGTCGATCGGCATCATTTCTCCAGAGTCATTCCAAAAATGACAGTTTGATGGCGGATTTTGTCAGGCCATATCCAGGGCATCGGTTTTGTGCTACCCCTAGATTCGGTTTCGTACAAGGGTGAATACCGTAGCCTTGTGGTGACCGTGGGGGTGGGGGAACATTCCCAGTTTTCCATATTCGTCTTGTCGGATGAATTGATGCATTTCAATCATTTGCGCATTCTGATGGTCGACGAAAACGGGCCCACCCGGCGGCATGTCTCTGCCATGTTGCATCAAATCGGTGTTGGAATCCTTGATGAAGCCGGGAGCGCCGCTGAGGCGTTCGGTCTGTTGCGCGACCATTTCCCGGACGTTCTTCTGGTGGGCCATGTTCCCGATTGCGAGGATGGAATCGCTTTCACCCGTTTGCTGCGCAGCACCGTCCGACGGGATCTGCCGATTATCCTGGTGAGCGGTTACGCCGACTTGTGGCGGTTGGGAGAGGCGAAAGAGGCTGGCGCCAACGAGTTCCTGGTTGCGCCATTTACCATCCGGTCCCTGATCCAACGTTTGCATCGGGCTTCGACGCCGGCGCGAGAGGCGAGCGCGCGCGACTGTGAGCCGGTTCGTTACGTGGGCTAGCCTTCGGGTCCCCAAAAGTCTGGAACGGGTGATTCCTTGAAAGTTCTTCTGCCATTGACAGGCTGTGGCCAGCCTGTGCTAGTCTTGCCTCCTCATTAAGGCAGCGGCCGACCGGCTGCTGATCGTAAGCGTTAACGTCAACCAACGCGCTACTCCCCAACCACCATGTGGGGCGGGAAAAGAAGATGTGCATGCGCATATCTTCCGGAACTTGGGCGCGATGATGACGACACGA
The DNA here is from genome assembly GCA_031291415.1 of Telmatospirillum sp. GTDB lineage: Bacteria > Pseudomonadota > Alphaproteobacteria > Rhodospirillales > Magnetospirillaceae > Telmatospirillum. Next base: position 42,704 of record JARLJB010000054.1, read on the forward strand.
GTTTTGCAAGGCAGATCGCCTTTCCCCTATGTAATTGCGAGTCATTCCGATGACGTGCCGATTCCGGCGCGTCGGAGAAGACAGTCTCGGCGGCTCCGGCCGTCGAAGGAGGGGCGCCCATGTTGAGCGCCCAACGCCGGACGACGCTCTGCACCTTGCTGGTGGCTGGCGCGTTTTTCATGAACAATCTCGACGGGACGGTGATTGCCACGGCCCTGCCGCAGATGGCTCACTCGCTGCACGCCGATGTCATCGACCTTAATATCGGCATGACGATCTACATGCTGACGCTGACGGTTCTGATTCCGATCAGTGGCTGGGTCGCCGATCGCGTCGGGACACGCACGACTTTTGCCGCGGCAATCGTCATCTTCACGGTTTCCTCGGTGTTGTGCGGTCTCTGCAGCAACCTTCTTTCTTTTACCGTCGCTCGAATTCTACAGGGCGTTGGTGGTTCGATGATGGTTCCCGTCGGGCGCCTGCTCGTGCTGCGTGGCGCGGAAAAAAAAGACCTGATGCGCGTCATCGCCTATCTGACCTGGCCGGGGCTGGCCGCCCCGGTTCTTGGTCCGCCGCTGGGTGGGTTCATTACGGCCTACGCCGACTGGCGATGGATCTTCTTTCTTAATTTGCCACTCGGCGTGACGGCCTTGGTGCTCACGTTCTTCTTGGTTCGCAATGAGAAAGCCGAAAAATCGGCGCCTTTCGATTGGTTGACGTTCCTCTCGATCGGCGTCTGCTCGCTCAGTCTGATCAGCGGTTTGGAACTTCTCAGCCAGAATGTCGTGGCGCTGTGGACCGCGATCGTTCTCCTGGTTCTTGCCGCCTGTTCGGGGGCCTTCGCTCTGAAGGCGACGCGACGGGCCCAGGCGCCGTTGATCGATCTGGAGTCGATGAAGCTCCCGACTTTTGCCGCCAACATCATCGGTGGATCGCTCTTTCGCATCGCCATCAGCGTCTCGCCATTTCTCCTGCCGCTGCTCTTTCAGGTCGGCTTCGGTATGGATGCCTTTCAGTCCGGAATGCTCGTGCTGGCGTTGTTTGCCGGTAATCTCTCGATGAAAGCGGCAACGACGCTGGTGCTGCGGCGGTTCGGTTTTCGCAATGTGCTGATCGTCAACGGACTGCTGACCTCGCTGCTGATTCTGCTTTGCGCCACGTTTACGGCCGGTGAGCCCCGCATTGTGGTGGCCGTGATTCTTTTTGCCAATGGGCTCAGCCGCTCGATGCAGTTCACCAGCCTGTCGACCCTGGCATTTGTCGACGTGCCTGCCGAACGTATGAGTTCGGCCAATAGTTTCGTCAGCTTCGCGCAGCAGATGACGGGCAGCCTTGGCGTGGTGACCGGGGCCTTGATGTTGCGGCTCGCCGCTCTGCTCGCCGGCAATGCGAGCGGTCAGCCGACAATCGCCGATTTTCATATCGCCTTTGTCTTTTCCAGCCTTTTGGCGCTTTGCGGCCTGGTTGGTCTGCGCAAACTTCCGGCCAATGCCGGTGCCGTTACCAGTGGACATCGGGTCAAGACGTCCTGCCGCGACCGTTAGGGCTTGGGGCGAAATGATCGCTCCAAGCCCTTAAGCCCGAGCGGCGCTTGAGCCCGCCGGTAAAGCGCAGCGTAACGACGTCGGCAACGCCCCGTCAGGGACGAGCGAAGCGAGCACCCGGGAGGCGCAGGCGTCATATGAACCTTAGGCTCTGGAGCGACTATTTCGCCCCAGAGCCTTAGGGCGTGTCCTCAATTGCCGATACCTCGCCCCATTTTCCCGTAAGACGAGTCCTTCGCCCAAGATGGGGCGTAAAAAGATTCTACCAAAGGCAGAAGCAATGTGATTCATGAGAGGTCGGCTCGTTGAGGAGGCTGA
>JARLJB010000321.1 GCA_031291415.1 Telmatospirillum sp.
ACCGCCCGGTACCAGCAAGTGGAACAAGATCGAACATCGCCTGTTCTCGTTCATTACCCAGAACTGGCGGGGTAAGCCACTCGTCAGCTATCAGACCATTGTGCAGTTGATCGCCGCCACCACCACAGAGACCGGCTTGAAGGTAAAATGCGAGGTCGACACCAACGTCTACCCAACCGGCCTGAAAGTCGAGGATGCCGAGATGGACGCGCTCAACCTTCACCGTCACGATTTCCACGCCGATTGGAACTACACGATCAGGCCCCAAAATCCTAAATCGTAGCGGTAATTATTGAACGAGCCCTTAGTGACCTGTAATCCCTTGTGCGGATCCGGCGTCGATCGAGCGTCGGCATTATAGTCGCCGTGCAAACCGATGGCTGCTTCGATCGCCGTCATATAGGCGATGAATTCGTCGATCTTTTCGGCCATGAGTGCCCGAATAAAGAAATGCTGGATCGGCGTCTCAAAAAGGGGCGTGGTCCGCGCGTGTTCAAAGCTCTGCCATACCGATTGGTTCCATCGGAGCAGTTCGTCCAAGCATCCCTCCTCGAGTTCTGCGACGACCGGCACCTCGATTTCCTCGTCCTCTCCGCGCCTGTTGTGGAAGATCTTCCATTCCCAGCTCAAAGTATCGGCAGCGGGCGGTGGCGCCACGCGGACAAAGAGGTCTTCGTTGACCGTATAGCTCCACGGGACGCGGAATCCGCAGCGTACGATGCCTGGGTAATGGAGCCATTTTTCCCAAGGGGCTAACGCCAGGAAGAAGATGGCGGTTTCAAGTGGCGGGGCGAACTTTCCCTCATGGGGGACGATCCGCCCGAAATCCTGGTCCCTCGTTTCGAAGAAAAAGGGTAAGTTCCTGACCTCGGGCGTCTTTTCGACAGGCACATCCTCTTCAACTACGATCCACCGGAATTGGGACAAGGCGCCGGCATCAAAATCCCAGGCCGGATAGCATCGTTTGAGCCGGGCCGCATCAAAGGCCTCGCGAAGCTCATCCGGGCTGAACGTGCGGACCTTCGCAGAACCGAAATCGAGATCCGGGAATTCGTCGGCGAGGTCAAGAGGCGCGAGATGTCGTCGGCGGAATGATCTAGCCCGAAAGGCATAGTCGAGCCGTTGCGCCGCGTCCTCGGCCGGCAGTGCCAAGTTGCAGTGGTCTGACGGCAGCTCGCACGGTAAGCCCAGCGATCGGAGTGCGGTGGTGATGGCCCAGCCCGGGCCGGCGCCGATGTCTTGGTCGGGATAGTCGGCCTTGCAGACCTCGAATAGACGAATCATAGCGGGCGACTTGGTCAGCGACTCCGGGCCGGGCGGCCTGGTCTTCCAGACTCCCACTATCGCGTCGATGAGTTCCTTGCTTGCCACCATGTGTTTGCCCTACGCACAGCCGATGGTTCGGTGAAGTGGCGCCCGTCCGAATCGTACGGGCGTCACGATGGGTTAGACGTGAAATCCCAGCCATTTTTGAAGTCATATTTCGCGTTGACTGCGAGATTGCCCGTAGAGAAGGAAGGATGGACCTTCCGTTCATTGCAGAAGCGCTGAAGGATTTTACCGAACTCCTTTGGGCTGGAAGGCTGGAGCGAACCAGCCTGGAAGAGCGCAAGTTTGGTCCCAAGTTCGCAGCCATCGACCTCATTCAAGAGTTCAAAATGCGGAAAATCCAGGCCCTGCCTTCGTACGGCGGTTTTTGACCAGAGAACTCTATCATCGACGCGGAGCGTCGAAAGCCGAGTGGCGGTTCCGTCGGTATCGTAGCCAATGAATGAGTGCCAGCCGAACACCCGGTCCTTAGGCAGGCTGACCCTAAATTTATTGATCGCGATGTTTGCTTCCGCGGAAAGCCAGTATGGGAAGCGGCCCTTTCCCCCTACCATCAAAAAGGCTGGATCGAAGTCCTCTTCCATCGGGATCTGGCCGGCTTGTTGGGCCTGATCAAAGCCCTTTTGGAGTTCCGTAACCTCGATTATCCATCGAAGCACAGTCATGCCTCGATAGTGCCTCGTGACGTGCTTATCGTTGATCCGCAGAAGGCCCAATTCCGCCTCTTCGAAGAACGCATTCTTGATGGCATCGCGCTCTTTCTGTTTTGCATCAGCGTGCATCGGTCCATCGTATTCGACGACCATGACAGGCCGAAACGCCTCGTCGGTCAGGACGAAATCGCAGTGACTCCGGGTATAGAAATCGAATTCCCGTTTGGTCAAGTGGTGAGGTCCCTTCGCCAAGACGTCCGAGAGGCGGACCTTTGGAAAGACCTTGAGATTGTTTGATTCAGCGATGTTCTGGAGTTCGGCATACGCAGCCTGCTCGGAACGGTTCACCAAGCGCTCGACCGCCTTCATTCATCCCTCCCGGAGGTCTGTAGGTCGGGGCGCAGCCCAATATCGTCCGCTCGCCGAATCAGTCGATAGACGCCGATCAGGCAGCATTCCTCCGCCGCCACGGATATTGGTGCAGGACGAAGGTGTCGCGGATATAGGTCGCCAAGGCGTTGTCGGGTTCAACAACGCGCTTCGATATCTGAACTCTGTAGACATCGCGGAACACGTTCATGTGGAGTTTTACTATCTCGATGGTAGGGCCTGTTTGCCCGGGCGTCCACAGGGAGAAGGAGATACTATGACCGGCCATCCTCCACCGGACCAGCGTCAGATCGGTAAGATCCAGTGCTTGTTAGCGGAGGCTTCCACCCATCAGGCCGTGTCGCCATTGTATCGATTGGCCACTGGGAAAGGCCGCTTCACCTGAGCATTCGCCAAAACCAGCCATTCCGGAATCGGCCCAACGGATAACGGGAACTTCCAGGTTTCGACCACCAGCCCTACCGATTTCCGTTGCGGGCCGAGGCGAGCGCCTTGGCCAATTCGTCGGTAACGCCGACACGGTCGTCCCTGCAGGTCATTTCGCCCCGCACAATGGCCGCTGCGCGGCCATCCGAGTTGGGAATCCGCTTGAGGATTTCACTGGTATAGGTGCCGGCATGCTCGAACGTATCGGAGAGATAGCCGTCATCATCGCTGTGCTCGATGATCTCTGCGGCGATATCCATGAAATTGCAGAGACAATCGAAGGCGCGTGCCGGATCGACATCGGCGAGATGCTCGACGATGGCATCCAGGAGCAAGCCGAGTTCGTTGGCAAAGGAGGAGAGTTGCCGCCAATCGACGTATCGGTCA
>JARLJB010000322.1 GCA_031291415.1 Telmatospirillum sp.
ATCGGGACCCTTCTCACCGAGAACCTCGCTACCGTGGTTCTCGACTCCCCCCCCTCTGGACCTGGCGGCTAAACCCAGGCCAGTCTCAATCTGGCGGCTGGTAGATAACCTGCTCAGGCGCCTGCGCGCCCAAATCCTTGGCCCGCTGTCACCACAGCCGATCATGCGAAAGACTTGGGCACTCCTCAGATATCTTACCGATGAACCCCGAAAACGGATGCGACAGGTCCAAATTTGCTTAAGTTAGCGCCTATGCGCGCAAGCGGGAATGACGGGAGAATGTGGCAGAAAAACCATAACTGACGACACGCCCTAGTGGTTGGCATCTCGTCGTTGGAAGCTAACGCTTGGTGCTCTGATGATTGGGGTGAGCGTCCAACTTATCCGCCGAAACCCCACCATGAGGGAGAACGTGGGGTCTCCTCGTCAGGAAACGGGGTCAAGGGCGGCGATGATCGCCGATTCGGCTTTTGTCAGCTCCGGCCGAAGCTGAATATCGGCGGCCAAGGATGCCGCGTTTCCAGCGATTATTTCACATTCTTTTGGGTGCGACAGCACCCAAGAAATTCGTTCGTCCAGATCCGAGATATCTGACGATATCGGAATGTAATTTTCCCAGGGAATCAGTCTGTCATAGTACCATTGGCGATATCCGAAAACCGATTGAACCTTGAGAATCGTCGCTCCTCCGATCATTTTGTCGAGAAGACTCCACGAGTTGGTCCAGCCATCGATATCTATTAAGTATTTATATTGGAAAAATTGAGTCTTCGGAACTTCGGGCTGCAGAAATCCCGCACGCTCTATTGCTTCTCTCCAATAGGGATCGCCAAACTGGCCATGGCTCGACAGCCCGACATCGAGCCTATCGGCATAGGCGCTCGTTCGGCAGGTGGCGCACAGATAGAGCCGCTGATGCCAATCCCAGCTTATCGGGGCCGTCGGATCGGGATTTCTGATTTGGAATCCCCCCGCCGTGCCGCGCCAAAACACCACGTCCTTTCGATCGCGCCAAGGCTTGGCTTCATGCGCCACATAGTCACGGTAGACGTTGTAATTGTCGTTCATATGAAAATAGGGATCCGGGATAAGAACGGTTTCCGGACGATGGGATGAATAGGCAATACGGCGATAGTTCCCGACATCCGTGCCGTCACCAAGATCGATGATGCATTCGAAGATATTATTTTTGGGAAGTCTTTTTGATATATTGGAGAATATCTCTCCAATCATCGTAAATCGGCGAAATTCACATAAGGCGCGGGACGATATGTCGTACATCGCGTAAAAGACGATGCCGTGACTGGAGACGTGAACGACAACATGTTCAATAGATGCTATCTGACGAGGAAGTTTTTTTTCTGGGAGAAGCTTTACGGATATCGGAGTTGTGCTTTTATCCATAAATGCGGCGGTAAACGCCTGTTCAAGAAGAATGACCGCATCTGATATTCTATTTTCGTCTACGGCAATTCCAGCGGCATCTCTCAGCCTGTTCGCTGCCTCGATAAATGTCATCTTCATGGAATTGTCCGTCAATTTTGTAGCTATCAGATGTGGCTCGCGCTCGCGAACGGCGGCCCAATGGCCATCCGGCCGACAGGACAAACTTATACCAAGTTGCGATGAGGATTGCTCATCGCAACTTGGTATAGGTGATACGGGGAACTTCAAACCGATCGGCGGTGCGACAGTAGGTCGACGGAGACCCCAACCGTCCGATTGGCGCGAAGTTGTTGATGTGCAACCTCGGACCAAGCAAATGATCGGCGACGTAAAACATCACCACTTCGCCGATAAACAGCGTATTGGCGCCGAGTGCGTGCACACTGTTCAGCCTGCACTCAAGACTGGCTTGCGCCAGGGCCAGCCTTGGGACTTTGACACGAACAGAGGGCGCTGCTTGCAAATTGGCCGCGGCCAATTCGCTTTGGTCCGGCGGAAAATCCGCTGCTGAAATATTCATGGCGTCGAGTAAGTCCTCGGTCACCAAATTCACCACGAACTCACCGCGCGTCTGAATATTATCTGCGGTGTCTTTCGGGGACCCGTCGTCACGACAGCCAATACTGATGACGATGTACAATGGATCGCTGCCGACCGCGTTGAAAAAGCTGAACGGAGCGAGATTGACGACACCTGTTTCGCCGAGGCTGGTCACCCACGCGATCGGGCGCGGAACCACTAAATTGCTCAGGACCTTGTAGTTGTCGGCTTTCGTGTGAAGCGATGGATCGATTTGCATGAGGGTGTCACTTGTCCGTAGGGTGCCGTTTGTGCCAGATGTCCGCCAGTTCGCCGGATGCCGTCTCGAAAGCGGCCTTGGCATCTTGCCAGCCTTCGGCGCTTGCGGCTTCCAATTTTTGTGACGTGGCGTCGACTTTGATCCAGGCCTTGTGCTGGCCACGGCCGAAATCTCCCGCGTCGACGCGACCGGCGGATAGTTTTCTATGGCAGGAAGCACGAGGTCGACACGGCATACCGAGAGGCATCAGACCTGCCTTCATTAGTCGCTTGTCTTCGAATTTTCCGTACCGCCAAAAGCCGTGGCGGATTTCTTCCGCCACGGCTTTTGCATTCGAGGAGACTCCTGGCGTCTTTACGGAAGAACGATCAGCACACGCCGGTTCTGGGGCTCGTGGACGCCGTCTGCGGTCGGGACCAACTGGTCGGTTTTACCCTTGCCGACCACCGAAATCTCGTTGGCGGGGATGCCGAGCGTGACGAGGTGGGTTTTCACGGCGTTGGCGCGGCGCAACGACAGGGCCATGTTATATTTTTCCGAGCCGGCGGCGTCGGTGTAGCCGGTCAAAGAGATGCTGGTGGCATTGTTGGCCTTGGCATTGGCGGCGGCCTGCCCGATGCTTTTGCTGCCTTCGGGGGTGATGTTCGATTTGTCGAAGTCGAAGAATACCAGGTAGTTCTTGGCGATTGGCGCGGCTTGCACGGTTTTCGGAGTCGGAACGGGAGCGGGTGCCGCGACGGGGCTCGGTTTGTAAGCGGGCGCCGGCTTGGCCGGTTCGCCGAACTTATAGGTGACGCCGAACAGCAGGGCGTGCGAGGTGTAGTCGCCTTTCGACTTGCCACTCCCGTAAGACGGGTCTTCCTTCAGCGAGCCCATGACGGTGTGGAGGTAGTGATAGTCGGCCTTCAGCGATAGATTGTTGTCAAGGGCATAAGAAATGCCGGCGATCCCCTGATAGGCCGGGGCGAAGTGATCCTTGTTCGAGAAGGTCGTACCATTGGCCCTGATCTTGTCGGCGCTGACATCGACGCCGCCGGCGCCGACGCCGAGATAGGGCGTGAATCTCGACTCATTGTGAAAATCATAATAGGCGTTGGCCATCGCCGAACTGGCATTCAGGCTGCCATGTCCCGTGGCGCCATTGAACGGTTGCTTTACCGTATCGACGTCATTGGAGCGCCAGCCAAGTTCACCTTCGACTCGCATCGGTCCGAAGCCATAACCGACCTGGCCGAGAACGGCGTAGCCGATGTCTTGATTTTCTTTCCAGGTTTTGGAGCCGTCCTTGAACTTGATCGTCGGAGCGACGGCAGGGCCAGCCTCCACGCCAGCATACCAGCCGTCGGTTTGGGCCTGTGCCGCCGAGGCGATACCGATGACTAAACCGGCAGACAGAATGCCTGTAACGATACGCATGATTTATCCAATCTTCATATTTAACTAAAAGACGAACTTTTTAGTTTAAATAAACGTAGTGTTTTTCTTATTTTTAATCAATTGCTTATGATGTCGGTGATATATTATTTACAATACATGTGTCTATTTTGCAACATGTATTGAATTGTATATATTTATGATTATCAGATCCATGTTCTGTCCTGAGATACATAGGTATTTTTCATGGATTATATTTATGAACGATCCGTAACGTCATCTGTGGGGGGCGTACTGGCCCGATGGCGGTGCGATTTTTTTTGATCGTCGCGACAATACCGATCAATCATGTCCCGGCGATAGATTCGGAAATTACTCAGCCTCGCCACCATAGGTACTCCGAAAGGACGCGACCATTGGCGGCGGCACCTGCCAAGTTTTGGTGATCGCAACCGATCACCGACCCTCAATCGTCGGGCGCGACGCGTTTTCAGGACACAGGTGGCCCTGTTCGTGGCGCTCGGTGGCGGCTGGGGGAACAAGACAGAAAAACCCGCTGAGTAGTTTCCGATCCTGTTTCGGGTGATCAGGCGGCGGCTAAATGCTGTGCCGTTGCCGGGCGTCTTCCCTCCGCCGGTGTTACATCGATGACAATTGCGAAAATCTCCCGAATTTGTAGACATTAGTTCGAGATTTGCAACTTTATTCTGAAAGAAATAGAATGCAATTCTTACATGAACAGATAGCAAAAGAACCATTACTTTTGCTATTCCTAACCATCGCGCTCGGTTATCTCGTCGGAAAAATCAAGATTGGTAGCTTTGTCTTAGGTGGTATTGCCGGGACGCTGCTGGTCGGCGTTGTCATTGGACAGCTCGGCGTAGAAATAAATGGCGGCATCAAGGCGATCTTCTTTGCCCTGTTTATCTATGCGGTGGGCTTTCAAGGTGGCCCGCAATTCTTTCATGCGCTGAACAGGCGTTCATTGAACCAGTTGCTCTCGGCATTCGTCATGTGCTTCACGGGTTTGCTGTGCGTGCTGCTGGCGGCCTGGACGTTCGGGCTGGATCGCGGAATGGCTGCCGGGCTTGCCGCCGGAGGGCTGACACAGTCGGCGATCATCGGTACGGCCGGTGATGCCATCGCCAAGCTGGGGCTGTCGCCCGACCTCACCAAAACGATGCAGACCAACGTCGCCGTCGGTTATGCCGTTTGTTACATCTTCGGTTCTCTCGGACCGATTCTCATGATCAGTTGGTTTTTGCCGCTGATTATGAAGTGGGATATTCGCCAGCAAGCCATAGCTCTTGCGAAGCAGTTATCCGGTGGCCACGCGGAACTCGACCCCGGTCAATTCAACGCGGCGCGGCAAGTTGCCACCCGCATGTATGAAATCGCGCCGGACAGCAACGTCGCCGGGAAGCCCCTTCTCGCGATCGACAAGGAGCTTTCAGATGCGTCGGTGGAAGCCGTCTACCGCGAGGGCAAGACACTCGAGTTGACCGCCACGACAACGGTCGAGGCCGGAGATCGCGTCGCGATCACGGGAACAACCGAAGTTCTGGAGACGGCTTGCGGCTTCCTCGGTGAGGAGGTTCCCGCGCCACGGGGCCTGGTCCTGGTTCAAGAGAGACGCGAAATCATTCTGACCAATCGTTCGCTCACCGGCCGTTCAATTGGTGAGATCCACGATCACGTGAATGTCGAGCTGCGCCATGGCGTGTTTCTGACGGCGGCCAAGCGCATGGGCCTGGACCTGCCTCTGTTGAATAAACTGGAACTGAAAACCGGCGACGAACTGCACCTTGTCGGCAGTCCGGGCGACCTCGATCGCGTGCAATCGAAGATCGGCTATAAAATTGCGGCGGCAGCGGTCACCGATTTTGTCTTTTTCGGCGTCGGCATGCTCATCGGCATGCTCATCGGCATGATTCAGTTCAGAGTTTTCGGCGTACCGATTTCTATCGGCAGTGGTGGCGGATGTCTTCTGTCGGGCCTGCTTTTCGGCTGGTTGCGCAGTGTGCACCCGAAATTTGCCGCTCTACCGGGGGGTGCCTCGAACTTTTTGCGCGATTTCGGCTTGGCCGTGTTTGTCGGCATAGTCGGCATTTCCGCTGGCCCGCAAGCCCTGGTCGCCATTCAGCACTACGGCTTTACGCTGTTTTTCCTTGGGGTCGGGGTCACGTTGGTCCCGCAGATCATCACCTTTTTCTTCTCGTACTATGTCCTGCGCATTCAGAATCCGATCGAGGCCCTGGCCTGCGTGGCCGGCGGCCGCAGCGCCAACCCGGCCTTCGCGGCTCTGCTGACGAAGGCCGGCAATGCCACGCCGGTGGTGTCCTTCACGGTCACTTATGCCGTCGCCAACGTCTTCCTCACGCTGTGGGGACCAATCATCGTCGGCATCATTACGAAAAATGCCTCTTAAGACCGCTTCCCAGTGGTCCAACCCATACGCCTGGTCCCCGGGCGTATGGATAAGCTGGCCCACCAACCGTTTGAAACGTGGTGAGAATCCATCATGCCCGACAAGAATCTTGCTCAGTATGACAACTTGAGCCCTTTCGAGATCAAGGACCAACTGATCGCCATCGCGTCATCGGACGCGCAACGACTGATGCTGAACGCCGGGCGCGGCAATCCCAATTTTCTGGTGACCCTGCCGCGCTGGGCCTTTTTGAGCGTCGGCGATTTCGCTTTGCGCGAAGCCGAGCGGTCCTATGCCTATCTCGACAGCGGCTTCGGCGGTCTTCCCGAAAGCGAAGGCATCGTGCAGAGATTCGACGCCTATGCGAACCATCATCGCCAGTCCGACGGAATCCGCTTTCTGCGTTCCGCTTTGTCCTACGTGAAAGATCAGTTGGGACTCGACAAAGAGGCATTCCTGTCTGAAATGGTCAGCGCGTTCCTTGGCTGCAACTACCCGACGCCGCCAAGAATGCTGCGGCACACCGAGGAAATCGTCAAAGCGTACCTTGTCCAGGAAATGTTCGGCTCGCAGCCGCGAAGTGGCGATTTCTCCATATTCGCCACCGAGGGCGGCACGGCGGCGATGACCTACATCTTCCAAAGTCTGGCGGCGAATGGCTTGATCAAACCCGGCGACAAAATCGCAATTGCAACGCCGATTTTCTCGCCCTACCTGGAGATTCCGGTCCTTGATGACTACCAATTGGAAATCGTCGACATTCGCCTGGACCAGGACATCGACTGGCAGTTGCCCGAGGCCGAAATTGCCAAGTTGAAGGATCCCGCGGTCAAGGTTTTCTGTCTCGTCAATCCAAGCAATCCGCCGTCGACGAAACTGTCCGACGCGGTTTTGGATCGGCTGTCGGCGCTGGTCTCGAATGCCCGTCCTGATCTGTTTATCGTTACGGATGACGTTTACGGCACCTTCGCGGATGACTTCGTTTCACTGTTTGCGAAATGCCCGCGGAACGCGCTGTGCGTCTATTCGTTTTCGAAGTTCTTCGGCGCGACCGGTTGGCGTCTCGGCGCTATTGCCTTGCACAACGACAATGTCTTCGACGCGGCGCTCGCCGCGCTTCCGGAAAAACAGAAAGTCGTTCTCGACAAGCGCTATGTCTCGCTGACGACCACACCGCGCGCGCTGCGTTTCATCGACCGTTTGGTCGCCGACAGCCGAGCCGTCGCGCTCAATCACACCGCCGGACTGTCCGTGCCGCAACAACTGCAGATGGCACTGTTCGCACTGAATGGATTGATGGATCGCCAACATCAATACAAGGAAGCCGCAAAGCAGATCATACGGCAAAGATACGAAACTCTTTATGCGAATATGGGCGTCAAAACCCGGCGCAAGCCCAACGATGTCAATTACTATTCCCTGATCGATCTGCAAGAAATTGGCGGATCCCTGTACGGAGCAAAATTCAAAGCATGGTTCATCAAAAGCGACCTCGGACTTCGTTTCCTGTTCCGCCTTGCACAGGAAACCGGCGTCGTCTTGTTGCCAGGCAACGGATTCGAGGTCATCGATACGTCGGCCCGCATTTCACTCGCCAACCTCACTGAAATCGAATATGCCGCGATCGGAAAATTTACACGGCAGGTTCTCAATGAATGTCAGGAAGATTTCAAGAAACAGACGTCTATACATAAATAAGATGTAATACATAGTTTCTATGAAAGGACTATCAATTTTCTTTTGCCCCTATGACTTGAGGCGTTTTCGAGCATCAGGGCACCAAGGAAGATTATTGCTCCGTGCCTATTGTTCAATCTCCGTGTCTCCGTGTCTCCGTGGTGACAATCGATCGAGTTTGGTTCTCAGGAAAAGAGAAAAACCGCGACAGCAACGGCACAAGTCCATTGGCTTTCGGCGGCGCATTGCGCCGCCGCGGTCATCGACATGCTATCGATGATCACTTGGCTGTGCTTGGCGTCGGAAACATCTGATGTCCTCCCTGCTTCACAAGAGCGTTGGTGCGCGAGCGGCCGCGCGTGTTCCGGTTCGGTCCTACTCAGTCGAAGCGTCCAGCGCGACCGCCGCTTCGCGTAGGGTATCGGCAACCCGGTGGAGCATGTCTTCGGTCGTCCGCGATGATCGGCAAAGCCGCGCCCTCAGCAACTGTCTTTGTCAGGCAGCGGCAGCTTCGGGTAAATCCCGCCATGGCTTGGCGTCCCTGACCAGGGCGTTGAGGATAGTGATGAGCTTGCGGACGCAGGCGATGATGGCGACCTTCTTGGGTTTTCC
>JARLJB010000323.1 GCA_031291415.1 Telmatospirillum sp.
ACCCGCTTCCTCGACGCCACCCCCGAGAGCTTCGTCATCTACAACGGCAACAACACGATGATTCTCGAGGCCTACTCCCAGGGCGGCGACGAACGGATCGGTGGCGTGGTCTCCGGCGCTTCCCACCTGGTCGGCGACTTCGTGCGCGACATGATCGAGACTTTTCTCGCCGGGAAGATCTCCGAGGCCGCGCGCATGCAGCGCAAGCTCTATCCGCTGATCAAGGCCCTGGTGCAGGGCGGGCGGTGCAATCCGGCGCCGTTGCAGAAGGACGCGCTCAGACTGCTGGGTGTCGATGCGGGTCTTCCGCGCCCGCCGCTGCTGCCCGCCAACCCCGAGGAGCTTTCCGTGCTCCGTCAGGCGATGGTGACCTTCGGCCTGCTGTAGGCCGCGACTGCCCATCATGAACGCCGGCCCCGAGTGCTGCCTGTCATGGGCGAAAGGGAAGAAACAATGTCGGATAACCAGCTTAGAAACCTGAAAAAGGTCATGGGCTTCCCAGAAGTCATTGCGTTGGCTTTTGGGCAAATTATCGGGGCCGGCGTTTTTGTTATTACGGGAATTGGCATCGGGCTGACCGGAAAGGGCGTCATTTTGGCGTTCATAATTTCCGGCGTTATTAACTGTGCGTACGCAACTGTCATTGCGCAAATGTCCGCCGCCATTCCGGCGACTGGCGCCGGCTACCGATATTCCACCCTGTTGCTCGGTCCAAGGTTTGGCTTCCTGTGGGAGCTCGGCGTCATTTGTTCAAAAGTGAATCTTGCGCTATATTCTTTATCATTCGCACAATATTTGGCCGGATTATTCCCGTCCATACCGATACGGTCAGCGGCCCTGGCCATGCTGACGTTCTTCTACCTCCTCAATCTGGTCGGGCTGAAACCCGCGGCCGAGTTGCAGAAATGGCTCGTGGTCGTAAAGCTCTCCGCCCTATTCGTATTCGTGGCGTGGGGAATATCGTCCGTCGATATCAAGGGCTTCGCTTCAATAGACGCCCTGGTCCCCAACGGGTGGGACAACATGTTCCAGGCGATCGCCATTCTCTCCTTTGCGTCCGCCGGGGGCAACATTGTCGCGGAGCTGGGCGGTGAAATGAAGAATCCCCGCCGCGACATTCCGCTGGCGGTATATATCGGCACGATCGGATCCACGCTTATCTACGTGCTGGTCGCGGCAGTGGCAGCGGGTGTCCTGCCAATCAGCGAGGTTGCCGACAAGCCTCTGTCCGCCGTTGCCAAGGCCGTTCTACCTCAAACGGCGTACGTTTATTTCATGATCGGCGGTGCCGCCATCGCGCTGTGCACGACGCTGAACTCCATGTTCCAGTATGTGACCAAGGGAATGCTGGTCGCTTGCCAGGACGGGTGGCTGCCAAAGGGTTTCGGTGTCGTCAACAAGCGGTTTGGGACCCCGCACTATTGCCTGACGTTCTTCTATCTCATCGGGGTGGTGACCATCCTCGCCGGCCTGTCCCTGGGGAACGTCGCCCGGATCGGCTATTCCTTCAAGCTGTTCATCGACATCATTCCGGTTGTCGGATGCTACTTCCTTGTGAAGAAGTACCCGGTGCAATACAGGAATGCGCCGTTCAGGCTTGAGCCGGGCACGCTGAACATCGTCGTTTCTCTGGCGATATTGATCCTCGGCTCCCAGGCCTTCTATACCCTGAAAGGTCTGCCAACCGATTTGCTGACCGGCACCCTGATCGCCATGGCCCTGGCAGTTGCCTACGTATGCATCGCTGGGCATTGGATTGACCGGAGCAGGATCACGCAGATCGAGGCCGACGAGCCTGCCGCGAGCCCCGTGGTATTATCCGACGGAGCCGTCGGCAAGATAGGCTGATGCGACGGGAGAGAACGGGTCCCCGACGGTACACGGAAAGAGGCAACAACATGCACCTCGCACGTTTTCCCCGCGTGAAGATCTGTCACGCCCCCACGCCATTGGAGTTCATGCCGAACCTGACCAAGCTGCTCGGCGGCCCCCGGCTCTGGATTAAACGCGACGACTGCACGGGGCTGGCGACTGGCGGCAACAAGAATCGCAAGCTGGAGTTCCTGGTTGGCGAGGCCCTGGCAGAGGGGGCCGACACGTTGGTGACGCAGGGGGCGGTGCAGTCCAACCACGTCCGCCAGACCGCTGCGGCGGCGGCCAAGTTCGGCCTCAAATGCGTCGGCCTGCTGGGCCATCGCATCTCGACCAACGACCCGGACTACCTTGACAGCGGCAACGTGTTGCTCGACCGGCTGATGGGACTGCGTATCGAGTACCGTTCGGCCGACACGGACATGCAGGCAGCCATTGAGGAAATGGGCGAGCGGCTGCGACGGGAAGGCGCGAAGCCGTACCTCATCCCGGGTGGCGGGTCCACGCCG
>JARLJB010000324.1 GCA_031291415.1 Telmatospirillum sp.
CGGCGTGGGCGCACAGCAATGCACAATGGCCGACGAGCGCCGGCGTATATAGCCAGAGCTACTCGACCAGCTACAAGCTGACGGTGGACAATGCCGGTACATCGGGCAATGTGACGGACATCGACGGTTACGGCAACATGACCACGCTGCCCTACACCAACGGCCAGGTCGCGCTGACGCTCACCGAAGTACCGCAGTACATCGTGTCGGGCAACGCAACGGTCGCCAAGGCCAATTCGACTGTTCCGGTCGGATACACGGGGCAATAAGCGCCTGACTCTGTCGACTCGTCGCTCGCGAGGGAGCGGGTAGCGAGTCGACGGCGTTAAAGCGCGGCAGTGGATTTCTGCTGGATGGTTTTACCGGCCAGGAGATGGTTGATCGCCGCCCTCAATCTGCTGTTGGGCACGGGCTTGTGCAGCATCGGAAGCTCGCTGGCCCGTGCCTCGGACAGGCGATCGGCGGCGGTGTCGCCGGTCACCAGCATGGCAGGGATCGCCTCGTTGTATTCAGTGCGAAGCTTTTCGATTGCTTCAATGCCGTTTTCCCCTGCGCGCAGGCGCAGGTCGCAAATCAGAAGGGCTGGCTTCGTCGTATAACTGGCGAGCAGTTGAATGGCCTCATCCGCCGAACCGGTGGCGAGCACCTCGTAGCCCCAATCGATCAGCAAAGCCGACATCCCTGCACGAATCGCCTTCTCGTCGTCGATGACAACCACGAGGCCTGTCGAGTGCGTCGCTTGTGTCTCTTCAACCGTTTCAGCGACCGGCGCGGCGGCTTCGGCCGCTCGTGGAAGCGTGATTTCGAAACACGAGCCTCGATCGCGTTCCGAGCGCAGGTGCACATCACACTCCAGCAGTTCGGCCACGCGCCGCACAATCGCAAGGCCCAGACCCAGGCCCTTCTCGCGATCCCGTTCGGGATTGTCGACCTGGTAAAACTCGCCAAACACGAGACTCTGCTGATCGGCCGGAATGCCCTGACCGGTGTCCCAAACCTGGAGGGCGACAGATGAACCCCGGCGCCGGCACCCGACAATAATTCTCCCGGCGTTGGTATAGCGCACGGCATTGGAAATCAGATTGCGCGCAATGCGTTCGACGAGCGTCGGATCGGAGTCGACGATCACCCGACAACGCAAGTACGAGAGTTTCAGACCCTTGATCGCGGCTTCTCTCCGGTAGTCGTCGCAGACACGGCTGAGCACCGCATCGAGCGCGAACGGCTGGCGGCGTACCTCGACGATGCCGGCATCGAGTTTGGAAATGTCGAGCAACGCGGCGAAGAGTCGGTCCATGGCGTCCGCGGAGGATTCGATCTGATCGAGCAGACGTTGTCCTTTCGGGTTCATCGGGACGCTGCGTAGCGCGCCGATAAACAGACTGAGTGCATGCACAGGCTGACGCAGATCATGGCTGGCGGCCGCGAGAAACCGGGATTTGGTGAGGCTCGCTTCTTCGGCCAGTTCCTTCTGATGTCTCAAGTCGACGGCGAGCCGCGCCACGAGCTGCCGTTCGTGCTCCGCCGCCAGTTCGGCCGCGCGTTGCCTGCGGTGGGTCCGTATGCTCATCACCGTGATCCAGGCCGCCATGTTGAGCAGCGCGCCCAGATGTTCCGCACCCTCCGTCCATCGGTTCCATGGCAGGACGTTGCGGGACAGTGCCGTGGTGATCGTCACACCGGCCGTATAGCACACGCCACCGGCAATCGCCCAGTTCCACAGCGGATCTCCATCCAGCGCGCGGCGAATGATAAATGGCACGGGAAGCAGCAGGGGGAGCGTGGCGATGGCCCAGATGATCTCCCCTTTGGTGGCGATATTGAGCGCGAACAGGACGGTCAGCAACGCGAACAGCACGGCAATCGATCGCAACAACAAACTGAGTCGGGGATTGCGCTCGTGCAGATCGAGAACGCCGTCGACAAACAGAAAACAACTGATGGCGCGAATCATCAGGCAGTAGCGCGCAACGAAGTTAGCCTGAAGGAAGTTCGAATTCGGCCACAGATGCTGGTTTGCCAGGCCGTAGTATGACGCCGTGTAAAGCGCGCTGGTCGCCGCAAACAGCGCGAACCACAAGCAAACCGGATCGCGCTTGAGTGCCGCGATAAAGAGCGAAAACATGACGAAACTGAGCGTCACGCCGAGCATCAGGCTTTGCCAGGACTGCGTGAACGATTCCTCTCCGATCAGGGCGTCGGTTCGCGCGATCGACACGGGCAAATAGATGGCGACCGGGAAGTACTTGTGGATGCGAATCAGCAGTTCGTATTGCTGGCCGGACTGCAGTGCCAGTGGAAAGACCGGATGATGAAACGGTATGGAACGCTCGGCGAATGATTGCCGCAGGCGGAACGGCACGTGTTGCACGACTTGCCCATGCTCCACGACATACACGTCGATTTCGTCCAGAAGCAGAAAGTCGAAGTTCAGCCGCCAGTCGACCGGTGCATTTTTTGACAAGGCGATATTGGCGCGAAGCCATACCGTGTCCGCGTGTATGCCGAGGTTGGAATGGGGCGCATGGATGACTTTAAACTGGTCCTGTTTCGCGAGGACCTCGTTGACCGTAAAGGAGTGGGTGGGATCGGAAAGGAGAGTCCAGTAGGGCCACAGGTCGATCGAATCTCTGCTTCGATCGAGCAGTACCACGTCGTGGTTTGGCGCATTCTGATCTTGTGCGTTCGTCTGCGTGACGATGCCGAAGAATAGCGCGAGGCCAAGCAATACCAGGGTAATGCATGAGTGAATCCGGTGGCGGACCCATGTCGGCAAACGGTCAGCCGATCTTCTCCACGGCGAATGGCGTTTCGTGCGACGGACTGCCGAGGTCGTCATAGTTGCACCTGGAACGGGACTACCGCTTCGGAGAACGTGAAATTGCACCGTCATTTCGCGATACTTTTAGTCATATTAGTCTGGCCCGGACCGGACGGGTAGTTCGGTAAAGCACGGGTCCAATGGTTCAGTGAGGCATCGGACTATCCGCGACGAACAGGTCGATATCGTCCGCCTTACGAACGCCTGACTGCATGAGGGCTGTGATTAATTGCATCCGTTTTGAATAGCCGTCGGCCTGCCGGTGGTCGACTTCCGACGCCGGGTTCGTTACGAAGCGAACGTAGTGCTATGACTGATCGCGCCCGGCGATGGGTCCCATCGGGAAGCGACCAGTCTGTAGCGCACCGGCGGTCCTGCCGCGGCATCTAGACTTCGGTGCCTGACGCAAATTGTTCGTTCAACCCGGCGGAAATGAGTCTCGTGATAACCGCTCTCATTTTGCCGTTGGGAACAGGCTTGTGGAGTAACACGAATCCGCTCGCATGAGCATCGATTAGCTGATCGGCGCCCGTATCCCCGGTGATCAGCATGGCGGGAATCTGCTCGTTATATTCGGCGCGCAGAATTTCGATGACTTCGATTCCGTTCTCGCCTCGCAGGCGCAAATCGCAGATCAGCAGGTCCGGCCGCTCCATGCGGGCGGCCAAAGCCTTGATGGCTTCGTCGGCTGAGGCGGCAGTTAGCACGTCGTAGCCCCAACCGGTCAGCAAGCTCGACATCCCTTCCCGGATTGCGCGTTCGTCGTCGACCACGACCACGAAGCCGGTCGAGGACAGGATACTGGTTTCGACGGCCGGCACCATCAGCGACGTCGCGGCACGGGTGGACCGCGCAAGCGACACCTCGAAACAGGACCCGTGCCCAGATTTCGACTGCAGAACCAGTTTGCATGCCAGCAGGTCGGCCAGGCGACGGACAATCGCGAGGCCGAGACCAAGACCTTTCTCGCGATCCCGTTCGGGATTTCCGATCTGGTAGTACTCCTGGAATATGTGACTCTGTTCATGAGGCGGAATCCCGCGACCGGTGTCCCACACCTGCATGGCGATGTGTGAGCCCCTGCGCCGACACCCCACGACGATCCGGCCGCGGTCGGTATAGCGTACGGCATTGGAGACCAGATTACGCGCGATCCGCTCCACCAGCGTCGGGTCAGACTCGACGATCGCGCGACAGGGCATGCATGAGAGAATGAGGCCTTTGTTCGTCGCCTCGCCCGCAAAGTCGCGGCAGACACGATCCAGAACCGGGCCAATTGCAAATGGACGGCAGTTCGCCGCAACGACGCCGGCATCGAGCCGGGAAATGTCGATGAGCGCGGCGAAGAGGTTATCCAGCGCATTGGTCGATTCGTCGATTCGCTCGACCAGGCGTTGACCCTCCAGTGGCATCGGAACGAGACTGAGTGCGCCGACGAACAGACCCAGCGCGTGCACCGGCTGCCGCAGATCATGACTGGCCGCCGCAAGGAAATTGGATTTGGCGCGGTTGGCCTGCTCGGCGATTTCCTTCTGGCGCATCAACTCGGTCGCCATCTGCTCTGTTTTGATGCGCAACCCAATGCTTTGCCTGAGTGCGCTGTTTGCCAGAATGCCGAGGCAGCACAGCACGCCGATGTAGAGCAGCACCATGGGCGACGTGGCTTGTTGTACTTTGTCGGCGGAAGCCAGGCTGACGAAGGTGTACGGCAATGTCGACGTCAGGACGAACGTGAAGAGCGTGGGGAGAAACGGATTGAACGCGGGAATGGAGCCGGCGGCGACACCCCCCGCCGCGAGAACCATCAAAGAGGCGATTTCAAAGCCGCCACCGGTTGCCAGATTGATCGACGCCCAGCCCCATCCGCATCCTTCAGCAAGGCTGATGATTGTGAAAAGGGCAGCCCAGTAACGCCACCGTGCACGGGCGGATTCAGAGCGTCGGTAGAAATAGAACAGCACGATATGGCTACACGCGCAGGCGACGATGTAGCCGACCCAGCAGAAGCCGACCATCGGATTCAGATAACCGAGATGGGCAATGATGAGCGCCAGCATGACTGCAAAGAGTGCAGCGGCGAGTACAGCCACGGTCACGAATCTGAACATGATCTCGATCTGTTCGGCAGCAATACGTTCCCGCGAAGAAACTGCATCTTCATGCAAGGAATCTCGATTGGTCGGCGTCATGACCATTTTTTATGACAGTGAGGGTCTGCGTAACTTGCGTTTCGGAGCGTCGCTCCCTGATTCCCGCAAGATCAGCGTGAAGAGGTTGAGGGCAAATCGACGTTTATCTCACCCAGCCTTCACCAATACATTATTCCCGAGTAGTCCGCTTAAAATTGTCAATCATCGTCAATGTTAATGAAGTA
>JARLJB010000325.1 GCA_031291415.1 Telmatospirillum sp.
CAGAATGCCGCCGCTCGCAACGGTAACCTGTGAATTTGTCAGCGACCCATTCACCGCGAGCCGGCCGCCGGTAATATTGGTCGCCCCCGTAAAGAGGCCCGAATCCGCCGTCAGGTCGGTCACGCCTGAAATCTGGTTGATTGTCCCCGGACCGATGATTGCCGCCGAGAACACATAGGCGGTGTCGGTATGGTTGAAGTTGATCGTGCCCGTGCCGGCGCCGAGCTCGATCGTCGACGCGGTCAGCGTACCCGCCCCGACCGCCGTCGATCCGGGCGCCGCTCCAATATTGAGCGTGCCGACAGATCCTGCCGCTTGCGCCAAGTAAACGATGCCCGCAACCGACGTCACGCCGCCGTTCGCCAGCGTCAAAGTGCCCGCGCCGTGGCTGCCGATGATCAGGTCGCCCGTGTCGGTCCATTTCGAGCCGGCACCGTCAACGGTCACCGTACCGGATGAGAAGCCGCCGATGGCACCGAAGTTGCTGGACGTCGTTCCTCCGTTCAGAACGAGCAGCGTGCCAGTCCCGCCGTAGCCAACGGCCAAACCTGCGGTGTTCGCGAGAATCGAATTGGAGCCCTGGATGGTGATCGCGCCAACAGACCCGACTTGATAGCCAATGAACACACCGTCAGCGTTGACAGTGCCACCAGCATCGATGGTCAGCGACCCGTTGCCGGCCGTCGTCAGGCCGCCGCCGACGACCAGGGCGCCAGTGTTCGTCCAGGTCGAGCCGGCGCCCGTTACCGTGGCATCGTTGGCAAATCCAGGCTCATAGCCGATGTAGCCATTGGCGTTTGTCACGCGAGCGCCGTTGCTGACTGTCAGATGCCCAGCCCCGTAGAAGCCGACGACGAGATCGGTGGAACTGGTGAGACTTGAGCCGCTGCCATCGACTGTCACGGTACCGCTGGCGCTAGCCTGATCGCCGACAATGACTTCATTGGCACTAACCGTACCGCCGGACTGTATGGCAAGGGTGCCGTTGCCATTATAGCCCACGAGAAGATTACTGGTCGCCGTGACCGTCGAACCGCCGGTCACGGTCAATGTACTGGGAGCGGCGGAGAACCCGCCGATGTCAATGCCAACCGCCGACACACTGGCGCCGCCTGTGATCGTGACCTGGCCAGCGCCGTTGTTGCCGATCAATAGACCACCCGAATCCTGCAATGAGGAGCCCGTGCCGTCGATCGTCATGGTCGCGACAATGTTCGGATTGTTGCCGACCGTGACCGAGCCGCCGACCGTGACGGTGCCGCCGCTTGCGATCGCCAGCGTGTCGGTGAGCGGGCCGGAATAGGCGTTCGTACCGCCGACCGTCAGATCGGCCGTTACATTCAGCGTCGCGTTGTTCTGAATATTGACCGTGCCCGTTCCGGTGTCGCCGATGTTCACGCTGAGGGCGTTCCACCCGGAGCCGGTACCTGTCACG
>JARLJB010000006.1 GCA_031291415.1 Telmatospirillum sp.
CAACATTGTCACCGGCTATGGCAAGACCGCCGGGCAGCGCATCGCCGACCATCCCGGAATCGGCAAAGTGTCCTTCACCGGCTCGACCAACATCGGCCGCGAGATTGTCCGCGCCTCGGCTGGAAACCTCAAGAAGGTGCAGCTCGAACTTGGCGGCAAAGGACCGAATATCGTCTTTGACGATGCCGTGATCCCGGCCGCCGTTGGCGGAGCCGCCTTCGGAATTTTCCATAACCAGGGACAAGCCTGCATTGCCGGTTCGCGGCTGATCCTGCACGAGGCGATTGCCGACGAATTTCTCGAGCGCTTCATCGGTCTTGCGCGTTCGATCCGGCTGGGCGACCCGCTCGACACCGAAACCGAAATGGGGCCGCTGACATCACGGCTTCACCACGAACGCGTGCTGTCCTATGTCCAGATCGCCAAGGACCAGGGCGGCGAAATCCTGTCCGGCGGCAAGGTGCCCGCTTCGCCCGATCTTGCGCGGGGGTATTTTATCGAACCGACCATTGTGAAAGCCCGGCCTGGTGATCGAGTCCAGCACGAGGAGGTGTTTGGACCGTTCGTCACGGTCACCACGTTCAAATCTGACGAAGAGGCGCTTTCCATCGCGAATTCAACCGAGTACGGGCTTGGTTCGGGTCTGTGGACGCAGAATCTGACGCGTGCGCACCGTTTTGCCGATGGGATCCATGCCGGCATGGTATGGATCAACTGCTACAAGCGCGTCCATCCGGCTTCGCCATTCGGAGGCGTCGGCGTGTCGGGTTATGGTCGCGAAATGGGGTTCGAGGCCATGCGCGAATATACCCAGCCCAAATCCGTGTGGGTCAATGTCGACGCGCAGATCCCGCCTTTCTACTCGCGCTGACGGCAGCAGAGGGGAAGGATCGGGCGACGATGCTTCCCCCCTACCCGGGCGGTGATCGGGTGGCGCCGGTCAGTCCTCGGGCGCAGGGGTGCCCAGTCCCCATGCCCAGCGATCGACTTCATACCGCGCAAACAGCCCCGCGCGCCAATACGGATCGGCTTCGAGGTAACGCATCACCGCCGCGCGATCGGCCCCCTCCAGGATCAGCATCGTGCCTGTTGCATCATCACCGGCGTCGGCAACCACCATGCCGCCGGCGACCACCCGCACACCATGGTGCACCTGGCGCAGA
>JARLJB010000326.1 GCA_031291415.1 Telmatospirillum sp.
CCCGGCGCGACGGCCCCGCCGCTTGTCGTCAATGGCCTGACCTTGCGCACCACGAGCGGCACCGGGCAGCCCCGGCTCGACGCAAGCGGCGCCGATCGGTTCGAAGTCGGCGGCACGATAACGCTGCCCGCCGATCTGCCCGCTGCCCACTACCGCGCCAGCTTTGCCGTGATCGTCAGCTATTCCTGAACAGCTCTTCCGCGATTCGGGGCCCAGTGATTCGGCGCCAGGGATTAGGCGTCGGTGATTTGGCCCCGGTGACGCGCGCAAGGCAAACCTCTGCCTGACGATCGCCCATTTTTTCGAAAATAACCGGATCGCCCGCGGATTCCCCCCCGCTTCATCAATCCAGCCCTACCCCTCGCCGGAATTGGCTATAAATTTCGGGGCTTGATCCGCTTTTTCGGGCATGGACCTCGTCCATCAGGTTAATGTCGATGGTTAAGAATCTTTAATTAATGACTATATTAACTATAGTATTTTATACCATTTAAACAAACACCGCTATTTGTCTCGAAGCGTTCCCATAATTTAATGATTATTGATGTCAGGGTAAGCATAAACACTAGGCCATCATTCAAGCCCCGTCGGCTAGGCCACAGTCATCGACGGACACGGGTCGCAATGAAAAAGCGATCGGACGACGAACAAACCGGAAAATCTGTTTCGGATGAACGGGACTATCCGAAAAAAAATCAGGGACTTTGCAATGAAAAAGATTCTTCTTTCCGCAGTTGTCGCACTTACGATTTCTGCTCCGGCTTATGCCGCTTCGGGCAACACTTCGACCGCTGCCGGATCTGCCGTTGCAAACGTGGTCGCGCCGATCGTCCTGACGCACACCTCGGGAACCTCGCTCAATTTCGGCAGCTTCACCACCGGCACCGGCGGTACGGTCGTGGTCGGCTCTGACGGCACGGGCAGCGCAACCGGCGATGTCGGCTTCGTGCCCTCTTCGACCGAAGCCGCCGACCAGTACACGGTTAAGGGCGACAACAACCGCAACTTTTCCATCACGACCGCCAGCGGCACGGTTGTCAATGGCGCGACAACGATTGCCTTCACCACCGCGCCGTCGGCCG
>JARLJB010000327.1 GCA_031291415.1 Telmatospirillum sp.
ACGGGAGCCGTACTGAGGGACGGGTTCTTAACCCCAAACGCCTTCGGTCTCCGTGCCGCCGAACGCGGGGGGATGGCCATCCCCCCGCGTTCATCCTTACGGACAGACATTCTTACCAAATTTTCAAGACACGAATCGCCGGGCGGCGGACATCCGTCCGCCTGGGCTTCCGCCGCATCGGCGGCGCGGCTGCACTTGCAGCCGTTGGTATAACCAATGGTGGCGAACAATTTATCGATGGCCGGAGCCAATTGGCCGTTGCAAGCTGCGTCATTTAATACGGTATTATAATACCATAATGATAACATATTGAAAATAAACGATATTTTTCGCATTGACCGAAGCTCGGAATGTGGCATACTCCGCGCCTTCGTTGGGGTGGCCTCGGCCATCCTTTGTAACCAGGTTTCGCAGCAGTGGGTGTCATGAAGACCTATTCCGCAAGACCGTCCGACATTGAAAAGAAGTGGGTGGTGATCGACGCGGACGGCGTCGTTCTCGGCCGTCTTGCCAGCATCATCTCGATGCGGCTGCGCGGCAAGCACCTGCCCACTTATACGCCGCATATCGATTGCGGCGATAACGTCATCGTCATCAACGCCGAGAAGGTGAAGCTGACGGGCCGGAAGTTGACCAACAAGGTCTTCCACTGGCATACCGGATTTCCCGGTGGCATCAAGTCGCGCACCGTCGGCCAACTGCTGGACGGTTCCCATCCCGAGCGCGTCATCGTCAAAGCCGTGGAGCGGATGATCACCCGCAATCCGCTGGGACGCGCCCAGATGAAGAATCTGCGTGTCTATGCCGGTACCGAGCATCCGCATGCCGCGCAGCAGCCGGACGTGCTCGACGTCGGCGCGATGAACCCGAAGAATAAGAGGAGCGCTTAACCCATGGCCGAAGATTTCAGCGCCTTGGCTGACCTCAAGGCTGCCGCCCCGGTTGCGGCTGCGGTTCGCGAGCCGAAGATCGATGCCCAGGGTCGTTCCTATGCGACCGGCAAGCGTAAGAATGCCATCGCCCGTGTTTGGGTGAAGCCCGGTTCCGGTAAGATCACTGTCAATGGCCGCACGGTGGAAGTGTATTTCGCCCGCCCGGTTCTGCGCATGATGATCAACCAGCCGTTCCAGGTGGCCAACCGTACCGGTCAATTCGACGTGGTGGCCACGGTGGTCGGCGGCGGTTTGTCGGGACAGGCCGGCGCGGTGCGTCACGGTATTTCCCGGGCGCTTACCTTCTACGAGCCGGCTCTGCGGACTCCCTTGAAGGCCGGCGGCTTCCTGACCCGCGATTCGCGTGTCGTTGAACGTAAGAAGTACGGCAAGGCCAAAGCCCGCCGGAGCTTCCAGTTCAGCAAGCGCTGATCGCCAATTGCGAAAGAAAGGGGCCTGGAGAAATCCAGGCCCCTTTTCTTGTGTGTACGCGCCAGGCTTGGCGCGATTTGGTTGGGTATCAGGCACATGTCCTGAGAGGGGCGACGGCTGTTCTCGCGACTTGATTTGAGTTTCGTCACATTCGCGGTGTGCACTCGGTTTTCCTCGCCAGTCGTCCGAGCGAAGCGAGCCACTCGGCACCTTTGGAACGAGAAAGTCGCAGAGAAGGTTTTTCGACGAATGTCCAACTCGCACAGGCCAGTAGACCTGCGACCAAAAGTGTGACGCAGCAGAGGAGCCATGGATTTATGGATCTGTCGTTCCATATGATTAAATTTTGAATCGGCCAAGCATACAAGTAGAGGCCGTATGATATATCCGCACTGTTGTCCATTCGACTAAGACGAAGCACCGGAACCTTGAAAGAAAACCAAAATATCAGGTAACCACCACAAAGGCTTATCCCTTTGCTTCCGCCACGATCAGCATCTTGTAGGTGGCAGGCTTGATGGCGGCACCGATGCCCAGCAAAGTGCGAAATGCCGCATGGGGTGTGCGCCGACGGTTGAATCTGAAGACGAACTCGTCGAGG
>JARLJB010000328.1 GCA_031291415.1 Telmatospirillum sp.
CGATCGAGCCCGAAGTCTCGCTGCCCCCGGCCAAAGTCGAACACGCCTGACCCCTGCGCCGACGGGCGGTCCCGGCGCACAGGACGCCCGGAAATGCGCAGACAACACCTTATGCCTTGGTCCAGCCAAGCGCCAAAAGCCACGATTTCATGAGGGTTTGTCAACGCTCCCGGCCCAAGGCCGGGAGAGGAAATGGTGCCCAGAAGAGGACGGACAAGTAACTGATAAGTATTTGAGATACTTATCTAACATAAATCTCGAAGATTGATATGCCACTTGTCATGCCCCCAAGTCGCTTTTGCTCGAAAGATTTGGGTCTCTGGGTAGTGTTTCAGGCGCGGTCATCATGTAGCACGATGTTTCTGTTTGTTGCAAGACTGAACTGAGGCAATGAATTGTTATCGAGCGTGCAAAGTGTGGCGCTTTCGAGTCCATCCTGTTTGCAGAGATGACTGTCATGCCGCCAACCAGACCTGATTGAGGATGTTGGCAGCCAGGGCCGCTTTGTCCTGCGGGAAAAAGCGGCCGTAGTGCTTGGCAACCACCTCGGGCGTGTCCTGAATTGCATAGCTGGCTTGTTCATAGGACCCGGTTTGCTTGAGGATATGCGTGGCCAAGATATCGCGGATATTGTGCGGGCCATGGGGGAGCAAACCCTTGATGACACCCCGGCCGGTATAGGGATTCCAAATTCCGTAGCGCTGGATGGTAAGGCGCCACGCCTCGTAAAAGGTGGTCTGGTCATACGCCGCATCGCGGCTAGTGGTCATGACGGTTTTTACAAACAGCGTGCCGGGATCCTCCGCATTCGCAAGCAAGGCCTCGCGATGTCTGCGAATGTAGGCGACGAGGTGCCGATACAGATCACCCAGGTCGGGCAGCACAAGGCGGAAGGGCTTTCCCGAGAATAACGAGGAGTCGGAATTCTTGAATGCCACGGCCGGGATCAGCACCTCCCAGCCTTCCACTCTGTCGCTCCAGCGAAGTTCGCCCCGCTTCAACGCTTCCAGTTGCCGCTCGGTGCGCGGTGATCTGCCCGGCGGGCAAACCATCAACTGTCGCAGGTTCTTCTGCCGGAGGCCGAGGTGAAGCCCAAGCCGGAGCATCAGAAATGAGCGTACTGCCTCGGCTGCTTGGCGCGGATATCGGCGCTCATTGGGAAGTGTGCGCAGGATCTCCTGGGTAATCTTGCGGTATTCGCCGACCGGGCTTTCCGCTTCAAGAATCGGAAGGATCGGTTCGAAGGGATCGCGGTGAACCTGCGTCACCCGGTCAATTTCCCGGGCACGGGCAAGGGCATGGATGTGCATGGCGTCGCAGGCAGCCGCCCAATCGCGTTGCGCCTCCTCGATGTCCTCGGCGGAAATCAGGTTTGGAACGGCGCGAAGTCTATGGGCAAGCTGGGGCTTTTGGCGCATCCAGCCCGTTTCCGGTCGCGTCAACGAACCAATCAGAAGTAACATGTCGGCTTCCCAACGGGTGTAGAAACCCCGGCGCCGCTCGCGCCACTGTACATACCAGTCCCAAACGGTAGGGAAGACGAGCAGGCCAAAGCTCAAGTCCGCCAGGGGCACGCCGAATCCGGCGACCACGCCCTTTGGTGATACCGCCAATGCGCCGAACATCAATCCGAAGTGCTCAATCCTTTGCGCCGAAGTTTCTTCGCCCCAAACCCCGTTGCGGCGAAAGCCGATCTCAGTGAGTGTCGCGGTCTTGAACCGGACCAGTTCGGCCAATTCGCTTGCCAGCCCAGGCGGGGCGTCCACAGCGGCTGCCATGACATCCGGATCCGTGTCTTCCGACATCGCATTTCTGGCGGGGCGACGGCCAGTGAGTGTCGGAAATCGGACGGCGTAGCGCTGCTTCGATGCTGCTGCCTGAAAGCGCCTGTAGTCGGTTGCGCCTGACAGAATATGCTCTCGCACCCAAGTCAGGATCTCGCTGCGTTCTTTCGCGGAGCGATCATTGAAATCGTCGGGCAGATGCCATGCAAGGCGCCGCTGTTCAGATGTCGAAACACCTTCAAGTTTGTGGCCCGATGGTGCCCGTGTCTGATGGGGCAGGAATGCGCGGAGATAGCCGTCGGGCAGTTGATAACGATGTTCGATCCGGCTTAGCATCTGCAGGCTGACGACCGAGCGAGGCGTGCGGCGCCCCGATACCCACGACTCCACTGTCTTGTGGTCCAATGTGTCTCCCGGCCGGATGATGGCTTTCCAGAGGTGCCAGCAACTGTCGCCATGCCTATGCATGTGGAGTTCGAGGGCCTCGTGGAAGCTAGAAGGTTCGATCCAGTCCGTGAAGAGTGCTTCGGGAAATTCGACCACGGGAGCCGGCTTGCGGCCGCAGGACTTTCCGGTTTGCAATGGTGTCGGTGCGGACGATTTTGCTGAACTCGCACCGCTGGGCGGGGCCTTTGAAGACGACATTGATGGCGAAATCCGAGATCGAGGGGATGTCTGTTTGGGTTGCGAAGCCGAAGGGCGCGCTCCGTAACGTCCTCTCGATGGACGGTATATGCCTTGGGTTGATTTATGACCCGATTTGAGATGCAGGCTTCAGGCGACCCTTGCCCCAACCCCCGTCGTCAAGATATCGGTGGCGAAAGGCCGATCTTGGGAAAATCTGCTGTTCTTAGCGGAAAACCTTACGAGCAGTAATGCGCCCCTGCTCTGACGTTGGAGTAGATTTACGACCTGCCCAAATTCTGTCATTTGTCTTGCGGTAGATCAACAATTAAATGGTTCCGTCGCAGGCGCCTCGGCGCTGTTAAGTAATTCTCACGATGCGCGTTGCTACCGTCGGCAAGCTGCTAGATAGTTGAGCGACTACCAGTCGTCCGCAAACCGCGCTACCGGAGTGCGGAGAGCCGGAGGCAAACCGGGTGAATGCCGGGTCGGAAGACCGGGAGTTAGGGGGGTAAATGACAATCTCGATCCATGCGGCATTTTGGTCTGCCACACCATGATACTATCGGAGACCGCAGCCGCTGCGGAAATGGAGGTGGTTGAGCCGATCGGTCTTAAGGACGCTGGCCAACTGACGTTCGACTACCTGCGGCTGGGAGACGAGGACTTCGAGCGGCTTAGTTATGCCCTGGCTAAGGTGTCGGCACCCTGCGCGATAAATCGCACGTGGGATAGCGCCACGCTCATGGTCAGAGGCGCGGATGCAGGCCGCGACGTCCTGCTAACTTGCTGCGGGCGGGCGGTAGGCGTGATCCAATGTAAGAGGCTCGAGAGCCAACTGGCAATGCCGGCGGTGTTCCGCGAGATTGCAAAGCTGATCCTTTTCGCGACGGTCCACGGCGACATGCGATTCGATGATAAACTGGTCTACATGTTGGCGGTCGCACGTGATCCAGCAGGAACCGTGTCTGAGTACTTCGCGCGCCGCGCAGAGCTAGAATCGGTGAAAGCTGATGACGTAAAGGCGGCAGCACGCGAGGTCCGTGACACGTACAAGACGCTCAATCATCTTTCAGACAACGAGGCGGAGACGGTCGTGCTCAATGCGCTCCCAGCGCTTGATCTATATTTATTGCGGCCTGTCGACCTTGACGAATGGCTCGAGCGAGAGGGCGCGGTGTCACGTCGGTTCTTTCGCCAGCGCACCGTCGTTGACAACGAGGTCGTCCAGGACGGCATCGCCGACATAAAGGCGACTCTCGCCGACCTGTCCAAGCAGATCGCCGGAACTGCACCTGTGACCGATCAGGATCTCGCCATCCTGCGCGAGGAGATCGAGCGGACTCCCGAAAGCCACCGACTCAATGTAGGCATCGCCATGCTCTTCGGTTTTCCACGAGAGATGTTCGTTGGCCGACCGGCGCTCGAGGCACGGGTGGGTCGGCTGGCTAAGCTGCTCAACGAGATTACGTCCGACTACACGGACTGGGTCTTCGTCGAAGCCCGTCGACGAGCGAACGAAATTCTCGTCAGCGATCAGGCGCAATTGGTAGCTCCGTTTTCGCGCCAGATACCGCAGGCGTTCCTCGCCCTTGTCGCGAAAGAATGTCTCACGGAGGCTGTATCCGGTTCCGTGATGAGCGGAATCATCGACAAGCTCAGCAACGCGACAAGGCTCGATACCGATGAGGCACGGTTGCAGCAGGTACGGAACGACCTGCGCACTGCCGGCTTGCAGTACCTAGCTGGCGACTTCTCGAAGCTGGTCGGCGACTCTAAGCTCGTCGCAGAAAAGCGCGCGCTCATCTCCCTTCTGATGCACAACGTGGAGAACGCCGCGCACTTGGAGGGGGCGCTCGACCACGGCGCTACTATCCTCCAGTCGAAGCTGTTCGCAGCGGCACACGACCTGCGTGACCTATGTAAGCACAAGACCACGATCGTGCTGACAGGGACGCGCGGTATCGACACGGACGCATCGCTGAAACGGTTAGTGGACACGGTGCGGGCACTCGACTCAGGACAAACGTCGTAGTGAAAGAGCCAGTAAAGACTACTCACTCCGTCGCTCGGCCGGGAGTTGCCATTTCGTTTCCGGCCAACCTCGGTTATTGAGGGGCGGCCTGCTGGTCACCTGCGAACGGCAGAGGTCGCCCCACTTAAGGTCATTCGGTGACCGACCACGAAGGGGTCGCTTCTGCTAGAACCCATCGTTCTCTGGCAATTGAGCGGTTAGACAGTTACTTGCTCTTACTAAATCGTTCCCAAACCTAGCGAGCAACGCCCGATATCGCCTAAAATAGGCTCTATCGTGGCGTGGAACATATTCAGATCCAAGCTAGTGTAGCGGATTCGAAGTTCGTTCAATTAGCCCACGTCACCCCGGACCTGATCCGGGGTCCATCATGCCCGACGAACTGCGGCTTGTGGGGAGAAATGGACCCTGAATCAAGTTCAGGGTGACGAGCGGTTAATGGTGCGAACTTCAGATTCAGGACACTAGGACAGGTGACCATTGATGTTTGGTCTGTTAAATTACTGTAGCAGGGAGGCACGGAAATGGGTCTCGAGTCGCTACGCAAGCATCCATTGCAGCGAATTTGCCGCCTTCTAGCGACGGTGCTTGTCCTATGCACTGGGACGCTCGGCGCACAGCCCACACCACAGCCAGCGCCAAAGAACAACGGCATGGCTCTTGAGTTTCAAATCGCGAGCACAAAAATTGCAAGCTCGCGAATCGAACTGGTCGATGGTGTAGCCGTTCCAGTCCAATCGAAGGATTGGATGACCATCGTAGTCACGCCAATTTTGTTCAATGGCCAGATCCAGCCGGTCGAAGGCCGTTGCACCGGCACTTTGGTCGGTCCTGGCGTCATTCTGCTGGCGGCGCATTGCTTGGACCAAGGGGCCGCAAATGGAAGCCTCCGTCCAGCATTCTTGAAAGTCGATGGCGAGCGCGTCCCCCTGATCTGTGCGATTTTTCCTACCTATCTTGGCTCCCCGTATTCACCAACAGCGCCTAGACGGAGTGAGGATTTTGGGATGTGTCATGCGAGCCTAGCGGGACCGCACCCCATCATAGCTGCGATGAAGTACGAGATGTTGGATTTGACCCCGGCTGCTGCAGGACAGCCGGTGCTCATGACGGGCTATGGATGCACCGACATTGATAAGCCGGAAGCTATGGACGCCACGCTCCGGATCGGCGACGCGGCGATTGGCTACGCCGCAGGCAACCTGGGACCAGCGGGCGACTATGCCACCATCTCGTCCCTGTCGGATGACGAGCCGTCGCTTTGTCCGGGTGATTCAGGCGGTCCGTTATTTTCCGGTGCGACCGTCAAGAGCCCTCAAGGTCAACGGCGTGTGCGTGGGGTCAACTCTAGTTACGCCAACGTCCTGCCTGCGCGCTTTTCCAAGGTCGCAATGCTGAGCCTTTCGGGCTTCAGCGAATGGGTGATCCAATGGCTGAGGAATTTCCCCGACGCCTATGTCTGCGGAATATCCGATCCGGCGGTGGCGCCGTCATGTCACGGATGAAAGCGAGCTGGATCCGGTGGTCTGCCACAATGCTTGGCATCCTGGGCGCAGGCGCAGCTCATGCCCAGCAAGTGGTGATTGCACGTGCCTCACTAGACTGGCTGCGCAGCGACGTCGTGGGATTCGTCGCAACGAATTTCGCAGACCGAATACTGACCGGCCCGATGCTCGAACAAGCCCGCCAGCGTACGCTTGAGCAGCAGATAACGGTGCTCTGCGGAAGCGTCTCGCCGGCCTACCTCAATGCGCTAGCCGTCTTGAATGGAAAGTCTCTGCCGCTGAAGGACAGGTTGGGGTCAAATGCCGATGGTATCCGTTTTCCGGCCTGCCTTAAGCTCAGCCTTCTCAATGGAAAGACCGCATCGAAGCAATCTTCGGCGCCTGCAGCCCTCGATACCGCTGCAATGCAGGCGATATCGAACCACGACACGCGGATGCGGCTCGAGGTCGCGGCCCCGATATCGCTCAACGGGGCGGTCAAAACTGTCCGTGCGGTCGTGGCGGAGCCAGTTGTTCTGGAGCCGCTGCCGGGGGTCTCTGCCGCAGTCGCCGCTGCACAGCTCAACGAAGTTGTAGCGGCTTTTAGCCCGTCCACGCCGGCTCCCGCCGCCGCAGTGCCACGCGCCACTGGCCATATCGTTACCGCCGTCGCGGACCCGACTCATTCGGCGCAATTCCCTGCCTGTCCGGCGACGGGGACGCACATTGACGAGAAGCTGATACGGTCGGCGTACGACTGGTCCTTGGCTCGCAGAGGGCTTGCCAAGCCAAACGGCTCGGCATCGATCTACGTGGTGGACAATGGCTTCTTCGGAACCGACCGCTCGGGTACCTATCGTCCTGCGTTTCCTGTGACCCTCTTCTCCAAATGGTCGCAGTCAGGCTCGGTGGTCGGCCCTCTGACAAACATGCCGAACGTGTCGTATTTGCCCAACAACTACAGCAACGAACCCTATCAAAGCGCCCCGATCAGATTCACTCCGACTGACGACCAAGCCCACGGCACGCATGTCGCGGGCCTTACGCTGGGCGGCCCTGCATTCCAGCCCGACCGAGACCAACTGTTCCTAGCTGATCCGGCCAACCCTTCGATCGAACTGTCGATCATAAATCTGGGAAATGGCGACCGCGATCTGCCCCCGGCGAGTGAAACTATTATCCTTGGACTCATCGGCGGATCGATTGAGCCGCACGATGTTCCAATCGTTAACCTGAGCGTCGAGTACCAGGGTGGGGATGCTCGAAACACCTTCGAAAAGCTTTTCGACTCACTACCGCAGGCTCTCTTCGTCGTGGCGGCCGGAAATGACAGTCAGCCAGTCGATCTCGTTGGTGCGTATCCTGCAGCCGTCGCAGGGCGCATGAACGCGATCAAGGTTGCAGCACATGACATAGCCCAGCCGAGCAACTTGGCGTGGTTCACCAACTCTGGTCCCGGGCTCGTCGATATCGCTGCGCCAGGCTGCGGCGTCGTTTCTTGGAAGAACGCGACGGATGAGCTGGCGCTCAGCGGCACCTCGCAGGCGACACCGCTGGTGGTGTTCGCCGCTTCACTCCTGACAACTCTCGATCGCTCATTGGGGCCACAGCAGATCAAAGCCCGACTCATGGCGTCCGGACAACTGCTGGGCGGTGGCGAAATCCGCTGGAACGTCGCTTCAGGTTCAAGGCTCGACATTCCGGCGGCACTGCTCGTTTACGACGATGTCGTCCAGCGGCGGATTGCGGACGCAAGCCAGCCCGAAGGCTTTCGGATCGAAACCCAGGTTGGCGAGATCACCGATAGTTTTGCGCTGCGGTGCGAGACCGACCCGCTCGACGGCGCCGACCGTCCGATATCCAACCTATGGGCGATCAAGCGGCAAGGCTCCGACGCTTTTCTCATCACTGGACGAAATGCCGGAGCGATGCAGCGCTGCAATCTGAGATCAAATGCCCCGAACGGAAGCAGCATGAAACCGTCCGTTCGGTTTCGCCAGACCGGCATAGTCACAGATGATGCGGTGATTCCCATTCCGCCGAAGCCGGATGCGCCGCCTTGGATCGAGTTAGAGAGTATCCTGTCGATTATATTCCACGGTGCTGGCTAGCTAGCGTCTGAGTAGTCTCTTGTCCAATAACAGGGGGAAGTCATGAAGATAATTACGCGATTCGTAACTATGTGCTCGCTTGTGTCGCTGGGCGGATGCGCGACGCTCCCGGATGCGACTGTTCAATACTATCCAGTTAAAGCGACGCTGAAGCTGGTCACGATCGAAACGATTGCATGTGATTCGGATAAGAAGAAGCTCGTTTATGCTGCTTCGACCACCGCCACGCTAACAGGGGTGGCCAACCATGATGCCGCCGCCATACCGATTGCTATTAAGGGACCCGACAACTTTGGCTCGGATCTCGATAGCACTTTCACCTTCACTGACGACGGCAGGCTCAAAGGTGTCAACGTCAGCACTACCGGTGAGGGCGAGGAGATCGCCAAATCGGCAATCTCGATCGCCACCGCCGCGCTAACCATGATGGCAGAGGGCACACCGAAACCAGCACCGCCCGCCGTTTCTGCCCAGCAGTGCACGATTTTGGCGGCGCTGGGGGACAAAGGCCCTCCGACGCTAACGTTCACTGGGACCGTGGAATTCGGGACCGGCAAGCCAATAGTGATGGATATGCAGGGTGACGATTTGGCGCAGCTTGCGATCTCCGCTGTTCCCAGCATACCGAAGCCAAGCGTCAGCTTCTCTCAACCGAAAGTCTTGAGCCCTGCCGCGTACGGGACAGTCGGAAGCGACCAAGTCGGCCTGCAATTGCAAAAGCTCGCCAGCGTTACCGTAGTCGTTTCTCTGCCGTCGATCACCCCGTGGTCCCAAGACCTGACGGTCCCTACAAACGAACCCTTCACTCTTCCGATTCCGCGCGGCAAACTGTTCGGGAAACAGAACTTCGCGCTCTCGCTTTCCGACGTCGGTGCTATCACCTCGATCCAATACGGAAAAACCTCGGGTGCTGCTGGTGCGCTTAATACCGGCGGCAGCGTGGTCTCAGTTATATCTCCATCGTCTGTCGCGGCGAGAGATAACGGAGCTGCCGACGAGATCGCAGCCCAAGAGCGCCTCGTGAAGTGCAAGGCAGATCCCACGAAATGTCCATCCAAGTAGGAATTCTGCGCCTGCGTTTACTCTGGCTGCATCGATCCTGCGTGTGGTGGGCGAAGGCGACAGATTTGCTGCCGGAAGCGATCATAACTAAGGGGTCTCACGGCAACCTCAAGATTTTTAGGAATTATCGCGCATCTCAGGTGCGCGATAATAGTTGACGCTAAGGGGCGCGTGGGCCAATTATAACGCATCTGAGATGCGGGATAATTTATGGCACTCCACCTGGTCGGCGAAACAATCGATGCCGCTAGCGCCCATCACAAGGCCCGTGAAGGCGAACTCATATCCGTCTTCCGCGGCGTGTACCTTGATGGCCAGGGCGACTTGGATACGCTGCTCCGCGAATATGCCGTGCGCATCGCCCATTATATCTATCCGGCAGCCTATTTGTGCTCGGCAAGCGCCGTCGATCTGAGGCCGACGGCCGATGGTCGGCTGTTCATCAGCGGCCGCCGCAATCAGCGCACGCGGTTGCGCGGGCTGGAAATCGTCCAGACCAAGGCGCCCGTGCGTCCGTCTGTTGACAAGGCAATCATCGGCGATGGCATGGGCGAGTTCACCATGAACGTATCGTCGCCAGAGCAGCGGCTGCTCGAAGCGTTCAGGATGCGCAGCGAGCACGCCAATGCCCTGACGGAAGAAATGCGGCGCGCAACTGCGGACCGGCTCATCGCGGAATATGGCTCCGCCGACGCCGTGGCCGACGCCTTGTGGAAGCTTGCGCGGAGCAATGACTGGTTTCGCGAGGGCGAAGGCGCCGAACGCTATCTGCGTGGCAATGCGCGTCCGACCGTCGCCGCCGCGAACCGCGCCGCGTTCCACCTCGACGTCGCGTGGCACGGCAACACGATGGGCCAGCTCTCGCACGATGGCCATGAATGGCGATGGTTGGCCGCCAAGGGCCCCAATCCCCCGCTGATTCGTGAGACACTGCCCGGCACTCTGCCACCCTTCATCGAATCGCTGATGCCCGAAGGGTGGCTCGCTCAGGTCCTGAACGAGAAAGACCAGCGCGCGCTCCTGCGTCACGGCAAGCGCTATATGTCCAACGTGACAGTGGGCGTGGACCGGGCCGAACTGGCTTCGCTTCCTGCCGACGTGTTTCATGGCCGCCTGCGCCATTTCAGCAAGGATGGCGTGTTTGCCGGGACATATCATGGGCCGGACCGGGGAACTTTCGATCAGTCGTTCGAGGCCAACCTCGCCCGCATCTTCGCGGCCGGGACGACACCGCGCCTGTCGGGCATTCAGATCAAGGCCCCGATGTTCCTCGACAATGACGGGGGGCTCATGCCGGCGACGAACCTCCCTTTCACACATATCCTCAAGCCCGCCGGGACATCGAGTTTGGAGCAGATACCTGTCGTGGAATGGCTATGTCTGGAGCTTGGACGCCTGGCGGGATTCACTGTCCCCTCCACCGCGCTTGTCCGAATGCCCGGCGAAATGCCGCCGGCGCTGTTGGTGGAGCGCTTCGACATCAGGGAGGACGACAAGGATATGCGCCGCATGGCACTCGAGGATTTCTGTTCGATCCTTGGCGTTCCGGCAGAGGACAAATATAAAGGGACGATCGAACGAATGGCGCGCAGCCTGCGCGGCCTGTCGACGAACCCGCCAGAGGATATCGCAACCTTGTTCGCCCGGGCACTGTTTGCCTGGCTGATCGCGGATGGCGACATGCATCTGAAGAATGTCGCGGTGCTGAAAACCGCGCAGCCCGGCGCACGCGATTTCGAATCGGTTCGAATGGCGCCACTCTATGATGCCCTGACCACCCGCGTGTTCCCCGGGATGCGTGATGACCATATGGCGCTGAAACTTGCCGGCAAGGATGACCGGTTGGACTTCAAGGATTTCGAGACGCTCGCCCGGACAATCGAGTTGCCACTGACGCGC
>JARLJB010000055.1 GCA_031291415.1 Telmatospirillum sp.
CACTCTGGTCGGCCTACGGCCTCCCGGCATGACGCTGCGAAATCGGCACATTGGGAAACAACCGGCAGGGGATCCACTTATCCAACGCCGATTCCTGTCCAAACAAACCCGGCCACCTCACTCATCGACTGTTCAAAGATACCGCGCGGCTGCAAACTCAACAGCAGTTCGCCCAGCATTATGCCGGCCGAACTGTCAATTCCCGGTCGGCACAGAAAGCCGAAACTGATCATCCCGCCGAAGGGCAACATATGCTCCGGCAAGGGTCGCATGTCTTCGGTGACAAGAGACGTCGGCAGCAGCGTGATTCCGAACCCGGCCGAAAGCGCGGAACGAATACTGGCGAGACTGGGGCTCACATAGACGATTCGCCACGAACACCCCCCCCTTTTGAGAGCCTCGATCGCCCTGGTCCGGTAGCAGCAGGGAGAATCGAAAGTGATTAGCCGAATTTCCTCTGCCGTCGGAATCGGCTGGTTGGCGCCGCTGACCCAGACCAGTCTTTCCTTCCAAAGTTCGGTCGCACCGACCGGGAAGCTGCCCTCGGTCTTGAAAAGAGCATAGTCGAGCTGCCCTTTCTCCAAGGATTTCAGCGAATTTTGTCCGTTGGAAATCACGACCTCCAGGCAGGCAAGCGGATACTGTCTGGAAAATTCACCAAGAACCGATGTCAAGCAGCGGCCGTTTGCGAAATCGTCCGACATCCCGATTCGGACCGTCCCGGAAACCGGCGTCTCCTCTATACGGCGCCGGGCAATTCGCTGGAGTCTGAGAACATCCCGCGCCATTTGCTCGACCACCTCTCCCTCGCGGGTTCGGGAAAGCACGCCCCGTCTGTTGCGTTCCAGCAAACGGTGGCCGGCTTGTTGCTCGAGGCGGGTGATCTTCGCGCTGACCGTTGCTTGCGTCGAGTTCGTCTTGCGCGCCGCCGCCGTAAAGCCCCGGTTGTCGACCACGGCGAGAAAATTGACCAGCAGATCGGTGTCAAAAATTTCAGACATATTTAAATCCGATCACAGAGACACCGTTAATTAGTTTCTAAAATATGCGTCTGTCAAGCATATTTGGCGTGTAAAGACCGAGAGAGCAACTGGTGGTAAAAAATGACGACAGCTTACAATCTTGACGAGATCTCGACGCCACCGGTCATCCGGAGACTGCTTCCGCTGAACGGAATCATCCTTCTTGGATTCATGGTCATCGGCATGCCGCTCCCGGTGTTGCCGCTTTTCGTTCACGCGACGATGACCACAAGCCCGCTGACGGTGGGTTTGGTGATCGGTTTGCAATCGATCTCGACGGTCCTGACGCGGCGCTATGCCGGGACGTTGGCGGACAGGATGGGAGCGAAGACCGCGACTGTCCGAGGTTTGGCTATCTGCGCCGGCGTCGGTGCCATTTACATCCTTTGCGTGATGATACCGGTCTCCTGGACCATCCAACTCGCAATCCTCTTGCTCGGGCGGCTGGTGCTGGGATTGGGAGAAAGCCTGATCCTCACCGGCGCCATCACTTGGGGTATCGGGCGCGTGGGAATTGGCAACGCCGGATCGGTGATGTCATGGAACGGCATCGCCATGTACGCCGCCCTGGCCAGCGGCGCGCCGCTTGGGCTTGCCGTGTATGGAGCCTTCGATTCGGCTTCGGCGGGTTTCGTGGCCCTTGGCGCCGTATCGACAATCCTTCCCCTCGTCGCGCTTGCCATAGCCGTCAGATTGACGGCAGTGGCTGTGACACCGGAAAGACGAGTCTCCGGCTGGACGGTTCTCAAGCGGATATGGTCCTTCGGCAGCGTCCTGACCTTGCAAATGGTGGGGTTCGGCACCATTGCGTCATTCCTCTCCCTCACCTACGCAACTCTTGGCTGGGACGGCGCCGGCCTCGCGTTCACCGGCTTTGGGATCGCCGTCATTGCCGTCAGGTTTGTCTGGGGCCACTTGCCGGATCGCATTGGTGGCAGATCGGTCGCCGTCGTGTCGTTGGTGGTGGATTGTATCGGACAAATGCTCATCTGGCTTGCCCCTGTACCGATGGTTGCGATGGCCGGAGCCATCGTTACTGGAATGGGCCTGGCGCTCGCCTTCCCGGCGCTCGGGATAGAGGCGATGCGGCGCGTTCCTCCGGCCAGCAAGGGACTGGTCGTGGCACTTTTCAGCGCCTTCCAGGATATCGCTTTCGGTATCACCGGACCGCTGACAGCCGTCGTGGTGTCCTTATTCGGTTATCAAAGTGTGTTTGCGGCGGGCGCCGTCTCGTCGCTCCTGGCCTTGCTTCTGCTCGCTTCAACCAAGAAGGATGTCGCAACATGAACAATCGAGTCGGTGTGATCGGATTGGGTCGTATGGGACTGCCAATTGCCAGAACCTTGATCTCAGCGGGTTTCGACGTGGTGGCGACGTCCAGATCCGCCTCCTCCCGCGAGGCGGCGAAAGCCGACGGATTGTTCATCGTCGATACACCGGCCGCCGTCGCCGCCGAAACCGGTATCATCCTTATTTCCGTTTTCGATACGGCGGCGGTCGAGGCGGTGATCCGTGCGCAGGACGGCATTCTGTCGTCGCTTTCGAAAGGCAGCGTCGTCGTCGATCTTGGCACGACGGCCGTCAGCGCAACGCGCGCGCTGGCCGACGAATTGGCCGAACGCGGATCATCCCTCGTCGATGCCCCGGTGTCCGGTGGAACGCGGGGGGCGGCCCAAGGGAGTCTGACGATCATGGCCGGAGGATCATCGGCGGCTATCGAAAAAGTAAGGCCTGTTTTCGAATGCCTTGGCCGGCTCAACCACATGGGGCCAGTCGGTGCCGGGCAGAGCACCAAGGCGGTGAACCAGCTCATTCTGGGACAGACCCTGATCGCCGTTGCCGAAGGAATAACGCTGGCCCGAGGCCTCGGCCTCGATCCGGCGGCGGTCCGCGAAGCGCTCCTCGGCGGATTCGCGGAAAGCCGCGTTCTCGCCGAACATGGCAAGCGCATGGTCGAGGAGAACTTCACTCCAGGCGGATCGGTCGCCGTGTTCCACAAGGATCTCCGTCTGGTCGAGGCTCTGGCGCACGAGACCAAGTTGGATCTGCCAGGCCTGCGCCTTGCGGAAAAATCTTATGCTCATGCCATGTCCAATGGCCTGGCCGGATCGGACCAAAGCGCCGTCGTACAACTCTATGTGACGCATCAGCAAGGCTATCGAGGAAACATCGAAAAGCTCGCGCAAGGGTGGTGGAAATTCGAAGATGGCGTCGCCTCCTGACGCCATCGAGCTCCTGGCATATTTTTCCCTCCCGGTCGGCAAGAGTTACCGATCTAGACGATGGAGGGTCGAATGACGCACAATTAACCATTTGAATCACAACGATTTTTATCGACGAACCACGTGGCATGAAAAATGCTGCGATCACTCCGGGGCAATCCAAGACTTCAATCCCGGCATTGCAAAGGGGGGGGTATTCCAATGCAAGTCTCCGGTCTTTTCGGTAACCAGACCTATTCGGCAACATCCGCCCAGACGGCAAACAAAAAGACGTCTTCGTTTCAGGACTATCTTTCCGCCGCCCAGAGCGGCACGACAACGGGGTCCAAAACCGCGGGAACGTCGGCAGGGACCGCAGGAACGGGCAGCGGCGACTCCACTGCCACGTCATCGGACAGCAGTAATGATGCGGTTCAGGAATTCTGGGCCTATATGAAGGAAACTCCCGAGCAGCGCATGTTCGATAGCTGGCTCGGCAGTCAGCATATAACAAAGGCGGAATATGCTGCCCTGAGTCCCGCGGATCAGAAGAAGCTCATGGATGAGTTTCGGCGGGAGTTGGAGCAAAAAATAAAAGAAAAACTCGGTGCGACATCAGGGTCCACGCAAATTACTGCGTAGTTTGCGGCAGAGACCCGAGCAGTCGCTGCGACACAGTAGGGGCATCACGCGACGCCCCTGCCGGCACCGACAAGTCTACAGGATGCGTTTCAAGAACGGCGTTCGCCGCAAGAGGAAATGCACCAACAGGGCTGTGCCGGCAACGGCCGACGGCCAGACGACGGCGAATTTCGTGACCGGCGATAACGAAACAGGGGCCAAGGCCAGACTGACGGCGATCAGAACCGGCGGATGGAAAACATAGAGTCCGAAGGAACTGTCGGTAAGCAAGTTGGCGACGGTGCTCTTGTAATCGAACTTTTCGCGGAACAGCGTCAGCATCCCGGCGGACACCGCCACGCAGAACATCGATTCCCAAAGCGCGAAAACCGCACTTTGCCACGTTCCCGATCCCAGGAACGGGGTAAGCTCGTGTTCGATATCGTGCATTGGAAACAGCAGACAGAACCAGCACAACGGGCTGAGGATCAGCGTGCCGACAAAAAGACGTCTGCCCAATTTCCAGGAAAGAGATTGGAGAAAACTCCCTCGGAATGATAGTATTCCAACAATAAACATAATTATATATTGCGAAAAAAAGCAAATCTGCATGTTAAATATACTTCCGCCTATCGGAAAATATACACGGATCAAATAGGCACAGAATGAAATCGTCATCCCGATGGCCAACAAAGCGGATCGTTGCGAGGGGTGGAATTTGGCGGAACTGCCGCCGTCGGGCGTGAGCGCGCGAACCATCGCGTAAACGCAGGAAAATAGCAGCAAAGCGATGGCGAACCACATCGGCCCACTTCCGGACAGCCAGCGTCCGCTGATCAGATATTGCCAATAGGCTGCTCCGAGACTTTGCTTCCACCAGCCAAGCAGGAAATATCCCTGAAGCGGATGGATCGCGAAAATGTAGAGCAGCGATGGCAGTCCCAGCCGCAGGAAGCGGTCTTTGAGAAATCGGCAGAAACCTTTCCGATCGTAGGCGGCGGGAACGAAATATCCTGCCAGCAGAAACATGAATCCCATAAAAAACGCTTGAAGATGGACCTGGAAAATAAGGAAAAATACTGTCGCCAGTCGATCGGGAGCTTCCGGAGCCTTGTAGTACCAACTGCCGATATGACTATAGGTGACGGCGGCATGCTGGCCGACGACAAGAAGAATGACCACCCAGCGTAGATTATCCACGAAATCGAGGTGCTTCTTTTCCATCCGGGCAATCCCCATTCATAATGGCCAACAGCAAGGTAAAATCCTGACCGTCGCACGGACGTCAAATGAAAAGACCTGAGACACCGTCCGGCGGTTGGGCGTTCCGCAGAAATAAACGAATCACCTCGTCATTCCCGCGAAAGCGGAAATGACGAAACGGTAGCGGTTATTATGCCGCGGCTTCCTGGCCCGAGAGCAGATGCAAGAGGGACATTTTGCAAAGCGACTTCTTGAACACTCTGTCAGCAGGCAGTGATTTCGCGGGCGGCGCGCAATGCCTGTTCCTGCTCCTTTTTTTGGTCAGCCGGCCAACCGGTCGCTCCGCCGCCAATATGATGCTGGTCGCCGCGACACTCGTTCTTGGGCTTTGCCTGGCGGACGATTTCCTTGACGCGCAACGTTTCTACCTGAATTTCACTCCCGGCATCAAATGCATTGGCAACGTTTTTCCCTGCCTGATCGGCCCCCTGGTTTATCTGCATATCGAAGCGCAGGTCGCTGTCGGGGGATGGCACCTTGAGCACCGTCATTGGCGCCACGGCATCTGCTTCGTGGTCCTTGCGAGCTTTTTGCTTCTGGCGCTGGCCTTCCCTTTCCCTCGAGAATTGCCGCTCGAAAAGATGACGCCCGCCCTTCTGCCGCGACTGCTATTCGCTGTCGCATGCAGCTTGGGAGCCTATCTGATCACCGCGGTACAAGGTGCCCTTTATCTCTATTGGGCCGTTCGTCTGACCCGGCAAGGCAAGACGGAAGACCGCATTCGCCTGTCCTGGCTGCGCCTGGCGTTGCGAGTTCTGTCCGGGCTTTGGCTGCTCTATGTGCTCGATGACGGCATCCAACTCGTCGTCGGGCGTTTGCCACTGATGAATGCCGCTTTCGCCATCGGTTACGTCCTGATCCTCTATGGCATGGCATGGATCAGCCTCCACCATGGGGCGGTTTTCCGGCGCACGCCGGAGATGGTGGTCGGTGAGATCATTGCCCCCCTCAAGAAGTACCGGAAATCCGCCCAAACTGCAGAAGACGCCGAACGGCTCGTCGCCAAGATCGAAGCGGTATTCGCCAAAGACCGGATCTTTCGCGACAGCAGCCTGTCTTTGTCG
The DNA here is from genome assembly GCA_031291415.1 of Telmatospirillum sp. Classification (GTDB taxonomy): domain Bacteria; phylum Pseudomonadota; class Alphaproteobacteria; order Rhodospirillales; family Magnetospirillaceae; genus Telmatospirillum. Next base: position 6,172 of record JARLJB010000055.1, read on the forward strand.
AGCCTGGCCCAGTCGATCGGAGCCCGCCCCAATGCGGTCAGTCAGGCGATCAATCAGTATCTTGGGCTGAGCTACTTCGACTTCGTCAACAGGTATCGTGTCGAAGAGGCCAAAAGGCTGCTTGCGGCTTCCGAAGGAAACGCCGACAGCCTTCTCGACATTGCCTTTTCCGTCGGCTTCAATTCGAAATCGACCTTCAACGCCGCCTTCAAGAAGTTCTCCAATCTTACGCCAAGCGAATTCCGCAAAAGAGTTCGCGGCTCGGCGCCGGGACCGGATCGTCCGAGCCTATAGGATCGGACGATCCCGCCCGTTCTTTCGCCCATTCTCTGCCGGCATGCCAACAGGCGTGGCATCGTGTCACGCACCGGTGGCCGCATGAAGACGAAAGGAATATCCGATGTCATTGTCCCCTCGGCCGGTTTCTGCGGCACGCGTCATCATCCCGGTCTCACTGCTTGCGGCGATTTCCGCGCTGCTGTCCGCCTGCGCTCCGCCAATCCTGATGAAGAACCCGCAAACGAACGAGATTGCCCAGTGTTACGCGGCCGGCGACGTCATTCGTCGGTGGCACGATCGCGACGTTTGCGTCGAAAAATACCAGAAACTCGGCTGGGTGAAGACGGAGGCCAGCGAGTAGCCCCCACCGCCAGACGTGACTTACGGCCGTTGACAAATACGTCATGTTCTTATTATGTTCTCAATGCCTGCCGTGACGAGGGGCTCCGTCCTGCCGCTTGGCTTCGGCAGATCGGGACGAGATAGATCGCGTCCGCTGGCATCTGACGGGAGAACAAGCGTGACGCCTATTGATGACGAAAATTTGTCTCACCGGATAACGGCCGTCGTCGACGGTGCGCTTGCGGAAAACCTGTTGGTCGGGGCCGTCGTCCTGGTCGCGCGGGACGGCCGGGTCGTTTATCGGCGGGCTGCGGGGCTTGCCGATCGGGAAAACGGCCGACCGATGCGAGACGACACCATCTTTCGCTATTCATCACTGACCAAGCCGATCGTCGCGGCGGCCGCCATGGCGCTCATCGAACAGGGGCGGCTGCGGCTCGACGACACCGTGACCCGATGGCTTCCGGACTTTCGGCCACTTTTGCCGGACGGTGAGGAGACACCGATAACCGTGCGCCATCTTTTGACCCATACGGCCGGTCTCACCTATGGCTTTTTTCAGGAGACCAATGGTTCCTATCAAGGCGCCGGCGTTTCGGACGGACTGGCCGAGCCGGGACTATCGATGAACGACGAATTGCGGCGGTTGGCCAGTGTGCCCTTGTGCTATCGACCGGGCACGGCGTGGGGATACTCCCTTGCCATGGACGTTCTGGGAGAGGTTCTCGCCAGGGTCGCCGGCGCACCGCTTCCCGATGTGGTCGAGCGTCTGGTTTGCGGGCCGCTACACCTGCAGGACACCGGTTTTGCCGTGCGCGATCCCGATCGGCTGGCCATTCCTTATGTCGATGGCCAACCACCACGGCGGATGAGCGATCCGGACAGCGTACCGATGATGGGAAGCGACTCCGGCATCCGGTTTTCGCCGTCGCGGATCTTCGACCAGCGATCCTTCACCTCGGGTGGCGCTGGAATGGCCGGCACCGCGGGGGATTTGCTGACGTTTCTTGAAACGATGCGTCTTGGTGGCCACCCGATTTTGAAATCCGACACCGTACAGCAGATGATGTCCAACCAGATCAACGCGCTGCGCATCAATGTGGAACTCACTCCAGCGTGGGGTTTCGGCTTTGGCGGCGCGGTTCTGATCGATCCGGAGCTTGCCGGAATTCCGCAGGCGAAGGGCACCTGGAAATGGGGGGGCGTCTACGGCCACCATTGGTATGTCGATCCGGTACATCGCCTGACCGTCGTGGCAATGACCAACACCGCCGTGGAAGGAATGACAGGGATATTCCCCGACGCGCTGATGCGCGCGGTGTACGGTGCATCTGCCACGAGGTGAGACGTCATTTTGGGCGGACCAACACCTGCCTGCCGACCCTATGGCCGTTGGCTCCCGTCGGCATGAGACCGCATTTCCGCAAGACAGCCCACGACGCAGCATTTTCGGGTCTGCACTCGGCCATCACCTGACACTGAGGATAACGCGCATCCAACTCACGAATGAGACCGGGAGCGATTTCCGAGGCGTATCCTCGCCCCTGAAAAGCACGGCCAACCCAATAGCCGATTTCGATGCGCGCAGAGCCCTGAAGATGCGCACCGGCCACAGCGACCAACGCACAATCACTGTTCCAAATGCCGAAAAAGCGGTCGCGCGCTCCCTGGCTACGGATCAGGGCCATCGCGTCATCGAGACCAAAGGGATTAGGTAGGAAGTCAACCATTTCGGTGATCGCCGGGTCGTCGGTCAGCGCTCTGAGCGCCTCCCCTGTGTGCCAATGATTCTTGCGACAACCTCAGCCTATGAGGTTTAGTGAGTATCGCACAGGGGGACGTTCAGTGGTCGATCAATTACCTACGTATGCAGGCGGAACAGAGGCCGGGGTCTCGGGGTCACCTCC
>JARLJB010000329.1 GCA_031291415.1 Telmatospirillum sp.
ATACGACACCATGGTCCAGACCAACACCGTCATCGGCCCCGGAGGCGAGGGCGGCGTCATGCGCCTCAAGGGCACCGGCACTCCCGGCCACGAGCGCGCTCTCTCCATGGCTCTCGACGGCAACGGCCGCTGGGCCTATCTCGATCCAAAACTCGGCGCCATGCATGCCGTAGCCGAATCCGCCCGCAAGGTTGCCATGACCGGCGCAACTCCGGTAGCCGCCACCAACTGCCTCAACTTCGGCAACCCGGAAAAGCCTGAAATCATGGCCCAGCTTTCCGCGGCCATTGACGGCATTGCCCAAGCCTGCACCGCGCTCTCGACCCCCATCACCGGCGGCAACGTCTCCTTATATAACGAAACCAAAGGCGAAGGCATCTATCCCACGCCCGTCCTCGGCATCGTCGGCATTCTTGACGACGTAACCAAAGCCGTCCCCGCCCACTTCCAGCGCGGCGGCGACGCCATTGTGCTTCTCTGGCCTATTCCCGCCGGCGAAGAGCCCGACCCCAGCCTTCATGTTCCAATGCATCCGGAGCGAGTCGAGAGCAGCCCTAATCCGCTCGCCCCCGCGCTTGCTGATCAGGCCGTCCTTCATCCTGAAGACGACGCGGAAACCGACGCCTCTGCATCCACCGAGCTGGTCGTCTTCGGTTCCTCAGAATACGCGCATGTAGTTCTGGGCAGCAGCTGGGGCACACCCCCTCCTCTCGAACTCGACGCCGAAGCCGACCTGCACACCCTGCTCGCCGTCCTTGCCGACCGCCAAGTCATTCACTCCGCCCGCGACATCTCCGACGGCGGCATCGCGGTCGCCCTCGCCCAGGCCGGTTTCCCCCTCGGCATAGGCTCGACCGTCGAACAGGATCAGTCCTTCATGGTGCATCCCCTCTTCGGCCTCTTTGCCGAGCCAGCCTCCACCGTGCTCGTCACCTCCGAGTCCAATCAAGTCGAAGCCATTGAAGAACTGGCCGACCAATACGGCTACTTCGCCGCCCGCATCGGCACCACCGGCGGCGACCGCCTTGAAATCACCGTCTATAGACAACCCATGATCTCCGCCCCGCTCGCCTCTCTCCGCAAGCCCTGGGCCTCTGCCCTGGAAGCCACTCTCCACGGCGAGGTCCTCGCATAATGAAGCTCCTCTACCAGGGCGTAGAAAACGAATTCGACGCAACACAATCGCTAGTGGCGATGAAGGGTACGGGCTTTAGCCCGTACATTAACTCCTCCCGAAAAATAGGGGCTTTAGCCCCTGAGGGAATCTCCGCTTCCATCGAAGACCCCAAGCTCCGCGAAGAATGCGGAGTAGTCGCCATTCATGGCCACCCGGACGCCGCCCGTCAAGCCTATCTCGGCCTTTACGCCCTGCAGCATCGCGGTCAGGAATCAGCCGGCATCGCCACCGCCGACGGTCAGCGCCTCGCCAACATCAAGGGCATGGGCCTCGTCAGCGAAATCTTCACTGACGACGTCCTCGCCAAGCTCCCCGGCACTATGGCCATCGGCCACACCCGCTACTCCACCACCGGCGACTCGGCCCTGCTCAACGCCCAGCCCATCCGCGTCGACTCCACCAAGGGCCTCATCGCCATCGCCCACAACGGCAACCTCGTCAACCTGGGCAACATCCGCGCCCGCCTCGA
>JARLJB010000056.1 GCA_031291415.1 Telmatospirillum sp.
ACCATCGTGCCGGAAAAGGCCATGTTTTCCCGGTCGCCGACCGTCGCATTGGCTGAAACCACGGCGGTCGTCTTTTCGGCCGGCACGGATTCCCCGGTCAGGGCCGCTTCCTCGGTCCGCAGGTTCTTGGCCTCGATCAGGCGCAGGTCGGCCGGGATGCGGTCGCCGGATTCCAGCAGCACAATGTCGCCGGGTATGAGCTGCTCCGCGGGGATCATGCGGGTTTCGCCGCCGCGCAGGGTCCGCGCCTCGGCGGAGAGCATGTTGCGGATCGAATCGAGCGCCTTCTCGGCCCGGCCTTCCTGAATGAAGCCGAGCAGAGCGTTGAGAATGACGACCGCAAAAATGATGCTGGCGTCGACCCAGAGGCTCAGCATCAGCTTGGTGAAGCCGGCGGCGAGCAGCACATAGACGAGGATATTGTTGAACTGACCGAGAAACCGAAGGAACGGCCCCTGTTTCTTGCCCTCGGGCAGACGGTTCGGGCCGTATTTTACGAGCCGGCTCGCGGCCTCGGCCGCATCGAGGCCCGTTTGCGCGCTGGTCCCCAGCCGACGGACAGCGTCGTCCACAGAAATGGCGTGCCACGGCTCCTGGCCGCCGCCAGCAACATTCTTCTCTCCCATTGGCGCTTACCCTTATGTCTGGGTCAGTCGGAACCGGCTCGTTTTTTCCCGCCGGTTGAAGACCCTAGAGCGTTACCGTCCCATAGACAAATCGGGCGAAGACAGGCCGGCGCGGGTCCGTCGAGCCGCCGCCGGCGTCAGAAATGCTCCTTTTCCGCCTCCGGCTTGATCTCGTGCTTGAGGATCAGCGGCGTCTGGGCGATGGCGAAAATCACCGTCAGCGGCATGATGCCGAAGCTCTTGAAGCCCGCCCAGAAATCCCAGCTTTGCGTGAGCCGGACAACTTCATTCAGCCCGGCCAGAACGAAGAAAAACAGACCCCAGCGCAGGGTCAGCTTGCGCCAACCTTCCTCGTCGAGATGCATCACGCTGTCGAGCGCGACCGGCAGCAGCAGCTTGCCGAAGGCCAGCCCGCCCAGCAAAGCCGCGCCGAACAGGCAGTTCACGATGGTCGGCTTGAGCTGGATGAAGGTCCGGTCCTGGAAGACGAAGGTCAGCACGCCGAAGAACAGCACGGCAATC
>JARLJB010000330.1 GCA_031291415.1 Telmatospirillum sp.
CCCGCCGTTGAAGGTGCCGTTGGTGGCGTTGAAGCCGGACTCGACCCGGTAGACCATCGATAGATCCGGCGACAGCACCGAGGTGCCATGCACGCCGAACATGCTGGTGCCCCAGTCGTTGCCGGCCGCCTGAACGACGGTTCCTGTCCCCTTCTTGCCGTTGTACTGCGACATATCGACGTCGGTGTCAAAGCGCAGGCCGGCATCGACGCGGAGATAGGCGATGATGCTGGGAACCGCGCCGTCACCCTGATACAGGGTCACGTCCGCCTTTGCCGCCTGCGGTATGATCAACCCCGCCGAGACGGTCCCAAGGGCGCCGAGCAGGCTCCACCAGCCCGGTTTTTTCATCCCCGAAAAGGCGGATGACAATGATCTTTTCTGAACTGACATTATATTCCTCCACTGGTGATTTCTTGCCGTGCTCTTCACGAACACGACGTCATCAGACCTGACGGTCCATTTTCGTTGGCCGTCATTTACAACAATCGATTCCACCCCCTTGTCGCTTTGATTTCTAACCAACAATCACCCGATCGCCCTCCGGTGTCGGAGTATCGGCGGCCAGCAGGCCCTCTTCCTTGAATCGAGCCCACAAACCGGGCGGAATCGTTTCTTGGAACCAGGCCATGTTTTGCCGAACGCTTTTCAGGCGGCTCATGCCGACGACAACGGTCTTGATCGCCGGATGACCAAAGGGAAATTGGACGGCGGCGGCCGGCATCGACACGCCGAATTCGGCGCAGACCTCGGCAATCCGTCCGGCCCGCCGGACGATGTCGGGCGGCGCCTCGCCATAATCGTAATTGCCGCCGGGAACCGGTCCCTTGACCAGAATGCCGGAGTTGAACACCCCGGCCACCACGACATCGACATGCCGTTTCACGGCCAGCGGCAGGAACCGGTCAAGCGCCGTCTGTTCGAGCAGGGTGTAACGGCCGGCCAGCATCAGGCAGTCGAGATCGCAGGCACTGATGAGATCGGCCGCCACATCGGCCTCGTTGATACCGGCGCCAATGGCTTTCACGTCGCCGCTGCAGCGCAATTCGTCGAGCGCCCGATAGGCACCGTCCAGTGCCTGGGCATAAAATCGATCGAAATCGGCGCCAAGATTGCGGCGGTCGAGATCATGGATATAGACAATATCGATCGAGGTGACGCCCAATCGGTTCACCGATTGCTCAAGCGCCCGCATCGTTCCGTCATAGCTATAGTCGAGGACGGGTTTTAGATGGAGCGGCGAAACCCACTGTCCAAGGTCGACCTTTTCGCCCTTCTTCGGAGCGACCAGATAGCGACCGACCTTGGTCGACAACAGATAGCTTTCCCGGGGCAGCGTGCGCAGGAACCGGCCTACCCGCAATTCGCTGAGGCCGTGGCCGTAAAGCGGCGAGGTGTCGAAGTAGCGGTAGCCGGCGGCATAGGCGTCTTCCAGAATCGCCTGGGCGACGTCGTCGGGAATGTCCCAGGTCAGCGTACCGAGACCACTGGCGCCGAAGCCAAGGCGCGCCGACATCGGCTTGGCGGTAAGCGTCGATGGGGCAGGAATGACAGTCATGGCAGTCATGCCGGTATCTCCGTGATTTCGAGGTGATAGAGTTCGCTGGCCGAGCCAGCGAAAATGCGAGCACGATCGGCCGGCGTCAGGCCGGCAAGGCACTGGTTGAGACCGCCCAGCACGGCTCCATAGCCGCCGGCAACCCGGCAAACCGGCCAGTCGGACCCGAATAGGCACCGGTCGGCACCGAAAATGCGAAGAACTTCATCGACATAGGGCGACAGATCGGCCGGCCGCCAGTTATCCCAGTTGGCTTCGGTAACCATGCCGGAAAGCTTGCACCAGACATGATCGCGGTGCGCCGCGAATGGCCGCATGAGTGAGGCCCAGGGAACAAAACCGCCGCCTTTGATGTCCGGTTTGGCGATATGGTCGATGACGAAATGAAGATCCGGAAGGTCGGCGACCGTGGCCAGGGCCGCCGGCAGTTCGCGCGGCCGCACCAGCAGGTCGTAAACCAGCCCATGGCTGGCGACCGCCGCCAATCCCCGCCTTACCGCGGGTGACATCAGCCATTGCGCGTCGGGTTCGTCATGCACCTGATGGCGGATGCCGACCAGATAGCGGCCTCCCGGTCCGGCCTGCAGATCGGCAAGAACGGCGTCGACATCGGGCGACGTCAGATCGACCCAGCCGACGACGCCGGCGACGAAATCAACCTGTTCGGCAAGCGCCAGGAAACTCCGGGTTTCCTCAAGGCTCGACCAGGTCTGCACCAGCACGGTCGCCGCCACGCCGGCGGTGCGGAGTTCGAAGCGCAGATCATCGGGCGCGAAGACCCGTCGGAGCGGCGCGTAACGCCCGCTGAGCCAGCCGTAATCGCCAACCTCAGGATTCCAGAAGTGCTGGTGCGCGTCGATAATCGTCAAAGGCATGGTCCCCCCAATTCCCCGACTGGCTTGTGTCAATGAGCTTCCGACGTCCGCGCCACCGCCGCCTGGAATCGCCGCCACACCGCCTCAGGCACCGCCGACCCCGGACGAATGTCGGTCACGTCGAACGAATGGCGGACCAGGGCGCGGGCTTCATCGAGCGAACCGATGGCCCCCAGAGCCATCATCTGCAGACAGGCGTTACCCAGCGCCGACGTCTCGACCGGCCCGGCACTCACCGGAATCTGGCAGGCGTCGGCGCAAAGCTGGTTGAGCAGCCCGTTCTGACTGCCGCCGCCGATGATGCGGACCCTTTTCAAGGGCCGGCCGCGTAGCGTTTCGAGTTCCTCTTTCACCCGGCGATAGCCGAGAGCCAGACTATCGAAGACACAGCGCGCCAAGGCGCCCAAGCCCTCGGGCACCGGTTCACCGTTTTCCGCGGCAATGGCTTTCAGCGTCCCGGTCATCGAAACGGGATTGAGGAACCGCGGGTCGTCGGGATTGACGATCGTTGTCCAGGCCGGCGCCGCCGCGGCGGCGGCCACCAGATCGGCAAAGGCCGGCGAGCCCAGTTCCTTGCGGATTCTCTGGATCAGCCACAGGCCCATCATGTTCTTGAGAACGCGGAAGCGACCGCAGGCCCCGCCTTCGTTGCCGAAGTTGAAGCGATGGGCGGTGGCATCGGTGTAAGGCGCCTCGCTTTCGATGCCCATCAGCGACCAGGTTCCCGAACTCAGAAACGCGTCGTCGGCACCATCGAGAGGCGCGGCCGCCACCGCCGAAGCGGTGTCGTGCCCGCCGGGTGCAATGACGCGGATCGCAAGGCCTTCGGGCGTCAGCCGAACCAGCCCGATGTCGGTACCGGCATCGACCGGCTTGACCATCAGGCCGGGCGCGGCGCCGGCAATGGCCAGCAGGTCCGCATCCCAGTCGCGGGTCGCGACGTTGAGGAGTTGCGAGGTGGTGGCGATGGTGTATTCGTTGCTGACCACGCCGGAAAGACAGAAGTGCAGATAGTCCGGCATCATCAAAAGATGACGGGCACGCCGCAGCCAGTCGGGATGCTCCTTTGCCGTCGCCGCCAATTGATAAAGCGTGTTGTAGGGTTGGAAGTGAATGCCGGTGCGCCGGTAGATCTCGTCTGGCGCCATCCGGGCGAAGACGGCGTCCATCATGCCTTCGGTCCGCCGGTCACGGTAGGAAACCGCCAGGCCGACGCGGCGACGCGCTTCGTCGAGCAGAACGAAATCGACACCCCAAGTGTCACAGCCGACGCTGTCGAGCGGGGCCAACCGGTCGGCTTTTTCAAGACCGACGCGCATGTTCGCCTCGATCGCATCGACGTCCCAGCACTGATAGCCGGTCGCAGGGTCCTCGATCAGCGGGGTCTCGAAGCGATGCGCCTCGGTCAGCGACAGCCGCCCCTCGTTCAGTTCGGCCAGAATGACGCGGCCACTGCCGGCGCCCATGTCGACCGCTGCGGAGCGCGCCGTGGAAATTGGTGATGCCATGGGTCTTTGCTCGCTTGCGTCCAAAAAAACAGGGGTCACGGAACTGGAATCACGCCTTTCTTGATCAGGATGTTGCCGTATTTCGCCGTCTCGCCGGTCACCACGACGGCGAAGGCCCGACGCGTACGGTCATAGAAATCGAAACGCGGCAGATAAGCCGTCGCCGCCGCATCGGGATGGTGGCGTTGAATGGCGGCGCGGTAACGGACGAGCACGTCGGGATCGAGCGTGTCGCCTTCGACCGGGGCCATCATCACCACTGGATCGGGGACATAGGCGTCGAGGACCCAAAGCGGCATGATTGCGTCGAGCAGATCGTGGATGTGCAGGCCGTCGGCCCGCAAGACACGACTGTTGAAGCTTTCGGCCGGGAAATGCGCATCGGACAGGACAAGTTCATCGCCATGGCCCATCCGACTGAGGATGGCCAGCAATTCGGGAGACAGTAACGGAGAGATACCGCGCAGCATGATTTTTCCTCCTTTTGGAAAAGGGGACCTCGCGCCGAAACGGCCGGCGCGAGGCCAGGGGAGAACACCAGGGGAAATTAGAGCGCTTCGCGGAAGAGCTCCAGGACCTCGGCGTCGGTCATCGACACCGGGTTACCGGGGGCACAGGGATCCTGCTGTGCCTTTTTGACAAAAACGGGCAGATCGGCCTCGGTGACACCAAGTTCGCCAAACCCTTTGGGGATGCCTACGGTCGCCGACAGGGCCCGGATCGCCGTGATGGCGGCAATCGACGCCGCCTCGTCGGTCATGCCGGCAGTGTCGACACCCATCGCCATGGCAATCCGCGCGAAGCGTTTCACGGCGTGCGGCCGGTTAAAATTCTCCACCACCGGCAGCAGGATGGCATTGCAGACGCCGTGCGGCAGATTCTTGACGGCGCCGGGCTGATGGGCCATCGCATGCACCATGCCGAGTCCGGCGCTATTGAAGGCAAGGCCGGCAATGAACTGGCCATAGGCCATCATCTCACGGGCTTCCAGATCGCTGCCGTTGGCGACGGCGCGCGGCAGATAGGTCGAGATCAGCAGGATCGCCTCCAACGCCGAATGGTCGGTGAGAACATGCGCCCCTTGGGCGACATAGGCCTCGACGGCGTGGGTCAGTGCGTCCATGCCGGTGGCTGCCGTCGTCGCGGCCGGAATCTTGGTCATCATCACCGGATCGTTCACCGAGATGTCGGGAATGATCTTGGGATCGATGATCACCATTTTGACCTGATTGTCGGTATCGGTGATGACCGCGTTCGAAGTGACCTCGGCGGCGGTGCCGGCCGTGGTGTTGACGGCGATCAGATAGACGCCTTCGCGCGCCACCTTGCCGACACCGTTGTAAAGAGTGATCGGCTTCGGGTTGGCCGACAGAATGCGGACCGCCTTGCCGGTGTCGATCGGGCTGCCGCCGCCGACGGCAATGATCGAATCGCACTTGCCGGCGCGGAACATATCGAATGCGCGGTCAACGATGGCCACCGTCGGATTGGGCTCGACGCCGTCGAACACCACCGGGTGGAGGCCGAGAGCCTTCAAGCCGTCGACCAGCGGCTGAACCAGGCCGACCTTGATAAGAACGGCGTCGGTGACGACCAGTGGCGTCTTGAAACCGCGACGGGACAGCTCGGCCGGAACTTCGGCGAGACAGCCGGCGCCGCTGATGTTGATCTTGGGAAAGCAAAGACGAAATGTCATCATCGAGATCCTACGTATAAATTACCTTCGGCAAATGACGAGTTGCCTCCGGTCCACCGGCACCGTTCGGGGGAAAACGATGCCGGTGGGAATAGATCAGTAGAGAACGTTCTTGGCTTCGGCAGAGTCGATATTGTCCTTGGTCACGAACACGACACCGGTGTCGATGTTCTTTTCGACTTTCTGACCAGCGATGATTTTCACCAGCGTCTGGACACCCAACTGTCCCATCTGGAACGAGCCCTGAACCGCGATGCCCTGCAGCGTGCCGTTACGGACGAAGTCCTGGAGTCCCTGGTTGCCGTCAAAGCCGATGGCGGAGATCTGGCCGACCTTGCCGGCCTGGACGAGCGCGCGGCCCATGCCTTCGGCCGTCGGCTCGTTGGCACCGAAGATGCCCTTCAGATCGGGGTTGGCAGCCAGAATATCGATTGTCTGGTTGAGCGCCGTCGCCATCAGCGACTGGGAATAGAACGGCCCGACGATCTCGATCTTGGAATGTTCCTTGATGTAGCTGGTGAAGCCGCCGACCCGGCCGATTTCCGAGCCGACGCCCGGGACATAGGACATGATGGCGACCTTGCCGGTGGTGCCGATCCGCTTGATCAGTTCTTCGGCACAGTTGCGACCGGCCTTGTCGTTATTCGTCGACAGGAAAGCCTGGTAATATTTGTCGCCGGCCGGAGACATCGCCGAATCGATCAGAACCAGCGGAATTCCGCTCTCCCAGGCCTTCTTGGCCGATGGGATCAGGGCGTCCGGATCGGAGGGCGCCAAAACGATGCCGGCGACTTTCCGATTGATGGCGTTATCGACCATGTTGACTTCGTCAGCGACGTTCGATTCCGAAGCCGGGCCTTGGAAATTCAAAGTATAGTTGGGCTGCTCTTTAATCGCGGCTTCGGCGCCCTTGCGGACGTTCTGCCAGAAGTTTGCGTTGGCCGTCTTGACGATAACCGCGATTTCCTTGCTTTCGGCGAAGGCCGAGGGGGCTGTGGCCGCCATAAGGGCCACCACGAGTGCACCAAACATTACTTTTTTCATTGAACGTTCCTCCAGGTTTTGCCTCGTTAGACACAGCAAGCCCGTCCGCTGTCGAAATGGGGACTTGCCGGGGCGGCAGGCGCGACGCGCCCGTCCTCCCTAGCGCCGGTTGCGCATCTGGTCGATCCACACGGTGAAGATGATGACGAGACCGATGGTGATCATTTGGATGAAGCTCGATACGCCATTCATGTTCAGGCCGTTGCGGAGAATGCCGATGATGAAGGCGCCGATCACCGTGCCGGAAATCGTGCCGATACCGCCGACCAGCGAGGTGCCGCCGATGACGGCGCTGGCAATGGCGTCAAGCTCGTAGGCGACGCCTTCGTTCGGCTGGGCGGTAACGAGGCGCGACATCAGCACGCAGCCGCACAAGCCGGCCAGAAGCCCGGACACCACGTAGGCGCCGATCTTGATGCGCACGACATTGACGCCCGACAGCCGGGCCGCCTCCTCGTTCGAACCGACCGCGTAGAGGTGCCGACCGAAGGTCGTCTTCATCAACACGACGGCCAGCACCAGGGCGAGCACGATCATCACGATCACCGGATAGGGAATGCCGGGGAACACGACCTTGGGAAAGCCGTTCGCCCCCTCCTCGACGACGCGCAACAGCGACCCGTTGCCGAGCTCGCCGAAAGCATCGCCCAGACCCGACACCGGGCGGGCACCGGTGATCTGCAGCGCAACGCCGCGGGCAACCATCATCATGCCGAGCGTGGCGATGAAGGGCGGCAGTTTCATCCGCGTGATCACCACGCCATTGATCAGGCCGCAGGCGCCACCGGACACGATGCCGAGCGCCATGGCCAGCGTCACCGGCATGCCCTCTTTGACTGCCATGCCGGCGACGACACCGGCCAGCGCCAACACTGAACCGACGCTGAGGTCGATACCGCCGGTGATGATCACGCAGGTTGCGCCGAAGCCCAGGAACGCGATCGATGTCGTCTGCAGAGCCAGGGTGACGCCGTTACTCGTCGTCAGGAACGAATCGCTCGTCAGTGAAAACACAAATACCAGAATAACGAGACCAGCGAGTGCAGCGAACTTCTGGATTAAGTCGTTACGGTTGAGTTTAACCTTACGGTCTGGAACGATGGTGTCAGTGATGGACATGATACGCCTCTGGAATTTCTATCGGATTCAGCAGGACATGCGCTTGACGCCCGAGGCGTACTGCATGATTTCTTCCTGGGATGTCTTGCGGGTTTCGAGTATTCCCGTCACTTCACCCTCGTGGAAGACGACGACCCGGTCGGTCATGCCGAGGATTTCCGGAAGCTCGGAAGTGATCAGGATCACGCCGATGCCATCGCGCGCCAATTTGTCCAACAGTTGGTAAATTGCGAACTTGGCGCCGACATCGATGCCACGAGTCGGTTCATCGAAGAACAGAACGCGTGAATCGCGGAACAACCATTTACCGATGACCACTTTCTGCTGATTGCCACCGGAAAGATTTTTGGCTATCTGGTTAATCGATGGCGTTTTTATATTCAGAATATTGACAAAATGCTGGGCAGCATCGCGTTCCGCGGAGTTGTTGATCATGCCCCAGCGATTGGACACGGCGTTTATATTGGCCATCGTGATGTTGGCCTTGACCGACATCATCACGGCCAGACCGTTCATCTTGCGGTCCTCGGAAAGATAGGCGATGCCAGCCTCGATGGCGTCGACCGGCGAGTGAATCGCCAGTTCGCGCCCACCCAGGGTCACGGTGCCATGCGATTTGGGATCGGCACCGAAAATGGCGCGGGCCACCTCGGTGCGGCCGGCTCCCATCAGACCGGCAAAGCCCAGAATTTCACCACGCCGCAAAGTGAATCCGACATTCTCGAAGACACCGTCGCGTCGCAGGTCGTGGACCGCGAAGATCTCTTCGTCGGTCGGTGTCGAGGTGCGTTCGGGAAATTTATCTTCGAGCGAGCGTCCGACCATGGCGGCGACGATGTCATCAACCGTGATGTCGGAAAGATTGCGGGTGGAGACATAGCGACCATCGCGCATCACCGTCACGCGATCGACGATGCGCCGCAATTCATCGAGCCGGTGCGAGATATAGATGATGCCGACGCCCTGCGTTTTCAGTTCCTGAATGATTTCGAACAGGCGGTCGATCTCGGACTCGGTCAGCGACGACGTCGGTTCGTCCATGATCAGGACCTCGGCGTTGAGCGACAGCGCCTTGGCGATTTCGACCATCTGCTGGCGGGCCACCGACAGCGACAAGACGAGATCGGACGATTTGACGTTGACCTTCAGGCGATCGAGATAGACCTGGGCGTCCGCCTCCATCTTCTTCTTGTCGATGAAGAAGCCCTTCTTCGGCTCGCGGGCGAGGTAGATGTTTTCGGCGACGGTAAGATGCGGCACCAGATTGAGTTCCTGGTGAATGATGGTGATACCTGCCGCTTGCGCATCCTGGATCGACTGAAAGTGCCGAACCTCACCTTTGTAAACGACCTCGCCTTCGTCAGCCTGGTAAAGGCCGCTGATGACCTTCATCAAGGTCGATTTGCCGGCGCCGTTCTCACCGCACAGGGCATGAACTTCGCCGCGACGAAGATCGAGATGGACATTATCGAGGGCGAGGACCCCCGGGAAACGCTTGGTGACCCCCTTGGCCGTGAGGATCCACTCATCGTCGGGTTGTTCGGCTGCGCCGGTCTTGGAGAAAGCGGTCTCGTGGACCTGCGCAAAGTTGTTTGTCGGCATGATCTGTCACCCCTTGCCTTAAGGCCGGGTTTCGTTGTCGCGGCCCCCTTGTCACCGGGACCGTATTGGGAAATGGAGGCGCCGACTTTGACCGGCGGCGCCTCCGGCGCAGATATCAGCGGTAAAGCGGACCGAAGTTCCCGCAGGCCCGGAAATCGGCACCTTCCTGATCCTGACCGAACATGCCCCAGGCGCTGGGCCGGAACAGACTGGCCGCGTCGACATTGTGCATCGCCACCGGGATGCGCAGCATCGAAGCCAAGGTGATCAGATCGGCACCGATATGGCCGTAGGAGATCGCCCCATGGTTGGCCCCCCAGGACGCCATCACCTGATAGACCGAGGTGAAGGCGCCTTGCCCGGTCAGCCTGGGCGCGAACCATGTGGTCGGCCAGGTCGGATCCGTCCGCTGGTCGAGAGTGTCGTGAACCTTGTCCGGCAAAGCGGCAGTCTCGCCTTCAGCGATCTGCAGAACCGGCCCCAGGCCCGCGACCAGATTGAGCCTGGTCATGGTGACGGGCATGCCGCCGCGGGTCGTGAAATCGGACGAGAACCCGCCGCCCCGGAAATAGCCGAGATTGGCAGCACAGAACTTGGTGGCGTCGAGGCAGCGTTTCTGGTCTTCCGCAGTGACTTCCCAGAACGGTTTCATGGCGGGACGGCCGTCCACGGTCATCTCGCCGGTCCCGTCGAGGCAGGTCGCCCCGGAATTGATCAGATGGATCAGCCCGTTGGCTGCGGTTCCCTCGGGCTGCCAGCCACTGACCCGGCGAATGGCGTCGGCACTCCAATAACTGCGCACGTCCGAGAAGATCTGCGAGCGCGCCGTCAGAAGATAGCCGAACAGCATGCCGACGCCGTTGAGACAATCGTTCTCGGTCGCCATCACCAAGGGCTGGCGCGCCCCGTTCCAGTCGAACGAGGTGTTGAGCATGGTCTCCATGAAGTCGCCGTTCGGCATGAAATCGGTCCATTGCCGCTGGCCTTGAAAACCGGCGGCAATGGCGTGATGACCTTCGGCTTCCTCGACCCAGCCGAGTTCGGCCAACCGCGGGTTGCCGACCATCAGGTCACGCCCGATCAACGCCATCTTGACGCAGATCTCCCAGTCCTGGCGCTTGCGCGCCGCGTCGGAGCGATGCTCCGGCGCGTTGGGATCCTGCCCCTCGCGACAGTTTGCCTCGACCCAGGCCAGGGCGCGGGCATATTCCTTGGGATCGTAGATCCCCATCTGCAGGCGACGCTGGAATTCGCTCATATCGACGCTCTCGTTACGCATTCCCAGATAGTTCTGGAAAAACGCCGGATCGACGATAGAACCGCCGATGCCCATCGAGACGCTGCCCATCGCCAGATAAGCCTTGCCGCGCATCGTGGCGACGGCCAGACCGGCGCGGACGAACCGCAGAATCTTCACCTTGACGTCGTCGGGGATCGCCCGGTCGTCACGGTCACGGACCTCGCTGCCATAGATGCCAAAGGCCGGCAGTCCCTTTTGCGTGTGGGCCGCCAGAACCGCGGCGAGATAGACGGCGCCGGGCCGCTCGGTACCATTGAAGCCCCATACCGCCTTCGGCAAGCTGGGATCCATGTCCATGGTTTCCGCGCCATAACACCAACAAGGTGTCACGGTCAGCGAGACGCCGACATTTTCCCGGCGAAACTTCTCGGCGCAGGCGGCAGCCTCGGTCACGCCACCGATCGTCGTGTCGGCGATCACGCATTCGACCGCCTCGCCGTTGGGATGGCGCAACGTGCTGGAGATCAGCGCGGCGACGGCTTGCGCCATGCCCATGGTCTGTTCTTCCAGGCTTTCCCTGATCCCATTGCGGCGGCCGTCAATGGTCGGCCGGATGCCGATCTTGGGCATATCCTTGGAAAATACGCTGTTCATCTTGGACTCCCTTGCAACTCTTTGAGTCTTATTTTTCGAATTCCATCGATCCTTCGAGCGCACCGCTGTCAGTGAAGGCGCGCACCGCCATGAACCGGCGGCTCAACCCGTTCGGTGATGGAGGGATCGATCTCGTCCGTCTGCTTGCCGTATGTCTTGAAGCGCTGCAGCACGACATCCATCTGCGGATCGCTTAACAGGGCTCCGCCGCCGAGCATACGGGTGCCGATGTAGATGCGCGCCAGATTTTCGACTTCCGCCAACACGCCGAAGGTGCCGTTCAAGGTCTTGCCGACGGCGATGACGCCGTGATTGCCGAGCAGGCAGGCGTTGCGTGGCCCCAGTGCCTCCAGCGCCTCGACCGACAACTCTTGTGTGCCGAACGTGGCGTAACCGGAACATTTGACGACCGAACCGCCGCTGACGCCCACCATGTAATGGATCGGCGGAATGTCGAGCCGGCAACAGGCGAGAATCGCACAGTGCGTGGCGTGACTATGCAGCACGACGTCGACGTCCGGCCGCGCCTTGAATATGTCGTGATGAAACCGCCATTCAGAGGACGGAATGAAGTCGCCGTAATAGCGCCCCTCATTGTCCATCTCGACAATCTGAGAAGGATCCATTTTATCGTAGGCGATACCGGATGGAGTAATCAGAAATCCGCCATCGATACGAACACTCAGGTTTCCGGCCGATCCGACATTAAGATCTTCCGAATTCATTCTTTGACATGTCGCGATCATTTCTTTGCGGATCGCGGTCTGACTGTCCATCGTTGTTATCCTCTCAAATGTCACGACTTCGGCTCTGACGCGACATCAGTCAACGACCAGGTTGCTCGAAGCAAAATGGAATTTGGATTTGACCAGGAAGAGTGGCCGCCCATTGACGCCCCCACAGCACGGGTGGCAGGCGACGATCTCTCTGCCGCGGGCAGCCAATGGCAGGCCGCCGCGAAGGACGTCGAGGGTCAGCTGTGCAACGGCGGCGTTATCGCCAGGGGTCGTACCCCAGATGAACGTCTTTCCCATCTCCCACTCCGTATTTCGGGCCGTTATCGGCCTCGTCGTCTTTACCCTTGGACACGGCAGGTCGTGCGGCGGCGGAATCGTCGCTGCGGACGTCAGCGACAAGCACGGTCTCGCACGCGTCGGTCAGCATCTTGTGAGCCTTGTCGGAGATGCCGCTGTCGGTGATGAAAATATCGACCTCGGCCAGCGGACAGACGATCAGGCTCCGGCTTTTGAGAAATTTCGAACTGTCGGCGAGAACCACCAGGCGTTGGGCCTGTTTGCGCACGGCGCGAACCCCGCGCAACGGCAACGGGTCATCTTCCATGATGCCGGCCTGCGTTACCGCATGGCAGCCGACGAAGAAGGTACTCGCCGCAATGTGATGGATCGGTTCTTCATCGAAGGGGCTGAGCACGATGCCCTGCTGGGCCAGAACTTCGCCGCCGGTCATGAAAACGCGGTTTTCCGTATTGAAAGCCAAGTGGCTGGTCACCGGGAGAGAATCCGTCAGGACAGTCAATCCCGAGTGCGGCAGGTATTCAGCCAACCGCATCACGGTGGTTCCGCCGAACAGGATCAAGGTATCGGGCGTTTCCACCAGTTCGAGAGCCCGCCGGGCAATTGCGTCCTTGGCCGCCATGTTGCGCAACTGATGCTCGCGGAAGAAGTAGGACTGCAGCGGCTTGGGATCAATCCGCGTCACTTGCGCGACACCGCCCCGGATCTTGCGGATCTTGCCGTTGTCACACAGTTGATCGACATCCCGCCGCAGTGTCGCGCTTGAGGCATCGATGACGGACAGCAGCTCCTCGTAGGAGACCGCGTCGCGTCCTTCGACACACTTCAGAATAAGTTTGCAGCGTTCTTCCTTAAGCATGATTGAGATCCTATGTCTGAGATCGGCAGGCAGTCAATCGGAATGGTGCAAATTATTGCAAAACGCGTCATCGTTTTTTCAATTCTGATCACCAAGGACTGATTTTGATGCGCATTTTTCGCAGAAGTCTGCGCATCAGTGCCATTCTGACGTATTTTTCTATGCCATTCGACATATTTTGAAAATTTCTGACAAGACATTCGGCAGGGATGTCCATCGAGGATGACAAGATGGCGTTTCCTCCCGGAGAGCGCTATACAATGCCCCGCCGTCTTCATCCTTAAGACTTTTGCGCCGATTGATTTCTGACGTCCTGACGAACTCTCCCGCCGGGATTTCGCTCCCGTCGTTGCAACAGACGCCGGGACACCGCCGAGGTCAGAAGGCGCGGGTGATAGGACAAACCGGTACCTAGCCCTGATCGATGGCAACGCCAACCGCGGCAAAAGGATTTTCAGACGTGACTCCGGTGACGGACAAAGGACGCTTTCTCAGGGCATTGGCCTACGAGATCCGCCGCAAACGACCGGCCGACGAAGCCCTCGCCGATTGCATCGACAAGGAAGGGCGCGGTGGCAGACATCGCTCGTTCCGCGAGGCCAGCGCCGCCCTGGAAAGCGATGGATTCGTTGCCGCCCTGCGGGCGGCCGGGATGGTCGGGGAGGAAGCCTCGGCCGTTTTGCAAATCGTCGTGGAGGCAAATGACCATCGTTTACTGGCCAGCGCCATCGATACACTGGCCGACTTCCAGGCCAATCAGACAGCCTGATTCACAAAGGCGGCAGCGGCTTCCAGAGAGGTGCATGATGCGGTTGATTGGAATGATGGATTCGCCTTATGTGCGGCGGGTCGCCGTGTCACTTAAACTGATGGGCCTCCCTTTCACCATAAAATCGGTGTCGGTCTTTCGCGACTTCGATGCTTTTGCCCGGATCAACCCCGTCGTGAAGGCGCCGACATTGGTGACCGATGACGGCATTGCACTGATGGATTCCACGTTGATCCTCGACCATCTGGAACGACTGGCGCCGCCGGAACGCCGGTTGACGCCGGACGATCTTCACGACCATGCCCGGTCCCAGCGGATCTTAGGCCTTGCTTTGGCGGCCTGCGAAAAGACTGTGCAGATTGTCTACGAAACCAGTTTGCGGCCGGAGGAAAAGCAACATCAACCTTGGCTGGATCGCGTCTGGAGTCAGGTCCGGGCAGCTTATCGGCTGCTCGACATCGAGATCGGAACGGGCGACGGCTGGCTGTTTGGCGTACGTCCGTTGCAGGCCGACGTCACCGCGGCGGTGGCTTGGCGCTTTACCAAAGCCATGTTGGGCGACGCCATCACGACGGCGGAGCATCCGCATCTGGCCAGACTGTCGGAACGGGCCGAGGCGCTACCCGAATTTCTTGCCCTGCCACCCGAATGACCACGGATAGTCGAAGCGACGGCAGCGTCACTTCGCTGGTTGAGCCCGTTCCGCTTGGGCCATCCGTTCATGACGTCCGGTCGACAAAGCGGCGACCAGACCACAGACAGCGGCGAAGGAAAGCCAGGCGCCGGGCATCGCCCGGTTGTCGAAGACGTGAATCAAATAGGTGCAGATCGCCGGAGTGAACCCGCCGAAAATGGCGGTTGCCAGGCTGTAGGCCAGCGAGAAACCGGAGGTACGGACTTCGATGGGCATGATTTCGGTCAGGAACACCACCATCGCGCCGTTATAGCTGGCATAGAGGAACGACAACCATAGCTCGACCGTCATCAGACGGGCAAAGGATGGCGCTTCGGCCAACCAGGACATGGCCGGATAGGCGCTCACCAGGGCAAGACAGGTAAAGACAATCAGCAAGGGGCGCCGACCGACCTTGTCGGACAGGGCGCCCATGATCGGCAGAAGACAAAAATTCGACAGGCCGACGCACAAGGTGACGATCAGGTTATCGGTACTGTCCAGATGCAGCGTCTTGCCGAAGGTCGGGGTGTAGGCGGTGATCATATAGAAGGCCACCGTGGTCATCGTCGCCATCATGACGCCGGTCAGCACGATGCGCCAATTGGCCGCCACCGATCGCATGATCTCGGACGGGCGCGGATGGTGGCGGCGGCTCTGGAATGCCTCGGTTTCCTTGAGCGAGCTCCGCAACAGAAAGATCAACGGAATGATCATGCAGCCGACCAGCAGGGGAATGCGCCATCCCCAATCAGTCATCTGCTCGGGTGGCAACCAGGAACTGAGCAGGACGCCTAAGGACGCGGTGAACACCACGGCCAGTTGCTGGCTGCCCGATTGCCAACTGACATAGAACCCCTTGTGGCCGGGCGTGGCGATTTCCGACAGATAGACCGAGACGCCGCCAAGCTCGACGCCGGCGGAAAAGCCCTGCAGGAGACGGCCGATGACCACGAGAATCGGCGCAAAGAAGCCGATGGTTTCGTAACCCGGGATGCAGGCGATCGACAAGGTGCCGATCGACATCAAGCCAAGCGTCACCAGCAAACCGGCCCGCCGGCCTTTGTGATCGATATAGGAGCCGAGAAAGATCGCCCCCAACGGCCGCATCAGGAAGCCGGCCCCAAAGGTCATCAAGGACAACATCAACGAAGAGAACTCGCTGTTGCTGGGGAAAAAGGCGCGCGCGATGGCCGAGGCGTAGTAGCCGAAGACCATG
This sequence comes from Telmatospirillum sp., assembly GCA_031291415.1. GTDB lineage: Bacteria > Pseudomonadota > Alphaproteobacteria > Rhodospirillales > Magnetospirillaceae > Telmatospirillum. The sequence goes on from JARLJB010000330.1 coordinate 15,851, forward strand.
AAATCGTACATTTCGAGAAAGTTGCCGCTGGCGACCTGAATCACGGGCAATATCTTCGACCGCCTCAATCCTGACATTCCCCATCCCTTCTCAATAGTTCCCGTCCTCTGGGACTCCGGTCATCCGGGGTCATATGGGCATGCCGATCGTCGATGACCACAGCGGCAAGAGGTCTCCCACACCGCCCATCGGCAGCCCCCCCTTGACAGCCCCCTATATCGTAACCACTATTATTACAAATTCACTCTTTGATGGTTCCAATGGCAAGAAACTGCCGCTTTGCCGTCGCCGTGCATATCATTACCGTGTTGGCGACGCACCGCGATACCCCGGCGACCAGCGATTGGATCGCCGGTAGTGTCAACACCAATCCGGTGGTGGTCCGCCGCATCCTCTCGGCGCTGGCCAAAGCGGGACTCGTGCAAAGCCAACGCGGCATCGCCGGCGGGTCCGCCCTGGCAAAGGAGCCAGGGGCGATTTCTCTGCTCGATATCTATCGGGCGGTGGACGAACAGGAAGCACAAGCCATGCACCACCAGCCGCCCAATCCGAATTGCCCGGTGGGCGCCCACATTGTACCGGTGCTGACGGAAATTCTGAGATGCGCCGAAGACGCGAAGCAGCAGGAGCTTGCCAAGCGTAACGTCGGCGACGTAGTGGCGGCCATCCGGCATCGGATCGCCGCCGAATAGAGTAGTTCTGTTTGACATTAATTTGTAACAGTAACGACTACTGTTTCAAGACCAAGGAGATCATAAATGGCAAAAATCGTTGTAGTCTTCCACTCTGGATACGGCCACACCAAGAAACAGGCCGAGGCCGTCGCCGCCGGAGCCGCCGCCGCCAAGGGCGCCACCGCCGAGTTGCTGGCGGTCAGCGCCGAGGGTGACCTGCCGGATGGCGGCTGGGAGAAACTCGAGGCCGCCGACGCCATCATTTTCGGCGCTCCGACCTACATGGGCAGTGTTCCCTGGCAGTTCAAGAAATTCGCCGACGCCACCTCGAAGCCCTGGTTTACGCAGGCCTGGAAAGACAAGATCGCGGCGGGGTTCACCAATTCGGCCTCGATGAACGGCGACAAGCTGTCGACGTTGCATTACCTGTTCACCCTGTCCATGCAGCACAGCATGATCTGGATCGGCACCGGCCTGATGCCCTCCAACAAAAAAGACGCGACCCGCAACGACATCAATTATGTCGCGTCCTTCGCCGGCGCCATGGCGCAGTCGCCGTCCGACAGTTCGCCGGATGAGGGACCGCTGCCTGGCGATCTGGAAACCGCCAAGCTGTTCGGCCAACGGGTCGCCGACTATGCCGTGAAGACCCGCGGCTAACAGCCCCTGCGGCACGCGGAGCCCCCCTCTTCGCGCGCCGCATCCCCGGCCAACCGGGCGATATCGCAGCGATCGGTGTCTATCCGATCGATATGATCTAAAAAATCATTCAAATAAGACATTTCTATTGGCCAGGGCGGTGCATCCTGATCGTTGCGCGTCATGGCCCGTTTGCGGCCCCGACGGTTATTTCCGCGACGATTCGCGAAGGAGCCAGTTTCTCTCACGTTTTCGCGAATTCTGATGGTTTCCAAGGCCCAAGACAGACAATGCGCGGCTGCGGCTTGTCGTCCAGAATCGATGCGATTCATTTTTTGGCTTGCCACGGATCGATCAAAACAGCACAATACGAACAGACAAAAAAATCAAAAAGAACACAACCCGTCGAGAGAGGGGCGTTATGAACCTGATCGAACATCTTCTGACAACGGACGCCATCCGTCTCAAGGCCAAGGCCGATGATTGGAAAGAGGCGGTACGGCTGGGCGTCGATCTCCTGGTCGCCGCCGATTCGGTCGAACCACGGTATTTCGACGCGATCATCGCAATGACCGAATCGCTCGGTCCCTGGTACCTTCTCGCGCCCGGACTGGCCATGCCGCACGCCCGCCCCGAAGAGGGTGTCAAGAAAGACGGCTTCGCCCTGGTCACGCTCGATCGTCCGGTCGCCTTCGGAAGTCCCGACAACGACCCGATCGACATCCTCATAACCTTGGCCGCCACCTCGGCCAAAACGATGAACGAGGAGTCGATCGTGCAGGTCGCCACCTTGTTCGATGACGAAGAACGCGTCGCGCGCATCCGCAACGCCCGCAACCACGCCGAAATCGAGAGAATTCTGGGCGACATCTGATCGACCGGGCGACCTTTGCTTTTCATTCACAGTCAAAGCCGTTCCGCGATCCCGCCGGAACGGACGAGGAGATCTTTGAATGCCTCTCCCATTGCTGCAACTCGCGCTCGACAACCGCTCCCTTCCCGACGCGCTGACCGCGACGCGCCTCCTCGCCACAGAAGTCGACGTCCTCGAGGCCGGCACCATCCTGATCGGCGCCGAGGGCATGCAGGCGGTCCGTTGTCTGAAGACCCTCTATCCCGATCGCATCGTGCTGGCCGACATCAAGGCGGCGGACGCCGGATCGATCCTTGCCGACATGTGCTTCGGCTCCGGTGCCGACTGGATGACCGTCATCTGTTGCGCCCCGATCGCCACCGTGACCTCGGCCATGGCTGAAGCCAAAAAACGTGGAGCGGGTTACGACGTCCAGGTCGAATTGACCGGTTCCTGGTCCTGGGAGGAAGCGAAAGCCTGGCGGGCCGCCGGCCTGTCGCAACTGGTCTATCACCGGGGGCGGGATGCCCAGGCCGCCGGGCAGTCGTGGTCGGACGAGGATCTGGCGAAGATCCGGCGGTTGGCCGACATGGGTTTCGCCTTGTCGATCACCGGCGGCCTGACGATCGACGATCTGCCGCTGTTCGCCGGCCTGCCCGTCAAAGTCTTCATTGCCGGACGCGCCATTCGCGACGCCGCCGACCCGGCAGCGGCGGCCCGCGCTTTCAAGGCGCGCATCGCCGAGCTGTGGGGCTGACAGCGATGTCCGGATGCGCCCTGCCACCGATCGGCATTTACGAAAAGGCGCTTCCGCGGCAATTCGACTGGTCGCAGCGGCTGGCCGCCGCCCGGTCGATCGGCTTCGATTTTGTCGAAATGTCGATCGATGAGACCGATGGGCGTTTGGCGACCCTCGACTGGTCGCGGGCGGAACGACGCACTTTCCGAAGAGCCGTCGAGGAAAGCGGCATCAACGTGCCATCGATTTGCCTGTCGGCCCACCGGCGATTCCCCTTCGGCAGCGCCGACCAGATGGTACGTGAACGGGCTCGAGACATCATGCGCAAGGCCATCGGCCTGGCGACCGACACCGGAATACGAACGCTCCAGCTTGCCGGTTACGATGTCTATTACGAGCCGTCGACCGCCGAGAGTCTGAGCCGTTTCGAGGAGGGCTTGGCCTGGGCGACCGAATTGGCGGGAAAAGCGCAGGTCATGCTCGCCGTTGAAATCATGGATACGCCTCTGATGGGCTCGATCTCCAAATGGCTGCGCTATGCCCGGCAGATTTCCAGTCCCTGGTTCCAGGTCTATCCGGATCTCGGAAACCTGGCGGCCTGGGGCAACGACGTGCCGGCGGAACTGGCCAAAGGGATCGACCATATCGTCGCCGTCCACGTCAAGGACACGCTGGCGGTTCGGCCGGATTTTCCCGGCAAGTTCAAGGAGGTCCCGTTCGGTACCGGCTGTGTCGACTTCGTCGCGGCCTTTGCCGCCTTGAAACGGCTGGGCTACCACGGCTGTTTTCTTATCGAAATGTGGACCGGCGAAATCGCGGATCCGCTCGCCGAAGTCACGCGGGCCCGAACCTGGGTGATCGACCGGATGATCGAAGGGGGACTGGCATGACGATCCTTGACCTCAAGCGCGACGTACTCGCTGCCAATCTTGAGCTTTCGCGCCGTGGGTTGGCGCTTTTCACCTGGGGCAACGCCTCCGCCATCGACCGGACGCGAGGACTCGTGGTGATCAAGCCATCCGGCGTTCCCTACGATCAGATGGAGGCCGACGACATGGTGGTTGTCGCCCTCGACGGCACGGTTGAAGCCGGGCGCTACAAACCATCGTCGGATCTGGCGACGCATCTCGAACTCTACCGCGCCTTTGGCGAGATCGGCGGCGTCGTTCACACCCATTCCCCGCACGCCACCGCCTGGGCGCAGGCCGGCGTCGATCTGCCGGCCGAAGGCACGACACACGCCGACTATTTTTACGGTGCCGTCCCCTGCACCCGCCCCTTGACCGAGATCGAGATCGGTGGTGCTTACGAACGGGAAACCGGCAAAGTGATCGTCGAGACGATGAACGACAGAAATCTCGCCCCCTTGTCGATGCCCGCCGCTCTCGTTGACGGACATGGCCCTTTCACCTGGGGAGCTTCTGCCGCCGACGCAGTCCACAATGCCGTCGTTCTTGAAGAGGTGGCGCACATCGCGATCCTGTCGCGGAACGTCGGGACATCGAAGCCCATGTCACGGGCGTTGCTCGACCGCCATTTCTTGCGCAAGCACGGACCGGCGGCCTATTACGGCCAAAATTAAGGCCGCTAAGACCAAGTCTCGATGAGGATTGCGCATCAAGACTTGACTGGCCCAATGAGGGCCCGTGAGCCGATGCGAGCGCAGCCAAGGGACGCTGAGGCGTCCCGCCTGGCGCATGAGGGGCGGTGATCGGTTACGATCACCGCAACGTAGTATAAGGAAACGACCGGGGAGGTCGCGATGTACGCTCAGGAAGTTGAAATCGTCAATCCGACGGGCCTGCACACTCGTCCGGGAAATGCTTTCGTCAAGAAGGCGAAGGAATTCACCTCGACGATCAACGTCATCAAGGGAGAGAAGCGGGCCAATGCCAAAAGCCTGCTGACCCTGATGAAAGTTGGTTGTTCGATGGGCGACCATGTGACGATCGAGGCCGTCGGTCCAGATGAAGTCGACGCCGTCGATGGATTGGTCGCCTTCGTCGCGACGCTCAAGGACTGACGCCATGCACGGCTTCAGAGGAGTGGGCGCCTCGCCGGGAATCGCGATCGGCAGGGTGTTCGTACATGTCCCACCGTCGCTTGCCGTTTCCGATGCGACAGTGCCGGCCGCTCTGCGTCAGGCGGAAGTCGAGAGTTTTCTCCAGGGCCGGCAAAAGGCCCTTGTCGGCTTCGAGTCCTTGATCGACAAGGTCCGGGCGGAAAAGGGCGACGACCTCGCCGGTGTCTTCGAGGGACACGCCGAAATTCTGATGGATGAAGAGCTTGGCGAAGCCATCGTCGGACGGATCCGCGACGACGGCCAGTCGGCGTTGGCCGCCGTCCGCGACGCCATGGAGGCGCAACGCGCCGAGTTCCTGGCTCTCGACGACGAATATCTGCGCCAGCGCGCCGACGATCTCAGCGACATCGGACGCCGCTTGATGCTGGCCATCGCCGGCGTCGAGGAGGTTCGCCTCGAGGACCTTCCCAAGGGAAGCATCGTCGTCGCCCAGGATCTTGGCCCCTCCGATACCGCCAGGCTCGACCGCGACCGGGTCGCCGGCTTCGTGGTCGCCGCCGGCGGCCGGACCAGCCATGTGGCAATCATGGCAAGGACCCTTGAACTGCCGGCGGTGGTCGGTTGCGCCGACATCTTCGACGTGGCGACCTCCGGCCAAGTCATTGCGCTCGACGGCGGCGACGGCCGGGTGATGGTTGATCCGGACGCGGAGGCCTTGGCCGATTTCGAGTGCCGGCGCGCCGCCCATGCCACGGCGATGGAAGCGATGCGGGCCTTGTCGCCGTTGCCAGCGACGACCGGCGACGGCCACCGCGCGTTCCTGGGCGTCAACATCGGCACCCCGGCCGATGCCGAGGCGGCCCTTCCCTGGAATCCCGACGGCGTCGGCCTCTATCGGACCGAATTTCTGTTCATGAACCGGACCGGTCTGCCCTCCGAAGAGGAGCAATATCGCGCCTATGCCGCGGTCGTCCGCGCCATGAAGGGCCGCCCCGTCGTCATTCGAACGCTCGACGTCGGCGGCGACAAACCAGTCGACGGACTGGGTTTCACCCGCGAGGACAATCCATTTCTCGGCTGGCGAGGCGCCCGTCTGTTTCTCTATGGCTCCGATGGAGCCATCCCCAACCGTGACCCCGAGGTCAAGCAGCAGATGGAGGCGCAGTTGAGCGCGGTGCTGCGCGCCGCCGTCGATGGCAATGTCTGGTTGATGTATCCGATGATCTCCTCGGTCGAGGAGGTCGACGTCCTCAGGCAACAACAGGACGATGTCCGTGCCCGTTTGGCCGCGGCCGGCCGGCAGGTCGGGCAGATCCGCACCGGAATCATGATCGAAACGCCCGGTGCCGCACTGGTCGCCGATAAACTCGCGGAAAAGGTCGACTTCTTCTCGATCGGCTCGAACGACCTCACGCAATACACGCTGGCCGCCGACCGTGGAAATGGCCGGATCGCCCCCGTCTACCAACCCTTTCATCCCGGCGTCTGGCGGCTCATCGCCGGCGTCATCAAAGCCGCCCGCCGCCGCGCTATTCCGGTTGGACTGTGCGGCGAACTGGCCGGCATCGAGGAGGCGGCGCTGCCGTTGCTCGGACTGGGACTTGACGAATATTCGATGGCGGCGCCGACCCTGCCGCGCATCAAACGGATCATCCGCGCCGCCACCATGCCCGAAGCCGAAGCGATCGCCCGCGCCATCCTCGACGCGCCAACCGCCGCGGCAGCCTTGGCCATGGCCGGCGACGCCATGCGCGCCGTTCTCGGTCGCGTCCAATGACGACCGGCACCACGGGACAGTAATTTTGACGGTCTGAAGATCTCTATCTGTTCGAGCTAAGCGACCGCGATGGGCTGAAAGCGGAATGGCTCCTGTCCGACCGGGAAATGGGGCAACCGGACACTGCCGACGAGCCCTGCTTCGGCAGTAATTGGCCCAACTACGACAGCCCGGTGACATCGAGGAATGTCCGTTATCTGGAATTGGCGCCAAGCTCTGGAACGACCTTGGTGGGCGCCAAACAGCAGTGATGGCCGGCTCACACTTTTATCGCCACAATCGCGAGAGACGGTAAGCGCGGTGTTTCGCAACATGACCCTCGCATCCTGGCAGCAGATTTCATTCTATGCTGCCTCGAGGCGGATCATCACGAAGGAGAAAAGCCATGAAACGCGGCAAATTGACGGACAAGATCGAGGTGGCTGGGCAACCGACCGCGGAGGAGGTCAAGGGCCTCAAGGCCGAAGGCTTCACCACGGTGGTCAATATGCGGCGCGACGGCGAGGCTGACCAGCCGCTTTCGCCCGCCGAAGAGGGACGGGCGGCTCAAGCCGCCGGGCTGGACTACCACCATATCCCGGTCGATCCGAACGATCTGCAGCCGGAGCAGGCGGCGGCCCTCAAGAAGGTCTTAGAAGAAGCCAAAGGCCCTGTCTTCCTTCATTGCGCCGGTGGCCCACGGGCCACGGCAGTGGCTCTCGTGGCATTGGGTGTCAGGGACAAGGAAGCAGCGCTGGCCACCGCAGCCAAGGCCGGCTTCCCGATCACCAATCCGAATCAAATCGCCTTCATCGAACGCGAAACAGGCAAGGGCAGACAGTAATCGACGGGGGCACTCGACATCGTCGCCAGCGACTCGGCGATGCAGATGCTCGCTGACCAGCCGCTGGCGCCTGCCTGCGGGATTTTTGTAGTCGCCATTCCCGCTTTCGCAGGAATGACGGGGAAACGTGACTGAAAAACCGTAACTGACGACACGCTCTGACGCATCACGCTCCAGGCGGCGTCAGTCCTGGCCGGGCCGGCAGACCACGGTCTCGATGCCGCTGTTGCGATAGGCCGCCAATTCACCCTGATCGGCATCGTCGTCGGTGACGAGAACACGGACCTGCGACAGAGGCAGACTGACGAAATGCGAGGTCTTGCCGATTTTCGAGGAATCGGCCACGACAACGACATTGCCTTTGCATTGCGTGGCCATCAGCCGATTGATCGACGCCGCGGCATAGATCGATGACGTCAAACCGGTATGCTGGCTCATCGCATTGGTGCCGAGAAAACAGATCGTGCCATAGATTTCGTTCAGCGTCAGATTGGTCAGGTCGCCGTTCAGCGCCCGGGTATCACGGTTGTATTCGCCGCCAAGGACGAACAGGGTCGCAGCGGTGTCGTCGGTCATTTCGCCGAGGACCGTCGCATTGTTGGTGATGATCCGGACATCCATCCGCGAGATCTCGCGGAAAACCGCAAGCGTCGTCGTCCCACCGCTGAGCAGCACGGTGTCGCCCGGCCGGACCAGACGGGCGGCAGCGGCGGCGATCAGCCGTTTCTTGCCGACCTGACCCGCATCGGTGCCTTCCGCGGCATCGGCCGGCCGATGGGCGATCAGACGGGCGCCGCCGTGAACGCGCTCGATCAGTCCCTGTTCGGCCAATTCGTCGAGATCGCGCCTGACGGTAATCTCGGAGACCTGAAAGGACTGGGCGAGATCGGCGACCCGGACAATGTCCGTGGCCCCCAATTGATCCATCAGTTTCCGGCGCCGTGCCGAGGTCATGCGACCAGAACTCCCCATCTCTCACTCCTGCCTTTCCCGGCCATTGCACCATCGCATCCGACCCAAACGTCGGCCATCGCCACGGAGCACACCGCGCCATTTCTTTATACGCTGTGTCCAGGCGACCGCAATATCCGCCGGTTGAAAAATCGTACAATTCATGCAAAACGATCAAAACGACCTATTATTTGTGCGATTTCACCTGCCATATAGATTGTTTTGAAGCGAAAACAGTCATAATATCCATATTTAGAGATTGAACTGAATACCGCCCGCTCAGCGGCCAGAGAGAGGTGGGCAGTTCGTTCCCGTTCTTTCCATCCGGCCGCGCTGCGTCGACGACGCCAGGAGGAGGTTCAATGGATCCGACCATGTTCAATGGGCTGATGGGGATCTGGAAAGGATTTTTCGACAATGTGATGGCCGAACCGGCCATCTTTATCGGCTGCATCTCGCTTGTCGGCTACATCCTCCTGCGCAGACCGGCCCACGAGTGTTTCGCCGGCTTCATCAAGACCACTGTCGGATTCTACATTCTGCTTGTCGGATCGGGAGGGTTGGTCAACAACTTCCGGCCGATTCTTGCCGGGCTGGCCGAGCGCTTTCATATGAAGGCCGCGGTGATCGATCCCTATTTTGGCTGGAACGCCGTGACCGGCGCTTTTGCCAAGGCCGGCTGGACCACGTCGCTGATCATGATGGCGCTGTTGATCGCCTTTCTGTGGAACATCCTGCTGGTCGCCTTCCGGCCCTACACCAAGATCAGGACGCTTTTCCTCACCGGGCATGTGATGATTCAGCAGGCCAACACCAGCCTATGGATGATCTTCATTGCCATTCCGGCGCTGCAGAACAATGTCTGGGGCATCGTCGCCTGCGGCATCATGTTGGGAACCTATTGGGCGGTGTTCTCCAATCTGACGCTGGAGCCGACCCAGGAACTGACCGAGGGCGCCGGCTTTGCCGTCGGGCATCAGCAGATGGCGGCCATCTGGCTGACGGCCAAGCTCGCCCCGAAGATCGGCGATCGCAAGACATCCGTCGAACATCTGAACCTGCCCGGCTTTCTCAAGGTCTTCAACGACAACGTCGTCGCCGCCAGCACGCTCATGCTTATCTTTTTCGGCACGATTCTTTACATTCTCGGGCCGGAATATCTGGCTGCGAGAAAGTTCTACAATCCGGCCAGTGGCGAGTGGTTTTTCAAATACGTCTTCAAAACGACCATTCATTTCGCGGTTTATCTGTTCATCCTGCAATCCGGCGTCCGCATGTTCGTCGCCGAATTGACCAATTCTTTCCAAGGCATTTCCGAACGGCTGCTCAAAGGGTCGCTGCCGGCGATCGACTGTGCCGCCACCTACGGTTTCGATAAGGCCGGCGGCAACTCGGTATTGTTCGGTTTCGTTTGCGGCGCTATCGGCCAGTTTGTCGCCATCATGGGGCTGATCGTGTTTCAATCGCCGATTATGATCATCACCGGATTCGTGCCGGTGTTCTTCGACAATGCGACGCTCGGCGTCTTTGCCAACCGCTTCGGAGGTCTGCGCGCCCTGGTGATCATTTGTTGCAGTTGCGGCGTGCTGCAGGTCCTGGGCGGCGCACTGGCGGCCGGGTTGACCGGTCTCTACGAGTTCGGCGGCTACCACGGCAATATCGATTGGGATACACTGTGGACCTTCAATGCCTGGATGTTCCAGGTGTTCGGGTTGCCGTCAATCGTCGTCCTGACGCTGCTCATGCTGGCCATTCCCCAGATTCAATACCGGCGCAACCGGGCGACCTACTTCACCCATGGCGCCGCCTCGGAGTGAGCCGGCAAATCCAATCCGATCCCCGAAAGGGAGCGACCCCGGCTCGACCAACGAAGCGGGGCGCAGTCAAGGGAACGGGGCTACCAGGGAGGAAACAATGTTGAAAGTCATCGCGGCCTGCGGCAACGGCATGGGAACGTCCCAGATCATCAAGATGAAGATCGGCAATGTCTTCAAACGACTGAATATCCAAGTTGAAGTCGGCCATATGTCGGTCGGAGAAGCGATCGGACAGGCCGGTAATTACGACGTGGTCTTCTGTTCCGATTCACTGGCCGGATCCTTCAAGGCCGGAGGCAAGACGAAGATCATCGGCCTCAAGAATCTGCTGTCGGAACAGGAAATCGAAACAAAACTCAAGGACGCCGGCCTTGCCTGACATCTCGCCGGTTATCCCTTATAGTCCAGTCTCCAATCGATTTTCTCTACGAGCGCCGCCATGGGAGATCGCTCCGGCGGCGCTCGCTTGAAGCTCCTTGCCCCGGAAGGTTTCCATGGGATTTCGCATCATTGCCCTTGATCTCGACGGTACCACGCTCGATTCCCACGGCGCCATCCGCCCCAGCACCAAGGCGGCAGTCTCGGCCGCTCTCGCCCGCGGCCTCGAGGTCGTCCTGGTCACCGGCCGACATCACGTCGCGACAAGGCCCTACCATGTCGAGCTTGGCCTGACGTCGGAGACGATCTGCTGCAACGGCACCTATGTATACGACTTCGCCGCCTCGAAGGTCATCGTCGGCAACGCAATGAGCCGGGAACAGGCGCGGCGGATGCTGGCGATCTGCCGCCGCCATAACGTCCACTGCTTCCTTTATCTGACCGACGCGATGACCTTCGAAGTGCCCAACGCCCGTGTCGAGCGGCTCTGTGCCTGGGCCAACAGCTTTCCGCCGGACACCCGTCCCGACATCCGGCAGGTCGACAGTTTCGATCGCGAGATCGACCGGGCCAGTGGATTTTGGAAGTTTGTCGTTTCCCATGATGATGCCGATGTCCTGGCAGCCTGGCAGGCCGAAGCGAACGAAAGCGGCGAATTCAGTCTCGAATTCTCATGGACCAATCTCGTCGACGCCGTTCTTGCCGGCAATACCAAAGGCCAAAGACTGCTCGACTGGGCCGCAGCCCGCGGCGTCGCCGCCGATGAAATCATCGCCTTCGGCGACAACCACAATGATCTCAGCATGATCGGCTCGGTCGGTCTCGGCGTCGCCATGGGCAACGCCGAAGAGGCGCTCAAAGCCGCCGCCGGATGGGTGACCGGTGACAACGATTCCGACGGTATCGCCGAAACGATCGAGCGATTTGCGCTTTAGTGTTCTGACACAGACGCATGCATCATTGATTCCCCCACCCCAACCCTCCCCACAAGGGGGAGGGAGCCTGGAATTTTACTCCCCTCCCCTCGATGGGGAGGGGTTGGGGGCGGGGTGGAATCCCGGAATTTTCTGATTGTGTCAGAACACCAGGCTCAATGCGATGCCTCCGGTTTCGGCGGATTTAAGCGCCGCCCGGGCGCGTCGCATCTTACGATCAGGTGGTTCGACTTGATCGTAAGATGCTCTGATTCCCCACTTCGATAAGCGACGTGACCGGCCAGACGTAGAACCATCCGGGATATCCTGGCCAGGCGGCTCTGCACCCCACGGAAAATTGTTCGTATTGACGGTTATCTAAGGTTTTTTGATCGACTTATCGGCAAAAATAGATCATAACGATCATAATTCTCTCACTTTGTCAGATTTATGTTTTATTTTTGAATATTACGATCAAAATAGTCACTTGATCATCCTCCAAGCCATGTCCTGGCCGATGGATGAATTGCCGAGAAGGATCGATGACATGAGCCAACTGGATGAGATCACACGAGAATCCTGGATCCTCGGGACTTTTCCGCAGTGGGGCACCTGGCTGAACGAGGAAATCGAGGCGGAGGTCGTGAAACCCGGGACCTTCGCCATGTGGTGGCTCGCCTGCACCGGCGTCTGGATCAAGACCGAGGGCGACGGCAACCTTTGCATCGACCTGTGGTGTGGTACCGGCAAACGGTCGCATGGCAACGGGCTGATGGCGAAAAACCATCAAATGGCCAGGATGAGCGGCTGTAAGAAACTGCAACCGAATCTGCGCCTCTCACCCTTCGTGATCGATCCCTTCGCCATCCGCAAGGTCGACGCCATTGTGTCGACTCACACCCACAACGATCATATCGACAAGAATGTCGCGGCGGCGGTGATCAGGAACTGTCCGTCATCGGTGCCGTTCATCGGTCCGAAAAGCTGCACCGACCTGTGGCAGAGCTGGGGCGTCCCGGCCGAACGCTGCGTCACCATGCGACCGGGGTCCTCGGTGCGGGTCAAGGACATCGAAATCCTGGCGCTCGAATCTTTCGACCGCACGATGGCCATCACCTTGCCGGCCGATCAGACCGCCGCCGGCAAACTGCCCGCCAACATGGATGACGTCGCCGTCAACTATCTGGTCAAGACGCCGGGCGGAAACATCTATCACAGCGGCGATTCGCACTATTCGAACTTCTACGCCAAGCACGGCAACGAACATCGCATCGACGTGGCGCTTGGATCGTTCGGAGAAAATCCGCGCGGTATTTCCGACAAGATGACCGCCTGCGATATTCTGCGCATGGCCGAAGCTTTGCGGACCCGCGTCATCATTCCATTCCACCACGACATCTGGTCGAACTTCCAGGCGGACACCGCCGAAATCACCGTGCTATGGGAAATGCGGCGCCGGCGGCTGCGCTCGACCTTCACGCCGTTCATCTGGCAGGTCGGCGGCAAGTTCACCTATCCCGACGACAAGGACGTCGTGCAATACAACTATCCGCGCGGTTTCGACGACGCATTCACCGGTGAACCCGACCTGCCTTTTCCATCCTTCCTTTGACGCCCCAGCCGTAAATTATCCACAGCCGCTCGCCCAACAGCGATTGGCTGTGGACTCTCCCTGTCGGCACGCCATATAAGGCGGACATGACTATGATTTCGCCGCAGGGCCGCCCCTTTTTGAAAATGCACGGGCTGGGCAACGACTTTGTCGTGCTCGACGCCCGCACCCGCCCGCTTGCCCTGTCGGGCGACGCCATCCGCGCTGTCGCCGACCGGCGTACCGGCGTCGGTTTCGACCAGATGATCGTCATCGAACCGGCCCGCAGCAAACTGGCCGACATCTTCATGACCATCTGGAATTCCGATGGATCGGAAGTTGCGGCTTGCGGGAACGCCACGCGATGCGTCGCCTGGACGCTGATGCGGGCCAGCGGTCACGACCACGCCATCATCGAAACCAAGGCGGGCCTTCTCGATGCCCACGCCGCCGCCGGCGGCCTGATCAGCGTCGACATGGGACCGGCGCGCCTGGATTGGCGCGACATGCCACTCAGCCAGGCGATCGACACCAATCATCTGCCGCTGTCCCTCGAGACGCTCGCCGATCCGGTCGGCGTCAACATGGGCAACCCGCATGCCGTCTTTTTCGTCGACAACGCCGAGGCGGTCGATCTGGCCCGTCTCGGGCCAATTCTCGAACATGACCCGCTGTTTCCCGAACGCTGCAACATCGAGGTGGTCGAGAAGCTTGGGCCCGAGCGGTTGCGCATGCGCGTCTGGGAACGCGGCGCCGGCATTACGCGGGCCTGTGGCACGGGGGCCTGCGCCAGCCTGGTGGCGGCGGCCCGCCGCGGCATAACCGGCCGTCATGCCGACGTGGTGCTTGATGGCGGGACGCTCACCATCGAATGGCTGAGGGACGATCATGTGCTGATGACCGGCCCCGTCGCTCTCAGTTATGCCGGTACCCTCGACAACAGCCTGCTGCCATGACGGCCGTTCCCGAAGTCCTGCGTCCGACCACGGACGCCGCCGATGGCGCCGGTCCCGACGTCATGACCTTCGGATGCCGACTGAATTCCTATGAATCGGAAGTCATGCGCCAACATGCCGAAGCGGCCGGCTGGCAAAACACCGTCATCGTCAACACCTGCGCGGTGACCAAGGAGGCCGAGCGCCAGGCCCGCCAGGCCATCCGCAAGCTGCGCCGTGAACGGCCGAACGCCAGAATCGTGGTGACCGGCTGCGCCGCCCAGATCGACCCGCAGAAATTCAGCGCCATGGCCGAAGTCGACCAGGTCATCGGCAATACCGAGAAGATGCAGGCCGAAAGCTATCTGACCCCCAGCCCCGAACGCATTGTCGTCACCGACATCATGGCCGTGCGTGAGACGGCAGAGCATCTGATCTCGGGCTTCGAGGACCGGGCCCGCGCCTTCGTCGAGATCCAGCAAGGCTGCGATCACCGCTGTACCTTCTGTATCATCCCCTTCGGCCGCGGCCCCAACCGCAGCGTACCGATGGGCCGCATCACCGACCAGATCCGTCTGCTGGCCGCCGCCGGCTTCGCCGAAGTCGTGCTGACCGGTGTCGACATTACCGCCTATGGCGCCGACCTGCCGGGACGGCCGCGACTGGGCCAGATGATCCGGCGCCTGCTGGCCCAGGTGCCGGAACTTCCCCGGCTGCGCCTGTCATCGCTCGATCCCGTCGAAGTCGATGACGATCTGTTGCGGCTGGTCGCCGACGAGCCTCGGCTGATGCCGCATTTCCATCTGTCGATTCAGGCCGGCGACGATCTGATCCTGAAACGGATGAAGCGCCGCCACCTGCGCGGCGATGTCATCGATCTGGCCGGACGATTGCGCGCCCGGCGGCCCGACCTGGCGCTGGGCGCCGACATCATCGTCGGCTTTCCGACCGAGAGCGAGGCGATGTTCGAGCAGTCGCTGGCCTTGGTCGAGGAAATCGGCCTTACCCATCTCCACGTTTTTCCCTTTTCGGCACGCCCAGGGACACCGGCGGCCCGCATGCCCCCGGTGGCCGGCGATGTCATCAAGGAACGCGCCGCCCGTCTGCGCGCCAAAGGCGATGCGGCGATGACAGCCTTCCTGGCCAGTCGGATCGGCTGTGAGGCGGCCGTCCTCATGGAAAAGAACGGATTCGGTCATTGCGAGCACTATTTGCCGGTCCATCTCGATGGCGATTGGACGGCCGGCAGCATCGTCCGGACGCGTATCACCGCCGTCGCCGATGGGCGGCTGACCGCCGTCCCGCTGACCGGTCTCTCCGGGTCATGACGTTTTTTTTCAGGGCAAGGCGATAGCATGAGCGAACAGACCTCGACCAAAACCGGCTGGCTTGGCCGCATCCGTCACGGCCTGAGCCGCTCGTCGACACGCCTGACGCAGGGCATCGCCGATCTTTTCACCAAGCGGCGTCTCGATGATGCCGCCGTGGAAGAGCTGGAGGAACTGCTGATCAGCGGCGACCTCGGGGTGACGACCGCCGCCCAGGTAACGGCACAACTGGCCAAGGCCCGCTTCAACCAGGAAATCAGTTCCGAGGAGGTCCGGGAAGCGCTTGCCCTGTCGATCGCCGAAATCCTGGAACCCGTCGCCCGGCCGCTCGCCCCCAATCCCGCCAACAAGCCGCATGTGGTCCTGATGGTCGGCGTCAACGGCAGCGGCAAGACGACCACCGTCGGCAAGCTTGCCAAGTTCTACCGCGACCAGGGTCTTTCGGTGACGCTGGTCGCCGCCGACACCTTCCGCGCCGCCGCGGTCGAGCAGTTGAAGGTATGGGGCGAACGGACCGGCTGTCCGGTGGTCTCGCGCGAACAAGGCGCCGATGCTGCCGGACTGGCCTTTGACGCCTTGCGGGACTCGCGGGCGCGGCGGGACGATCTGCTGCTGATCGACACCGCCGGTCGGCTGCAGAACAAGACCGATCTGATGGCTGAGTTGCAGAAGATCGTCCGCGTCCTCAGAAAGTACGATCCGGCGGCTCCGCATGACGTCCTGCTGGTCCTTGATGCGACCGTCGGACAAAACGCCCACAGCCAGGTGGAAATCTTCAAGGACATTACCGACGTCACCGGCCTGGTGGTCACCAAGCTGGACGGAACGGCGCGCGGCGGCGTCCTGGTCGCCCTGGCGGAAAAATTCAAGCTGCCGGTCCATGCGATCGGCGTCGGCGAAGGCGTCGACGATTTGCGGCCCTTCGAAGCGAAGGCCTTCGCCCGCAGCCTGCTGGGACTTGAGTAAGCCAAGAGAGACGGGCCGGCGATGCTGCCCCCGAGGAGCACCAACAGACTGGATTACGAGCAGGCAGCCCGACCGATCGCCGCCATGCCCAAGGACTATCCCTGCGGCCATGTCGTCGATCTTCATCGGCACAATCGCGGCCAGATCATCTTTGCCGCCGCCGGGGTCATGGAGATTGAAACCACCGGCGATCTGTGGCTGTTGCCGCCACAGAGGGCGCTTTGGATGCCGGCCGGCATCGATCACTTGATGCGCGCCCGAAGCCAGGTATCGCTTCGCACCGTCTACATCCGGACAGACGCCTGTCCGGCCGATTTCCCCAACACGCCAAAAGCTATCCAGGTTCCCGCGTTGTTACGGGAACTGCTGCTGCGGGCCGCCGCCATGCCGCTCGACTACGACGAAACGGGGCGCGACGGTCGGCTTCTTGCCTTGTTGCTCGAAGAAATCGCCTGGGCGCCCGAACCGGCGCTGCCACTGCCGACGAGCCGCGACCGGCGCCTCGAACGGATCTGCCAGGCCATTCTGGCCGAGCCCGCCGACAACCGCCGACTCGACGAATGGGCCGCTCTCGTCGGCGCCTCGACACGAACGCTGACGCGCCTGTTCCACGCCGAACTCGGGATGTCCTTTGTCGCCTGGCGGCTGCAAGCCAAGGCCTTCGCGGCGTTACCCCGCCTCGCCGCCGGAGAGCCCGTCACAATCATCGCCGCCGATCTCGGCTACGAAACGCCAGGCGCTTTTTCCGCCATGTTTCGCCGCCTGATGGGCCAGGCACCCAGCCGCTACTTCGCCTGATATCGATGGCATCACGTCTTCCCGGCATCGATTTGTCCGATTCGACGCAATATCTGGCGGACTGCAGGGTGCACGCCTGACCGGCCTTTCCTATGCTGTCGGAAGTTTCCACCCGCAGCCTGCAAGAAGGACGTCATCATGACCGCCACCTTTCCGATCGTCCGCCCAAGACGGCTCCGCCGCACGGAAGCCCTGCGTGGCCTGGTCCGCGAGAACGCAATTACCGCCCAGGATCTGATCTACCCTGTTTTCGTCGAAGAAGAGATTGACGAGCCGCTGGCCATCCCGACCATGCCCGGGGTCTTTCGCATTCCCGAGAGGCGCCTGGCCGCAGAAATCGAAGCGATTGCCCAAGACGGCGTAACCTCGGTGATTCTTTTCGGGATTTCGCATCACAAGGATGCGAACGGCAGCGACAGCTGGAATACCGACGGATTGATGGCGCGCATGGTCCGCATCGCCAAGGCCGCGGCACCGGACATGGTCGTCATCACCGACAACTGCTTTTGCGAATACACCGACCACGGGCATTGCGGCGTGATGAGCGGCAACGACGTCGACAACGATGCGACCCTTGCCAATCTCGGCCGCCAAGCCGTCGTCGCCATCGACGCGGGCGCCGATATCGTCGCACCATCGGCCATGATGGATGGCCAGGTGCAGGCGATCCGCGCGGCGCTCGACGCAGCCGGCCACACGGAGGCGCCGATCATGGCCTATTCATCGAAATTCGCCTCGGCTTTCTACGGCCCCTTCCGCGCCGCCGCCGGCTGCGAGCTCAAAGGCAATCGTCTCAGTTACCAGATGGATCCGATGAATGGCCGCGAAGCGTTACGCGAGTCGCTGATCGATGAAGCCGAAGGGGCCGATTTTCTCATGGTCAAACCGGCCCTCGCCTATCTCGATGTATTGGCCGAATTACGGTCGCGAACGCTGTTGCCGCTGGTCGCCTATCAGGTCGGGGGGGAATACGCGATGATCAAATTCGCCGCGGAGGCCGGCGCCATCGACGAAGCCCGCGCGGTTCGCGAAACGCTGGGCGCCATGAAACGGGCAGGGGCGGCGCTGATCATCAGCTATTTCGCGCGCGATGTGGTCCGCGACGGAATTTAAGGGACCTATTTGGCGCGCCAGCCGTCCCAGCCCTGCCAGCCGTCTTCCGGAATTCCCCTGGGGGCGAAACCGACTTGTCCCTCAAGATCGCGATGATGGCGCAACGACCAGGCGACGTTGGGATACGCCAGGTCGCTCCAGGGAATGTCCGCCCAGGAGAACAGAGCGACCTCCTGCGATTCGATACCGGCGGCATGCTCCGGCGACAGCATGCGGGCCCGGTAGATCAGGTGAACCTGACTGATGATCGGCAAATTGTAGATGGCCAGCAGCGCATCGATCTCCACTCGGGCTCCGGCCTCCTCCCAGACCTCGCGGATCGCCCCCTGGTCGGTTCCCTCCGAGAGTTCCAGATAGCCGGCCGGCATGGTCCAGAAGCCCTTGCGAGGTGGGATCGCGCGACGGCACAGCAGATACTGCTCGTCCCAGACGCAAACGGCGCCAACGATGACTTTCGGATTTTCATAAAAGATGTGGCCGCATTGGCGACAGACCAACCGCTCGCGATCCTCCCCTTCGGGAATCACGGTGTCGGTCGGGGGGTAGTTCGGGAATGGCTGCTCGTTCATGCTGGATTTCTACAGCCGGCGGAGCATAAGGCGACTCCCCTCCTCGACTTCAGACGAGAATATTAAGATAAGTGCCGCGCGGCGCGTAGCGGTCAAAACTCTTGCCGTCAATGTTGATCACCTGGCGCTGGCTCGACTGGGACGAGGACGCACGAGCGCGGCGCGGTTCCGGCCCTGAGGCCGCCGTAGCATTCTGGGCGCTGCCGTTTGTGTTGGGACGCGACACCGAAACGCCGGTCGTCCGCGTGCCCGATACGCTCTCCGTCGCCATCTCCCACTCCCTTTGGCGGCTGCAGCTGATCAGATCAGCAGTCAAGCGGATAAATGTACCACTTTCCACAAAAATATGTAAGCGATTGCCCTACCCGAGCAATCAGGGCGAAGCCCTAGTCTCAATAAAGTCATCGCGCTCTATGGCTCGGGGGTTATGGCTGTGTCTCTCGCCGGGCGGGAAAGACGGCTGCCTGCCCGACAAAAAAACCGGCATCCCTGAGTGAGATGCCGGTTTTCCTTTTTTTTCAAACGAAGACGATCGGTGTCAGTGGGCGCAACCGCAACCGCAACCGCAACCCGACGACTTCGACGACAGGGCGGCCACGCCAGGCAGCTCCTTGCCTTCCAGCCATTCCAGGAAGGCACCGCCAGCGGTCGAGACGTAGGAGAATTTCCCCTCGACGCCGGCCTTGGCCAGCGCCGAGACCGTGTCGCCACCACCGGCCACGGTCAGCAGCTTGCCTTCCTTGGTCCGTTCCGCGGCAGCCTTCGCCACGGCATTGGTCGCCGCATCGAAGGGAGCAATCTCGAAGGCACCTAATGGGCCGTTCCACACCAGCGTCTTGCAGCCCCCAAGCCGATCGATGATCGCTTCGACGCTGGCCGGACCGGCATCGAGGATCATCCAATCGTCGGGAACCGCATCGACGCTGACCACCTTGGAAGGCGCGTTTTCGGCAAATTCCTTGGCGATCACCACATCGACCGGCAGGACGATATGGCAGTTGGCGGTCTTCGCCTTGGCGAGGATCGTCCGCGCCGTGTCGGCCAGTTCCTTTTCACAGAGCGACTTGCCGACCGCCTTGCCCTGCGCGAACAGGAAGGTATTGGCCATGCCGCCGCCGATGATCAGATAGTCGACCCGGCTAACCAGATTGCCCAGCAAATCGAGCTTGGTGGACACCTTGGCACCGCCGACCACGGCAGCGACCGGCTTCTCCGGATGCTCCAAGGCCTTGCCCAAAGCTTCAAGCTCAACCTGCATAAGCCGGCCGGCAAAAGCCGGAATCAAGTGGGCGATGGCTTCGGTCGAAGCATGCGCCCGATGCGCCGTCGAAAAGGCGTCATTGACATAGATATCGCCGAGATCCGCCAGTTGCCGGGCGAACACCGGATCGTTCTTCTCTTCTTCCGGATGGAAACGGATGTTTTCGAGCAGCAGGACGTCGCCGTCCTTCAGCTTGCCCACCGCCGCCACCGCGTCGGAACCGACGACATCGTCGGCCCAGGCCACCGGGCGCCCAACGGCCTTGGCCAGCGGCTCAAGGAGCAGCTTCTGGCTATATTTCTCTTCGCGCCCCTTGGGGCGGCCGAAATGGGTGAGGATAATGACACGCGCCCCCTTTTCCGCCAATTCGCGGATGGTGGCGGCGGAACGGTCGATACGTGTCGTGTCGGTGACCTTGCCGTCCTTGGCCGGGACGTTAAGGTCGGCCCGCACGACCACGCGCTTACCGCGGACCTCGATCTCATCGAGCGTACGAAACATGGGCTGCGCCCTCCTTACGGCGTCTTAGGACCCGTTGGGAACTAACGACGTTGCTTCGCTTCCAGACGGTCCTCAGGGATGTTCAGTGGTGGGGGGGGGGGGGGGGGGGGGGCCGGGGGGCACCCCCCCCCCCCGCCCCCCCAAGAACCCCACCCCCCGGGGGCGTGTTTTAAATAACATACGCGCGACGTAGGGCAACGCACGAAAATCCACCGGGTCTGTGCAGACTGGGCGCCCGTTAGGCCGGCGCCGACCACTGAACATCCCTGATGACCGTCTGGAAGCGAAGCAACGTCGTTAGGTCCCAA
>JARLJB010000331.1 GCA_031291415.1 Telmatospirillum sp.
AACGCCTTCGGTCTCCGTGCCGCCGAACGCGGGGGGATGGCCATCCCCCCGCGTTCATCCTTACGGACAGACATTCTTACCAAATTTTCAAGACACGAAACGCCGGGCGGGTTTCTCCGAAACCCTGGGCTACGCTCGCATAAGCTCGCGGGAGAGAGGGTGCGCCAACCGAGTTTCGATGAGTCCTTCTCATCGAAACTCGGCATAAGACAATGCCCCCGTCCCGATGGCGGGAGGGGGCATCGCATTCAGATATTGCCGAAATGATAGGTAAGACCAAACGTCACGATATGGCTCGACGGATCGGTTTTCGCCGAATAGGCATCATATCCGGAGAAGAAGTTTAAAGTAGTTCCCGAAAATCCGGCATAACGATATTCGACGCGCACCGACCAATTGTCGGCAACACGGCCTTCCGCTCCGGCCCCGACCGTCCAGCCGACCGACGTTTTGGAGATGCTGCCGCTTTCCGGCGACGCACACCATGATGACATACCCGTGGCAGGGCAGTTCGCCTTGTATTCGCTGTCGAGGAACGCCACGCCGGTGGTGCCGTAGACAAGCAGAGCCGGGTCGAGAAGATATCCGACGCGGGCCCGCAGGCTGGCGTCCCAATCGGCCCGGGCACTGATCCCATCGGCCGGAACGGCGCCTTGGCTGAGGGCGGTCTGGTAATCGACGCCGGGCATGCCGGTCAGGGTCTTCTTGCCACCGACGATACCGGCGATATCGGCTTCAAGGCCGACGATGACGACCGGTGACACCGGCAGATTCCAACCGGCATAACCACCGAACCGCCCGCCGGCCTGGTCAAGCGTCGCCTGTCGCGAGCTGTCCGCGACCCCAAAGATATTGTCGGGACCAACCGACTTGGCTTTCCAATCGTTGTCTTGGAAACCGCCACCGATCGAAACCCCGACGTAGGGGCCGCTCCACGCCGCGGATGCGTCGGCGGCCAGAGCGGCACCGGTTCCCAACAGCAAGGCGCCGGCGGTGGCAAGGGTAAGGATCGAAGCTTTGTTAGCATAACCCATGGTTTGCTCCATCGAAGATCAGGTGCCGGCGTGGCGGCGAACCTGCGAAAAGCCAAAATCAAAAAAATGAAACTGTGGTGGTCATTCGAGGAAGGGGCCAAGCAAAAGGCCCCCGGAGATTTGATTGGCGTTGAGACCACGTGCCATCTTGAGCGGCGACTTGTTTCCAAGGTTGCGGTCGTAGATCTCGCCGTAATGGCCGACAGCCTTGACCATCCTGTCCTGCCAACCTTTGTCGAGCCCAAGATCGGCGCCGTCGATCGGCAAGGCCTTGGTCCCACCGTGGTACCATTTGGTCTCCGGCCGTTCGGCGCTGATCAAAGTGTGAACGGTCCAGGCGACGATGGCCGACCACTGGGCGTCGTTGGTGGCGGTGGTCGCCATGATCGGAAAAACCGTCAAGGATTCCGGCAGAATGCGGCTCTTCTGCTTGTTGATCCCCGGATCCGTCACCGTTGCCAAGGTGGTGATTTCATAGGCGATGGCATGGCATTGCTGGACCAGATAGGCGTCGACCATCTCGCCATCTTCCGAGTAGGGCACGGCAACGAACGACAGATGCTGGCGTTCGAAATAGCTTTCGACAGTATGGTCGACCGGGCTGGGGGTCATGAAGCAGATGCTCTGCCCCGCCAAATCCTTCACATGGCGTTCTTTTGCCTTCTCCGGCACCATCACCGCGTGACTTTCGACGAAGACGGTTGGCCCCGGAAGGACTTTTCCGGCCAATTGGTGGTCGTAAATTTCCGATTCGGTCAGAAATGAAACGTCGTCTTCGCCATTTCTTACCGCATCATATTGTTTCGGCGTCTCATATTCGTGAAAGGTGATGCGGTCGGGGGACCCTAGAACGGCTGCCGCAATCGCCCGGCAAACATCGACATTGAGACCCGACCACTTGTCCTCGCCGCCTTCGGCGGTGGCCAGGCCCGGCCGCTCGACGCTGCCGCAATGAACGACCCCTTGAGCCTTGACCCGATCGAGAACCGGACCTGCCGCCGCTGGATATGCGCAGGCCAACCCGCCCACCAGGGCCAGCGAAAAAAGACTGATACGCAACGACTTCTCCCTATTTCCTCCCCACAGTTCCGATGGACCGAGGCGGTTCCGCCGCCACCGCGACGGAACCGCCCTTGTCAAGCCGGAACCGGGAACCCCACAGCCCGCCGGTCAGCCCTAGTTGCTGGCCGAAACGGTTCCAGGCAGCGGATTGAAGCCGGAGGGGATGACATTGGTGATCCCCTGCTGCTGATCGGTCGGCGTCATGCCGATCGCGCTACACCCGGCACCCGCGTAATGCGGCAGCGAGGTCACCGTGCTGGCGGGAATGGAGGCCAGCGAAGACGGCAGCGGCGCCGAGATGCCCAACAACCGCTTGGGATCGAAACCGGACAGCAGGCTTTCGGTAATCGACGAGTTGATGTCGCGCGGACCAAGGAATTTCTGCTGGAAACCGGCAGGGCCAAACTGATTGAAGGCCTGCGAGTTGCCGGCGGCCAGGGCCTGCGCCTCATCGGGCAGACTCGCCAGCGGCGGGAGACCGAAGATGGTATTGATGGTCTGGATCACCGCGTTGTGGTCGCCCTCGACATGGGACACCGCATGGGTGCGAGAGTAGGGAGAGATCAGAAGGAGCGGCACCCGTACGCCGCGCGACAGCGGCAGGCCGTCCGGACCATAGGACAGGATGCGCGGCGGCACATGGTCGTAGAAGCCATCCGATTCGTCGTAGGTGATGACGATGGCGCTTTGGCTCCAAATGGTCGGGTTCGACGCGATGGCGTTGATCACGCTGGCCATCATCGCTTCGCTGATCTGCCGGTCCGTGTAGCCCGGATGGTCGTCGTCACCCTGTTTGACCTTCTGCACCATGGCGACCGACGCGGCCGGCAGGACCGCATTAGCCGTGACCGGAGGCTTCAACCCATTCTGGTTGAGATAACCGCCGCGGATGTAGAACACGCCGCCGTTGGGCAACTTGTTGTTGGCTATGTCGGTGAAGAAATCGGTCTCGCTCTTGAGATTGGCGGCGACCGCCGGCGTATTGGCGATATAGCCGAAATACTGGGCGCCGTTGTGGTGGCTGACATAGCCATAATGGGATGCCGTACCATTGGTGTCGGTGGCTTCGACGCCATAGCCTTCCTGGTACCAGCGCCAGCTGACGGGCGCTCCGTTCAGTGACTGGATGTAAGGAATATCCTGCTGGATATCGGCCAGGTCCTGCGACGGATTTTTGTTGCCCGCCAACACCGACTTGATATTGCGTCCCTGGAGCGTCAGAGGAACGCTGGCAAAGGTCAGGTTCGAGGCAATGTTGCTGTTGCCGTAACCTTCGGTATTTCCGGTGGGAGTCCCCGACTGAGCCCCCATCGGCTGTTTGTTGGTGGTCGTCGTGTCGAACTGCGATCCCCAGAACGGCTGCGGGTCGTTGACCAGCGGCACTCCCGCCAGCGTACCCGTGTTGCTGCCGACCGTCACCGTGGCGCCGGTCGAGCCGTGTTTCACCCACTGGGTCTCGCCCGCCTGGCCGGCGATGACGGCTACGGCGTTCGGTGTCGAGGGCGTATCCTCGGTGGCGAAAATATTGTCGAAAACCGTAAAGTTGCTGGCCCACTTCCAGAAGAATGGAATGGTGTCGCAGTCGACATGCGACATCACCAGGCGGGAATATTGCGTGGCCTTGGCCGCCGCCGCCGTGGATGTGGCCGGCGTACGCCCCCAGTATTCGCGGTAGGCGAATTTGTCCATCTTGGCGGCGCCATCACTTCCCACGTCCATCTTGGTGGCAAGTCCGGTGTGCGAATGGTCGACACTGTCGACGACCGTGGAATTCTGCGCCAAACCGATACGGAACGGCTGCACGGAAACCGCGTTGCCGTTGACGTCGGTATAGGTTTGGGTGAACCCCGGTATATTGGCTGACGAAACCGGGCCGTTTTCGTCGGCGTAAAGACCGCGCGCCCCGGGGAATGTCCCGAATTCGTTGTCGAAAGAGTGGTTTTCGTTAAAGATCACGAAAACGTATTTCACTTTCTTCTGCAATAGCTTGGCCATCTGCAGCGTCGACAGCTTGGGATCACCGGCCGGGTCGTTGAAATAAGGCGCGAGCGTCGTGCTCACATTGGGTTGGGCCGTCACGCTCGAGGCGGCCAACGCCGCAGGCGCCGCCACAGCCTGCGCCAACACGGCAGCGGCTGCCAAAGCGGAACATGATTTCAACTTCCGTTTCATAACTCACCCCCATAGGTCGTGGAGCTGCAAAGAACTGACTCTTGCCGCACGTTATGTTTCTGAGAGGTCCCGATGTCGAGTGACAGCTATGTGACGGAAATATGAGTTTCCATATTCTTCTTATGGTCCAGAACGAGGCTGGCAACACTTCTCTTAGTCATATTTTTGTAATATTTCTTCGGTTGGCTCCTTCCCACCCGGCTGCTCGTCATTATTTTTCGCTCTCACCGGGGCATTCGAAGACCTGTCGGCCTTGACACCGAACCGGCGGCGGCGCACCAAACCGAGTAGCTTGATTTAATTCATGCACGACGAATGACGCGTGAGACGAACCAGGCACCACCCCTGATAGCAACTAAGGGTATCGGCACCTCCGTTGGGGGCATGCAACGTCGTAGGCGCCACGATCGTGTGGCCCATAAGAAAAGGGGCCCTGGTTACCCAGGGCCCAAGTTTAGGGAGGAAACGTCCAAGAAAGACAGCAAGTGAACTATCGGAGACAGCTCGCTTGCTGCGATGCAAAAGATATTGCCAGCGGCGTCCCTTTGCAAGCAGAAAAAGCGTAAAGTTAGTAAAACCTCTACAAACTCGTGACTTTCCGCGCTTTTTGACGACGCAACCCAGCCATGCATGGGCTATTAATCGTTTCATCACAAAATTGGCACGACATTCGCATTGATTACCCCCGTGTACCCTCGCAAGAGATGACCGATGCAGCGAAAATGGTTCCTTCTTTCGACTTTCCTGACCTTGACCTTGCTGGTGAGCGCGACGCCGGCCTGGGCCATTGATCCCGCCGCCGCTTGCGGCGCGGAAACGGCTCGGCAGGAAAAGGCGATGAACATTCCCGACCGTCTCCTCCACGCCATTTCGCTCGTCGAATCCGGTCGCTGGGACAGCGAAAGCCGGGCAAGTTTTGCCTGGCCTTGGACGGTAATGGCCGAGGGTGAAGGGCGGTTCTTGCCCACCAAGGCGGCGGCGATTGCCGAGGTGAGGAAGCTGCAGGCCGCCGGCGTCCGCAACATCGACGTCGGGTGCATGCAAGTCAATCTGCAGGCTCACCCCCAGGCTTTCGCCAATCTCGACGAAGCCTTCGAACCATCCACCAATGTCGGCTACGCTGCCCGGTTCCTGGTCGGTCTTCACGAGAGCACGCAGAACTGGCAGACCGCCGGCGCCTATTACCATTCACAAACACCGAGCTTGGCCGCCCCTTATAAGGCGCGGCTGGTGTCGATCTGGGACGCGGCCAAACAGCGTCCGGACGAACGGATGCAGTTGGCCTCTCTCGATCAGGCCCGTCTCGGCCGGCCGTCGGTCGGGATGTCGCCGATGATTGCCGACGCTCCGGCCCGCCCCCTGCCATCGTTTGTTGGAACGGGCGGCGGCGCCATGCGCATCGCCGAGCGCAAGCAGGTGGCGGAAGTCCGGTCGGCGGCCGAACGGGTCGAATCAAAACGCATCGCCGACGCTTACCGGCAGGCTCGGCTGGAAGAGTATCGCCTGCGCAAAGCGCAATCTGCACACGGTTGACGAAAGAATGCGGCCACTTGTCACACCCAGGATTGCAGGCCGATATCGTTCCCAGGTAATTCGATAAAAATACTTCCAATTTGTTTGTTTTTTTTACTGGGCATTCACAGAATTACGAATACTACGTTCGCAATTCTGGGGTATGCTCCGCCCCATTGCAGAAGGACCAGTCCGTCCCGGAAAGGTTGGGCAATGCTTCGTGATGATATGCAAATGCGTTTTTTCGGTCTGCTGATGGCGGCGGGTCTGACTCTTTGCCTGGCGGTTTCACCCGCCCATGCAAAGAAACATGCTGAAGCCGACGCCTCTGAAAAGGGCGGATTGTTTCAGGCGCCGACGGCCATCGACAAGCCGTCGATGGTTCTCGATACAGCCATCCCCAAGGTAAGCAATCGCAAGGGCGACACCTTGCGCGAAAATTCACCGGCCCCGGCAGATGTGGCAGCGGCCCCCGCGACGACCGCGCCGGTCAAGGCCGCCGTGCCGCCGCGCAACATCGAAAGCATGCGACTCCATTCGCTGTTCGAATAGCGAAGAGCTTTTTCAGCGTCCCGCAGAGCTGAAAACCCGACCGACAATCAGTGGTCGAGCATGTCCAACATCCGCTGGGTCACCAACGTGATGCCTTTTTCAGTCCTGTAGAAACGTTTGGCGTCGAGTTCGGCGTCCTGGCCAACCACCAGTTCGGGCGGGATGACGCAGCCGGTGTCGATGATCGCCCGGTTGATCTGTGAATGCCGCCCCAACTCGACATTGGGAAGCAGAACCGAATCCTCGACCGTGCAGAAGGAATTCACGCGGACGTCGGAAAACAACATGGACCGACGGACCAAGGCGCCGGAAATAATGCAGCCCCCCGAGACAAGAGAATCGACAGCCATGCCGCGACGATCATCGGAGTCAAAGACAAATTTGGCTGGTGGATTTTGTTTCAGATCGGTCCAGATCGGCCAGTTCTCGTCATACATATTGAGTGCGGGCGTCACACGACAAAGATCAATATTAGCTTCCCAATAGGCGTCGATGGTTCCCACATCACGCCAGTAAGCTTCTTCGGCGCCACCATCCATGACGCAGGAATCCTTGAAGTGATGGGCGACGACATTGGCCTTGCCGACCAGGGATGGAACGACATTGCGCCCGAAGTCGTGCTGCGACCCGCTACAGCAGGCGTCTTCCTCCAACAAACGATACAGCAATTCGGCATTGAAAATGTAGATGCCCATGCTGGCCAAAGCCATGTCGGGCTGTCCCGGTATCGGCTGCGGATGGACGGGCTTCTCGTCGAAACGAAGGATCCTCCCGCTTTCGTCGACCTGCATCACCCCGAAATCCGATGCCTTGGCGAGGGGCACCTCGATGCAAGCGACGGTCACCACAGCATCCTTGGCGATGTGGTTGGCCAGCATCTTGCCATAGTCCATCTTGTAGACATGGTCGCCCGCCAGAACCAACACATACTCCGGAGCATGATTGCGAACGATATCGAGGTTCTGAAACACCGCGTCAGCTGTGCCTTGATACCAGTTTTCCCCATCCGTCCGCTGTTGCGCCGGCAATATTTCGATGAATTCGTTGAATTCACCGCGCAGGAACCCCCAGCCTCGCTGGACATGCTGGATAAGGCTGTGCGCTTTGTACTGCGTCAACACGCCGATCTTGCGGATGCCGGAATTGATACAGTTCGATAAGGTGAAATCGACGATCCGAAATTTTCCGCCGAACGGTATCGCCGGCTTAGCGTGCCAGTCCGTGAGCGCTTTCAACCGGCTGCCGCGGCCACCGGCCAGAACAAGTGCCAGAGTGCGCCGCAACCGTTGCGGAATATCGATACCGGCTCCGGCAACACCCCCAACCCGATCCAATGGCTGAGTCATCCAATCCGCCGTTAACTTGTTTCACGATTATTTCACCACAACAATTCAACCGTGGCATAGCTTTTGACAAAGCTCAAGCCACAATGACCTTTTTTGACGAAAGGGGAAAAAAGGACCGCAAGAGGCTTTTTCCCGAGGCCGTGGTCGGCTACGCTATTTGTAGAGATAAACATAAGGGAGGTCTTAGATGAGGCTTTTGTTCGCATCGTCGGAGATTTTTCCCCTGGCCAAAACCGGCGGCCTTGCGGATGTCGCCGGGAGTCTTCCGATCGCATTGCATGCATCAAAACTCGACGTCAGATTGCTGATGCCGGCCTACCCGGGAGTCGCGGAAAAATCTGCGGCTCGGCCGGTGGGCAACCTTGGCGATCCGTTTGGATTGGGTAGCACTGTGATTCTGGAAGGCCACCTCCCCGGAACGGACCTCCCGCTTTGGTTGATCGATAATCCCAATCTTTATGATCGCGACGGCGGCCCCTACCTGAACGGTGACGGCCACAACTGGCCCGACAACGACATGCGTTTCGGCCTGTTGAGCTGGGTGGCCGCCCGCCTCGGTCAGACCAACAGTCCCTTGGGCTGGGTCCCCGATATTCTGCATCTGCAGGACTGGCAGACCGGCCTCGCCTCCGCTTATCTGAATGCCTGGGGCGGACAACGGCCGGGGCTGGTCTTCACCATCCACAACATGGCCTATCAAGGCGTCTTCCCCGCCGATCTGGTCCCGCGGCTCGGGCTGCCCTGGTCGTTTTACACGCCGGACGGCTTCGAATTCTGGAACCAGCTTTCATATCTCAAGGCAGGCTTGATATATTCCGACAAGCTGACGACGGTCAGTCCGACCTACGCGCGCGAAATTCAAACGGCCGACTATGGGTTCGGCATGGAAGGCGTTCTGACTGCCCGATCCCGCGATCTTTCGGGCATCCTCAATGGTGCCGACTATGCAATCTGGGATCCGGCGAAGGACAGTTACCTGACGAGGCGGTATGGACCTGCCGACGTCCGGGCCGGCAAAGCGGCCAACAAGGCTGCTCTGCAAAAGGATCTCGGGCTGCCGGAATCTCCCGACGCGCCGCTGCTGGTGGCGATTACCCGTCTGTCCGACCAGAAAGGGATGGATCTTCTGCTCTCGGCGATGCCCGCCGTCATCGCCCAGGGTGCGCAACTCGCACTGGTTGGGACTGGCGAACGCGCCTTGGAGGATGCCTTCGTCGCGCTGGCCCGATCACGCCCCGATCACGTGGCTGTCCGTATCGGCTATTCCGAAGATCTCGCGCACCGCCTGCAGGCGGCGGCCGATTTCGTCTTGATGCCGTCACGCTTCGAACCCTGCGGCCTGACGCAAATCTACGCTCTGCGTTATGGCACTCTGCCAATCGTCCATCGAACCGGCGGTCTGGCCGACACCATCGTCGACGCGACCTACGATACGATGTTGGTAGGGCGGGCGACGGGCCTGGTCTTCGACCAGCCCACCGTCAGCGCCTTCCAATGGTGCATCGAGCGGGCGATCGGCCTCTATCGCCATCCCGAACAGATGGCCCGCATTCAGGCGACCGGCATGCGCCAAGACTTCGGCTGGCAACGGGCCGCAGACCATTACATCAACCTTTACCGCGCGATCAGACCGGGAACAGCATGATGCAAGAACAAACGACGACGGGTCTGATTGCCGATATCGGCGGCACGAATGCGCGCTTTTCCCTGGTTTCGCCCGGGGTGGCGGAAGCGCAGTCCCCTTTGGTGCTGGCATGTGGCGATTATCCAGGCCTGGCCGAAGCGGCGGAAGCCTATCTGGAGGCAGTCGCTCCTCCCGTCAGGCCCCGCCATGGCGCTTTCGCCATAGCCTCGCCGGTTCTCGGCGACCAGATTGCCTTCACCAACAGCAACTGGAGCTTTTCAATTTCGGCTCTGCGTGATCGCCTTGAGCTTGAGCGGCTGGAGGTCGTCAACGACTTCACCGCCGTGGCGCTCTCGGTGCCGCTGCTGGCCGACGAGGACAAGGTTGCGGTCGGCGGCGGTGTTCCGACGTTTGGTGCTCCCATTGCCATTCTCGGACCGGGCACCGGGCTTGGTGTCGCCACTCTCATGGCCGCCAAGACCGGTTGGCGGCCGATCCCGACCGAGGGTGGACACGCCACCATGGCGGCCGTGGACGAAAAGGAAGCCAGTGTTCTTGCATGGCTCCGCGGGAGATTCGGGCATGTGTCGGCCGAACGGGTCCTGTCGGGTCCGGGATTGACCAATCTCCATCAGGCGATATCCGATCTTGCCGGCCGCCCGACGTCGGGTCTGGCCCCGCACGAAGTCTCCAAGCTGGCGCTTGAGGGCGACGCCCTCGCGATCGAGACCCAGGACATGTTCTTCTCGATGCTGGGCACATTTACGGGAAATCTGGCGCTCCTTTCGGGGGCGCGCGGTGGCGTCGTGATTGCCGGCGGTATCGTGCCCCACCTTCTGGACGCGTTCCTCGCCTCGGCCTTCAGGCGACGCTTTGAAGACAAGGGACGCTTCCGGTCGTACCTGGAAGCCATCCCGGTCCATGTCATCACCCACCGCTATCCGGCGTTCATCGGTTTGCGCGGATTGATCGGCTGACGATGGGTCTGAAGGCACCCGATCGCTTATCGCCCGGCAGTCCTCAAGACCCGGTCGATGCGCCGGGGATAAACGCAAAACGCCGCCATTTCACGGATATGCGCCGCGATCAGCGCGAGATTCCAAGGTGGCGCCGGTACGGCCCAGCCGGTGGCCGGCAGACCGAAACGGCGAAAGGTATAGAGCGCACGCGGCAAGTGATAACCGTCGGTGACCAAGAGCAGGCGGCTCCATCCCCTGGCTCTGATGATAGGCCCGCAAAACCTGGCGTTATCCAGAGTGGTGAGTGACTGATCTTCGATCAGCAGCGACGTTTCCGGCACGCCGGCGGCGGTGGCCTCGCGGTGCATCACCGAGGCTTCGGTGTTCGAATGGCGAACGGCACCCCCCGACAGCAACAAATGGCCAACACGTCCTTGATGAATGAGCGATACGCCCGCGCCGATCCGCCGCAGCAATGCCGGGCTTGGTTCACCGGTCCGCAAGATGGCCGCCCCCAAGATAACGGCCACATCGAAATCGGCGCTCATCTAAAACCTAGCGCAACGGGCATTCGCCGGCATGTCCGTCGCGAACGTCCTTCTGAAACATGCCGCGTTGCTCATTGACCATCCGCTCCCGCGGGTCGCTGATCACCTGCCGGGCGACATAGGATTGAATAGGGAACTGATTGGTATCGAAGCGAAAGCTTCCTCTGGTACTGGGAAACTCGACGCGTTTAAGAGCGCCTCGAAGGGATTCCATGTCGTTGACTTTCTTGTCGACCGAACGGAAGGCGACATCGAGCAGCATCGCCGCGTCATATCCGACCATCGCCGAAAACGAGGCCGGACGGCCATAGTCGCTTTCAAAATCGGTGAGGACCCTTCGGCTTGTCGGCACATCGAAGTCCTCGCTCCATGGAGCGACACTCCAGGCGTCGGATATGGCCGGTCCGAAGGCGGCCAGAAACGGCTGATCGAGCGTCGTCGCCGGACCGAACAACGGAGGATGGTCTTTTCCCAGAAAGTCGACCATCTGACGGACAAAATTGACAGCCATCCCCCCGGTATGGAGCAGATAGATAGCATCGGGCGCCGCTTCGCGGATGGCTCGCAGGCTCTTCGTGAAATCCATGGCGCCCCGCGGACTGGCGATCATCGTCACCTGCCCCTTGAAGCCACGCCGCACCATGGCTGCCGCGTTCTGCGTCGCAGCATTGTCCGGCCCAACGAAAACCACATGCTTGTAGCCGCGCTGCTGCAGATACTGCCCCCCCAGGTCATGCATCGTCTCGACAAGTCCGGCCAGCGAGAAGAAGGAAGACGAGCAATCCTTGCCGGCCAATGACGGCAACGGCGGACTGAGAGAGATCATGATGGCCTTGCCGGCAATGGCCAGCGGAAGCAGTGAAGGAACGACAGCCGCCTCCGACGAAACAAGAACGACCTGGACACGTTCGACCTGTTGCATCCGTTCCATTGCCTGATGCGCGGTGCGGCCGTCACGCCGGCTGTCGGCGACAACGAGATTGATGTCATTGCCGCCCAGTCTTCCGCCCAGATGCTTGATTCCCAGCCGAAAGCCATCCAACTGGTCTTGCGCGACATTGGCGCCGACGCCGGACAGATCGCCGACAAACCCGACAACCACGTCGGCGGCGACGGCCGGAACGGCCAACCACTGGGCGGCAACCGTCAACACGGCCAACAGCCGCAACGCCATTCTCACCGTCGCCCACCTTCCATCATGGTCCTTGGTACCCGTGACTGAATGAGTCAGTGCGCTAGCTGTTTTTCCTGGCCCGGGCGAAAGCCTCGGCCAATGCACCGCCAGAAAAGGCCGGAGCGGATTGCGTGGGACGCGCGGCCTCGGTCCGCTTGTTGCCGCCGGCTCCGGCTTTATCGCGCACAGCCTTGTCGCGCGACGGACCACTGGGCGCATCGGCGCGCCTTGCCGCCACCTCGCCCAGACGCATCGACAAGGCGATCCGCTTCCGTTTCAGATCGACCTCCAGAACCTTGACCTTCACGACGTCGCCGGCTTTGACCACCGTATGGGGATCCTTGACGAAGTGGTCGGCCAACATCGAAATGTGGACCAATCCGTCCTGATGAACGCCGATATCGACGAAAGCGCCGAAATTGGTGACGTTGGTGACGACTCCTTCGAGAATCATGTTGGGCTGCAAATCGGTCAGCGCCTCGACCCCATCCTTGAAAGTCGCGGTCTTGAAGGCGCCGCGCGGATCGCGGCCCGGTTTTTCAAGCTCGGCGATAATGTCGGTAACGGTCGGCAGGCCGAAACGGTCGTCAATAAACTCGCCGGGATCCAGAGACCGCAGGAAAAGTCCATCGCCGATCAGTCCCCGGACATCGCGGCCGGTTCGCCGGGCGATCCGCTCGACCACCGGATAGGCCTCGGGGTGGACGGCCGAACGATCGAGCGGATCGGCGCCGCCGACCACCCGCAAGAATCCCGCCGCCTGCTCGAACGCCTTCGGCCCAAGACGATCAACCGTCTTCAGATCGTTCCGGCTGGCGAAAGGACCATGCGAATCGCGGAAGGCGACGATATTACGAGCCAACACCGGCCCCAAGCCGGCGACCCGGGCCAGCAGCGGTGCCGATGCCGTGTTGACGTCGACACCGACGCCGTTGACGCAATCTTCGACGACGCCATCGAGGCTGCGTCCCAGCTTCTGCTGATCGACATCATGCTGGTACTGGCCAACGCCGATCGCCTTGGGATCGATCTTGACCAGTTCGGCCAGAGGATCCTGCAGACGCCGGGCGATCGATACCGCACCACGCAAGGTGACGTCCATACCGGGAAATTCCTGGGCGGCCATTTCGGAAGCGGAATAGACCGACGCCCCAGCTTCCGAAACGACAAGTTTGGTGAGATTGAGCTCCGGGTGCCGGTTCATCAGATCAGCAACCAGCTTGTCGGTCTCGCGCGATGCCGTGCCATTGCCAATCGCCACCAGTTCTGCGGAAAATTGCCGTGCCAGTTGCGCCAGATTGTGGATCGACCCTTCCCAATCGTTGCGCGGCGGATGCGGGTAGATCACGCCCGTGTGAACCACCTTGCCCGTCTGGTCGATGACCGCCAGCTTGACACCCGTGCGGATTCCCGGATCGAGCCCGATCGTCGCCCGCATTCCGGCCGGTGCCGCCAACAGCAGACTTTTGAGATTGCGCGCGAAAACGTCGATGGCTTCGGTCTCGGCGGTTTCCTTGAGCCGGGCCATCAGCTCGATTTCCAGATGCAGATGGATCTTCACCCGCCAGGCCCACCGGACCGTCTCGACCAACCAGGAATCGGCGGGCCTGCCCCGATCGGCGATCGCGAAGCGGACGGCGATCCGCCGTTCGCAGTCACCGGGCAACCGCGATCCCTCTTCCTCGTCCGCCGGCTGTAACTTCAGAAGCAGTACGTTTTCGTTACGACCGCGAAACAGAGCCAATGCCCGATGCGACGGCACAACTTTGATCGCCTCACGGTAGTCGAAGTAGTCGGTGAATTTCGCCCCGGTTTCGGCCACGCCATCGGCAACTTTGGAAACGACGACACCGGACTCCCACAAGAGATCGCGCAGGCTGCCGAGCAGATCAGCGTCTTCGGCCATCCGCTCGATAAGGATTTGCCGCGCGCCGTCAAGCGCCGCCTTGATGTCGGCGACGCCGCGCTCCGCATCGACGAAGGAGGCGGCGATCACGTCGGGTAGCTGTGTCGGATCGTTCAGCAACGCGTCGGCCAAAGGTTCCAATCCAGCTTCGCGGGCGATCTGCGCCTTGGTTCGCCGCTTCTGCTTATAGGGCAGGTAAAGATCTTCCAACCGGGCCTTGCTGTCGGCCACACCGATCTCGGCGGCCAGCGCGGGAGTCAATTTCCCCTGTTCTTCGATCGACTTTAGAATGGCATCGCGTCGTTCATCCAGTTCCCGCATGTAGACCAGACGCTCGTCCAATTTACGCAATTGCGTGTCATCGAGACCGCCGGTCGCTTCCTTTCGGTAGCGCGCGATGAATGGCACCGTGTTGCCTTCGTCGATCAGACGAACGGCTGCTTCAGCCTGGCTTACGGGGATGGACAGTTCTTCGGCAAGGCGTGCGAGGATGCGAGTCATGGTCTCCCGAGGGGTGATGAAAGGATCCCTGGCTTTACCCCAATCTCCCCCCCGAACGCCAGTGCCGTTCTTCGAATCGGCACACCGGCGAGACGATTGGCAACCATTGAAGCAGGACAATAGTCACCGACCCTCTCCGAGACCATCCCAAATGCGGCATCGGAAAAGGCGTTCTTGACAGGAGGACCTATAACCTAAGGTCATTGTCCACACACCCCATATGGTCTATATGAGGCGTCGTCAGGATGACAGGAGAAACCACGACCCGAGGTTGACTCCCTCGTCATCGAGACCCAGCGAAACCTGGAAAGTGGAAACCGAAAGTTGGTTCCGGCGATGGACTTCCAGAGTTCCGCCGGCGAGACGGTTCTTTTGAATCTATGCTGAAGCAACGCCCACCATGGCTCGCTGTCAAGATCGCCGCCGCCATTGCGACGGCGGCATTTTTTGATTCCGTTACTGCGGTGGAATGCGATGTCTCGGCGCTTTACGTCGCCGCCGTGATTTATGCGGCGTGGCACGGCCGGCTAAAATACGGCGTACTCTGCATGGCCCTGTCCATCGCGGTGATGTCTACGATTTGCGCGATTCAAGGAACACCATTTTCCAACAGATTCTATCTCTACATACATCTGTTAAACGTTTCGCTGATCATGGCCGCCTTGACGTTTGCGGTATCCTGGTATCGCAAGACTCTCGACGTCGCCATCCGCAACAGCAAGACAGACCCCCTGACCTCCATCGCCAATCGCAGAACACTGATGGAGCGCATCGATCTTGAGATCAAGCGAAGCAAGCGTACCGGTTCGGCTTTTGCCTTCGCCTATATCGACCTCGATAATTTTAAGACAATCAACGACAAGCAAGGTCACGACGCGGGCGACGCCGTTCTCGTGGAGACCGCTGACACCATCAACAAATTGTTGCGCTCCACCGATCTTGCGGCAAGGGTCGGTGGTGACGAATTCTGCGTGCTGGTACCCGACTGCAGTCAGTCCGAAAGCTCAACCATTATCCACCGGTTGCGCAAGGCGCTCGAAACCACCATGGCCCAACATGACTGGCCGGTAACATTCAGCATCGGCCTGGTCGCCTACGCCGAAGCCCCGGACACGGCCGAGCAGGTCATCGCTGATGCAGACCGCCTCATGTATGCGGCAAAACATGGCGGCAAGAACAATACCGTCCACAACATCGAGTGAAACGAACGGCCGAGCCGACGCCAGACAGCTTCACTTTTGCCCCTCTCGACGGCCATCGGACGATCGGCTATAGTCGCGCGCCCATCTTATCCCCAATTCGAGGCGAGTGACGGTTGCCCTGACGATGGATGCTGTCCTGCCACCAAGAGGTATCTTCCCCGCCGGCTCGGCCAAACCGGCATTCATCATCGTTCAACTTGGAAGCCAAGCGCGGATACGGGTATGATTCCGCCGACGCACCGCGTTCCTCTGCGGCAGGCAGGCGAACCGTCCGTTTCCGGTTTGGGCAGGACATAGAAGACAACAAATATGCGCCGTTTTTCCGGTTTCGTCGTTCTTTTGGTTATTATATTGGTCAATCTCGGGGTGTGGTGGCTGTTGAACCGCCCACATTCCGACGTGGCTTGGCATGGCGAGATCAACAGCATCTCGTTTAGCCCCTATCGCAAAGACGATGACGCGCTGACCGACCGCGAACCGCCGCCCGAGTCCATCGACAAGGACCTGGCGCTGGTCGCTCCGGTGGTCAAGTCGATCCGTCTTTACAACGCCAAACCGATGACCATGGCGATTCCGGCGATGGCGGCCAAGTACGGCCTGAAAGTCACAGCCGGCGCCTGGCTTACCGGGGCCTTGGCCGATCCCAATCTGCGCCTTGAAAAGCAACCGGCGCAGATGACGCCCGATGAGCTCAAGGCTTATCAGGTACAGATGCGCGACCTCACGGCCAACGAAGAGGAAATCAATGGCGTCGTCGCCATGGTCCGTGACAACCCCAACATCGAACGCATCATCGTCGGCAACGAGACGATCCTGACCGGGCAAACGACCGTCGCGCAATTGATCCGCTATATTCGCCAGGTCAAGTCGAAGGTCAATGTGCCGGTTTCCACCGCCGAACCGGCGTCCGTCTGGCTTTCGCACCCCGAGTTGGCCCGCGAGGTCGATTTCATCGCCTTGCATATCCTGCCCTATTGGGAAGGCATCCCGGCCGACCATGCCGTCGATTTCGTGTTCGGCGAATATGACAATCTGACCCGCATCTATCCCGACAAGCATGTCATGTTGGCCGAAGTCGGCTGGCCCTCGGCCGGCAAGGGTCGCCAGCAAGCCGAGCCTTCGGTGATCAATCAGGCATTGTTCCTGCGTCGCTTCCTCAACCGCG
This sequence comes from Telmatospirillum sp., assembly GCA_031291415.1. Taxonomy (GTDB): domain Bacteria; phylum Pseudomonadota; class Alphaproteobacteria; order Rhodospirillales; family Magnetospirillaceae; genus Telmatospirillum. Next base: position 16,758 of record JARLJB010000331.1, read on the forward strand.
CGACCGAAGAAGGGCTCGACTACAACGTTATCGAGGCTTTCGACCAACCCTGGAAGCGGGCGTTCGAATGGACCGTCGGCACGCACTGGGGCGTCTGGGACGCCGACCGCAATCCGAAGTTTTCGATGGTCGAACCGGTTCTGGAGATGAAGCATTGGCCGATCCAGGCCATCGCCGCCACCATCCTGGCTCTCGCCCCGGTCATGTGGTTCCTTTACAATTGGAATCATCTCCGCACGCGGGGCAAAATCTTCTTCGCGGCCCTTGTTCAGGGCGCCGCCTCGCTGGTCATCTGGACCATGTCGGTGCCGATGATCCGCGATTTCGCACCATCGGCAGAATTGCTCTATACCGTCCTCATGCCGGCGCAGATCATCCTTCTCGTGGTGGTGCTGATCGCCGGCTACGAGCTGACAGAATTGACCTGGGCCCGCCAACTGCGCAGAGCCTACACTCCCGAGACGTCGCCGCCGGCCACCCGGTTCCCAAAGGTGTCGCTGCACCTGCCTTGCTACAACGAACCTCCCGAGATGGTGAAGCTGACGCTCGACAGCCTCAACGCTCTCGATTACCCGAACTTCGAAGTCCTGGTGATGGACAACAACACCCGTGATCCCGAAGTGTGGAAACCGGTGCAGGAATATTGCGCCAAGCTGGGCGACAGGTTCCATTTCTTCCATCTGGGGAAATGGCCGGGTGCCAAGGCCGGAGCCTTGAACTTCGCCCTGACCCAGACCGATCCGGACGCGGAGGTCATCGGCGTCATCGATTCCGACTATCAGGTCAGCACCGACTGGCTGAAGGTTCTCGTCCCCTATTTCGAGAATCCCAAGGTTGGCTGGGTACAGGCACCGCAAGATCATCGGGAATGGGAGCTCGACCTCTTCAAGGAATTCATCAACTGGGAATATGCCGGTTTCTTCGATATCGGCATGGTGGCCAGAAACGAGGATAACGCCATCATCCAGCATGGCACGATGACCCTGATCCGCCGTCAGGCCCTTGAGGAAACCGGGAAATGGGCGGAATGGACAATTGTCGAGGATGCTGAACTCGGCCTGCGCCTGCTGGAGAATGGGTATGAATCCGTCTATCTCAGCCATCGCTTCGGCCATGGGCTGACCCCCGACAACTTCACCGCCTACAAGAAACAGCGCTTCCGCTGGGCCTACGGCGCCTGCCAGATCCTCAAAGGGCATTGGCGTTCGCTGATTCCCTTCCGCGACACCGGTCTGACGGCCAGCCAGAAATACCATTTCATCACCGGCTGGCTGCCTTGGTTCGCCGATGCTTTCTACGTCATGTTCACCATTCTTTCGGTGTTCTGGACGATCGGATTGGTCATGGCGCCGCGGGCATTCGATTTCCCGCTCGCCATCTTCGTCATGCCAACCGTCGGCGTATTCATCGCCAAGATGATCCACCACCAGTTCCTCTACTCGACGCGGGTGAAGTGCAACTGGCGCCAGCGCATCGGATCGGCAATCGCCGGCATGGGGCTGACCTATTATATTGGGCGTGCCATGTGGCAGGGCGTCTTTACCAAGACCATCCCCTTCCTGCGTACGCCGAAATGTGAGGACAAGGCAGCCTGGACAGCAGGATTCATGATGGCCAGGGAAGAGACTGTGCTCATGCTGTCGCAGTGGTTCTGCGCGGCACTGATCCTTTCGGTCAAGGGTTGGAGCGACATTGACGCCCGCATTTGGGCGCTGGTGTTGAGCGTGCAGTCCATTCCCTACCTCGCGGCCCTGACGACGGCGATGATTTCTGCCATGCCGACCGAAGGGCTGATGCGCCGAATTCAGGCGAAGTCGAAAGCCCGGAAGCCTCCGCTCACCGCAACCCCGGCCGAATGAGAGCGGATGGCGTGAAAACCGTGCGTTCGGCCGATCAGGTCCGCCCCCCCGCCCCTTTCCGCGACCCGGAAACGGCCGGGGGGCGCTGTCCCTCGGAGGTCGTTGCGTGACCTGCACGCGTATCTCCCTGCCACGGCCGATGCCGGCCGTGCTTGCGGTCGGCGCCTTTCTGAAAAACACGCTTTGCGCTATCGACAGGGACGATGCGGTTATTTCTCCGCCGAACGGCAACCTTGACACCCCCGAAGCCATCGCCGGGTTCGAAACGGCGGCGGCGGCGTTTGCCGCCCTGCCCGGCTGGCGGCCCCGAATAATCGCCCATGATCTCCATCCGGATTTTTACTCGACCCGCTGGGCCGAGGAACAAACGGCGCCCGCCTTGGCTGTCCAACATCATCACGCCCACATCGCCGCGGTCGCCGCCGAAAACGGCCTTTTCGAGCCCTTGATCGGCCTTGCCCTCGACGGCTTCGGCCTGGGCCCCAGCCGTCAGGCCTGGGGGGGCGAACTGTTGCTGGTCGATGGGCCGGACTTCCGGCGGCTGGGACATTTGGCCCTGCTCGCTCAGCCAGGAGGCGATGTCGCGGCACGCCAACCCTGGCGCATGGCCGCAGCCGTCCTGCATAGGCTGGGGCGAGACGACGACATCGCCGTCGCTTTCTCCGGCCAAAAAGGCGCGGCCCATCTTGGCCGCGTCATCGCACAGGGACTCAACTGCCCGATGACGTCGAGCGCCGGGCGGTTGTTCGATGCCGCCTGTGGTCTCCTGGGCGTCCATCCGGTCGCCGCCTTCGAAGGACAGGCGCCGATGGCTCTCGAAGCCCTGGTCCGCCGTCCCCGTGTCCAGGAAGGCGGCTGGCGCATCGATGACGACGGCGTTCTCGACTTCCTGCCCCTGATGGAGGCGCTGATCGGCCGGGACGCCACCGATGGCGCCGAACTGTTCCACGGCACTCTGATCGCCGGCTTCGAAGATTGGGCGGCTCGCGCCGCCGAGAGCGCCGGCCTTCGTAAAATCGCCATGAGCGGCGGATGCCTTTTCAACAAGGTCTTGCGCCAGGGCCTTTGCAATCGGCTGTCGGAACGCGGTTTCACGCCTCTGCTGGCGCGCGCGGCATCGCCCGGCGACCCTGGTGTCAGTCTCGGACAAGCGTGGGTGGCGGCGTTGCATGCCGAACGACTGGAATGATCCGTATCTCGCCGATTGCCGTCCGCCTGTCGTTCTATTACGCCGCCCTGCTCTCGGTAACCGGTATTCAGTTGCCTTATTGGCCGCTCTATTTGGCCTCCAAGGGACTGAATGCTCCGGAAATCGGCCAGATCCTCGCGGCGTCCTATCTCATCAAGATCGTTACCAATCCGCTTGTCGGAATGGCGGCCGATCGCCGGGGGGCGCGGCGTGGACCGTTGATCCTGCTGGCATTTGTCAGCCTGGTAGCCACCGCGGTCTTTCCTCTGGCCGACGGCTTTCTGTCGGTGCTGATCGTTACCCTGGTGTCTTCCGCCGCCTATACGGCAATGCTGCCGCTGGGCGACAGCCTTACCATGCAATGTACGATCAGCCATCGCCTGGATTACGGCCGAATCCGCCTGTGGGGATCGATCAGTTTCATCGTTGTCGCCAGCCTGGCCGGGCAGCAGCTGACGTCGGCGCCGCGGTCCGCCATCCTGTGGGCCAGTCTGGCCGGTCTTCTGGCCAATCTGGCGTCCACCTTTTATTTGCCCGACCTCCGCAGCGAACCGGCCAAGGGCAAGGCTGTCTCACTGCGACCGCTTCTGGCAAGCCGGCCGTTCCAGCTGTTCCTCGCCTGCTGCAGCCTTGGGCAGGCCAGCCATATGATCTATTACGGCTTTGCCACCCTTCATTGGCGGGCCGCCGGCCTGTCCGGAACAATCATCGGGGCGCTGTGGGCCGAAGGCGTTATCGCCGAAGTCGTTTTTTTCGCACTAGGAGCCCGGCTGGTCACCCGCTTCGGCCCCGTTGCCCTGATGATCGTCTCTGGATTGGCTGGTGTCCTGCGCTGGTCGGTGCTGGCGACCACCACCGACCCGATCATCCTCGCCTGTGTCCAGGGACTGCATGCCCTCACCTTTGGCGCCGGCCATCTGGGCGCCATGCATTTCATCAGCCGGTCGACGCCGACCGGCCTGTCGGCCAGAGCCCAGGGCATCTATTCCGCGGTCGTCACCGGAGTCGTTTCCGGTTTGGCCATGCTGGGCTCGGGAACGCTCTATCATTATCTGAACGGCGAGGCTTTTTTTGTCATGTGCCTGATGTCGCTGATGGCCGTGCTGCTGGCATTCGCCCTTAAACGCCAATGGTCCGGCGGCATGCTGGTCGCAGCGCCATCGCTCTCAGAGAAATGCGACGGCGCCTGAAATCACCACCAACCGGGACCGACTGGGTCTTTCATGCGACAATCGTTCGATAATTTCATATCCAACAAGCACTCGGGTATGAAACTTTTCTCGGAAAAGGAGACGATCCGGCTATAATTGAAGTCTTGCTGTCGCCCGTTGAGGAATAGATCTTGAACCCGTTGCACCTCCCAGCCTCCTTCTCTGCTCCCATGCTGCGCGCCGTGACCATAGCGGCGCTGATGCTGGCTACCGAAGGCGCGACGGCCACCACCGTGCCCCCTGTCGACCCGGCGACCACCGAAATTCAGAAGCGACTTTCCGGCACTGGCGCAACGACCAAAATCGCCGGTGAGGAAGTCGATCTGTCGTTGTTACGCAGCTTTTACCAGAATCGCGGTTGGCATCCGGCCTGGAACGACGTGGCCGACAAGATTGTCGCCGTTCTCGGCACGGCCAATCAGGACGGTTTGCCGGCCGAGGGACTGCATCTCGGAGAACTTGGCCAACGGCGCCCCAACAGCGGATCGATTGGCGTCGCCGAGCATGATCTGCTGCTCACCGATGCCTTGCTGCGTTATGCATCGGCAATGCGTGGGCAGCGCGCCAATCCCAGTGAGATCGAAGACGATTGGCTTGTTTCCACGCCGTCGTTCGATGCCGTGGCCTTTCTGCAAAGCCATTTGCACGACCTGCCGAGTGCTCTGCACACGTTGCAGCCGCCCTACGCCGGGTATCAACTCCTGCGCCAGAAGCTTGGCGAGTTGAAGGCGATCGCCGCCGCTGGCGACTGGCCGAAGGTGCCGCCGGGACCATCCCTCAAACCGGGGGTCGATGACGAACGTATTCCCGCCGTACGGCGGCGGCTGATCGCCACCGGCGAGTTTTCGTCGAGCGATGCCACCACGACAGTCTACGACGATGCCCTGCTGGCCGCCGTGCAACTGTTCCAAAGGCGTCATGGATTGGCCGATGACGGCGCGCTTGGTCGCCAGACCGTCAATGCCATGAATGTCTCTGCCGCTCAATTGGCAAGACAGGTGGCCGTCAATATGGAACGCTGGCGCTGGCTGCCACAGCATCTGGAAGACAATCATATCGTCGTCAATGTGCCTGGGGCCTGGATGGAGGTGGTCGAAGGCGGCAGCGCCGTCTTGACCATGCGGGTCGTCGTCGGCGACCCTGACCACCCAACACCGGCGATGCATGCCGAAATGACGTCGCTGGTCCTGAACCCGACATGGCGGGTTCCAGCCTCCATCGCGACCGCCGAAATATTGCCGAAGCTGAAGAGGGATCCCGGCTATCTGATCGCCAATGATCTGGAACTGGTGTCTGAGTCCTTCCCGCCGGGCAGCCCGGAAAGCCAGGGCGTCGGGATCTCCTGGCAGGATCGGTCGAGCATACCCTGGCCAATTCGGCAAAGGGCCGGTTCGGACAATGCGCTCGGACGAATCAAGTTCAACATCCCCAACAACGACGATATCTATCTGCACGATACGCCCAACCACAAGGCCTTTTCCCGCGCCTTGCGAGCCTTGTCCCACGGCTGTATCCGTCTGGAAAAACCTGACCAGCTGGCCCTCTACGTTCTGAAGGACAAGGACTGGTCGCAACAAAAGCTCGACACCGAAATCGATACAGGCAACACCCGGACGGTGAGCCTCAGCAAACGTCTGCCGGTCTGGTTGCTCTACTGGACCACTTGGGTGGATTCCGACGGCGTTCTGCAGGTCCGCGACGACCTCTACGGTCGTGATCAGCGGCTCGGCAGCAGCTTGGCCCATCCTTTGCGTCCCGCCTCCATGGCCTCTGTCGCGACGCCGGTCGCGCAGAAAGAGGTACGGTGCGACGGCTGCCGTGTCCCGTGAAATGTTGCCGTGTCCCGTGAAATGATGTTATGACAGATGCAATGGCTTAGAAAGACTAGGGGAAAAACCATGCGTCTGTGCAACCCTGGACGAGATGGCCGATGCTGAGCCGTCGGCAATTCCTCGCTTTTGGTATCGCTGCTACAGCTACCGCCGCCCTGCCACTCCGCCCCGCCGAAGCCGCATTGCGCACCAAGGTCGAACGATCGATCTTCCTGCACAATATCCACACCGGTGAAAGCCTGAAAACCGTCTATTGGGCGAACGGGCGATACCAATCGGCATCCTTGCGCCAACTCAACCACATCCTGCGAGACCATTATTCCGGCACCATCCATACAATGGATCCGCACGTCATCGACCTGATTTGCGCGCTCCAGCACCGGTTGGATGCCCGCAAGCCCTTCCTCATCGTCTCTGGCTACCGGACGCCGCAAACCAATGCCATGCTGGCCTCCGAATCCGATGGCGTCGCCCAGCACAGCCTGCACATGGACGGCAAGGCGATCGATATCCGCATGGAAGGGGTCGGAGTCAGGTCCCTGGGTCGCGCGGCAAAAAGCCTGCGGGCCGGTGGAGTGGGGCAATATCCGCAATCGGATTTTGTCCATGTGGACATCGGCCGCGTCCGCTATTGGTAAAATCCGAGGCAGGATCTAGAGCGGCGTGCGTCAAATCTGACGCGCCCCGCTCAAGCGGCCACCCCGGCTGCGGCCAAGCGCGCGGGACCAAGGGACATAAATGTGAGCCAGAGCGTGATTCGATGCAGATCGCTCACGCTAGTGTTGCCGACGCAAACGCATGAATCCCGTCAATTCTCCCACCCCAGCCCTCCCCACAAGGAGGAGGGAGCCGTTGCTCTTTAGCCCCTCCCCTTGATGGGGAGGGGTTGGAGTGGGGTGGAACATCATCTGAATGTGTCAGAACACTAGAAAGAAACAAATTGTCAGTAGCACCGGCGTCGCTGTCGGTGCTACTCGTGTTTCATCCAGGGCGGAACTCTAAGCTGATCAATGCAAGCTGAGCTTCGAAAAATCCAAAGGCAACCCCTTGTAGTCGCTGGGTAGCACAAAGGCCGACGGATCGGCCTTGACCCGCAAGACATGCGACAGCCCGCTCTCGATCTGGCTCTCTTGTCCGCCGAACTTGACGCGGCCGGCCAGCTTCATCATGATTCCGTCGGTTGACAACCACATGCGTCCGTGAAAGCTGCCGCCCTGACCGGAGTCTCCGCTGACCTCGTAGCGGGTCGTCTGTTCTCCGCCGACCCTTTCCTGCCCGAGGGCCTTGCTTTCGACCATCACACCGTCAAAACCACCGATAAGACCGGCGACAGCCTGGAAGCTGGAGCTCAGATACCACTTCCGCTCGGGCCAGAGCATCGCCGCTTCGTTGGTATCGCGCCGCAGCAGCAGGGTCTGGCGACCGCCGGAAGCATCGAAGTCCCAACGTCCGCGGCCCGGAGCATGGACGGTCGACCCTTGAAACCGCCCTTTGCTGGAAACCACGTAGAAGTCCGCCGTGTAGTCGGATTGAGCATCCAGAAGGTCCGCGACAGGAACGCTGGCCGCCTCGGCCCCGGGAACGGCGCCGGCCAAAGCGGCCATGGCGACGACAATGGCAACGAACATACGCAACACGGAAAGAAACTCCTCAACAACATGAGACCGGGACCGATGGATGGCCTCGGCCATTCTCAATGTATGGCTCTTGGCAGAGAGCGCACTATGGGGCAAAAGAAGAGAAGACTGGAAGCAATTGCGAAAATGATCCTTACTCCCGTCGCTTTCCGCGACTTGACCGATCTTCTATCCCGTTTCGCCGACGCTCTCGCCGACCAACCGTGGGCGCGGGCGGTTTTTCAGCGTATCGCAGCCACGCTCGACAAGGTCGCCGGACAAGACCTCGCACTGTCGGTCGATCCACTCCACCACCGCCAAGCCGTCGACCTCTGCCACAGGTTCGGCATGCGCACTGTCGCCCAGCCACCGCGCCAATCCTACACCTGGGATGGAGAGGCCGTGCGCGTCGATTGCGAACCGAGCGTCGTGATCCACGAAGTCGCTCATCTGCAATGTGCCAGTCCCAGCCGCCGCAAGGTCCTCGACTTCGGACTGGGCGCCGGACCGGAGACAGGCTACCGGGACGAGGCCGACCAGGCGGCGGGCATCTTCGGCGTGGAACGTGACCAGGAGGAGGCTTTGGCCTCGCTTCTCGGCGTGCTCTGGGAGGTCGAACTGGGACAACCGGCAATCCTCGCTTTTCTCGAACAGAATTGGCTGGAAGGTGGCGCCAAACCGCTCAATCGCCATCATTTCCTGAAGAATCTGGCGATCTTGAGGCAAAATGGCTTGATAGATGCGGATGGCCATCCGACATCGCAATTGCGCGTGATCGAGGACGCGGAACAGTTTTATCGTCTTTGACTCTCGATTTCACCGCGGGACTGGACCTGATCGATGGAAAACGAATCGACGACTCCATCGCGGCAAACGGCAGGGCGACCGGTTTCCGAACTGGAGGCCAGGGAACGCGAGCTGTTGCGGGTCAATCGGGCGCTGGCGACTCTCACCCGGGCCACCGAAGCGCTGATCCGCGCCTCCGATGAACAGCATCTGCTAAACGAGATCTGCCGCATCCTCGTCGAGGTCGGCGGATATGCGTTCGCCTGGGTCGGCTATGTTCAGCATGACGATGACTGTTCCATCTGGCCGGTCGCCCGTTTCGGAAGCGACAACGGTTTTTTGGGCGACGTCCGGCTGTCCTGGGGCAAGGACGAGAAAGACGGCGGACCGATCGGCCGCGCCATTGCGACTGCCCAGCCACAGCTCACGCACGTCGATGCACAGGACGTCTCGCCCTGGCGAGAGGCCGTCCGCAAGCATGGCTTCTTCGCCACCATGGCGCTGCCCCTTGAGGTCGATGGATCGGTCATCGGCATCCTCGGCCTTTATGCGAACGCCCCCGCGCCGTTCGACACCGACGAACAATTGCTGATGGAAAAGCTCGCCCGCAACGTGGCGTGGGGCATCGGCATGCAGCGCATGCAATTCGAACGGCGGCGCGCCGCCCAGGAATTGAAAGAATCCGAGGGACGTTATCGTTCTCTCGTCGAATTGTCACCGGACGCCATTGTCGTTCATACGCAGGGCATTATCATTTTTTCCAACACAGCCGCCGATCGGCTGTTCCGGGCCAGCGCCGGCAAAACCCTGGTCGGCAAACGAATGACCGACCTGATGCATGCGAAGGATCCTTCCCGCCCCCATCCCCATCTGGAAGCCGAGGGCATACCGGAAGGCCTGGTCGAGGAGCGTCTCCGCCGCCTTGACGGAGATCCCTTCATAGCGGAAGTGACTGCCGCCTCGATCATTTTTCACGGAGTGCACGCGCGTCAGGTCGTGATTCGCGACATCACCGAACGCAAACAGGTGCAGGCCCAGCTGGTGCAATCGGCGAAGCTGGCGACTTTGGGCGAGATGGCGGCCGGGATGGCCCATGAGCTCAGCCAGCCGATCAATATCATCCGGATGGCCGCCGACGGAACGCTCCTGATGATCAATCGGGGAAAAGCATCGGCCGAATATCAGGAAAAGCAGTTTGGGCTGATCGCCGCCCAGGCGTCCCGAATGGCCGAGATCATCGACCATATCCGCATCTTCAGCCGCAAGGATACAGGTGCGGTTACGGTCTTCGACGCTCGCGATTCTGTCCGCCTCGCCGTCGAACTGATGGAATCGCAGCTTCAGGCGGACGACATCGCCGTTGTTTTGCGGCGTTCGCAGGCCCCCTGCCCGGTTCGCGGCCGGCCTGTGCAACTGGAACAGGTCATCATCAATCTTCTGGCCAATGCCCAGGACGCGATCAAATCCGCTCTTGAATTACCCGATTCTCCTCCCGGATCGGGGCGAATCCGCGTTGATGTCGCCCTTCCGACGCCCGGAACCCTTGGGATCACAGTGACTGACAACGGTACCGGCATCGGCCCGCAGAGCCTTGACCGTATCTTCGAGCCCTTCTTCACCACCAAGGACGTCGGAAACGGAACAGGACTGGGCTTATCGGTCAGTTTTGGCATCATCTCGGCCATGGGCGGGCGCCTCGAAGCGCGAGACATCCTCCCGCGCGGCGCCCGCTTCACCATCACGTTGCCTTTGGTAAGCGAAACGGCTTGCGACAGCCTTCCGTCCGATCCGGTTCCGACACCACAAATGTCGCCACGCCATCACATCCTGCTGGTCGACGACGAGCCGCAGGCGATCGACGCCATGAGCGACTACCTGTGTGAGTTCGGCTATCGGGTCAGCCGGGCCTACAGCGGCAACGCCGCCTTCCGGCTGTTCGAGAGCGATCCCGCCGACATCGTCGTCACCGACATCAGAATGCCCGACGGCGATGGCGAAGAATTGGTTCGCAGGTTGCGGCAACGCTCGCCGGTCCTGCCGATCGTCGTGGTGACCGGCCACATGGGTGCCACCGAACATATCGAAGATGACGTTTCGAACGCTCTGACCATTCTGAAAAAACCCATCAGTCTTGCCACGATGACCAAAACGATCGAACATCTTCTTCACACTGTGTGAAGCCTTTTGCACAGACCATGTCGCCTTTTGTATAGTACTGGTTCAGCGTGGCTCAGACGGGGAGACGGAGGGATGCATATCCTCGTGGCCGATGACCACAATCTGGTCAGAGATGGCCTCAGGCCATTCCTCTACGAGCTGGATCAGAACGCGGTTATCCTCGACGCCGCGAATTTCGATGACGCTTTTGCCGCCGCCAATGCTGCCGACGTGCTTGACCTTGTGCTGCTGGACCTGCGGATGCCAGGGATGAATGGGTTGCAAGGTGTCGTCCGCATGCGCCAGGCGCATCCCACCGTGCCGGTCGTGATCCTCTCGGGACATGTGGAACGCGCCGAGGTGATGGCCGCAGTCAGAGCCGGCGTGGCGGGCTACATCTCGAAGACGATCAGCGGTGCCGCCCTGATCGACGCCCTGAAACAGGTCCTCAACGGTGAGACCTATCTGCCGACCGGCCTCTTTTCGAAGAATAATCCGATCGAGAGCCTGCCGCCGGCCTCGCCTTTGGCGAGCCTGTCGATTCGCGAACGGGAAATCCTGGGCCACCTGATAGAAGGCGAAACCAACAAAGAAATCGCCCGGCAATTGGATCTGCAGGAAATCACCATCAAAATCCATCTGCGCAACGTCTATCGCAAAATTGGCGCCGTCAATCGCGCCCAGGCGGTCCGCATCGCTTTGTCGTCCGGCTGGCCGATCCCAATGTCCCTGTGACGGGAGCACAATTTCTGCACAGGGATTAGGCTTTCTTCATCAACGAAATAAGGTTATTGCTTAATCTCAAAGCAAAATAGAGGCCCGCCGCAACCAAAGATACCAGAAGCTCCGCTGAACCTCCCTCTTGGCATTTAAATTGCTTTGAATTCCTTCTATCGGGCGGATCGACAGGAGAGAAGCCTATGGCGGCGGATGGTATTTTCGACGAAATGTACGGCCTGGACGGCGCAATCCGCTCGTCCTACGACAAAATCGCCTCGTGGCTCGACGCGACGCCGGACGCGGCTTTTGCCACCAAGCGCGCGCAAGCCGATCTGCTCTTCCAGCGCATCGGCATTACCTTTGCCGTCTACGGCAGCGCCGCCGGCACGGAACGGCTGATTCCCTTCGACATCATTCCCCGCATCCTCGCCGCCAACGAATGGAACCTTCTTGAGCGCGGATTGTTCCAACGTGTCCGGGCCCTGCAGATGTTCCTGGGCGACATCTATCACGGACAGGAGATTATTCGCGCCGGGATCGTTCCCGCCAGCCACATTCTCAGAAATGACCTTTATCGGCCGGAAATGAAGGACGTCGATGTGCCGGGCGGCGTTTATGTGCATATCGCCGGCATTGACGTCATTCGAGTCAAGGAGGGCGAGTTTCACGTTCTCGAGGACAATCTGCGAACACCGTCCGGGGTTTCCTACATGTTGGAAAACCGGGCAGTGATGATGCGGCTGTTTCCCCATTTGTTTTCCGAAAACCGGATTGCCCCGGTCGATCACTACCCGTCGGAACTCCTTCGCCAGTTGCGCTCGGTCGCGCCACAGACGGCACGTCACAATCCGACGGTCGCCGTCCTGACCCCCGGCCCTTACAACAGCGCCTATTTCGAGCACGCCTTTCTGGCCGACGAAATGGGTGTGGAACTGGTCGAGGGACAAGATCTCTTCGTCCGCGACGACGCTGTCTGGATGCGCACGACGCATGGGCCGCGCCGCGTCGACGTGATCTACCGGCGCCTCGATGACGACTGCATCGACCCGCTGGCCTTCAATCCCGATTGCCTGTTGGGCGTTCCCGGCCTGTTGTCCGTCTATCGCAACGGCGGCGTGACTTTGGCCAACGCCATCGGCACCGGCATCGCCGACGACAAATCGACCTACCCTTATGTTCCCGACATCATCCGCTTCTATCTGGGTGAGGAGCCGATCCTGAAGAACGTCCACACTTTCCGTTGTAACCGGCCGGACGACCGCGCCTATGTGCTTGACCACATCGGCGAGTTGGTCGTCAAGGAGACCCAAGGGTCGGGTGGTTACGGCATGCTGATCGGACCGAAAGCAACGAAGGAGGAGCATGACAAGTTCCGCCGGCTGATTACCGACGATCCCGATGGCTATATCGCACAACCCACGCTGGCGTTGTCGACCTGCCCGACCTTCGTCGAGGAGGGCGTCGCACCAAGGCATGTGGACCTGCGGCCGTTCGTCCTGACCGGACGCGATGGCATGGCCCTGGTTCCCGGAGGGCTGACCAGGGTCGCTCTCGGCAAGGGGTCCCTGGTGGTGAACTCGTCGCAAGGCGGCGGCACCAAGGACACTTGGGTTCTGGAGGGCTGATCGTCATGCTGAGTCGCACCGCCGAACAACTTTACTGGACCGGCCGCTATGTCGAGCGTGCCGAGAATATGGCCCGCATCCTCGACGTCAGCCAGCGTCTCTCCGTACAGGGGCGCAAACGTTCGAGCGAAGCCAACGAATGGGTGGCCGTTCTCGACATCCTTTGTGCCGAGAGCCTTTACGCCGAAACGCATGGGGAGGTGACGGAAGACGGCGTAATTGCCTTTCTGACGCTCGACCGCAGCAACCCCTCGTCGATCTATTCATGCCTGCACACGGCCCGCGAAAACGCCCGGGCTCTGCGTTCGAACATTTCTTCCGAGATGTGGGAAAGCATGAACACCACCTGGCTGGCGATCCGCGAGCTGACCGACAGCCAGCTGCAAGCCCAGGGCCTCAGGGAGTTCTTCGACTGGGTGAAGGTCCGTTCCCATTTGTTCCGGGGAGTGTCCTACACCACGACTTTGCACGATGACGGTTTTGCCTTCATCCGTCTCGGCACCTTCCTTGAGCGGGCCGACAATACCGCGCGCCTCCTTGATTCGAAATTCCATATTCTGGCCGACAGCGGTACCGACCCGGCGGCCAACTATTACGAATGGGGGGCCGTCCTGCGCGCGGTCGGCGCCTTCCGGGCGTATCACCAGCTCTATCACGACGTCATCACGCCGTTGCGCGTCGCCGAGCTTTTGGTGCTGCACCCGCAAATGCCGCGCTCGCTCCGCTTCTGTTTCGACCATGTCAGCGAGTTGCTGGGAGGCCTAAGCGCCGGGCGGCGCCTGGAATGCGAACGGATGGCCGGCGAGTTCTGTGCCCGGTTGCAATATGGACAGATTGAAAAAATCCATACCAAAGGACTGCACGACTTCCTGATGGAGGTTCTTGATCATGTCGCCGACCTGTCCCAGCAGATCTCGCATGATTTCATGATGACGGTATAGGAGGCAGAGATGCGTGTCGCCATCAATCACGAAACAGTCTACCGTTATCCCGCCGAAAGTAATTATTCGATCCAATACCTGCGCCTCAGCCCGATTTCGAGCATCAGCCAGCGAGTGCTGTCCTGGAAACTGTCGAGTTCCGGAAATTTACGTCCCTGGGTCGATGGTTTCGGCAATGCCGCCCATGTCCTGGTGGTCGAAGGCCCGCATCAGGAAATCCGCGTCAAGGCCATCGGCGAGGTGGAAATCGCCGACGTCGGCAAGCCTCTGCTCGCCGACAACGAACCGCATCCGCCGGAATTGTACCTTCGTTCAACGCGCCTGACGGAAGCCGACGAGCGTATCCAACGGTTTGCCGGCAATTTCAGGCCGGCGCTCGTCGTCAACGCCCGCAAGGGGCTGGACGGCCTGTTGGCCGGCATCCGCCAGAGCGTCGAGTCGCAAGCAAACCAAAACCAGCCGCCGGCCACCGCCAGCCAGTCACTTGACCGTCATGCCGGTGGATCGCGGGAACAGGCTCACCTGTTCGTTTCCTGCTGCCGCAGCCTGGGTGTCCCGGCCCGTTACGTCAGCGGGTACCTGTGCTCGGATTCGCATGAGGAAACCGGTCTGGCCACCCATGCCTGGGCGGAAGCCTGGGTCGGCGACGCCGGCTGGCTCCGCTATGACGTGGCCAACCGCATGTCCAACGCCAAAGCTCACGTCCGGGTCGCGGTCGGTCTCGACTATCTTGATACGGCTCCGGTCCGTGGCTTGCGCCGTGGCGCTGGCAACGAGGAAATGGAAATCGAAGTGAATATATCCGACGCCCGGAAAATGAAATCTCAAAACAACCAGCAATAGAAAAACAGTTATTTGCACTTGATCGTAAATAACGGCGTCGAAAACGGGGCCGAAAAAGACTTTCAATAAGGGGAAGACAGATGACTTACTGCGTCGGCGTCCTGCTCGACGAAGGACTGGTGCTTGCGTCCGATTCAAGAACTAACGCGGGCGTCGACAACATCGCGACATTCCGCAAGATGTCTATCATCGAGAAGACCGACAAGCATGTGATCTGCTTGCTGTCGGCCGGCAATCTCGGCCTGACCCAATCGGCTCTGAGCCTGATCGCCGAATGGGCAACGGGAAAAGAGGGGCGTCTTAACGTCAACAAGGCCAAGACGATGTATCGGGTCGCCCGCATCGTCGGACAGGCCCTGCGTGAGGTTTACGAGGAGGATGGCGAGTCCCTGCAACGGCATGGTACTGAATTCAACGCCACCTTCATCCTGGGGGGACAGATCAAAGGCGAGCGTCCGCGCCTGTTTCATATCTATTCGGCCGGAAATTTCATCGAAGCCACGCCAGAAACACCGTTCTTTCAGATCGGCGAAACAAAATATGGCAAGCCGGTGTTCGACCGCATCCTCAAGCAATCGATGCCGTTGGCCGAAGCCGCCAAGCTGGTCCTGATTTCCTTTGATTCGACCATGCGGTCAAATCTATCGGTCGGTCTGCCCATCGACCTGTTCTGTTACGAAAGCGATTCGCTGAAGGTCGCCCATTACCGGCAAATGGGAGAGGCTGACGGATATCTGTCGGGCATCCGCCGCCAGTGGGGCGAAGGCTTGAAACGCGTCTTCATCGACATCGCCCCACCCGATCTCGATGGGTAATACCTGTTCTCATTCGACCAGACGAAGGAAGATATCGGGAAAGAACGTCGCCAGCAGGAGTCCGGCGCATAACGCCGGGCCGAATGGAAAGACCGGTCCACGCCCGCCAAGACGCCAACCGAAACCGAGACAGATGCCAAGCAGGGCGGATGCCACCAGATAACCACCCAGCCCCGACAATCCCACGTAGAAGCCGGCAACGCAGAGAAATTTGACGTCCCCCAACCCCAACCCATCACGTCGGCGCCAGCGCAGGAAGCCCCAGCGCACCCCGTAGCTGATGCTCCCCGCCAGCAGGGCGCCGAGCGAGGCGTCCAACCATTCGCCGTCGCCATACCTCCGCCACAGAACCGCCAGCGGGATAAGGAAAAGCAACATTCCGTCAGGGATGATTCCGGCTTCGAGGTCGACAACCGCGATCACCACCAGTCCGAATGCCGTCAGCGACAGCATCACGGCCATCGGCAGATCAGCCCCGGACAACCAGCCGGACCACAGAAACAATGCCGCCGTCACCAGTTCGATCACCGGGTAGCGCCATGAAACGGGTTTGCCGCAATGGCGACACCGCCCTCGTAACATCAGCCATGACAGAACGGGAATCAGATCGACTGGCCCCAGGGTCGCCCGGCAGGAGGGACACCGCGACCGGTCGCTGCCGATCGGCAGGCCGCGCGGCAAGCGATAGCTGAGACCGCCGGCCAAGCTGCCGAACAACAGCCCGACCAGCGTCAACGCCAGCAGAGAAGCGGACGGCATCAAGAAAGGCCGAGGCCTTCGGCGACGAACGCGTGTCCTTCGCGTCCATGCACATAGCCGTTGGCGAACTCCGTTCCCGGCATCAGATCCGCCAAGCGGGCGGATGCCTCCGGGGCATCCAGGCGTCCGTCGAGTGTATCGCGGAACAGCCGGGCCACCGCCACCATGTCGCAGTCCTGCGGCCAGAGCCGGAAGCGATCGATCCCCATACCTCGCAGACCGGCCAGTTCGCCCAACAGATTGACGTAGCGGCAAGACATGGTCTGGGTACCATTGACCGTCAGGAACGGCTTGCCATCCATGGTATCGACCGGCATGCCGTCGGGATCGCGGCCACAGACATATTGGCAACCATCCTTGTGCAGGTTATGCGACCGGGCATGGTAGCACCGCGCCGACAGCGCCAGCGGCAGACGACCGAATGCCTGCACCTCGATTTCCGCCAGCGCCTGGGCCGCCAACACCGCCAAAGTGGTGGCCGGAAGCTCCGCCGGCAGACAGATCCGCCACGCTCCGCGTCCGGCCAGATAGGCGAGAGTTCCCTCGTTATAGACATTGACGAAGGGCCCGATCACATGCGGACGCCCGGCCAGATCGGCGGCGATCGCCAAGTCGTTGGCCTCGACCAGCCGGTCGCCGGCGTCGGCGGCCAACGCCCGCATGGCGTCCCGCTCACGCTCTGACATCACCAGGGCCAAAGACGACAGAACGACCTCTTTGCCGGCGGCACTCAGCCGCTCGGTGACCTCTGCCAGATGAGGCGCGAAAAAAGGCCGGCGTTTCGAACAGACCACTTCGCCCAAATGCACGGTCTCAACCGGTGCCTCATCGGCCAGGCGAAAATAGAAATCGCGCCAAACCTCCGGCTTCCAATTGAACAGAACCGGTCCGATGGTCAGTTTTCCGTTCCGCGGGGAGGGGATCGAGCCGTTCATTGCCAGCTCCTTTCATAGGCGCCAGACGTCTGGCGTCCGCCTTCCGTGATGCCGTCGAGATCGATGTCGGGCGGCGTCTCGCCTCGACTGATGGCATCCACCGCCAGCCGGAAAGCCTTGACGACATTGGTCACGTAAGCCCGACCGCGCTGACGCCCCTCGATCTTGAAGGAGGTAACACCGGCGGCGATCAATTGCGGCAGGATGGACAGCGTGTTGAGCGACGTCGGTTCCTCGAACAGATAGCTGAGCCGGCCATTGGCCTCGAAACGACCCTTGCAGAGGGTGGGATAGCCGGCCGGCTCACCGGCGCCAAAGGTGTTGATGGTGAATTCGCCCAACTGGCTCACCACCTTGTCACCTTTTTCGGTGTAGCGGACATGGCTGGCCGGCGAACAGGCGCCGTTCATGTTGGGCGATTTTCCGGTGGCATAGGATGACAGCGAACAGCGCCCCTCGGCCATGACACAGAGGCCGCCGAAAATGAAGACTTCCATTTCGACCGGCACCCGGGCGCTGAGGTCGGCGATTTCGGGAACCATCAGCACGCGGGGCAGGATGGCCCGCCGGATGCCGAAGGCTTCGTGATAGAAGCGAATCGCCTCGGCCGAGGAGGCCGAGGCCTGGACGGATAAATGCAGCCTGAGCTCGGGATGGTGCCGCGCCGTATAGTCGCATAATCCGAGGTCGGCCATGATCACCGCGTCGACCTTCAGTCGGGCGGCGTCATCGACGGCCTTGTGCCAAAGCTCCGGCGCCCCGGCCCGTGGGAAGGTGTTGATGGCGACAAACACCTTGGTCCCACGCTCATGGGCGTAGGCGAGACCCGTGGCCAGTTCGTCCCGGCTGAAATTGAGCCCGGGGAAATTCCGCGCATTGGTTTCGTCGCGAAAGCCCAGATACACGCTGTCGGCGCCAGCGTCGACCGCCGCCCGCAAAGCCGCCGGCGTGCCGGCCGGGCAGACCAATTCGACCGGCCGAGAGAGCCCGGTCATGTCCGCTGCTCCCTTTGGCGAAGACTGCGGCGTAGCGTGACGATCTCCCCCTCCAGTTCGTTGAGCCTGGCCGCCTGGGCGTCGGCGCTTTTGAGGGCAGGCCCAACCAGCGCTTGACGCACCAGCGCCATATCGTCGGCCAATCGACGGAACAGCCATCCGCCCACCCTCGCGGCTTGAAGCAGCGGGCGCGCCAACGGACCGACCGTGGCGGCGAAATCGGCTTCCATATCGATACCGGCGCCATCGACGGCATTGCGCAAGGCGACGATCACTTCCGTGTCGCCCTCGATGACCAACTGACGAGAGAAGAAGACGGCATCGCCATCCAGGCGCCCCTCGCCCAAGGCGATCAGCATGGCCAGGGGTCCGCGGATCACGGCGGTCACCGGCAAATCGGCGAAATCGCGATAAACGGTGAGACGCGGCCGATCGGGCTTTGGTTCGAGAAGCAATACGAATGGCAGATCAACCGGATCGATGCCGATCACCGCGTCGGGATAGGCCGTCAGGCGGTCGAGGATGTCCGGATGGCGGCGGCGCACGACGGCAAGAATAGCGTCGAACAGCGGCTGCAGAAAACGCGGCGGCACCGGTCCCAGAGCCATCCCGGCCAACAGGATGGGGGAAAACGGCGGATCGACGGGGCGGGAGCGCTCCGTACGAGGGTTCGACATGACAACCCCAATTTTCTTATGCGTTAAAGACGGCAACAAAGCACCGCCCGGCCGTACCCGTCAAGAGATGCCGCAGCCAATCATACCGGCGAACGCTTGATCTGACTCGCCGGTATCAGCCGCCATTGCGGCGGCGGCAAAGCGGGCGGATGCCCGTCAATTCATTGGCCTGCCGGTATCAGTCGGCGGCCACGAGGCGCTCGAGAACGGCCACGACATCGGGACTATCCCAGGCGATGGCGCCTTCGACCCGGGCCACTTCTCTGCCCTTCTTGTCGATGACCACGGTGGTGGGCATACCGAAGATTCCGAAGGCGCGGGCCCCGCTGCCGTCGGCGTCGTGGTATTTGGCCAGATGGGCAACATGCATTTCGTCGTAAAAACGATCGATGACGCGCATGCCGCCACGGTCGAGCGACACGGCGACAACCACAGCGCCCTTGTCGGCCAGTCGCCCCTGCAACGCATCAAGACGCGGGAATTCGACACGACAGGGTGCGCACCACGTCGCCCAGTAATCGAGGACCACCACCTTGCCCTTGAAGGCGTCGAGACCAAGAGGATGTCCGTCCCGATCGGAAAAAGCCACCGCCGGTACCACCTTAGGCTGGGCGTTCAAGGCAAGGTCCGCCGCCACGGCTGACCATGCCGACAGCAGCAGGCAAAGAACGGAAAGGAGGCAGGCCCGCCTCACCACGCCAATCCCAGACTGAGCAACAGACCGTACGCCAGCTGGACCTGCGCCGTCTGACCGAGAAGACGGTTGAACACCGGCCCGGGAGCCTCGCGGAAAAACCGCCGCACCATGAGAAAGGCCAGCGGAAGGGCTCCAAACGCCAGCCAAGCCTGCCCGCCTTTCAGCAAGATCAGATCGAAGAGCGGCAGAAACACAAAGGGCATGAACATGAGGACCGCGTAAAGCCAGGGCGTCAGACGCGGCCCGGCCACGATGGCCAATGTCCGCCGGCCGACGCGCGCATCGGCCGCGGCATCCCGATAGTTGTTCACCAGCAGAACCGCCGCTCCATAGCAGCCGACGGCAATACCAGCCAGAACAGCGGCGGGCGTCACGCTGCCGACATGCAACCAAGTGGTTCCGGCAACCGCCCCGAGACCAAAAAAGATCATCACGAACAATTCGCCGAACGGTGTGTAGGCGATCGGCACCGGTCCGCCGGTATAGGCCCAGGCGGCCACGAGACTGGCCAGGCCAAGCAGCAAAATCGGCCAACCGCCCATGTAGACGAGACCAAGGCCAGCCAGCGTCGCCACCAGGGAACAAACGGCGGCTCCTCGCTTCATCTGGGTCGGCGACAGCAAACCGGCCGCGGTCACCCGGAGCGGCCCCAGCCGGTCGGGACCATCGGCACCACGTTCGTGGTCGGCCACGTCATTGTAGAGGTTTGAACAAATCTGAATCGCCATGGCGGCAATCAAGGCCAACGGAATGGCGATCCAATTGATCCGGGCTTCTCCACACCAGGCAACAGCGCTGCCGACCGCGACAGGTACGGCCGAAAGGCTAAGCGTCCGCGGCCTGATGGCCATCAGCCACAGGGCAAAAGGAGACGGCCGGGAAGCGACGACGGAAGACGACATGGACTCCTCAGCAAATCAAGCCAAGCATAATGCGGCGTCCGAACCGGTCGTGGCATCAGCGGCTAGACGGACGACGCCTCTTCCGACGGGCC
This sequence comes from Telmatospirillum sp., assembly GCA_031291415.1. GTDB lineage: Bacteria > Pseudomonadota > Alphaproteobacteria > Rhodospirillales > Magnetospirillaceae > Telmatospirillum. The sequence continues at coordinate 37,409 of JARLJB010000331.1, forward strand.
GCCTTACCATGCTTGGCATAGCCCCAATAGCACGCCTCGCCCCGGTCATCCACAGGATCCTTGTTGGACGGACCGACAATTCGGCCAAAATCTCCGGTCCAGAATGTTATATGGTAGGAAACGTCGTTGAAGAAAGACCCTCCCATGCCGCTATTGCCCACGCTTTTCGTCTCCCACGGCGCGCCGACCATGATCTTGCAAGATATCCCCGCCCACCATTTTCTGGCGGGACTGGGCGGACAACTGGCACGTCCCAAGGCCATCCTGGCCATCTCGGCCCATTGGGAGGCCCGTGGACCGCGCGTGTCGGCGGTTTCTGAGCCGCCAACCATCTACGACTTCTATGGTTTCCCGGCCGAACTCTATGCCATGACCTATCCCGTTCCGGGTTCGCCTGCCCTGGCCGCCCGAACGGCCGATCTGCTTGCCGCCGCTGGCCTGCCCGCTGTCATCGATGACAGCCGCGGCCTCGACCATGGCGCCTGGGCTCCACTCAAACTGATGTACCCGGACGCGTCTATACCCGTCGTATCTCTGTCGCTGCTACCCGACGGCGGACCTGCCGCACATCTGAAGATCGGTGAGGCACTGCGGCCGCTACGCGACGAGGGTGTGCTGATCGTCGGATCGGGATCGTTGACCCATTCCTTGCGCGATGCCTTCGCCCATGCCGACGGAGACCCGACGCCCCCCTGGGTCAGCGCCTTCCAGGATTGGACCGCCGCGGCCATTGCCGGCAACCAGCAAGACAAACTGGCCGACTACCGCCGGCAAGCACCGTCTGCGACACGCAACCACCCCAGCGAGGAACATTTTCTGCCGCTGTTTGTGGCGCTTGGCGCCGGCACGCCAGGAACCGCCGGCCGTCGTCTGCATACCAGCGTCGACCTCGGCGTCTTGGCTATGGATGCCTACGCTTTCGACTGATCATCGGGAACGGAAGGCAACAAGAGCCCGATGGGCAGACGGGTCGCCGGGTCGCCGTCGACTCCTTCAAGCTGTCCCTGGATCAGACCGGAAACGGCGGAGAAGTCGGCGCCGGCCAAATGCGCGCCAAGAAGAATGGCACCGGAGAGATCGGCGTCGCCCATGGTCGCCCCACTGAGATCGGCGCCAGCCAAATCTGCCCCTTTCAGGTTGGCTTGCGCGAATTGGCAGCCGGACAGCCGCGCATGCCGCAGACGCGCCACCGCGAGATCGGCGCCGACAAACGAGGTTCCCGCGGCGTCGGCATTGCGCATGTCCACGCCATGCATCTCGGCACCGCTGAAATCGCACCCGGAAAGATCGGCTTTGCGTAACATGGACGACGTCAGCAAGGCTCCAGCCAGCTGACGACCGGAAAGATCCGCGCCCTCCAAATTGGCGCGCTTGCCGTCCTGGCCGCCGCTTTCCACCCAACGGGCATGAGCTTGCAGGATCGCCTCGATATCGATAGCTGCCGGGCCTTGCGGATCTTTCGAAGTCTTCGGCTTCTTCTTCGAAACGGCAGCCGCCTTCTCTTCGATGCCGGCGTCGTCTTTCGAATCGCGTACCGCCGGTTCGACATTTTTCCCGCCGCCCGTCACCTCGACGTCATCAGTCAAGACAAGACTCCGTCGTTTGGGCAAAGAGACGACTTCAATTGCATTCGGTCCCGAGGACGTCGTCTCCGGGCACGTCGCCAGTTCGATTCCGATGCTCCCCGACTTACCGGACGAGATTTCCGCCGCAGGGACGGTCGACGGCCCCACACGGACAGAAGAACGGGGGCCGGCCACCGGCAAACGCTTCGCGGCTCCGGAACCGGTTCCGCAGTCTTCCTGTTTTCGCATCCGCGGATCGGCGGAGCCTTCCTCGCCGCGTGCCGGCGCAACAACAATGGGATCGGGGCGCCCGGCAAACTTGAACAGACGCGGATTGGTGATCACGCCGACCACCGCCCCCAGCATCTTGTCGCCCGATAACGGCTTTTGCAAAATGCCATGAATACCAAAAGCGCAAGCCTGGGCGAGTTGCGCCCGATCCAGTGTGCGGGCCAGCAACACGACCGGTACATTCGGAGCCGGACTCCGGGTACGGTCGCGCAACCACTCCAGCATATGGATAACGCCGGTCTCGTCGTGGGTCAGTTCGACGAAAGCCACGTGGACCTGATTGTGGGCAAGAATGCGCGAGACATCGGTGGCGTGGGCGGTGCTCAGAACATCCCTGACGCGGTGATGCTTGAACAGACTGCGCGCGAAAAAGCGAAACTGTTCGTCGCGATCGACGATCAGGATCCGTAGCGGAGCCCAATTGAATGTCGTCGTTGCCGCCACGCATTGTCCTTTCCTGGAGGCAATCCGGTTGATCGACTATTGTCGTCGTTATTCAACCTAAGGTCCACCTCGCGGTTAAGCCGGCCCAAAGCGACGGGAGTCACCGAGGACTACCCTGGACAGCGTCCCAACCGTCACCCAGGAGAACTGATGCGTAAAATGTTAAGGGCGGCGGCCCTCATCAGTCGCGGAAGGCATTCGTGTTCCCATTGTCGAAGAGGAATAGCTCGGCTTTTATCCTTTCGATCACGGCGTGCCAATCTCGAGGTTTCGACTGTCTGAACAACCGCAGAGACGGATACCAGGGGCTGTCTTCACGGTGCCGGAGCCAGCGCCAACAGGGACTGAATCGATCGGCCATCCAGACCGGTTTTCCCAGGGCCGCCGCCAGATGGACCACGGCGGTATCGACCGAGATGACGAGATCGAGATTGGCGATCAATGCCGCGGTGTCAGCGAAATCCTCCATCTCACTCATGAAATCGGTCACAGGGGAATCCTTGGACACAGGCGATCCGTCTTTTTGCAAACTGAAGAACTGCATGTTCGGCAGGTCGAACAATGGTGCCAGTTTCTCCGGCGCCAGAGATCGCCGTCGGTCAACCGCCTGGCGACGTCCCGCCCACGCCAAACCGATACGTCGGCCGTGATCAGGCAAGGCGGAAAGCCGGGCCCGCCAAGTGGCGATCAGATCGTCGTCGGCACGGAGATAAGAGGTGGCGCTGGGAATGGTCGCCAGCGTGGTCCCCAGCGCCAAGGGCATACTGAGCATCGGACAATGGAGATCGAAGGCCGGAAGCGGCTCACCGTATGGCACCACCTGCTCGACACCCGGCAGGCCGCGCAGCAGGCGGAGCAACGGTTTCTGTACCTCCATGACCACCCTCAATCCGCGGGCCGCGGCCAAGGAAGCGTAACGGCAGAACTGCAGGCTATCGCCAAACCCCTGCTCGGCATGAATGAGCAAGGTTTTGCCCTCGGCAGCCTCCCCCCGCCACTGTGGTCGGCCGAAGTCGCGACGCGCATTGATCCCGTCCGGCGTCTGCCATCGCCGTTCATATGCCTCCCATCCCGCAGCCAGATCCCCCTGCCCCAGCAGCGCCATGGCCAGATTGCAATGGGCGCCAGGATGGTCAGGCTCAAGCGCAAGGGCACGTCTGTAGCAGGCGACAGCGTCATCCATCCGGCCTTGATCCTGCAGCGTGTTGCCCAGGTTGTTATAAGCAGGACAATAGTCTGGTCGAAGATCCAAGGCTGTCTGGAAACAGGCGACCGCCTCGTCCAGTCGTTCCATTTCTCGCAGGGCGGTGCCCAGGCCGTTGTAAGCCTCGGGATCACCCGGTTTGATGACGATTGCCCAGCGATAGTGACTGACGGCCTCTCCCAGCCGTTCCTGATCCTGCAAGACGTTGCCCAGATTGTGATAGGCCTCCGATTGGTCGGGCTGAAGGCTGATAGCGTTTCGGAAACAGGCGATCGCCTCGTTCAAATCCCCCTGTTTCCGCAGAGCGTTGGCAAGATTGCCATACGCCGGGGAATCCCTCTTGAGGCCGATGGCCTTTCTGTAGCAGGCAATTGCCGCTTCGGGCTGCCCGACGTCGAACAGCGCGCTACCCAGATTATTGTAGGTTCCCGGATGGCCCGGCTTGAGGCTGATGGCACGTTTATAGCAGGCGACAGCGTCATCCAACCGGCCCCGTTCCCGCAACGCATTTCCCAGATTGTCATACGCTTCCGGAATATACGGATAGACCGAGATAGCTTTCCGATAGGATGCGATAGCATCCGACAGCCAGCCCCTTACCCCACGTTCGACACCTATATTATAAAAATATATGGCCTGTTCATAATCAGGCCCTATTTCGTTTTCTAGATTGGGAGATGATAGGCTCGACTGTCTCATCTGACGGACAATTAGCCCGAGCAGATGTCGGCTTTCAGCATGCCTGGAATCAACATCCAGCACTTGCCGGCAAAGCCGTTCGGCCTCGGTCAAACTTCCGGCGCGATAGTGTCGAAGGGCGTCGGAGAACACGCTTTGGACGCGCAGCAGCATCCCCGGTATCACAGGCCCGCCCAGCTTTTGTTCCGCCCGTCGCTGTTTACGGTTCATCTGGCCTCCGCCATTTTCCAAATGGTGTGCAGACGAATAGAACCGTCCGACCGTCCAGCGATTTGCCGTGGCCGGTTCGATGGCTTGGAATTTCGTCAGGCAAACGTCATCTCGTGACGGAAACGTATTTCGCCGCACGAGTATGGAAGGTCGTCATTTCATGGGGAATTTAAAATATTACTATATTCATAGAAATATTGCTTAGATGTATACCGACAATACTCATATTGACAGCGAAGACTCCTTCGCTACCGAAGCGACCGTTGAAGCTGCGGCCAGATGCGCGGCAACGATGGCCCCGGGCGAGGAGTCCGAGCGGCGCTTGAGGGTGCAGTGACCGGTTCCGATCACAGCAACTTGATATAATACTTGGTGCCCGAGGAGCAATCGGGAGCGCAGGCGTCCGAGCCTGTGGAAAAATCAGTGGTTCCGTGCCGGCGTTTCGGCGAAGCCGAAAGCAGGAGTTTCCGCCGCCTCGCGGCGGAACCCGGCAGCCAGGAAGTCCCGGCATCAGCCGTCAACCAGGTCCCATCAGAAGCCGCAAGGCGCCGCCTTGCGTTCGGCGGTCGCCTCGAAGCGTAACGCAAAAGGCTCTATGTCCGCCGTCTTGCCATCTCAGCCGACAGCGACGGACGGGGCAAATTTGTAACCGAATCCGTGGCTGGTGAGGATCATCATTGGTGATTTCGGATCCGCTTCCATCTTGCGGCGAAGACGGCTGACCAGAACGTCGATGGTCCTGTCCACTGGCGTCCAGAATTGACTGCCGATGGCGTCGAGCAGCTGGTCGCGCGACAAGACACGGCCGGCGCTGTTAACCAGTGCCGTCAGAAGATCGAATTCGGCACGGGTCAGGTTTATCTCCTGCCCCTGGGGATCAATCAGGCTCCGTTTGGCCAAATCCATTTCCCAACCGTCGAAACGGCGGACCTCGCTGCCGGGAGGACCGTCGACGCGACGCCCCGACCGCGGCATGTTGAGCCGGCGCAGCAGATTCTTGACCCGCGCCACCAGTTCTCTCGGAAAGAATGGCTTCGTCACATAGTCATCGGCCCCCATCTCAAGGCCGATCACGCGGTCGATGTCTTCTTTTCGCGACGTCAGCATAATAATGCCGACATCCGACTTGGCCCGCATCTCGCGAGCGATATAAAGACCGTCCTCGTCGGGCAGATTAAGGTCGAGGAGAATCAGGTCGAAACGATGATGCGCGACGAGATCATGGGCCTGCGCGGCACGCTGGGCAGTACTGACACGGAAACCTTCCGATTCCATAAGAGTAGCCAGCATCGCGCACGTTGCGGGTTCATCTTCCAATACCAGGATATGGTAGTCCCTGCCCATTTCTTGCCTTTCTTAGCCAAATGAAGAAATTCGGAAGAACCGAGGGGCAACCATTTACTTTTTGTGACCCTAGCGCCGAATATGCCACCGACTTTAATGTGTTGCAACAGGGGTAACACATGCCAAAGGTCGCATCCTGCCTGACTTCCCATCAAACGAAGATCAAATCATAGGCATTTTTGCCTAATGCCCAATAAACCACCAAATCTAGCCTTGCAGCAGCCTTCCCTTTGCGTCATTGATCGTAGGAACACTGTTTTCGGGGAGTCGCATGAGCATTCACGTCGCCCTCAACCATAAGACGATCTACCATTACGACCGTCCGGTAAAAGTGTCACCCCAAATCGTCAGGCTTCGCCCTGCATCACATTCCCGCACCAGGATTCTTTCCTATTCCCTAAAGGTTGAACCATCTCAGCATTTCGTCAATTGGCAACAAGATCCCCAAGGTAATTTTCTCGCGCGTCTGGTCTTTCCCGAACCGATGACATCGTTGTCCTTCGAAGTGGATCTGGTTGCCGAAATGGCGGTCCATAACCCTTTCGATTTCTTTCTCGAACCATCCGCCGAACAGATACCGTTCGCTTATGATCCGGTGCTCGCCGAGGAGCTTAAGCCCTTCCTGGCTGTCCCGCCGCCCGGACCTCAGATGTCCGCCCTTCTCGCATCGGTCGATCGAACCCCTCGGACCACGATCGATTTTCTGGTCGGTCTCAACCAGGATCTGCAAAGAAGGATTGGTTACGTCATTCGCCTTGAACCCGGCGTCCAGGCTTGCGAGGAAACGCTCGCCAAGGGAACGGGATCTTGCCGCGACAGCGCCTGGCTGCTGGTCCAGATCCTCCGCAACCTGGGTCTGGCGGCGCGCTTCGTCTCCGGCTATCTGATCCAATTGGTCCCGGACCAGAAACCGTTGGACGGCCCCACGGGACCGGAACGCGACTTCACCGACCTGCATGCCTGGACTGAGGTCTACCTGCCCGGAGCCGGGTGGATCGGCCTCGACCCCACCTCCGGCCTGCTGGCCGGAGAAGGCCACATTCCCTTGGCCGCGACGCCGGCGCCCGGCAGCGCAGCCCCGATCACCGGCGCCGTCGACCCCTGCGACGTGACGTTCTCGCATCAGATGACTGTCACCCGGGTCTGGGAGACGCCACGGGTCACCAAGCCCTATGATGATGCGCAATGGAGCGCCATCGACGCCCTGGGCGAGCAGATCGATGAAAAATTGCGTTCCGGCGACGTCCGTCTGACGATGGGCGGCGAACCGACCTTCGTTTCGATCGATGACATGGATGCCCCGGAATGGAACATCGCAGCGGTTGGTCCGACCAAGCGCCAGCGGGCCTACGACCTGATCTGCCGGTTACGCGACCGCTTCGCCTCCGGTGGACTGCTGACCTTCGGGCAAGGCAAATGGTATCCCGGTGAAAGCCTGCCGCGTTGGGCTTTCGCCCTTTACTGGCGAGGCGACGGCAAACCCCTGTGGAACAACCCCGATCTGATCGCCAAGGAAGGGGCTGACGATCAACCGGACGAGGAAACCGCCCGATTGTTCGGCGAGCGCCTTTGTCAGCGTCTCGGCATCGATCCGCACTATCTGCTGGCCACCTACGAAGATCCCCTGCATTACATTGCCCGCGAACAGGCGCTGCCACTCAACGTCGATCCGCTCGACTGCAAACTCGACGATCCGGAAGAGCGCGCCCGATTGGCTCGGGTCTTCAGCCATGGATTGGAACGCCCGGTCGGCTTCGCGCTGCCGATCCAGCGCTGGAACGCCAAGGGCGGACCGCACTGGATCTCCGGTCCCTGGCCGGTGCGACGCGGACGCCTGTTCCTGGTTCCCGGCGATTCGCCGGTCGGCTACCGCCTGCCGCTCGAATCCTTGCCGCAGATTCCGCCGGCCTCCTATCCCTGGTCGATCACCCAGGATCCCTTCGATCCGCGCGGACCGCTGCCCGATCCACAGCAGCTGCGCCAGTCGCGCCCGCTTCTGACGCTGCCGCCGACCGATCCGAAGGACTTCGCTCGTGGCGTGCTGAACGAACAGCGCCCCAGTCTTGCCGGGTCGGTTCGCGAAACCGAACGCGGTTTTGTGTCGGACAATGTCCGTACGGCGCTTACCCTGCAACCGCGCGACGGCAAGCTGACGATCTTCATGCCGCCCACCGATTGCGCCGACGACTTCGTCGATCTGGTCACGGCCATCGAGGATACGGCCGAGGACCTCGCCATTCCGGTCCATCTGGAAGGCTACCCGCCGCCGCAAGATCACCGGCTCAACGTCATCAAGGTGACCCCGGACCCTGGAGTCATCGAGGTGAATATCCACCCCTCCGCCTCGTGGGCGACCCTGCGCGACACGACGATGGCGCTCTACGACTGTGCCCGCGAGGCACGGTTGGGAACCGAGAAATTCATGCTGGACGGGCGTCATACCGGTACCGGCGGCGGCAATCATATCGTCGTCGGCGGAACCTCGGCGCCGGACAGTCCGTTTCTGCGACGTCCGGACCTTTTGGCAAGCCTGGTCCGTTTCTGGCAGAACCACCCCTGCCTCAGCTACCTGTTCTCCGGCCTGTTCATCGGACCGACCAGCCAGGCCCCGCGCGTCGATGAAGCCCGCGACGACATCCTTTACGAGTTGCAGATCGCGCTTGGCCAAGTGCCATTGCCCGGTCTCGATGTGCCGCCCTGGCTGGTCGACCGTATTTTCCGCAACCTGCTGGTCGACGTGACGGGCAACACCCACCGCACGGAAATCTGTATCGACAAGCTCTTTTCTCCCGATAGCCCGACGGGTCGCCTCGGCCTCGTGGAATTCCGCGCCTTCGAAATGCCCCCCCACGCGAGAATGAGCTGCGCTCAGCAATTGCTGCTGCGCGCCCTGATCGCCCGCTTTTGGTTCGAACCCTACACGCAGCCGCTGGTGCGATGGGGTCACGCGCTGCGCGATCGCTTCATGCTGCCACATTTCATCTGGGCCGATTTCACCGACCTGCTGGGAGACATGCGCCGCGCCGGTTACCCATTCCAAGACTCTTGGTTTTCTCCGCATTACGAATTCCGTTTTCCCCGCTACGGCGATGTGACCTACGACGGCATCGGCCTGGAATTACGTCAGGCGCTGGAACCCTGGCATGTCATGGGCGAGGAGCCGGGGGCCGGCGGCACCGCCCGCTATGTCGACAGTTCGATCGAGCGGTTGCAGGTCCGGGTCACGGGAATGACCGGCGAACGCCACGTGATCTGTTGCAATGGACGACGCGTTCCTTTGACCTCGACCGGCTCGCCGGGCGAATTTATCGCCGGCGTCCGTTATCGCGCCTGGCAGCCGCCTGCCTGTCTTCATCCGACCATAGGCGTACACGCGCCTCTGGTCTTCGATGTGGTCGACAGTTGGAATAGACGCTCGATCGGCGGCTGCACCTACCATGTATCGCATCCGGGCGGACGAAATTACGAGACCTTCCCGGTGAATGCGAACGAGGCCGAAAGCCGCAGACTGGCCCGGTTTTTTGCGATTGGACATACGCCGGGAACGGTCGATGTCCCGGCGGACGTGCCAAATCCGGACTTCCCGACAACCCTCGATCTGCGGTTAAGTGTTTGCTGAGAACAATTCCTTCTTGGCATTTGGACCTTTTATGGAACGCAGACAGCGGCCGCCGGATGACACTTTGACTGGGCAAGAATCCTTTCCCGGAGCCTTCAGCCTAGGCTATCCCGTGGTCCGCGGCCACTGGGACGAGATGGTCGAAGGCGATGGCTTGCTGCGATCCCATTGGACGACCTTCATCAAGGGGTTGAGCGACCTGCCGACGTCGGAAATGGCCAGCCGCTGGGATCGCGGTCAACGACTGATCCGCGAAAACGGCGTCACCTACAATGTCTACCGCGACCCCCGCGGCCTCGACCGTCCCTGGCAACTCGACCCCGTGCCGATGATCCTGCCGGCCCAGGAATGGCGAGTCATCGAACAGGGGCTGATCCAGCGGGTTACCCTCCTCAACCAGATTTTAGCCGACCTTTATGGCGACCGATCTCTCCTCGGCGACGGACTGTTGCCACCGGCACTGGTCTTCGGCCACCCCGGTTTTCTCCGGCCCCTGCACAACGTTCCGCAAGCCGGCGGCGTCCACCTGCATTTCTACGCCGCCGACCTGGCGCGATCGCCGGATGGTCAGTGGTGGGTGATGTCCGACCGCTGCGAGGCGCCTTCCGGCGCTGGCTATGCGCTCGAAAACAGGACCATCATCGCCCGCTCGCTGCCCGACATCATGCGGCGCCAGCCGGTCGAGCCGCTGACCCCATTCTTCCAGAAGCTGCGTGAAACCCTTTTCAGCCTGTCGCCCCGCCATCGCGAGACGCCCCGGATCGTTCTTCTGACCCCCGGCCCCTACAACGAGAGTTTCTTCGAACATGCCTATCTGGCGCGTTTCCTTGGCTACACCCTGGTCGAGGCGGAAGATCTGACGGTCAGGGACGACCACGTCTATCTGAAGACGTTGGATGGGCTGCAGCCGGTTGACGTCATTCTCCGGCGAACCGACGGCGCCTATTGTGACCCGCTCGAGCTTCGCAACGATTCGACCTTGGGGGTCGCCGGACTGGTGCAGGCGGTCCGACGCGGCACTGTCGTGGTGGCCAACAGCCTCGGCAGCGGCCTTTTGGAAAGCGGCGCCATGGCCCCGTTCCTGCCGGTCCTCGCCCGTCGACTGTTGAATGAGGAGTTGAAGCTGCCGTCGGTCGCCACCTGGTGGTGCGGGGCCGAAAAGGAACGCGGCTATGTGTTGGCCAACCTCGATCGACTGGTAATCAAAAGAGCCTATCTCGGCGGCAGGACAGTCGGCGAGCCGGTCTTCGGCGATCAACTGACGACATCACGGCAAGCCGAACTCGCAGCGACCATCGGCCGGACCCCGCACGCTTTCCTCGCCCAGGAACGTCTGAGGCTGTCCACGGCCCCGGTGTGGACAGCCGGACAGCTGGATCCACGCCCGCTGATGGTCAGGGTCTTCGTCGCTGCCCATGATGGCGGCTATGTGGCAATGCCGGGAGGATTGACACGGATCGCCGCTGAGCGCGACGGAAAAATCGTCTCCATGCAGTATGGCGGCGGCAGCAAGGACACCTGGATCCTGGCGGAGGAACAAAACCGCCGGGCGATCCCAATTCGCAGCAGCGAACCACCCGTCAAGCTGGTCCGCGGCGCCCACGACCTGCCGAGCCGCGTGGCCGACAATCTTTATTGGTTCGGCCGTTACGTCGAACGGACCGAGGACACGACACGCCTGTTGCGTGCCGCGCTGTCGCGCGTCGGTAACGCCGCCGGTTTCGGCGCCGCCGCCGAATTGCCGGCGGCGCTGCGCCTTTTGAACAGTCTCTGTCGCAAGCCGGGCGGCAAAGACCCCGAGGAAGCCGTTCTCACGATCGCCCGGATGAGCTTCGATCCAGCCCAAATGCACGGTCTGCGCTCGACCGTCGAACGGGTGCATCGGATGGCGGCGATGGCCCGCGACCGTCTGTCGCTCGACACGTGGCGCGCCGTCAACCGGCTGCACGACGAACTGGCCCAGGTCGACGTCAGTCGCGGCACGGAAGACCTGGTCACCATGCTCAACGGCGTGGTGCTGGCCTGCGAGGCGCTGAACGGTCTGGCGATGGAGAACATGACCCGTGGCCTGGCTTGGCGGTTCATCGACATCGGCCGCCGGCTCGAACGCGGCATGCATGTCATCGACATTTTGTCCAACAGTCTCCAACCCGCCGAGGACGGCGGCTCGGCGGCGCTCGACGTTCTGCTCGAGGTGTCAGACAGCGCCATGACCTATCGCTCGCGCTACCTGTCCGCGCCGCAATTCTCGCCGGTCCTTGACCTCCTGCTGGCCGACGAGAGCAATCCACGTTCCCTGGCCTACCAGTACGCCGCACTCGACCATCATATGGAGCAACTGGCCGCCGGCCGCCGGGCGGCGTTCTACGGCCCGGAACAGCGTCTGACGATCTGGCTGTGCGGCGCCGTCCGTACCGCCCAGATCGAAATCCTGGCCCGCCCAGACGACGATGGTGAACGCCGGAATCTCGCCGCCTTCCTCGAAGTTCTGCGCGCGAAGCTCTGGGAACTCTCGGAAACCCTGACCCGCGAATACTTCACCCATGCGGTCAGCCGCAGCCCAAACGGCACCGTGCCGATGAGGGAACCCATGCCGTGATCTACAAGGTCCGCCATCTGACCACCTACGCTTACAACGAGCCGGTTCTCGTCGCCCACCACATGGCGCATCTCGTCCCGCGCACGCTTGCCTGGCAGACCTGCCGCCGATCGGCCTTGCGGATACGACCGCAGCCGACCGGCCTGGAAAAGGAAGGGATCGACTATTTCGGCAATTCGGTCTGTTTCTTCACACTGCACGATCCGCACAAAACCCTGGCCGTCGAGGCGATCAGCCGCGTCGAACTGACAGGTCGCCCCCTGCCCAACCCGCAAGACACACCGAGTTGGGAAAGCGTCATCGAGACGTTGAACCGCGATCTGGCGCCGGATGTGCTGGAGGCCACTGAGTTCCGTTTCGACAGTCCATTCATCGCCGCCTCGCCGGCCCTGGCCGCTTACGCCGCCCCGTCCTTTCCCGCCGACCAGCCGTTGCTGGCCGGCCTGCTCGATCTCATGCACCGCATCCACAGCGACTTCACCTACGACGCCACCGCCACCACTGTGGCGACGCCGCTGGCCCGGGTTCTGGCCGATCGCCGGGGCGTCTGCCAGGACTTTGCCCATCTCGGCATCGCCTGTCTGCGAAGCATGGGATTGGCGGCGCGCTACGTCTCAGGTTACTTGCTGACCCATCCGGCTCCGGGGAAAGTCAAACTGAAGGGCAGCGACGCCTCGCATGCCTGGTTTTCGGCCTTTGTGCCGGGCCATGGCTGGATCGACGTCGATCCGACCAACGACAAGATACCCGACCTAGAGCATGTCACCACCGCCTGGGGCCGCGACTATGACGACGTCAGCCCGCTGAAAGGCGTCGTGCTCGGGGGCGGAGAACAGTCGCTCCGGGTGGCTGTCGATGTCGAGCCGATCGACGGTTGAAAGGACCGCGAGGATCAGACGATGCTGAAAATCTGGGGACGCCTCAGTTCATTCAATGTTCAAAAGGTGATGTGGCTTGTCGGTGAATTGGAACTTCCCCACCGGCATATCCCGGCCGGCGGGGCGTTCGGCGGACTGGACACACCGGAATTTCTGGCGATGAACCCGCATGGACATGTTCCGGTGATCGACGACGACGGCATGGTCGTCTGGGAATCGCATACGATTCTGCGATATCTGGCGGCATGCCACGGGCGTTTCTGGTCGGAAGACGCCGGCCAACGTTCCCTGGTCGAACGTTGGATGGACTGGTCGCAGACGACGCTGCAACCCGACTTTCTAGCCGGCTTGTTCTGGAATTTCTACCGAACGCCCGAACCGCAGCGGGACTGGCCGCTCATCCGCCGGAATATCTCGCTCTGCGCGCAACATTTCCAATTGCTGGACCGGATCCTGGCTGATCGCGACTATCTCGGCGGCGACGTTCTCAGCCTGGCCGACATCCCGGCCGGGACCGCGCTTTACCGCTATTTCGAACTCGACATCGAACGACCGTCCGTTCCCAACGTCGAAGCATGGTATCGACGCCTGCAAGAACGTGCCGCCTATCGCCAATACGTGATGGTACCGTTCGACGACCTGCGCGGACGGCTCGCCTATTAGAGTTTCGCACCGGTGGCGCGCCGACCCGCCTTGGATGAAACAGGAGTGGCACCGGCGTCCCTGCCGGTGTTCCGGCGTGGGCCGGAAAGGGTCCGCCTGGCGGCGGAACACCGGCAGGGACGCCGGTGCTACTAACTATTTGATTCTTCCTAGCCTCTTGAGAGACGGTACCCTCACGAGACGTCGACCGTGAACATGTAGCCGCTGCCGTGTACCGTTGTGATGTAGTGAGGATTTGCCGGATCGGCTTCCAAAACGCGCCGCAACCGGCGCACCAGACTGTCGATGGACCGATCGAAGGGATCGCCCTTGTGATGGGGAGTCAAGTCGAGCAGCTTGTCGCGGGTCAGCACCCAGCCCGGGTTTCCGACAAAGGCCGCCAGAAGGTCGAATTCGGCACTGGTCAGCCGGATTTCCCGACCGTCATCATGCCATAACCGGCGCTTGCCAAGATGAAAGGACCAAGGACCAAAGCGCTTTTCACGCTGCTCCGCCATTCCTTGGCGGCTGTTGTGCCGGCGCTGCAAACTGCGAAAGCGGGCCAGGATCTCGCGGGGTTCGAAGGGTTTGACGATATAGTCGTCGGCCCCCATTTCCAAACCGATGATGCGGTCCAACTGATCCGAGCGTCCGGTGATCAGGACAATCGGTATATTGGATTCGGCCCGAATTTCGCGAGTGATGGTCAGTCCATCTTTCCCAGGCAAGTGAATATCGAGCAGCACCAGGGAAATCTTGTGCCGGGCCAAGATTATCGCGAGTTCGTCGCCGTTTCGGGCCTGAAGGACGGAATACCCTTCGTCTTCGAAATAGGCCTTTAGCGTTTCCCGAGTGATGGCATCGTCGTCGACGATGACAATGGTGCAGGTCATTGCATTGCCAATTCCGCGAAATACGGTACGCAAACCGTTCCAGGGTCCCGATTCGGAATTTCAGTTATAGCGGGTTCGGGCGAGTTATACCAATTCGCGGTGATCGGGACCAATTACCGCCTGAGTTCATCAGGTAACGTCCTCAGCGAACATATATCCACCGCCATGGACCGTGACGATGAGCTTCGGGGTCTTTGGGTCATCTTCGAGGATACGACGCAGACGCCGCACCAGCGTATCGATGGTTCGGTCTTGAGAATCGGCCTTACGGCGCGCCGTGACCTCAAGAATATAGTCTCGCGCCAAAATCTTCCCGGGATTGCAGACCAAAATGGCGAGGATGTCGAATTCGGCGGTGGTCAAATGAACGTCCGTTCCGTCCGCTCGCACCAACCGGCGGCGATCCAGATATAACGTCCATTGTCCGAACCGCTTCCTGCGGTCGTCATGATCGGGGCGCTTATCTTCGATCCTGCGAAGCAGGTTCCGAACCCGAGCCAAAACCTCGCGCGGTTCGAAAGGTTTCTTGATGTAATCGTCGGCCCCCAGTTCGAGACCGATGATCCGGTCGAGATTGTCCGAGCGCCCGGTGATCAGAACGATGCCGATATCCGAAACCGGTCGTAATTCCCGCGTCACGGTAAGTCCATCCTTGTCGGGCAACCGGATGTCGAGAAGAGCGATATCGATACGATGCTCTGCCCGCAAGGCCGTGAATTCAGCGGCATTGCCGGCCAACAGAACAGAAAAGCCCTCGTCCTCGAAATAGGCCTTCAGTGTTTCCCGTGTGACCGCATCGTCATCGACGACCGCTATCGTATTTGTCATGGCGTTTTACAGCAGACCAGCAGAGAAATTGGGAAAGAACCATACCCGCTTTTCGAATAATTCCGCTCGAAAGGTTATCGCCAAGGACCATCGGACGGAACCCGTCCGCCCGATGGTAACGATCATGCTGGACTCTATGCGATGCCTTCGCCTCCGGCTTCGGCTGGCTCAAGCGCCGCTCGGGCTCCACTGGCACCTTTCATTTGAGATGAAACGTGCCACTAAATCAGATGCGCAATAAGAAGGCCGACTGCCACGGCCGCGGCCGTCGAAATCAAGCCCGGCAGCATGAAGGAATGATTGAGGACGAAGCGGCCGATCCGCGTGGTCCCGCACCGATCGAAATTGATCGCGGCAATCAGCGTCCCATAGGTGGGAATGAAGAAGTATCCATTGACCGCCGGGAACATGGCAATCAACGCGGCGGGGGCAATTCCCAGGGTGACGCCGAGCGGCATCAAAGCTCTCGCCGTCGCCGCCTGACTGTAGAGCAGCACTGAGGCGAAGAAGAGACCAAAGGAGAAGGTCCAGGGAGCGGCCGTGGCCATACTGCTCAGTTGACCGACGATGATCTCCTTGTTTCCAGCGATGAAGGTATCGCCCAGCCACGCCAGCCCGAATATGCCGACCAGGGCGACAAGCCCGGCCCGGCACGTTGCTGTTCTGGGCACCAGATCGGCTTTCACGTCGAACAGGATCATCAGAATGGCCGCGATAGACATCATCACGATTTCGATGACAATCGGCATGCCCATGGCTTCCTTGCCGCCGATTGGAATCCGGAACTGAGGGAACAGACCGGTCAACACCACGACAGCCACTCCGACGAGAAAAATCCATGCGCTATATTTGGCCGAATTTGGCAGATCCGGACGAGCGGCGGCAGCACCGTCCACCGGTTCGATAGCGCCGCTGGCGACCAACGCGCGATACTCCGGATCATCGATCAACTCTTTGCCGACCTTGGTCTGCAACACGGCGGCGAAAAGCACGCCGATCAAGGTCGAGGGCACGGAAATCATCAGAATCTGAGCCAACCCCCAGCCGTTCATCCCATGTTCGGCGAACAGGCCGATCATCGCTGCCGTCGCCGCCGACACCGGGCTACCGGTGATGCCTTGTTGCGAGGCGATGGTGGCAATCGCCATCGGACGCTCCGGCCGGATCCCGGCCTTGCGGGCGACTTCGTGAATCACCGGCAACAGCGGATAAACAATGTGGCCGGTACCGGCGAGAAAGGTGAAGGTCCAGGTGACCAGCGGCGCAATGATGGTGACCTGCTTCGGGTTGCTGCGGATAAGCCGCTCTGCCACCCGAACCAGATAGTCGATCCCGCCGGCCGCCTCCATGACGGAAGCGGCCATGATCACGGCAAGAATGATCAGCATGACGTCGATTGGCGGCGACGTCGGCTTGACGCCGAAAACGACGACAAGAAGAAACAGCCCGACCCCGCCCCACAGACCCAGGGCAACGCCACTTTTGCGGGCTCCGATGGCAATGGCAGCGAGAACAACAAGAAATTCAATGATGAGTTTTGTGTCCATGGTGCGAACTCACTTCATATACTGACATACTCGTCAGTATTAAAACCAGCTATTGGATGAACGCCGGATGGAGAAGATTGCTCGTGCTATAAACCTCATCCCATTTTTCTTGTGTAATGAGCTTCCGCTCTTCAACGACGATCTGATATATAGATTTTCCTTCTAAATACCCTTCGCGGGCAATACCGGCGCAGGTCTTGTAGCCAAGGATTGGGCTGAGTTGGGTGACAATCCCCAAGCTTCCCAGAACCATGTCCCGGGTTCTTTCGGCATTGGCAGTAATGCCGACGACGCATTTTTCACGCAGAGCGACGACGGCGTTCTCCATCATCTTGATCGACGTGAAGAGCGAGAAGCCGATCACCGGCTCCATGACGTTCAACTGCAACTGTCCGGCGGATGCCGCCAAGGTGACGGTCAGGTCGGCGCCGATGACGTAGAAGGTCGTCTGATTGACCACCTCTGGAATGACCGGATTGACCTTGCCCGGCATGATCGATGAACCGGGCTGCAACTGGGGAAGATTGATTTCGTTGAAACCGGTCCGCGGGCCGGACGCGAGCAGACGCAGATCGTTGCAGATCTTCGAAAGCTTGACCGCGGTACGCTTCAGCATACCGGAAAGCTGAACATAGGCGCCGGTGTCAGAGGTCGCCTCGACCAGATCTTCCGACAACTTGAGATCAAGCCCGGTGATTTCAGACAAATGCCGCACGACCAGCTGCGGATAACCGGCAGGAGCATTGACCGACGTTCCGACAGCCGTTGCGCCCATATTGACTTCGGCCAGGAGTTTCTTGGCATCCTCGATGCGCAACAGTTCTTCGCCGAGATTGGTCGCGAACCCATGGAATTCGTCACCCATCGAGATCGGTACAGCGTCTTGCAGGTGGGTACGACCCATCTTCAAGACACTGGCGAATTCCTCACCTTTTTCGGCGAAGGCGTCGCGAAGGGCGGACAATGCATGGCTGTAACTGCTCAATCGTTTGATCAAGGCGACGCGAAATGCCGTCGGGTAGGCATCGTTCGTCGACTGCGAGCAATTGACATGATCGTTCGGATTGACGAATTGATATTCGCCCTTGTTATGCCCGAGAAATTCCAGGGCAATATTAGCGAGAACCTCGTTGGCGTTCATATTTGTCGAAGTTCCGGCACCGCCTTGGATCAGATCAGACGGGAATTGATCGAGAAACTCCCCGGCGATCAGCCGATCGCAAGCAGCGATCACGGCATCGGCAATTTTCGGGTCTAAAATGCCAAGATCGCGATTGGCCATGGCCGCCGCCTTCTTCACACAACCAAAGCCCTGGATAAGAAATGGTTCGAAGGAGAGAGACAAACCGGTGATCTTGAAATTCTCAATACCGCGAAGCGTCTGAACACCATAGTACACATTGTCAGGTATTTCGCGTTCACCAAGAAAATCCTTTTCGATGCGCGTGGACATATGACCTACCCCTTTGATCTTGATATTGACGATGCTTTTGACAAAAGCGCAGCGTCTGAAACTGTTCTTAGAACAGATTCCAGTGTGGAAACTGACTGGTGAAATTCTGGACGCGTCCTATGAATAAGGTGCGGTCCTGATGCGAACACCCGGAACAACTTCATGAAGAAATGTGGCTGATTTCACGCCTGGAATGACGTGGCCGTTAGCAGTTTTAATCTAACATTCAGGACCCTCGTCATTCCCGCGAAAGCGGGAATCCATTGCCCGGAAGCCTCAGGAATCCTTTGGATTCCCGCTTTCGCGGGAATGACGGAAAAGGGCATCGTCTGTCAGATTCCAACCTCGACAGGAATGACCATGCCTGGACATATCTTGCCGCAACGATCCATATCCTGTTCACACCTCTCGTGAGAGAGAGGCGTTACTCAAAAGCCGGTTCGTTGCAACCAGGCATCCATCGCCCGCCGTGCCTCACTGAAGCTCAAGGCAGCATTGGCCATCAGAGGAAGCGCATCTTGCCGGCGACCGGCGCGGAGCAATCCTTCGATCTCCCGGACCAGGGCGACAAATGCCTCCAGCCGGAAATGACTGGCCGCCCCCGCCAGCTTGTGTGCGGCATCGGCGAGTTCCGTGTCCGAGAGTCCGGCGGCCGTCAGTTTCGGCAACTGGCTGGCCGCCGTCTCGTCAAGCAACCCCAGGATCTTCCTGAATCTTGGGGCCCCCAGTTGTGCCGCGTACTGCCCCAACCCCTGGTCATCGAGCACCGGAACCAACGTTTGACGGGTGACGCCGGTCTCAAATCCCTCGCGGCGTTTTTTGGCCAGAACCTCTGCCAAGGCCCGCGCCAGTCGTTCGGGAAACAAGGGCTTTTCGACGACTGCGTCAATGCCGGCCGCAAGATAGTGGAGATGCGTGCTTTGGAAGACGTTGGCCGTCAAAGCGAGGATGGGAATTGTCGCATGCTCTCCATCGTTCATGGTGCGGACTTGGCGAGCGACTTCGACTCCGTCGATATCGGGCAAGCGGATATCGAGAAGAATCGCATCGAAATGGTCCTGCGCGACGAGTTCCAACGCCTTCGCCCCGGTCTCCGCCAAGGTCGCGCGATGTCCCATCCGGGCCAGCAGGCCTAATGCCACTTCCTGGTTGATCTCCTGGTCTTCGACCACCAGAAGCGACAGCGGCGACACGCTGGGCAAAACCGCTTCGTTCGAGAACGAAAACTGAGGATCGCCTTCGGTCCGCACCAAAGGGATATGGAAGGTGAAGATGCTGCCGACACCGACGGCACTCTCGACGCCGATGTCGCCACCCATTTCCGCCAATAACCGTTTGACGATCGCCAAGCCAAGCCCCGTCCCGCCGAATCGGCGGGGAATGGTCGGATCGGCCTGTCCCAGCTTTTCGAAAATAGCCTTGTGACGTTCTGCCGGAATACCGATGCCGGTGTCTTTGACCCGAACCTCCAGTCTATCGCCTGCCGGCATCGACTGAGGCATGACGGAGACTTCGACGCTTCCCTCTTCGGTGAACTTGACCGCGTTTCCCACCAGGTTGATCAAAATCTGCCTTAGTCGTTGGGCATCGACGACAATACTCTTAGGCGTGGATGGATCGATGTCGACGGTAAGGACGGTCTTGTGCTCGGACGCCACGCTGCCAACCGTCGCAATGACGTTATCGAACAGGTTCTTGAGATCACAGGGCGCGGGAAGGAGATCGAGCTTTCCCTCTTCAATGCGCCTGAGGTCGAGGATGTCGTTCACCTGATCGAGCAGTGTCGTCCCGCATAATTGGATGGATTCGGCGTAGTGGCGTTGTTCGCGCGACAGACGCCCGGAGAGCAAAAGGCGCCCCAAACCGAGAATGCCGTTCAAAGGCGTCCGCATCTCGTGGCTCATCGTCGCCAGAAACTCGGTCTTCGCCGCGTCGGCGCGCTCGGCTCTTTCCTGGGCGCGCATCAGCATGCCTTCCGCCTCTTTGCGCCTCGTAATATCGGCCAGAGAAACGAGGAGAACGTCCTCACCCCGGTATTCAAAAGGTGTTCCCGACAGCACCCCCCAGAATGGATGCCCCGTCATGGTGACCAGTTCGGCCTCAACCTCGCCGAGCCCTGACGCGTTGGCCGGAAGAGTCTCGACGAAATCGTTGTAGGCGGCGGTTTGCCCCCAAAGACGGACTGCCTGCGTGCCGATCAGCTTGGTCTCATCGCCGACGTCGAATTTGGCCTGGGCGCGCCGGTTGACGAAGCGGATTTTTCCGTCTTCCCGACCGAATATCAGCAAGGGCAGCGGCGCACTGTCGAGGATCGCCCGCAACCAGCTTTCGTTCTTTCGAAGCTCGGTGTTCTTGCTTTCCGTTTCGCGGATGAAAAATCTTAAGGCGTGAGCCAATTCGGCGATCTCATCGTCGCCGGAGGCCGGAATTTCGACGCTCTTTCCGTCGCTCTTGTCGCGGATGGCCTGACAAACCTGCCACAACCGCCCGACGACGCGCCTTTGCACATAGACCAACGTCAGTCCGACACCGATAATCACCAATCCGACGGATGCAAAGAACAGTTTTGTGTATAGACCGGAAAGACCAAGAACCTGTTGGCGTTTTCTTTCAGCCAGCGTCGTTTGTTCGACGAATACTCCGCTGTTCAATCCGGTATTTACCAACGATATCTGATCGGCCCGATCGAGAAGGCCATCAATGTTGGTCGTTGCCTCCAATTGAGTCCGCTTATTGCGAAAAATGGACCGTTCGCCGGAAATGGCGACTTCAAGGGCCCGCTGATCCGTCCGCAAGGATTTCATAACTGGCGCGGGAAGAGCCTGAAACTGTGCGGTTTCCATTGCCGCCTTTTGCCGGGCGACGTCCAGCGCCTTATCCAAAGCATGGCTGTTTTCGATGCTCTGAACCGATATCCCCAAAAACAGCAATCGGTCGGCCGTTTCGAACCAACGCCGAACGGACAAGTGGGGATCGTGACGCAGAGGACTGTTGGCCAAGCTGTTCGATAGTGCGCGAATGTCGCGATCGGCCTCGCGCATTGCCTTTCCGGCATCGATACGACTGGCCACCAGCTTGTCGATCAGGTCGCGGATGCGGACGATTTCGCTGTGCTGGTCCCTGAGATCGACAAGTTGCTGGGCGGCCAAACCGCCGGTTCGTTTCAACTCGTTGAGCAGCAGATCGTAACCTTCGATCTGATCGTCGAGACCCTGTCCGATGGCCTCGCGATTCAAATTGTTCGAGGCCAGTGCCAGGCCTTCGATGCTGCGCATGATACGCTGGTGTTGACGCTCAAGTTTGGCCGAGGCGACAACGGCGGGAAAGAGCTCCGACGTGACCTCGGTAATGCCTGTGTGCAAAACATCGAATGCCTTGTAGGCCGTCAGACCGATGGTAAAGGCGACGAGACCGTTCAGGGCCAAAATCCCGAACATTCGCCCGCCGACACCGATGGTCATGCTGCGTGACATCGCCTTTGGCCCTCCCTGGACAAGAAGATTTGGGGGTCTTGCCCTTGTTTCCTGCTCCCCCAGCCGTCACCCTTGGACATTTTCACCATCTGGATAAACAAGTAGCATGATAGCGACGGGAATTGAGAGGCGTCAGTCGGTGAATGCGAAGTTGAACCAGTTGATCGGGCTGACGGTTGCTCTGTTTCTTGTCCCCATCGCCACCCTGGCGGCGGAAACGGGCGGATCGGTCTTGAAGGAGGTTCGCCAGCTTGGAGTGGTGCGCTGCAGCGTCTCCACGGCAAACGGATTCGCGTCCCACGATGAATCGGGACGACCGATCGGCTTCATGGTCGATCTCTGCCGGGCGGTCGCTGCCGCGACACTGGGCAATGCCGAGGCCATTGAACTGCGTCGCTTTTCGCGGAGCCAGGAATATAGCGCCATCGAGAATGGCGATATCGATGTGTCCTTTGCCATGAATGGCTGGACCTTGACCCGCCCGCCTGGACATAAGATCAAATTCGCGCCGCCGATCTTCTACGATAGCCAGGCGATTGCCGCTTGGCGGGATGTCGCCATGAAGCCTGTCGATGACCGCCAGAAGAGCGTGGTTTGCGTCCCAACGGAGTCCTCGGCCAAGGAAAATATGGAGACATTGATCCGTCGAACCGGACGGAAATGGACTCTCAGAACCCTGAACAGTTGGGAAGAAGCTGTGCAAGCCTTTCTCGGTCGAGAATGTTCCCTGCTGACCGGGAATCGGACGGCGTTGATCAATTCCCTGCGAAGCCTGCAGCGGGCTCAGGACGGCGACATCGTCATTCTTCCCGAAGCGATTTCCCGTCAGGCGCTGGCCCCGATGGTTTCCGCCAACGACCATCAATGGGAATCGATCATCCGGTGGACGATCTATGCGCTGTTCATCGCCGACGAAAAGGGTATTACAGCGGCCAGCGTCCGCACCCTGCGGGTCAGTGGCGATCAGGAGACAAAACATCTGCTTGAAGGCGTTTCCGCCGTTGGATCGAGCCTGGGATTGGCCAATGACTGGGTTTCCCGTGTCATCACGCAAGTCGGAAACTATGGTGAGATCTTCGAAAGGAACTTGGGAACCGAGTCCCCGTTTCATATGGAGCGCGGCCTCAACAAACCGTGGACGCAGGGCGGATTACTATATTCCGCACCTTTCCAATAATCCCGTCACTGGCTTATCCCCATCGTTCGGGTGCGACAAAAAAATCGGAACGACCACAAAGGGCACCAAGAGCACTAAGCGGCCTGGGCGGTGATAACTCGCGTTGTTAGGCTCAAACGGCAGTAATACCCGGGTTCCCCTGGTGTCCTTGGTGCGCTTCGTGGTGAATTTCTTCCCTCGCGGGTTGTCACCGGAACAAAGGGAATAAGCCTCTCCCTTTATTGGAACTGCGGGGCGTAAAGCAACCCATTGTGGTTCCATGGCCTGTTGGCGCCTCGCTCCATATGGAACGGCGAGGACGAACCCAGGTTACGCTCGAAGATCTCGCCGTAATTGCCAACCTGGGAAATGACCTGAAAGGCCCAGTCGTCACGCACTCCCAACCGAGATCCCAACCCTGGCGTCTTGCCTAACATGTGGCGCATCTCGTCGCTGCCATTGTCACGGACGGCTGCGACATTGGATGCGGTGATGTCGTTTTCCTCGGCGAGAAACGTCGCGTAGATCAGCGATCGAACGATATCGGCCCAATTGTCGTCGTCTTCGGGCACATAAGGCGTAAGTGGTTCGTGCGAAATAAGCTTGGGATCGATGTATATGTTATCTCCAGGCCGACGGTATTTGGCGAGCGAGGTAACAAGCGCGCTGCTGTCAGTCGTCATCATATTGCATTCCGCGCCGATGAATGCCTGCAATGTCTCATCGTAGCTTTTGAAGAGCCGGACGGTCCAGTGCCGTTGATTTTGCAGAATAAAATCTTCCAAATTCCGCTGCGTGGTGGTTGCCGACTTGACGCAGACCGTCGCGTCTTTCAATTCATTGAGCGGACCCGGCGGCTGATCACTGGACACCGCGAAAGCCTGACCGTCATAGAAAACCGGCACCGTGAATTGGATATTGTGGCTGATTTCGCGGCTGAAGGTCCAGGATGTCGTCTGAAAGGCAACGTCGACCTCATGGTTTTCGACGGCGGCAAACTCATTAGGTTTTTCGGGAAGCCGTTCTGTACGAATCGCCTTGGCATCGCCCAACACGGCGGCGGCAAGCCCATGACAAAAGTCGACCATGAACCCCGTCAATCGCCCGGTGTTGTCGGAATAGGCAAATCCCGGCGCCGGACGAAAACCACAGGTAACGTAACCGCGTGATCGCACCCCCGCCAGGATATCGCCATTTGCCGCCTGAGCCGCAGCCGTCATCGCCAGCCAGGCAGTCAGAAATGCTAGTAACGCTGGACTTTGTCTCAACCTGGCTGTCCTGTTCCAAATATTCGGTGGACTACTCCCCCCCCGCCTAATAGAGATACCGCGCCCGGATGGTCCCTTCCAGGGCATGCAACTCACCGATCAGCTCGACCTCATCGACCTCGCCGTCGAGATCGACCACGACATAGCCGACTTCGGGATCGGTTTGCAGATACTGGGCCGAGACGTTGAGGTTCCGCGACGAAAACAGTTCGTTCATGCGCCGCATGACACCCGGCACATTGGCGTGGATATGCAGGAACCGGGTTCCCCCGGCTTTCACCGGCAAGGACACCTCGACGAAATTCACCGCGCCGAAGGTCGATCCATTGTCCGAATATTTGATCAGTTTTTCGGCGACCTCGAGGCCGATATTGGCCTGTGCCTCCTGTGTGGAGCCGCCGACATGCGGGCTCAGGATGACATTGGAGAAATTGCGCAGCGGGCTGACGAATTCCTCGGCATTGCTGCCGGGTTCGGTTGGAAAAACGTCGATGGCCGCCCCCAGAAGATGTTTTTCCTCAAGCGCTTTGACCAGCGCCTCGATGACCACGACATTGCCGCGCGACGCATTGATCAAATAGGCACCTTTGCGCATGGCCCGCAATTCCTTGTCGCCGATCATGTTCTTGGTCTGCGGCGTCGCCGGCACATGCAAGGTCACCACGTCCGAGCTCTCCAGCAGATCCTTCAGCCGGGAACATGCCTCGGCGTTGCCGATGGCCAGTTTTTTCTCGATGTCGTAATAGCGGACCCGCATGCCCATCGCCTCGGCCATCACCGAGAGTTGCGATCCGATATGGCCGTAACCGACGATGCCCAGGGTCTTGCCGCGCATCTCGAAAGAATTCTTGGCATTCTTCAGCCATTTCCCGGCATGCGCCTGGCGTGATTTTTCGGAAATGCCGCGCAGCAGCATGACGATTTCGCCGATGACCAGTTCCGCGACCGAGCGCGTATTCGAATAAGGCGCATTGAACACCGGCACGCCGGCCCGGCGGGCGCTGTCCAGACGCACCTGGTTGGTCCCGATGCAGAAGCATCCGACGCAAAAGAGGCGATTGGCCGCCGCCAGCACTTTGTCGGTGACGCGGGTGGCGGAACGGATCCCCAGGATATGCACCCCCTGGATCTTCTCGATCAGTTCAGCCTCGTCAAGCGCATGCCCCAGCAGTTCCACGTTCGTGTAACCACGGTCATGGAACTCGCGGACGGCATTTTCATGGACGCCCTCAAGCAGAAGGATACGAATTTTGTCTTTGGAAAGGGAATGCTTCACCACGTCGGTTGCCTCGGCATCAAAGAGGAAGAATGGCGAAGATACGGGACTTCGCCGCGGTCGTACAGGCGGGAGATGGAAGGAGGACCGGCCCCGGAACGGACAGCAGCCGCATCAGTTCGCCCAAACAATAAGCAATATTGACAAGCATTCATTTTTTGCACATTATATCGTCATTCGATAAGAGGAAGTCTATTTGAACATTTTCTATGCAATTTCTTTGATGTTTGCCTATTTTTTCCACATTACTTGATCGGCACTGACATTGGGGTCCATCGGTGGCGGTGTCTAACTTATTGGAATCGCGAAATTCTTTCCGAATGATCGTGTCTGGCACGCCTTTTGATATGACAGGCCGTCGCTTACCCGGAATGAATTCGCGAGGCTAAGATGGAGTCCCCCTCCACAGGAGTTGACGTTCTCTTCGTATTGCTCGGCGCTATCATGGTTTTGGCCATGCACGCCGGGTTCGCCTTCCTAGAAGTTGGTACGGTCCGGCGAAAAAACCAGGTTAATGCCCTGGTCAAGATTCTGACCGATTTCGCCATGTCGACCTGTGCCTATTTTTTCATCGGCTATGGGATCGCCTACGGAATCGATTTCCTGGTATCGGCCAAAGTCTTGTCGGGAACCGGCGGGGCCTTCGCGCCGAAGGGCTATGACCTCGTCAAATTCTTCTTCCTGGCGACTTTTGCCGCCGCCATTCCCGCCATCATCTCGGGTGGCATCGCCGAGCGGGCCAAATTCTGGCCGCAGCTCGCGGCGACCTGTGTCATCACCGCCTTTTTCTATCCTGCCTTTGAGGGAATGGTCTGGGGCAGCCGGCTTGGCTTCCAGGACTGGATGCTTCACACCTTCGGCAGCCAGTTCCACGACTTCGCCGGTTCCGTCGTTGTCCACGCCTTTGGCGGCTGGGTCGCCCTGGGCGCCGTCGTCATGCTGGGGGCTCGGCGCGGCCGTTATCGGAAAAATGGATCGGTGGTCGGCATCCCGCCGTCGAACATTCCTTTCCTGGCACTTGGCGCCTGGATCCTGTCGGTCGGCTGGTTCGGCTTCAATGTGATGAGCGCCCAGAAGATGGAAGGGCTTTCCGGCCTGGTCGCCCTCAATTCTTTGATGGCGATGGTCGGCGGCATCCTGTCGTCGCTGCTGATCAGCCGCAACGACCCCGGCTTCATCCATAATGGCGCCCTGGCCGGACTGGTAGCCGTCTGCGCCGGGTCCGACGTCATGCATCCGATCGGTGCCCTGGCGACCGGGGCGATTGCCGGCATGCTGTTTGTCGTGGTCTTCACCCGCTGTCAGACCCGGTGGAAAATCGATGACGTTCTCGGCGTCTGGTCGCTGCATGGCTTTTGCGGCGCCTTTGGCGGCATCGCCTGTGGCCTGTTCGGCCAGGAGACCCTGGGCGGCATGGGCGGCGTCTCGCTGCCGGCACAGCTAGCGGGAACCGTCATCGGTGTCGCCGCGGCAACGGCCACTGGATTTATCGTCTATGGCGCACTCAAGGCCGCGGTCGGCCTGCGTCTGACGGCTGACGAGGAATTCCAGGGCGCCGACATCGCCATTCACCAAATCGGCGCCTATCCGGAAGAGGAAGTTCCTGCCTATGGCGGCTCGCTGAACCACGACGACCCCCTCCAAGTCGCTTGATCAATCGGCGGGCCCTAGCGCCCGCGAGCTTATGCAAGCGTGGCCAGGGGACAAGGGAGGCGTCCCGCCCGGCGATTGAGCTCGTGCCGTCCTTGACGGTGACGATAACAACGCTATATGGTGGAATGCATCCATGGCAATGGTGGAAAGACTTACCATGAGTCTGAACATCAAGAATGACGAGACCCATCGGCTGGCGCAGGAACTTGCGGCGCTGACAGGCGAAAGCATGACGACTGCGGTCACCGAAGCGGTTCGCGAACGCCTCGATCGCCTGCACCGGAAACAATGCGCCTCCCTGTCCGAACGCCTGCTGTCCATCGGCAGGGATTGTGCCGGACATTTGAAGGAACCGTTCCGTTCCGCCGAGCATGGTGATTTGCTTTACGGTGACGACGGATTGCCGCGATGATAGTCGACACCTCGGCCGTCATCGCCATCCTTCGTGACGAACCGGAGGCGCAATTTTGCGCGATGGCAATCGAAAACGCCGCCCAGCGGCGGATGTCCGCAGCGAATTTTCTGGAAGCAGCCGTCGTCATTGATGGCAGCCGCGATCCGGTGGCCAGCCGCCGATTCGATGAACTCGTCAGAGAGGCACATCTCGTCGTCGAACCCGTGACGGAAACCCAGGCCAGGATTGCCCGGGAGGCCTATCGGGACTTCGGCAAAGGAAGCGGCCACCCGGCTCAACTTAATTTTGGCGATTGCTTTGCCTATGCCCTTGCCAGAAGCACCGGCGAGCCGTTGTTGTTCAAAGGCAACGACTTCATACACACCGACATAACCCCGGTGCACCCCTGATAGTGCGATTCCAGGCGAACGCGCGATGATTGTGTGTTCCTGATCATATTTCAACGCGTTGGCGCGCTGAGCGCCGCGCGACCGTTCGCGCGAGAGCCTTGAGGGCGCTGAGGGCAATGAACTGAGCAGGGCATTCACCCGATTGCCCTGCCTTCGGCAACGCCGGCTGGACCGCGGCAACGGATTGGAGTAACAAGCGCCTTCAGTTTCAATCCCAGACGAGACATCATCATGACCGATTGCCCCTGCGGCAGTTCTCTTCCTCTCGAAAGTTGCTGCGGTCCCATCCTGGCCGGCGCGCCGGCGGCCACGCCGGAAGCCTTGATGCGGTCGCGCTACACGGCCTATGTGCTCTGCGACATCGATCATCTGGAGCGCAGCCTGGCCCAGGAGGCTCTCAAAGATCATGACCGCAAGGCGGCCGAGCAATGGGCCAAGTCCGTGGAATGGCTGGGCCTGTCGATCCTCGGGACAGAGGGGGGCAGCAGCGTCGACCAGTCCGGAACGGTGGAGTTCACGGCGCGGTTCCGCCAGAACGGCGCCGAACATACCCATCACGAAACCAGCAGCTTTCGCCGGCAGGATGGGAAATGGGTCTATGTCGATGGCAAGATTCACAACACGCCAGTCGTTCGGACCGGTCCGAAAATCGGCCGTAACGACCCGTGCCCCTGTGGCAGCGGCAAGAAATACAAACATTGTTGCGGCCGCTAGGCTATTGTGGGGGAAAGCCCCTGCAGGCAACAAAATATTGAGGAAGAAAGACTATCCATTGGCGCTCCGCGATATCGAACCCAAATATTTTCAATGGCAACCAATGGATAATGGCTGATGACTCCTAAAGGCGAAGGCCCATTCCCGACGGCACGCGATGACGCGGAATTGGCGAAACCGAGCGTCGACAGACCGCAAACCCAGTCCTCGGCCTATCGCCTTGCCTTCAAGGACGAAGAATTTCTCCTGCGCGACGACCTCCGCCCGGTCCGTTTTCAGCTTGAACTGCTGAAGCCGGAACTGTTGCTCAAGGAACAGGGAATTCACTCGACCATCGCCGTTTTCGGCAGCGCCCGCATCACCGATCGGGAGACGGCCGAACGGCATCTGGCCGATGCCGAGACGGCCGCCCGGGCCGATCCTGGAAATGCCGATCTGGCCCACCAGGTCGGCGTTGCCCGCCGGAAAGTGGCCAATGCACGCTATTACGACGAGGCCCGCCGGCTGGGCGAAATCGTCTCGGCAACCTGTCTGGCCGACGGCGGCTGCGATTTCGTGGTTCTCACCGGCGGCGGCCCCGGCATCATGGAAGCCGCCAACCGCGGAGCCACCGATGCCGGCGCGAAAACCATCGGGCTCAATATCGTCCTGCCGATGGAACAGGCGCCCAATCCCTATGTGACGCCGGAACTCAGCTTCCGCTTTCATTACTTCGCCCTTCGCAAGATGCACTTCCTGTCACGCGCCAAGGCCCTGGTGGTGTTCCCCGGCGGCTTCGGAACCTTGGACGAAATGTTCGAGGCGGCGACCCTGGTTCAGACCCGCAAGATCGAGCGCATTCCGTTCCTGCTGTTCGGCAAGGAATATTGGGAGCGTGTCATTAATTTCGATGCCATGGTCGGCGAAGGCATGATCGCGGCGGCCGACAAGGATTTGTTCCAATTCGTCGAAACGGCCGAAGAAGCCTGGCATCACATCGCGCAGTTCTGGAACCTGCCCGCCATCGAGCCGGCCAAGGCAGACTAGATTCCATCTGATGCCTGCGCCTCCGGCTCCGGCAGGCGAGAGACGCCGCTCGGGCTCTCGTGGCACCCTTCATATAAGATGAAGCGCGCCACTAGATGCCCGCGCCGCTCTCGATAATTCCGGTCAATTCCTCGACGGTCCGCAGCAACAGGCGCAACGCCGGCTCTCCGAAGCCGTGGGTTTCCAATTCGCGGATGGTATTGATCAGATAATCGCGATTGAGGCCAGCCGCCCCCTCCGCCTCCATGATGATCCGTGCGGCCTGATCGAGCGGCAGATCACCGGCGTAATGCACGTGTTTCTCGTCGGCGACGAAGGTATAGGCTTGCACGTCGCGTCCATCGACGACAACCGGCAAATGCCTGGGAACATAGGCGTAGGGGCCAAGTTCGCGCTCGTTCAGATAGCCGATCACCGCCTGCTTGTCGGCGGCCGCGACATGGAACGCCAGACCGCGGCAATCGCCACCGGGGGTGAGGCCAAGAACCAGCCCCGGGCACTCGGGCGTCCCTCGCCAATAGCGGCTATAGACACAAAAGGACCGGTGATATCCCCTTAGCAGCGCCGGACGGGTCTCCAGGTAGGGGAAATCCGGCCTCCACATCAGCGAACCGTAACCGAAGACCCAAAGTCCGCCGGTCATCGGCCCTCCCGATGAAGATTGGTCTTGACCAACGCGGCCGGGTATCAGTGCCGGATGATTTGACTGAGGAATTGACGTGTCCGCTCTTCCTTGGGATTGCCGAACAGTTCCGACGGCGTATTCATTTCGACAATTTGGCCATCGGCCATGAAGACCACGGTGTCGGCGACCGTACGGGCGAATCCCATCTCATGAGTCACGCACACCATAGTCATGCCTTCCTCGGCCAATTCGACCATCACATCGAGCACTTCCTTGATCATCTCCGGATCGAGGGCAGACGTCGGCTCATCGAACAGCATGATCGACGGACGCATGCAAAGGCTGCGGGCGATGGCGACGCGCTGCTGCTGGCCGCCCGACAACTGGCCGGGATATTTCTTCGCCTGCTCGTGGATTTTCACGCGCTCGAGATATTTCATGGCGATGTCGGCGGCCTCAGCCTTGGGCATATGCTTCACCCAGATAGGCGCCAGGGTCAGATTCTCGAGGACCGTCAGATGTGGAAACAGGTTGAACTGCTGGAACACCATACCGACGTCGCGACGCACTTTCTCGACCGCCTTAACGTCGTTCGACACTTCTGTGCCATTGACCGTGATCGAGCCGCTCTGATGCTCCTCCAGACGATTGATGCAACGGATCATCGTTGATTTTCCCGACCCCGAAGGACCGGCGACAACCACCCGTTCGCCTTTGCGGACACTCAAATTGATGTCGTGCAACGCATGAAACGATCCGTACCACTTGTTGACGTCTTTGAGCGAGATGACGATTTCGTCGTTTGCCATGAAAAGTGTTCCCATCAACCGCGGCGCACGCCTGCACTCAGGCGACGCTCAAGATACTGGCTATATTGCGACATCAGATAGGAAAAGACGAAGTAGATCAGCGCCGCAACCACATAACCTTCCACATAGAAGGCCCGCCACTGCGGATCGGACAGGGCCACCTTGGTGCTGGACAACAGGTCGTAGAGACCGATGATGATGACCAGCGAGGTATCCTTGAAGGTCGTGATGAACTGACCGACCAATGGAGGAATCACCACCTTCAGGGCTTGCGGCAAAATGACCAACCGCATCTTTTGCCAATAGGTGAGGCCGATGGAATCAGCGGCCTCATATTGACCACGCGGAATCGCCTGCAAACCGCCACGCACGATTTCGGCCACGTAAGCGGCGGTGAACAGAATGATGCCGAGCTGCGCCCGCAGCAGCTTGTCGATGGTAAAGCCCTCGGGCATGAACAGCGGGAACATGATCGACGCCATGAACAGCACGCTGATCAGCGGCACGCCGCGCCACAATTCGATGTAGGCGACGCACCAGGCACGCACCGCCGGCAATTGCGAGCGCCGGCCAAGCGCCAGAACGACTGCCAGGGGAAAAGACAACACGATGCCGGCCACCGACAAGATCAGGGTGAGCGGCAGTCCACCCCAGCGGTCGTTGGGCACAAGAACCAGGCCGAAGATACCGCCCCACATCAAGACGGCGACGGCGACGAGCGCCAAGGGCAGCACCCAAGCCAGCCATGGACGCCAGCAGCGCGGATTGGCGGCGACCAGCATCATCACGATGAACAGCAGAACGGCCAACAACGGACGCCACTGCTCCTCGAAGGGATAGATGCCGAACAGAATCAACCGGTATTTCTCGGTCACCAAAGCCCAGCAGGCGCCGCCGGCCGCCCGGCAGGCCGCCGGATCGCCAACCCAGGTGGCCTTTATCAGCGCCCAGTCGACCAGCGGCGGCAAGACCGTCCCCAGGACCCACAGGGCCAGAAGGGTGAAGACCGTGTTGGCCGGGGAACTGAACAGATGTTTCCGCGCCCAGGCGATCGGGCCGCTCAAAAGGCCGTCGCCGCCCCGCAGAAGACGCTCCGCCATCGTCAACGTCCTCCCCGCAAGGCAACCCGCTTGTTGTACCAGTTCATCAGCACCGAAATGATCAGGCTGATCGCCAAATAGATGCCCATGATGATCGACACGCCTTCGACCGCCTGACCGGTCTGATTGATCGCCGTATTGGCCACGCTTACCAGGTCGGGAAAGCCGATAGCCACGGCCAGCGGCGAATTTTTCACCAGGTTGAGATACTGGCTGGTCAGCGGTGGAATGATCACCCGCAGGCTCTGCGGCAGGACGACCAGACGCAGGACCTGCATGCGCGACAGACCAAGCGCCAGCGCCGCCTCCGTTTGACCGTAGGAAACGGCCAGAATGCCGCCACGGACGATCTCGGCGATGAAGGCACCGGTGTAGATCACCAGACCGACCAGCAGAGCGGCGAATTCCGGGCTCAACGTCGAACCGCCGGTAAAATTGAAGCCTGCCAGATGGGGAACGTCGAAGGTCAGATGTGCTCCGGTCGCCAGGAACGCCAGAAGCGGAAACCCGACGATCAGGCCGATGCTGCCGCCGAACACCGGGAAATACTTCCCGGTGCGGTCAAGACGACGACGGGCCCAAAGGGCCAAAAGGATACTGCAGAGAACGCCGGCCAACAGGGCGCCGACAACGACATAGGCGTTGGCGTCCCAAATCAGCGAGGGGATTCGCAGACCCCTATTCGACAGAAAGACACAGTCGAACAGGTTGAGCGCGTTGCGCGACAAGGGCAGGCTGACGGTAACGATCGAATAGCAAAAGAGCAAAAGCAGAAGCACCGGCACATTGCGCATGGCCTCCACATAGGCGGCTGCCAGCCGGGCAACCAGCCAGTTGGTGGAAAGCCGCGCGATCCCCATGACGATGCCCAGCAATGTCGTCAGCACGATGCCGATGATCGACACCTCAAGGGTGTTCAGCAGGCCGGCTTCAAAGGCCCGCATGTAGGAATCGGACGGCACATAGTCGATCAGATGTTCGCTGATGCCGAAACCGGCTTCGCGCTCGAGAAAACCGAAGCCGGTAGCAATATGACGCGCGTTAAGATTATTGAGCGTGTTGGCGACGAGAAACCAGCCGCCAGCCACCACGCCCGCCATCAAGAGGATCTGATAGAGGATCCCACGGAATCGTTCATTGTTCCACCAATGATGGAATTCCGCGGCACCCCCTGCAGACGAAGTCGTTTCAACCATGGTCGACGGTCAGCGGATCGGCATGGCGTACATCAGGCCGCCCTTGTTCCACAGGTCGTTCAACCCGCGTTCGAGCTTCAGTTTGGAGTCCTTGCCGACATTGCGGTCATAACTTTCACCGTAATTGCCGACCTGCTTGATGATGTTGTAGGCCCACTTCTCATCGACGCCGAGGCTCTTGCCCATGCCCGGGGTGACACCCAGCAGGCGTTGGACGTTCGGATCGGCGCTCTTCAACTCCGCATCGACATTGGCCGAGGTGATGCCATGTTCCTCGGCATCGACCATCGCCTGGAACGCCCATTTGACGAGATTGAACCACTGGTCGTCGCCTTGCCGGACGGCGGTCGCCAGCGGCTCCTTGGAAATACGTTCCGGCAGAATCACATAGTCGTCGGGAACCGGTGTCTGGTTGGCCCGGATGGCGGCAAGCTGCGAACCGTCCGACGTCATGGCGTCGCAACGCCCGGAGATGAACGCGCTGGCCGCCTCTTCGAAGCTTTCGATGGTGACCGGCTTGATATCGAGCTTGTTGGCCCGGGCGAAATCGGACAGGTTGAGTTCGGTGGTCGTTCCGGTCTGCACGCAGACGGTGGCGCCGTTCAGTTCCTTGGCGGTCTTCACGCCCAGCTTCTTGGCGACCAGGAACCCCTGGCCGTCATAAAAATCGACGGCGGCGAACAGCAGGCCGTTGGATGCCTCACGGGTCAGGGTCCAGGTCGTGTTGCGCGACAGGAGATCGACCTCGCCCGACTGCAAGGCCGGCAGGCGCTGCTGCGCCGACAGCGGAACATAACGGACTTTCTTCGCGTCGCCGAACATCGCCGCCGCGACGGCGCGACAGACGTCGACGTCAAGGCCGGCCCAATTGCCCTTCTGGTCGGGGGCGCCGAAACCACCGAGCCCGGTATGAACGCCGCAAGCCACCTGTCCCCGGCTTTTCACCGTATCGAAAGTCTGGCCGGCTTTGGCAACTCCCGCAACCCCACCAACCAGGGTCGCTGCGACAACAAGGGAAAGGATGGCCTTCATTCGTTGTTCCCTCCAAGAGAATTTAGGGGAGGACGTCGATGGAAAACGACGTCGGCTTTGCCATGATGACCTGACCGCAGCAGGGTTACAAGAGCCCGCCGCCACATATTAGGCAGATGATTCTTTTATAGGCTAAGAGCCTAAAAATTCAGCATTTTCATCAAGGACGTTCTCCGGCGACGATATTTTCATCAGCACGAAACGCGTTTTACGCGCAGTCGCGACCGTCCACCTGTTCTTGCCGGCCTGGTCCGAAAGGATACCGGCCGTCAAACTGGCAGCATCCTTTCTGGAAACACTCTAAGGGCCTGTCGCGAAATTATCGCTCCAGGTCCTAAGATTCCAGATGACGCCTGCGCTCCGCTCCGGCGGGCTCAAACGCCGCTCGGGCTTAGGGCCTGTTGGATTCGGCAATTTATCAACAGGCCCTAATCCAGCAATTTCGCGCCTTCCCACAACTTCGGCTGGGCCCGTAAATATTGCGGCGGGTAGGGAGCCGACACGCCAAGCGTTTCGGCTGCATGCCAAACCCAGCGCGGATCGTGGAGGAACGCCCGCCCCAAGGCGACAAGATCGGCCTGTCCTTTGGCAAGGATCGTTTCCGCCTGGCGGGCGCCGGCAATCATGCCGACCGCCCGCGTCAAGATACCGGTTTCCCGACGGATGCGAGCCGCCAAGTCGACCTGATAGCCGGGTCCGACCGGAACTTTTGCATTGGGCGCCATGCCGCCGGAGGAAACGCATACATAGTCGACGCCCTCGGCCTTGCAGGCGGCGACAAAGACCACGGCCTCGTCGACGGAAAAACCACCCTCGACCCAATCGGTCGCGCTGATGCGGATGCCGAGCGGTTTCCCAGCCGGCCAGGTTCGCCGTACGGCCCGGATCACCTCAAGCGGGAAACGCATTCTTCCGTCGAGCGATCCGCCATAGACATCTTTGCGGTGGTTCGCCAAAGGCGACAGGAACTGATGCAGCAGATAGCCATGGGCGGCGTGCACCTCAACCGCGTCCAATCCAGCGCGGTCGGCCCGCGCTGCCGCCTCGGCGAAGGCATGCCGCAGGCGATCCAGATCGTAAGCCCCTATCTCGGCGGGGATTGGCCAATCGGCGTCGAATGGAATCGCCGAAGGACCAATTGTCTGCCAGGCGCCGCCGGCAGCCGACAGGGGACCACGCCCCTCCCAGGGGCGCTGGGTCGAGGCCTTGCGACCGGCATGCCCGATCTGCACGGCGATTTTTGCATTGCCAAAATGTTTGATGGTTCGGACCAGATGCGCGAACGCCACCTCGCATTCGTCGGAATAGAGACCGAGACAGGCCGGAGTGATCCGCCCTTCCGGCTCGACCGCGGTTGCCTCGATGACCACCATCCCCGGTCCGGACGCGACCAGGCTGCCGTAATGCTGAAGATGCCAATCTTGGACGATGCCATTGACGGCACTGTACTGACACATTGGGGCAACCACGATACGGTTGGCGAATGTTTCGTCGCGCACCGTCAGCGGCTCGAACAAATGAACCGAAGCGACCACAGAAGCGACCATAAATGCGCACTCCTCTCTCGGCATGCTGTTGTGCGGCATGATAGCCCCCGAGGAAGACCGACGCGAGCGGCAAGACCAACGCCGGAGTCGCCAAACGCCTTGATTTCACAGGAAAAAACCGCAAATTATCTACTCTGGGTTGATTTATAATAATCAGCAAATTCCAAAAGGACGCCGATTGCATACTCGAGCATTCGAGTCGGTCGACATTATGAGATTCCTTACAAACTTTTCAGGAACTAGATGAAACTTTTCATGAATCTGAAAAGGAATCGTTACAGCAATTCCCGGTGCTCGAAACCGATCGCCGCTCTGCCGTTTTGACGCGCCGAAGGGCGCGCATCCGACACCAATCATCAAGCCAGGTCGAAAAGCAGAAACTCGCTCGACCGGTCGGCGACGATCGCAAGCGCTTCGACCTGCTCCGCCGCCAGCCCATCGCCATCGCCGATCGGTTGGCCATTCACCGTCACCAGCCCCCGGACCATTTGAATCCACGCCCCTCGTCCCGGTCTCAGAGCAAAATCGATCCGGGCGCCGCTCTCGAGAATCGAGGCATAAAGATCGACATCCTGATGCACAGTCAGGGCACCATTCCGGCCATCGGCCGTGACAATCGGACAGAGGCGGTTTTTCTTTTCCTCGTCGGAGAACAACTTCTGCTCGTAATTGGGAACGAGCCCTTCGGCAGCGGGAAGAAGCCAGATCTGCAGCAGCTTGACCCGGTTGTCGCGCGATGGGTTGGATTCCGAATGCCGAATGCCGGTACCTGCCGACATCCGCTGAACCTCGCCGGGATGAATAACCGAATGCTCGCCCATGCTGTCACGGTGTTCGAGAGCCCCGTCGATCACATAGGTGACGATCTCCATGTCATGGTGCCCATGCGTCCCGAAGCCGGTCGCCGGGGCGATAACGTCCTCGTTGATGACGCGAAGCGCGCGAAAGCCCATATGCAGGGGGTCGAAATAGTGCGCGAAGGAAAAACTATGATGGGTGTCGAGCCATCCGTGATCGGCGTGGCCGCGCTCGGCCGAAGGACGAACTGTCATGGTCATCTGCGTCTCCTGGTGTTCTCTTAAGACCTAATCCCATCGCGTTATCCGGAACAATCTGCTGAAAATGAACTATACTGTTGCAAAATATGGCACAATATAGTGCACCTCGGGGGAGAGCATCTTGGATCGTCTTGACAGCATGGAAGCCTTCGTCCGCGTTGCCGAAAGCCACAGCTTTTCGGAAGCGGCGCGACGTCTGCAGCTTTCTAAATCCGTGATCAGCCGCCAGGTCTCGGCGCTCGAAACGCAACTGGGCGCCCGGTTATTTCATCGCACGACGCGCAGCCTGTCACTGACCGAAGTCGGACAGGCCTATTTCGAACGCTGTTCGCGCATTCTCTCCGAGATCGAGGAAGCCAATCTGTCGGTCAGCAGTCTGCAATCAACGCCGCGCGGCAAGCTTCGCGTCAATGCACCGATGAGTTTCGGCATTTTGCATCTGGCCCCCCTGCTGCCAGGTTTTCTCGATCGTTTCCCTGATATCGATATCGACATGGTGATGAACGACCGATTCGTCAGCCTGGTCGACGAGGGGTTCGATGTTGCCGTGCGGATCGGCAAACTGGAAGATTCCAGTCTGATCGCCCGCCAGCTGGCGCCGGCCCGCAAGGTCGTCTGCGCCAGTCCGGCATATCTGGCGCGCCATGGAACGCCCCAGACGCCCGACGACCTTTTGCAGCATTGCTGCCTGACCTACAGCAACCGAACCTCTCCGGAGGAATGGCTGTTTGTCGCGCCGGATGGCCACCGGTGGTCGGTCGAGGTGACCGGGCGGCTGCGCGTCAACAACGGTGATGTCCTGCGCGAAGCCGCTTTGGGCGACGCCGGCGTCATCATCATTCCCAGTTTCATCGTCGGGCGCGATCTGCAGGCTGGAACCCTGGTTTCCCTGCTCGCCGATTTTGTGCCCCAGGATCTGGCCATCCACGCGGTTTATCCGCACAACCGCCATTTGTCGCCGAAGGTCCGCGCCTTCGTCGATTTCCTGATCGAACACTTCGGTCCGCGCCCCTATTGGGATCTGGTCGAATAACCTCTGTTCCGCAAGTCGCAACGATGTTTTGCCGACACGGCCGATTGCCGTCGGCGACGGCTCCGGCCGAAGATAGGCCCCCGGATCTCTTACCGGACGTATCGATGGCCGAGGGCGGAAAATGGGACTGATGGTTGACGGAGAATGGCACGACGCGTGGTACGACACGTCCTCGACCGGCGGTCGCTTCGAGCGTCCCGAGACACGCTTTCGCAACAGAATCGGCGTTGATCCGGCCTTTCCGGCCGAAGCTGGTCGTTACCACCTTTACGTGTCTTACGCCTGTCCATGGGCGCACCGCGCGCTCATCTACCGAAAACTGAAGGGCCTTGAAGACACCATCACCGTCAGTGTCGTCGATCCCCTGATGCGGGGGGATGGTTGGGTTTTGGGCGAAGATGCCGACCCGGTCAACCATGCCCGGTTCCTCTGGCAGATCTATCGGCAGGCCGACCGCAACTACAACGGACGGGTCACCGTGCCGGTGCTGTGGGACAAGATCGGCAAGACCATCGTCAACAACGAATCATCGGAAATCA
Source organism: Telmatospirillum sp. (assembly GCA_031291415.1). GTDB lineage: Bacteria > Pseudomonadota > Alphaproteobacteria > Rhodospirillales > Magnetospirillaceae > Telmatospirillum. The sequence goes on from JARLJB010000331.1 coordinate 75,934, forward strand.
TCCGCATGTTCGACACCGGCTTTGGCCCCCTGGCCCGTGGGCCGGTATTCTGTCCGGAGTATCGGCGGGCGGAAATCGACGCCCTGAACGCTGAGATTTATGCCAACATCAACAACGGCGTCTATCGTGCCGGTTTTGCCACGACGCAGGCGGCCTATGACGAAGCCTTCGACAGACTTTTCGCCACCCTCGACAGCCTGGAGGACCGGCTGCGGCAGACGCCCTTCCTGCTGGGCGACGAGGTGACCGAAGCGGACTGGCGACTTTTCACCACACTGGTCCGTTTCGACGCCGTCTATCATGGCCATTTCAAATGCAACCGGCAGCGCCTCATCGATTTCCCGGAACTCTGGGACTTCACCCGCACGCTTTTCCAGATCGACGGCATCGCCGCCACCGTGCACTTCGACCACATCAAACGTCACTATTATGGCAGCCACCAGACCATCAATCCCTCCGGCATCGTACCGAAGGGACCGGCGATCGACTTTCTGGCGCCAACCCGCAGACCTGTTCCGAACATCGCCGGTATTCAGTGATTTATCATAATAATCAATATGATAGGTTCGAAATTGGAACATTTGTCGGCGTAGCTGACGAAGGATAGGCTTTGCCAATGCGATCTTGTCTGCCAAACTAAGGTTTGCCGTCGGCTGACCAAGAGGTTTGCCATGCTAGATCGACCAGCCTTTGTTCCGCTTACCAACGCGGCTGTGTCCGTCCTGCCATCCGACAGGACAGCGGCGTTTGTTACCGGAATGCTTCACGCGAGACGATCGTGAGGGAGCATTCTCAGGGACGGATTGCCTGCAGCGCTTTCGACAATCCGGTCCGCCATTTCGATCGACTGCGGCGACGATTGGTGCCGCGGTTCGATGATTTCTTCGGCAGCGTTCTTGAACTGCTGGAGGACAATCTGTTCGACGAGCGGCTCCATTTTCTCGATCTCGGGGCTGGCACCGGCCTGCTGTCGGAACTGGTCCTCGATCGATTTCCGCAGTCCACCCTGACGGCTGTCGATGTCTCCGACTCGATGGCCGAACAGGCGCGCTTGCGCCTCGCCCGCTTCACCGACCGTGTCAGAATCCATATTGCCGACTACACGCGCATTCCCCTGCCCTCCCCCGTCGACGCGGTGATTTCCGCCTTGTCCATCCACCATCTGCCGGACGACGAGAAACGCAATCTGTTCCGGCGCGTTTTCGACGCCCTGCAACCGGGAGGACTGTTCATCAATGCCGATCAGTCGTTAGGACCGACGCCTGTTGCCGAACAGGTTTACCATGCCCGTTGGCTGGCCGACGTCAAGGCGTCGGCTTTGGCGGAAACGGAATTGGCCACCGCCTTGGAACGCTCGACACGGGACCGTAACGCCCCGATGGGCGACCAAGTGACGTGGCTCTACGAGGCCGGTTTCGCGATTGCCGATGTGGCATGGAAACGCTACCGCTTTACGGTATTCTGGGCTCGCAAGAGTTAGCGCGATGTGACCTTTGGGGTGAATTGATTTCGCAGGGATGGCGCCTCACATCTAGTGGCACGTTTCATCTTAACTGAAACGTGCCATAGGGCCCGAGCGGCGCCTCTCGCCCGCCGGAACCGGAGGCAACACATAGGCTAGTGGGACGTCCAGAAAACACTGTGGAGTTCGCACCATGACCCCAATTCGTTCGGCCATGATATCCCTGACCGTGGCAGGTATCCTGTTGACCGGTGCAACCGCGCAGGGCGCCGATCTATCCAAGGAGCTGGGCACAGCGATCACACATGCCGGGTTGGCCGTGGGATCGGCTGATCTGAAACTCGTGCAAACCCACCTTCACCACGTGGTCAACTGCCTGGTCGGTCCCGGCGGCAACGGGTTCGATGCCAGTCAGGCCAATCCCTGCAAAGACCAAGGCAGTGGAGCGATCCCCGACGCGCCGCCGGATAAGACGAAAGTACTGCAGACGGCCCTGACCAGCGCCCAGGAAGGCTTGGCGACGACAAATTTCGACAAGGCCAAGGAAAAAGCCACGGAAACCCAGGCAGCCCTTAAGAGGGCGCAGTAACCGACCTGCACCGAGGCCGCCCTCCGCAGCTTGATTGGCCCCCTAACGCTCGACCGCGGCCGGAATGTCCGCGGGGGCGGCATGCGTCAGATGTGACGCACGCCGCCAAAAAAAACAAATTGTCAGTAGCGCCGGCATCCCTGCCGGTGCTGCTCGTGTTTCATCCGGGACGGGGTCGGCCGAACTCTAATGGCCGAGGATGAAATTCCGCGTCATTCGCCCCAAAGCAAAGCTGAAATTACTGCGTCGCTGGGATCTGGGCGGGGTGGCGTTTCTCGCCGCTCCCTGATCCCCACTATCGTTGGCATTCACCTCCACCTTGGCCCCGCTTTCGGCGATATAGACATTGTTGGTCTTGGCGCTCAATTGCAGCGCAATTCCCCGCTTGGCCAGATCCTGTTCAACCGTGGAAAAATCGCGGGAGGAGGTTTCGGCGCCAGCGGCACGCACCGACGACAGGAACGCCGCCATTCGCTGCAAGTCGGACACCGGCATCGCCTCGATTCTGGTCCGGAACGCGGCTTCATCGATTGGCAGAGACGAACGCCCGCCATGATCGGGATCGCGGACCAGCAATCCCAGCAGAGCCTGTCTTGCCCTCTCGCCGGTCAGGCGATCTTTTCCCTGTGGCGCTGCCTGCCGATTCGGCGGAGGTGGCGAAGCGCCGCCAACTCTTTCGCGCCGCAGGGCACGAACCGCCATGAGCAGTGTCTCCTTTTCGGAAATTCGCGCGAGGTGCGCCTTTCCTTGCATATGCTCGGCCCGACGAACGGCGAATCCCTTGCCGCCGTCTTCGTAGTAACGCCACAAGGAGTGATCAATAACCGGCAATTCCTGTGCCATGACCATACGACTTATCCCTCACTATCGCCTTGTATCGATTCTCGGCGATTGGAGCCGATCACCGTCCCTTGATCGACGATGGTTGCGATTGTCTCGTTTTCGGATACAGTTTGTCAACATCCATGGCACTTGCGAGAAAGGCATCGAAATGACCGAAGGACAAGCTCAATCAGCGGTAGAAGCCATGCGCGCGTTGGCCATGCAGATCGATCCCTCGATCGAGACGTTGATGGAAGCACACAGCTTCAGTTTCCAGCGAATGAACGCCTCTGCCAATGAGGCCGTGGCTTCCTTCCTTTGCGCGTCGTCTCCCGAGGGCCCCGTCTGGACATTGGAGATCAGCCATTCCATAGACAACGAAACAGCCGTCACACTCCGGCAGAGCGTCGACGAAAAGCCGTTCATAGCCTTGTCGGTCATCGTCGGCACCGAACCGGTGCGATCCCTGGCGGGAGCTATCGGCCTGGCCGTTTCACTGGTCACCCTGTCCGATCAGATCAGAATGTCGCCTTGAAAAGGTGCACCCCCGTCGTCGAACACCCGAATGGCTGAATATGACTGAATTACAACGTCCGACGACTGGAATGACCTGTCTTTGCCCTAAGACAGCGATGTCAGGTCATTCATGCGACACTCACTTCGTCCTCGACCTCTTGGGCCATACCTTCGAGAGCAACGCAAACTTGATAGATCAAATTCGTGGCTTCCTTGTAATCGTCCTCTTCGGTCAGACAATGGTGCGCGAACCATAATTTCTCCAATGCCGCACGAATATCGACGACCGGACGAGATACAATCCGGGCATAGATAGCATCAAGCCGATGGTCTGAATCGGCGCCGATTGATTCGGACGAAAGATTTTGAAGGCTTTTTTTCCGTAAACGCCGGTATTCCTCAACCAGCGATACACTGTCCTTTTCCCCAACCATCAGGACCTCACGAGCAAAAATTTCCATTTCCATTGGACCAGACAAACACCGCACTCAACCGAATACCCCCCGCAGGCATCCCTTTGCTGAACACGGCCCGCCTCTAGTTATCAACTAGATTATACCGGTAAGTTGGCATTTTTCAGTAGAATATTGACAAACAAGCATACGTACATCCTCACTTCCTATTTTTTTCAAAGATACAAAATGAGTCATTATCTTAGATATATAAAATAAGTCATAGGCATGTTCGGGTTTCAACTTTATAGATAGTTACTAACAGGAAATTAAACCCATCTATATAAAATGTATTTTATTTTAGATTAAAAAATATCGTATTCCTGCCACGACAGAACCTTCGCACAGAAGACACCCCAACGTTGCGACGGCCAACGCGGGACCAAAACAACAGGGGAGAGATCGGTCCCGATTGGAAAGAACGAGCAACACAGCCGTGGTGATCAGCGACGCCACTGACAAAATGACGACAACCAGGATTGGCCCGGTCCAAACGCCGATCATCGTCAGGAACTTGAGGTCTCCAGTTCCCATACAGCCTTTGTGCCACCGTCCAAGGAACCGGATAAATCCAACAGTGCCGGCACCGATGATCCCGCCCGACAGCCCCGACATCGCGTCAACAAACGGATGGCACGCGGCGTCGAGACAAAGTCCCAAGGCCAGAAGCGGAAATACCACGAGGTCGGGAAGAATGTGATGGCGCCAGTCGATCCAGGCGCAAACGGACAATCCGCCAGCGAAAAGCGCCGCCGACGTCATCCGCATCGGAGATGCCCCGGAGCATAGAGCCGCGACGAGGACGACAGCAACGATGGCCGCATCGAAGGAGAACCGATGCCCCGCCTGCATCCGGGTCATACCAGCGTCTCCGATCACGGCCAGCACTCCCAGATCGAGAATCCGGTCGAGTCGTTGATCCAGCCATCTTGCTGCTTCGGCGGCCAGCACCCCGACAAGACAGACGGGCGTAAAGACGACCAGCGCGCGCAGAACATCGCCGGCAGGAGAGAGAATCATCACGAGATATTCCCCGCGCCGAATGGCCGATTGCTGATCTTCTTCGACTGCGGCTCAGAGGCTTCGGCAACCGGCCAGGGAAGCGCGACCGGCGCCGGTCGCGGCCCTTTCCCTGTCCTGGGATCCCAGGCTCGTCGACGCAGACGGTGATCCTTGAAATAGAACGGCGTCTCGGCACGAATGGGACGGTTGGAGAATTTCTGCATCAGCAGAACATGCGTGCCGACCGGCATCGACATGAAATCCGCGGGATGAATGAGAGCCACACCCGACAGACTCTTGTTGATATTGACGGCAAAGGGATTGGCCTGCTTCGAAAAACCGTAGGTTCGGCTCCGCGTCTGTCCTTCGACCGTTCGATTTCCCACCATGTCGGAAAAGCGCTTCGCCACAGCTTCGTTGTTCAACGGCAGGACGATCTTCGCGGCCGTCGTCGACAAAAGCGTTTCCAACCCGGTCTTTCCGTACTTTTCCTCAATCTGAGCAAAGTCCTGACCGATCAGCAGATAAGACAGCTTCTGCCCGCGGCCAACCGCCGGACCGTCGATCAAAGCCTGCACCTTCGGCATCTGAGGAAACTCATCGAGGACGAAAAGAACGGGATAGGGACCAACCTTGCCGCCAATCCCATCTGCTTCCCCTGGTGGATGGGCGATCAGATAAGCCGACAGAGCTTCAATGAACAGACCCGTAACAACACCCAGGGCACGGGCATCCTGCTGATTGACGCAGAGATACACAGTCACCGGCCGCATCTTGCGACTTCTCGGGTCGGGCATGCCCCGAAGATCGGAAAATGCGAAGTCGGATACCGAGGTGCGTTGCCTGACTGCGGAATTCTTGAAAACCGCAAGTCCGGCATCCACCGTCGAAAGAATCGACCCTCTTTCCCGATCCGGCGTATTGGCCAATTGGGTCAGCTCCATCACCGCGCGGTGCGCATATCCGCCGGCCCGGGCTTCCGCAACGGCGGCCATCAGAAAGTTGCGAATGGGATCAGCCATCAGGGCCGCATTGGGGTCGCTTTCACGTAACCGTTCGACCTCTTCACCGGCGGTGAACGATGCCTCGGTGATCCAATCGAGCAGCATCGCGAAGCTGGGCTCGGCCCCCCACCAGATTTCGGGCAGGCCGGCATGGTTGCCCGCCTCGCATTTGGACAGGATAAAATGGACAAGGCCGGTAAGGGCCGCCCGTCCTTTCTTGCTCCAATGCGGGTCGGCGTTGCCCTGCGGATCGGGAATGAGAATCGCCGCCAGGCGGTCGATGAAAAGATCCCGTTGTGGTCCCGAGGCAGGGGTTGACTTGGGCGATAGGGGATTCCACCGCGGATGAGGAGCTCCACCGGCCGGGTCGTCCTCGGCCGCCCATTCCAGACGAATGACCGGCCCGAGAGACTGGCGGAATCCCGACGTGATGGCGTGCAACTCCGGCTTGACGTCGTTGATGACCATCGATGCCCCATCGCAGGTCAGAATGGACGGCACGACCACCGCTGCCGTCTTGCCGGTTCCCGGCGGGGCGATGCACAACACGGAAAGGGTCTCGGGAAGCTTCAACCATCGATGGCGCCAGGTTCCAAGCACGACGATGAAACCGCCCAGCAACCCCATGCGTTTGATATCGTTCGATCTGGCCCACCGGGCCGCGCCATGAATGGCGGGAACCATCGAATGCGGATTGAGCCCCAATCCGATGCCGAGCACCACGACGGCCAAAGCCGGCAGCGCCACCACGAATACAGGAGCATGCCTTGCGGAAACGGCGTGCTGCAGCCAGTCTCCGTAGACCGAGAGCCAATAGTCCCAGTGCGGCAGCAATGTCGAGAAATAACCGTTGACCCAACCGATCGTGTCGAGGCTGACGCCGCGCTCGGACAGGTAGGAAAGCGGCAGCATCAAGGGCGACCCCACCACCAGAACGACAAGCGCTACGGTCACGCTCACCAATTGCCAGCGAACGGCCTTGCCGACTTCACTGTCCATGCGCCCCCCTCCACTGCCAATCGGTGGACATCAAACCTCGGCGTCCTCCAGGGCGTTCCTCAGCATCCTCGGTATATCGATGGCGGTTACGACGCGCCTTGCTCCATGCCGGTCGATCTGCACGATCCGCCCGAAGGCGGTACCGACGATATCGATCGCCGCCTGCGCATCGATCCCCGGATTGGTCTGCGCCAGATTCTGATAGAAGGCGCGAAGTGCCGCCTCCGGACTATTGGCATGGATGGTCGCCATAAAATTGGTATGCCCGGTCGTCATCAGCCGAAAGACGCCGGGAGCATTGGCGATGCCGATTTCGCCGCAGACGATGACGTCGGGCGTCATGCGCACCACGGCATCGACGACTCGCATGAAATCGATGCCGTTGGTGGTCTCGGTCCGCGACACCACGAGATGGACCCGGTTGTCATGGGGAACGATGACCTCGCGCGCGTCCTCGACCGTCAGAACGCGAGACTCGGACGGCAAATAGTCCATGATAGCGTTGAGAAACGTCGTCTTGCCGGTCGACGTCGCCCCGGAAATCAGAATGGCTTCCCGATTGCGCACGGCCGCCAACAGGTCTTCAAGCGGCGAGTCGTCATAGCGTTCCTGGCCATGGATTAGCGGAGCCTCGGCGAGAGCGGATTTTTCCTTCAATCCGTACCGATCAAGCGTGATCCGCCGATCGGGGTTGAAGACCCGGATATTGAGAGCCACTCCTTGCGTGTCGCCCATCTCGTAGCGAACATTGGGACCGACCACCGCGGTAAATCGATGACCTTCAGGAAGTGTCGTGTAGAGCAACGGCATGCGCCGGCGATGAAAGATCTGGCCGCTGACGTTCGCCAATTGTTGGCAGAGCATCAGCACATATTCTTCGGTCAAGGCGGGATCGCGGCGGGACTGCCAACCACCGCCAGCCATCTTGACCCACACTTCGCCGGGCCGGTTCATCGCCACCTCTTCGACGTCGGGGCCGGCATAATGCACTGCCAACCGCCGCAGGGTGTCCTCCAGCAATGGATTCATTGACGCCCAGCCGTTGCCGAACCGCCCGCCACACCGGTCGTTCCGCCCGTGTTTCCGGTGGCCGGGCCATTGGCGTTGCCGCTGTAGGACGACTGGGCACCCCCGTTCTCGCGAAGCTGCTGCAACACATAGGACTGCATGATCTGCTGCGCCGTCTGCGGCGCGACCCGCTGGAGTCCCGGATTTTGCGCAACCATGTCGACCAGACCGGGAGCCATCTGCATCAACAGATCGTTGTTGGACATCGCCGCCTTGACCATCCCCCCTTTGGGAGGCGTCACCGCCTGCAAGCGGTTGGGATCGCGCAGCCAGATGTCCTCGTTCGGAATGATATCGAGCCTTGTCCCTTGCGGCACCGTCAGAACCGGGCGGATGTCGACGTTCTCCTGGACCATGCGCTGTCCCAGTTGATCGAGATCGTTGCCCATGCGATTGGCCGCCCGGGCCCGGCCGCTCAGCGTTTGACTGGTTCCGCCCAGAGGGCTGGTAACAGCCGTGCTGTTGCCATTGAGCGCCCATTCGCCGGCGGCTGCGATCGCGCTGGTCATCAGCGAGCTGCCGTATTTTTCAAAGAAGCGGGTATCGAGATCGCCCGGCAAACCGGCCCGTCCCATCACGTCGGCGCCCCTGTCGTCGATATTGATGTTGACGCCGTCGGGTCGCAAGATGCGGGTCCAGTTGATGTCGAGACGCGCCTCGCCGTAACGGCCCAGCGATCGATATTGCCCAATCACCCGCGACCCCGCCGGAATCAGGACCGTTCGTCCCTGCTCGCCGTAAACGTTGCGCTCGACCACGGCTATGGCGCGACCGGGAAGCTGGCTGTTGATGGTGTTTTCAAGAACCGCCGGGATATAGCGATCGGCGGTGATCACCAAGGTGCGATCGACGGGAAAGGTTGAAACGATGCCTTTGAGGCCGGCCTCGCTGTAATCGGTGTCGCTGCCCGGGCGCCGGTCAGCGGCGACCGCCGTTTCCGTCTCGACCGACAAACCGCCGTCCTGCCGCGATCTCGCAAATTCAAGGGACGCCTGGGCATTGGCCGCGACGGGTACGGCCGCAGCTACGGCCTGGCGCGCTTTGGCGGTTCCGGTCAATGACACGAACAACGGCCCGCCCGCCGCCGTGTGGGCAATAACCAGCTCGCCGTCGACGCCCCCCTCGTGCTGCGGCCGAAAGGTCACGGTCACGGTACATCCGGATTGACCGCGCAGTTCCAATCCGGATACGCAGCTTCCGCCAACCAGAAAGGCCTGGGGCTGACCTGCCACATGGATCTGGAGAAGGTTCGCCGCCTCGCCGCCAGCGTTCGACAGTTGGATTTGCCGGGACGCCGTCTCACCGACGAACAGGGACGGAAAAGCAGTGGAATTCGGCTCGACGACAAGACGCGCCGGCTCCGGAGGCGCCACCGGCTTGGCCTGCGACCGCTTGATCAGGTCGTCAAGCGTACTCTCCCCTTTGGGAATCGGCAGTTTCTTCTCGGGACGCGCAGGAGGGGGATTGTCGCAGGCCGCAAGGAAAACCACCAACAAGGCAAGACTGGCGCAAATCCAAGGTCTTGCGCGAACAGCCATCGCCACACCTCCGCTTCATCATCGACAGAAGCGGACTGTATCCTATTTGGATACATCTGTAAACATCGACGCCGGCCGTTCAGTTGCCGGTGCCCGGCCCCACGGTGGGCGCGGTCTCGGGATGGGCGGTCAGGAATCTCGCCAGATCGCTGTCCAGGGTCTGCCAGCCGATGGTCCGGGCGATCGTCTTATAGAGACGGTGCACCAGAGGATTGCGATGCCGGCAATAGTTGGTCAAAGGGACCAGCCTGTGGCCCATTTCGATTTTCGGCGCGTAGCCGGTCTGGCCGCTCTGGATGCTGCGGAAGCCTTGCGACAGAGCCCAATCCAAGGCGGCCTCCCACAGTCGGAAATAAAGCAGCCATTCCTTCGGACGTTGGTAATCGATGCCGATGAATTTATTGATCATGCGTCCGTCGAGGGCGAAACACAGCATGAAGGCGATCATCGCGCCGCTGGCCCGTTCCCGCAGGATGACGAAACGGCTGACCGGCTTCCCAGCCAAAATGTCGAAGAAGGGGCGATTGAGCCGCTCGAATTTGGTCGTCGCCTTTTCGTAAGTCTGCCAGAACAGCCCGAAAATTTCATCGAGCACAGCGGGGGCCGGCCGCTCGACCACCTCGACCACGATGTCCACCGCGGCGGCACTGCGTTTCAGCTTCTTCTTCAGGATATGGCGCCGAGAAGCCTTCATGGCGGCAAAATAGTCAGCCTTGCTGGCCGATGGCAGCAGGACCTCGGTACCGGGGAAGCTCACCATGGGAAACAAGCCGACACGCCGGGAAAGCCAATCGAAATCATCCTGCTCGGAACTGCGGAAGTCCTTCCAGACCATCATCGACGCGCGCAGATCCTTGGCTTTGGCGGCCAGCCCCTCGGCCAGGCATAGCAGAGCCGCACGGCGGTCGATGCCATCGATTGTCCCCACCGTTCCTTCGTCGGCACAAGGAGAACCGACGAAAAGAGTCCGCTGATAGAGCGCCGACGGAAAGACATGCCCAGCCAGCCGAAACACCGGCAGCAGGGCCGGTGGCAAAACCAGATCGATCGGCACATTCATCAGGAAGACGGGGGCCAGGCCGACCGGCCGCTCGCCCTGCCGGATCACTGCGTAGAGAAAAGTGAACTGCTCTTCAATCCCGCACGACTCCAGGCTTTGGTACCACCACTTTCCTTCCAGATGCGGGGGGAAGCAGGCCGGCCAAAGCTCCTCGGGGACCTCGTCGACCGTGGCGACGAAAGCGACGGACAGCAGATCGGCCATCATACGTGGGCCACCACCAAACCAGCGCCGACGATGATCAATCCGACACCGACCCAACGGGTCCTGGTGACCGTCTCACCCAACATCCAGCGCGACAACACGGTCACCGCGACGAAACTGAGACTGCCGATGGGATAGGCGGTACTGACGTCGAGGAATTGCAAAGCGACCGTATAGACCAGCGCCTCGATGACGAACAGCGCTATGCCGATCACCGCCCACAATCTCCGCCGATCGCAAACCGCCGACGATTTCTTGAGAAAGATCTGGGCGAATCCCTCGATCATCGTGCAGAGAACGACCAGCAAGACACCGACGAGGGCGGCGGTCATCGGCCGGCCTCGCCCGGCGGAGATGAGACATGGTCGGTTCGGCTGACGAACCAGACACCGGTCAGAATGAAGCCGATTCCGACCAACTGCAGAAGATCGACGGTTTCCTTGAGGTAAATGGCCGAACCAAGACAGACCGTCACATAGCTGAGCGAGGTGATCGGCTGGGCGTAGCTGAGGTCGGCGTGTTCCAGCACCTTCATCCAATTGAACAATTGGCAGGCGAGCAATAGCGCGACCATAAGGAAAGCCGGCTGACGAAAGACCATCGCCACCGTTGCCATCGGCGACAGATCCGTATCGAGAGACAGCACCGCCGATTTCCAGAAGATCTGCACCACAGTGTCGAGAAGAATCGCAAGGGTCAAACCGAGGGCCAGACGGAGTGGAATCCTGTTTTTGATCATCGTTCCCTCGCGCCGCCGGAACAGCGCACCTTGTCCAGTCCCATGGGAAAAGCGGCTCGGGCCGGGTTATATCGGGAATCTGCCGTCATGAGTAGAAAATCGTTGGCGCCCTTGCGGACAGCCGGGACACACCGGTCAGTCACCGAGGCAACCCTTGACGAACCGGGTTTCAAAGCGTCACCGAGTGTGCCCGGCCTTGGGAAAATGAAGAGTAATCCTCGCTCCTCCGCCATCGACATCGCCAACCTCGATATGCCCGCCATGCAGCGCGACGGTTCGGGCGACGATCGCCAGGCCCAGGCCGACACCGCCGCCACGGTCGCGATCGCCCCGCCAATATCGCTGAAAGATCGCCTTGCGCCGGGATTCGGGAATACCGGGGCCGTGATCGGACACCGAAACCGATGGCTCATCGCTGAGCGAAATGGTGACGGTCGTCCCCGGGGGCGTGTGGGCAAGAGCGTTTTCGACCAGATTACGGACGGCGCGGAACAGGCTGTCGGGCAATCCGACGACGGGCACCGCCGTCTCGCCGCCGACAACCTCGATGGACCGTTGCCGGGCCACGGCAAAAGGCGCCAATAGCGTCGCGACATCGACGGCCACAAGGTGAAGATCGGCGATATCGGCCGGTTCCAGCGTCAAAGTGCCGACGCGGGCCATATCCAGAAGCTGATTGACCAGGCGGACCATAGCCCCGGCGTCCTGCGACAGGGGCTCGGCAACCTTGCGATCCTCGATCGTCGCCAGATGGGCGCAGAGAACGGCCAGCGGCGTTCTCAACTCATGGGCCGCGTCGATCATGAATTCCTGCTGCTGCCGATACCCTTCCTCCAACCGGTCGAAGGCCCGGTTGACCGCCATGACCAGCGGCAGGACCTCGCGCGGCAACGCCTCGGTCGGCAACCGGACCGACGTCGTACCGGGACCGATCGCCGCGGCACAGGCAGAAACGGCACGCAACGGCCGGAGGCCCCGGTGGATGATAGCCAGATTGACCGCCAGCAGCACCAGCACGAAGGGAATCCAGATCCAGCCGAGGTGATCGACGAATTCTCCGACGACCGTGTCGAGATGCACCTCCTCGTCTTGCGAAACCACTTGGATCCAAACACTTCGCTCGCCCACCCGAACCCGTTCGCTCACCCCGAACAAGTCACCGCCGCTGGGTCTGGTCAGCACGAAATATTCCGAGCGTCCGCCCGACTCCGGCTCGATCGCGTGAAACGGGGCGACGACCTCTTCAGAAGAGGCGAGCCGGTGCCCCGCCTCATCGAGCACGATGAAACGACTGCCACTGTCCTTGAGCGCCGTATCGAGTTCGGCGGGCAGCCTCCGTAAATCCGTCGCTGTGGCGACGAAACGGCCGATCATCTGCGCTTGGCTGTGCAGCGTGCGCTGGCGCAAGCCATTGTCCGTGTTCTCGAATTCGAGGTACAACAAAGCTGCGGCCGTCGCCACGGCCACCAGACTGACCACGATCAAGCCAACGGCGATCCGTCCCAGAAGCGAAGACGGCAAGGGTACTGTCATGGTGTCTTGTCGGCGAGCAGATAGCCGACCCCGCGCAATGTTTGGATGACCACGTCGGCGCCAGCCGATTGCAGGCGCTTGCGCAGCCGGTGGATCAATACCTCGATGGCATTGGACTCGAGTTCCTCGCCGAACGCGTAAATCGCCTCCTCGATCGCGACCTTGGAAACCACGCGTCCGGCCCTACGCATCAGCACCTCGAGAGCATCCAACTCGCGGCGCGTCAGAACCAACGGCTGACCGGCGACCCGCGTTTGCCGGGCAACAGTATCGAACAAGAGATTTCCCTGGGTCAGACACAAACCCAAGTTGCCGCCGGGACGCCGCAATTGGACACGCACGCGGGCAATCAATTCCTCCATGGCAAAGGGCTTCAGCAGATAGTCGTCCGCCCCTTGATTGAGACCAGCCACGCGGTCGCCGACCCCGTCCCTGGCCGTCAACACGATTACCGAGGTACTGTCGCCGCGGCCCCGAAGCGCCGCCAGGACCGTCAGTCCATCGGCATCGGGCAATCCGAGATCGAGAATAACCACCTCATAGCGCATGCTCCGAAGGGCCGCTTCGCCGTCCGCCGCCGTGGCGACCTGATCGACGGCAAACCCCGCCTTGCCTAATCCGGCGGCAATGAACCCGGCCAGCCGATCATTGTCTTCGATCAGCAGAAGACGCATCCGTCCGCTCCCGTCATTCCAAGGTTTCATCTCTGAACTAAATGGCACGTTTCATCTTAACTGAAACCTGCCTTAGAGCCCGAGCGGCGTTTGAGCCCGCCGAAGCCGGAGGCGAAGACGGTCCGCTCGGCGATTCGTGTCTTGAAAATTTGGTAAGAATGTCTGTCCGTAAGGATGAACGCGGGGGGATGGCCATCCCCCCGCGTTCGGCGGCACGGAGACCGAAGGCGTTTGGGGTTAAGAACCCGTCCCTCAGTACGGCTCCCGT
>JARLJB010000332.1 GCA_031291415.1 Telmatospirillum sp.
CACGAGCGGGACGCTGACTTTCCAGACCACAGAGTCGATATATTCGCTGTCGGGCGTTTGCACATCGTTATAACGGCAATCGATCGTCGACTGATCGGTGGTGGTGAAGTGACACCCCGCAGCCTTCAGTCGCTTGCGCGCTTCGTCGGCCGACAGCCCGATCGGCACGAACGCGCGCAACTCCATGACGGCATATTCCAAATCCGCAGGTGGGGTGTGCTCCTCTTGCCAGTTTGGCGTCGAAGACGACAGTATGGGGTCGCTTGGCATGCCGAATTCCAAATCCGCGAAGCGAAGTGCAGCCGGCGGATTGGTCGCGGCATTTACTGGCGGGATGATGGACAGTGCCGCCATAGTCGCGATGGAAATGACCATGATTTTTGAAAAATACATTCCGATAACCTCCGTTGTCTGGCGCAAGATGGAGGGGCATACCCATCAAGACCAACGGTCGTTTCAGTTTGTTTCGATCGAAAAATCAGATCAAATCGCCGGTTGGCGAGGCGAGCAGGGTCTGGACCGTCATCTCCCTGCGCCGATCCGGCCCCGTGTCAAATGGCGCCATCCCGCCCAGCGCGCCATTGCACCGGAGTGGGCCGTGAAACAGGGCGGCCCGCCACATGGCGGGTACAGGTGCCGTCGCGAAGGCGGCATAATCGGGATGGCCACCCGGTTGATCTTCTCTGAGTGGTCCGGTCGCGTCCCGATTGCGGCCGTTTGCCTCGTCTTCGCCACGCATCGGAACCTGCCCAACATTCATATAACAAGGATAAAGCCTGAACGGCAGAAATGGATAAAGCGATTGGAGATCTTGGCCGCTTTGCAGTTATGGCGTGACGATATCATCAAGCCGCGCCCGGATGGCTGCGGGAAGGATCAATTCCGCCGCAGCCAGATTTTCGTTCAGATGCGCCGTGCTTGACGTGCCCGGAATGAGCAGGAGATTGGGAGAGCGCGCCAGCAGCCAGGCCAACGCCACCTGCATCGCACTTGCCCCGACTTCAGCCGCTATCGCCGAAAGGGCATCCGACTGGATCGGGCTGAACCCACCCAATGGAAAGAACGGGACATAAGCGACAGCCTGCGCGGCCAGGATGTCGACCAGCGAGTCATC
>JARLJB010000333.1 GCA_031291415.1 Telmatospirillum sp.
AATGCGAATCAGTGATTATGATTCGCGCAATAAGCGAGTCGGGTCAAGCCTGCACGGCGCTGGGGAGAGCAGACTGACGGCGAGAACGCTGCCGAACCAGACCGAAAAACCGGGCGCCAAGAGGCAGCGAATTGACCAACCAGCCACCATTGGAGGTTTGATCATGACGGTCGCCCTCGCCCATGCCGTCGGGAATTCGGTCGAACAGCCGGCCCGGCTAGGCACGCTAATACATAGCTGTCCGGTTTGGCTCCCGAGCGCGCCTTGGCCAGCAAATTCCGTGCAACTGGGTGCAATTCGCCGAGCCCGGCGGAGAGGGTGGGTGACGGACCACCTCAGGATTTATGATTGAAATATAGGGGATTTTTCTTGTTTCCGCAACCGACTGTGTAGCGTCATTTGGGACGCGGAGTCCCGCCGCGGAGCCTATGTGGACGCTGGAAGTGCTTCGCCGCTGTCGCCCCTAAGAACTACGAGGCCAGGCGTCGCCGATAGGCGCAGGGTCCCAAGCAAAGGACGCAAAGCGCACGTAGCGCGGAACAGCGGCATTGACGTCATGCTCAAAGCTGGCGCGAGGTGGCAAGGCATGCAAATATCCCCCGGGAAAGCCGGGGGCTTTATGATTGGTGCCACCTAAAGGTGGCTGTTATCGCCAGAGTTGAAGCTGGTCCATCCGCTGGTCTTCCTTCTCCTGGTTGCGAATGTAGTCCCGGATGGCTGTTTCGTCCCGCCCTACAGTCGAGACGAAATAGCCTCGTGCCCAGAAGTGCTGGCCGACGAAATTCCGTTTCCGCTCGCCGCAGGTTCGCGCCAAGTGGATGGCACTCTTGCCTTTTATGTATCCAACCACCTGCGACACCGCGTATTTGGGAGGAACCGACAGCAACATGTGCACGTGGTCCGACATCAGATGCCCTTCCTCCACCCGGCTTTCCCGCTGCGCGGCAAGCCGCTTGAACACCGCCCCCAAATGTTGCCGCAACTCCAGATAAAGCAACTTGCGTCGACATTTCGGGATGAACACCACGTGGTATTTGCAGTCCCATACGCTGTGACTTAGGCTCTCATACTCGTCCATCAGCGAGTTTCCTTTCGTGTCTTGGCTGGCTCACGATTGGATTTTCATTGGTGGGCGCCCGGAAACGTCAAACTGTTACTGCTACCCCGACAAAGCCGGGGGTCTCCCGCTGACGCTAGACTCAATGAGTTGCTGGTGGTTCTGAGACTCCGACATATGCGTAAGAGCGCGGCAAGTGGGATGCAAATGTCGGAGTCGGACCACTAGCCTAAACGCTTAATGGCCTCGATGGTCGTAGGACGGATACGTCCCTTGGCAGGTTGGCGAAGAACTCGCTCGACCTGATCGCGACCGTCCGACGCGGCAACGACGGTCCGGCCCAAATCTACAGCCTTTCGTCACTCAGATCGGTTTCCACTCGCGATACGCGGTCCATCATCTTCGGATTGCCAAAGGCCAGGCAGTGGAAGATCACCTCATTGAACATCAGCTCAAGCACTCTAGTCATGACGGCGTTGGCGCCAAACAGGTTGATGCCGGGCGGGGTTAGGACCGGGATGTCAGCGATGTCCTGCAGGGGCGATCCGGCGACACCGATGACCGCCGCTACGGTGGCGCCGAACTCCTTGGCCCGTTCGGCGGCGTGAACGGTCAAGCGTGTGCGGCCCGAGTAGGAAATGGCCACCGCCAGATCACCAGGCTCCATCACCGACGCGGCTGCCAACTGGTTGTGATGGTCTTCGGAGAAGTTGATGCGGATGCCGAGGCGCAGCAGGCGCTGGTGCAGGTCGAGCGCCACGACCGCCGACGCTCCGACGCCGAACACCTGGACCGAACGGGCATCGCGGATGGCGTTGACCATGCGCTCGAGATCCGTCGACTGGGTGAGCAGATCGGCGAAGCGCAATGCCCGCACCGAGGCGCTGTGGAACACCTTGTAGGCGATTTCGTTGAAGGTGTCGGACGCGACGATCGGCTCCGATCGGACGCCGCCGCTCGAGACCGGATCCTGCATGCTGCGAGTTTCGTGCATCAGGGCGCGTCGGAGATCCTTGAGGCCCGAATAGCCGAGCCGCTTGCAAAGCCGGTCGACGGTTGACCGGCTGGCGTCGGACCGGCTGACGATCTCGGCCGAGGAGAGGCCCGCGACATCGTATTCTGCGATGCTGAGCAGCAGTTCGACGACGCGCTTCTGCGCGGCGGAAAAGCGCATCCGAGAGATACGGTGCAACAGCGACTGCGCAAGATGGTCGGCCATTTGCTTCAGTTTCCCTCAAAAAATGAAACGCGATGTTTCAAATTTATCATGCATATGCCATTTAAGAAACAACTATGTTCATGCTAGAACGCCCGTCGACGGCGAAATGAGGATTTCGTCGATAAATGGGAGGACCATATGCTGAAGATCCGAAGTGCCATTTGCTCGGGCGTGCTATCGGCCGCAGCGCTGATCGCGGCAGCCAGCACCGCCTTCGCTGTCGAGTTGACGTTCTGGCACCACACCTATCCGCCGGCCCGCACCTTTATCGAGAAGAAGGCCGCCGAATTTACCGCCCAGCATCCCGACATCACCATCAGGCTGCACGACGACCCGCATGGCGACTACGAGGTCAAGCTGTTGTCGGCGATCGCCGCCGGCAACGCGCCTGACATCGTCAACGTGCTCGACTATCTGTTCCCGCAGTACGGCAAGCGCGGCATCCTCGCCGAGGTCGATCTGAGCGCCTTCGGCGTCAAGTCCGCCGCCGCGCTCGAGGCACTCTATCAACCGAAAGCGCTGTCCGGCCTCACCATCGACGGCAAGATCCTGGGCGTGCCCGAAGAGTTCAACACGCTCGCCCTGTTCATCAACAAGGCACACTTCAAGGAAATTGGCCTCGACGCCACCGATCCGGCCACCTGGCCTAAGTCCTGGAACGACCTGTTCAGCCTCGCGTCCAAGCTGCAGAAGCCAGATAATTCGCGCGTTGGCTTCAACTGGGTCTGGAACCTCGACCCCTACTGGTATGCCCAGCAGTATTGGCCGATCCTGACGCAATATGGCTGCGAAGTAGTCGACGCCAGTGGCAAGGCCGCCATCAACTCCGACGCCTGCGTCAAGGCGTTCAGCGAGACGTGGAAGGTGTTGATCGACAAGAAGCTCGGTGGACCGGAGTTGGCCACGGTGAATCCGGTCAACGCGCTGCAGGACTTCAGCGAAGGCCGGCAGTCGATGGCCATCGCCGGCATCTGGGCGCCGCCGCTGTATTCCGACGCGGTCAAGGCCGAGTATGTGGTGGCACCGCTTCCGCAGTTCGATCCAGCCAACCCGAAGACGTTGCTCAACTCCTATGCGCTCGCCGTCACCGCAGGCTCCAAGCACAAGAAGGAAGCCTTCCAGTTCCTGAGCTTCCTCACCACCGACAGCGACGGCTACCTCGCCACCACCGGCTACGTTACCGGCCGGACCGGCTGGGCCGACACCAAAGTCGCCAAGGAAACGCGCGGTTCGGCCATCTTCGCAGAAGGGCAGAAGCACGGCTCGTTCGTCTGGCGGTCACCGACCTGGAGTGAGGAAGGCACGGCCATCAAGAATGCCATCGAGCAGTTTGCCCAGGGTGTGCCGGTGAAGCAGGCACTTGATCAGGCCGCTGCCGATATCAACAGTATCCGTCAGCGCTGAGGTCAATCATGAGGATCGGGTTCAACGCTCGCCTGGGTGTCGCGGGGTGGGGGATTGCCTTCGCCGTGCCCGCACTCGTCTACATCATGCTGTTCCAACTCTATCCGATCCTCTTTTCCTTCTACATCAGCCTGCACGACTACGATCTCCTGTCAGATCCGGTCTTTGTTGGCTTCAAGCATTTCGCCAACCTCGCCTCCGACCGCGCCTTTCTGGCCTCGGCCAGGATCACGATCTTCTACGTCGCGTACACGATCGGGCCGGTGTTGCTGCTGTCGTTTGCCATCGCTTGGGCGCTGACGCGGGTGCAGCTATCGCGGCCGTACTGGCAAACGCTGCTGTTTATCCCGTCGGTGCTGCCGATCGTGTCGGTGGCCCTGGTCTGGAAGCTGATGTTCAACTTCCCGGGCCCGATCAACGCAACGCTACGCGGCCTCGGCTTCGACCCCCTCCCGTGGCTGACCTACGGCGCCTACGCGCCCTGGGCGCTGGTCATCATGAGCTGGTGGCATGCCACGAGCTACTACATGATCATCTTCCTGGCCGGCTTTCTGTCGATCCCCAAGGACTATTATGAGGCAGCCGCCATCGACGGGGCCAGCGGACTGCAGGTGCTGCGTTTCGTGACACTGCCCGCCATGCGCCCGACCATCGCACTCGTCTTGGTTCTGTCGACGGTGAATGGCCTCAAGACCTTCGCCTTCCAGCAGATCGTCACCGATGGTGGTCCCGCCTCGGCGACGCAGATCATGACGCTGCTCATCTACAAGACGTCCTTCTCATATCTCGACATGGGTCGGGCCAGCACGTATTCGGTTGTCCTGTTCATCGGGATATTCGCGATTAGCCTCCTGCAGATCTGGCTAATGAGGGATCGCCATGACTGAGCGACTGTTCCACCGCCTCGCCGCATGGTCGTTGCTTGCCTTCGCCACGTTCCTGACGCTGTATCCGGTCGCATGGATGCTATCGGCATCGCTGAAGAGCAGCGGCGAGATCTTCACCACCTCGACATTTCACCTCGGAAGCCGCGGGTTCGGCAATTACCTCTCCGCCTTTGGCGAACGGCCGTTCTTCATCTATCTGTTGAATTCGGTGGCTGCCGCCAGCGTTTCGGTAATCATCACCGTCGTGCTTGGAGTGCTCGCCGGCTACAGCTTCGCCAAGTTCCGCTATCGTCTGGCGCCGCTGTTCTGGCTGGTGGTGTTGATTTCGGTGATGATCCCGCTCGAGGCGATCGTCATCCCGCTGTTCCTTGAGGTGCACGCCTTCGGCTGGACCAATACCTATGCAGGGTTGATCCTGCCGACCGCCTTCAACGTCGTCGGCATCTTCATCTTCCGCCAGGCAATCATCTCTATCCCCGACGCCTATATCGAGGCGGCCCGCATCGACGGCGCAAGCGAGCTCAAGATCTTGCGTCTGGTGGTGTTGCCGATGGTGCTGCCATCGGCGGTCGTCGTGGCGGTCCTCACCTTCAATCTTGCCTGGAACAGCTATCTCTGGCCGTTGATCGTCACCTCCGACGATCTGATGCGCACGCTGCCGCTCGGCATGGCGGCCTTCCAGGCAGGCTTCGATACGAAATACGGGGAAGTGATGGCCGTGTCCGTGTTCGGCGCACTGCCGACCGCCGTCTTCTTCCTGATGTTGCAACGCTATTTCGTGGAGGGCGCGGTGGCGTCAGGCGTGAAATGAGACTGGCGATCGATCTTGGCGGCACCAACCTGCGCGTCGGCGCCCGCGACGGTACAGCGGCCTGGACGCACCTGCATCGCGAACGGTGCCAACTTGGCTTCTCGCCGCAGCATCTCGTCGCACGCCTGCACGAACTAATCAGGAGGTGGCAGGTAACGCCAACGGCCATCGGCGTCTCGGTCGCCGCCGTCGTCGTCGATGGCGGTTGCCTCAGAGGCTCGGAAAACCTCGGATGGGCCGGCGTGCCGCTCGGCTCGATCCTGCACGATGCCTTCCACCAACCGGTGGCGATCGAAACCGATGTGTTCTGTGGTGCCTTCTATGAAGTTCGCGCCGGTGCCGCCCGCGGCCTCTCCTCAGCGCTCTACATCAGTGTCGGGACCGGCGTCGGGCATGCCGTCATCCTCGACGGCAAGGTTTGGCGCGGCGCCGCCGGTGGCGCCAATGCCCTTGGTCACCTAATCCTGCAGCGGGACGGAGCACCCTGCCACTGCGGCCACAGCGGCTGCCTTTGCACCGTCGCTTCCGGCCTCGCCCAATCCGACCCAACGCCCCCGCCCAAGCCGATTGAACACTTGGCCCAGGCGATCGGCGCCGCCGTGACGTTCTTCGAACCGCAGACGGTGATCCTGTCCGGCGGCGCCCTCAATCAGCCGTGGTTCGCTCTCGACCCGCTCGTCGCCGCCATTAGCCAGTTTGCCTTTCCCGCAGCCCGACTCCCGGAGGTCGTTCTGTCGCCTGCGACCGAACCCAATCTACTCGGAGCCGATTATCTCGCCATGGAGCAATCATGATCAGACATAGCGCCACCTACTGGATCAACCTCGCGTACAGGGAGGGTTGGGCGCTCGGCATGTTCAATGCCCACCATCTCGAGGCGATTCAGGCCATCGCCGATGCCGCCGCCAAGCTGTCGGCACCGCTGATGCTGTCGATGACCATGGGCGGAATGCGCCATGTCGGGCTCGACTACTTCGTGGCCATGGCGGAAGTGGCCCGCCGTCGCTGCGCGGTGCCGCTGATCCTGCATCTCGACCATGGCGCCAACTACGAGGCAGTGCGGGACTGCATCGAGGCCGGCTTCGATTCGGTAATGATCGACGCCTCAAGCGCCAAGTACGACGAAAACGTCGAGCTGGTGCGCAAAGTCGTGGCGCTGGCGCACCGGTACGGCGTCGGCGTCGAGGCTCAGATTGGCGAGACGCTGGCCGAAGAGGGCGGCGAGATCATCGAGGTCAAGACCACCGTCGATGAAGCCGTCGCTTTCGTCCACGACACCAATGTCGACTATCTTGCGGTGTCTATCGGCAACACGCCCGGCGTTCTCGGCACTGGCGCGCCGATCGACGTCGACCTGACCAAGCGACTGTCGGCGGCGGTGGGCATTCCGCTCGTGCTGCATGGCGGCACGTCCGTCCCGCCGGAAGTGGTGCGCGAGATCGTCGCAGCCGGCGTGGCCAAGGTCAACATCGACTCGGCGGTGAAAGGCGGTTTCCGCACCGCGCTGATGGAGGCCTATCGGTCCGACAATCCGATCGTCGACACCCGCGTGCCCATGGCGCGTGGCCGCGAGTTGGCGCAAGCCGCCGTTGAGGAGCGAATCCGTCTGTTTGGTGCCGAGAAGAGAGCCCTCTGATCATGCAAGCCGCGGAACATGGACCAATCCCTCGCGTCACCCTGTTGGTCGGGCTGCCGGGTGTCGGCAAAACGACACTGGCGCATGCCCTGATGGCGCGCGGTGGCGGCAACATCCTGAGCCGCGACGTCATCCGGGACGGCATCTTTCCCGAGCCGTTCCTCGACTACTCGCAGCAGCAAAACAATATCGCTACCGAGACTCTGTTCTCGGTTCTCGCCTATCTGCTCGACGTCCACCGGCCTCGCCGATTGATCATTGACGGCAAGCCGTTTTCCAAAGCC
This sequence comes from Telmatospirillum sp., assembly GCA_031291415.1. Lineage (GTDB taxonomy): Bacteria > Pseudomonadota > Alphaproteobacteria > Rhodospirillales > Magnetospirillaceae > Telmatospirillum. The sequence goes on from JARLJB010000333.1 coordinate 7,299, forward strand.
GCCGAGGTGCATGCCCTGCGCGACCTTGTCGACCGCCACGGCGGCCAGATCGACGTCATCCTTTGCCGCGCGCCACTGAGCGAAGTGAAGCGGCGGCTGATCGAAGGCTTGGCCGACCCGGTCAACGTGCGGGCCGAGCGGACGCCAGACAAGGCCGAGCGCATCCACCAGGAATTCGAGCCGCTCGACGTTTCCCATCTGCCGCTCGACATGACGCGGCCGCTCGATGAACTGGTCGACACCGTGATCGATCACTGGAACACGTCAGGGGCAGACCAACCGAAGGGTGGAACACCATGAGCGGCGTCGAAATCACGAATGTTTCCAAATCGTTTGGTAGCCTTGAGACAATCCATGGCATTTCGTTCTCAATCGAAGACGGTTCCTTTGTCGCCCTGATCGGCCCGTCCGGCTGTGGCAAATCGACCATGCTCCGGATGATCTCGGGACTGGAAACGATCAGCGACGGTACCATCTCAATCGGCAACAAGCTCGCCAACGCGCTGCCGCCCAAGGATCGCGACGTCGCTATGGTGTTCCAGAACTATGCAATCTACCCGCACATGACGGTCGCTGAAAACATCGGTTTCCCCCTGCGACTGCGCAATCTCGCCCGCGCCGAGATCGACAAAGCGGTGACCGAGACGGCTGCGATCCTCAATCTGGAGCCCCTTCTCAAGCGGTATCCGAAAGCTCTGTCGGGTGGCCAGCGGCAGCGCGTGGCCATGGGGCGGGCCATCATCCGCCGTCCGTCAGTGTTTCTGTTCGACGAGCCGCTGAGCAATCTCGACGCCAATCTCAGGGTGCAGATGCGGGCAGAGATCAAGAAGCTGCATCAGACCCTTGGCACGACGATGATCTACGTTACCCACGACCAGATTGAGGCGATGACCATGGCCGACAAGGTGGTTGTGCTGCGTGACGGCCGTGTCGAGCAGTCTGGTCCGCCTCTGGACCTTTACGACCGGCCAGCCAATCGCTTCGTTGCGAGCTTCATCGGTTCGCCGGCCATGAATTTCCTCGATGCAGAGGCTGTCGACGGCGAAATCCGACTGAAGGGCGGTCAATCGCTCCGCCTCAGGTTCGCCGCGACCCATCCTGAAGGGAAACTGGTGTTCGGCATCAGGCCAGAAAATATCGGGCTCAGCGGCGACGGGTTGCCGGTCCGGGTCGATCTCGTCGAACCCACCGGCGCGGAAACCCATCTCGAGCTCGACCTCGCCGGTCACAGCCTTGTCGCCGTCGTCCGCGAGCGAGTCATGACAAGCCCGGGCGACGTCTTGCACGTCACTTTCGATCCGCGGGCCATCCATCTGTTCGACCCGGAGACGGGCGAGGCAAAACCGGCCGAAGTCATTGCCGTCTGACAGGAACAACGGCAGCACCATTTGAAGAAGATGGATGATGGAGCGTATTGAAGGATCGAGGTTGTGACCGGCTTTGTGCACCATGGCTTCCGGTCGTCATTTCGCGACTGGTGCGGCGAGTGCACCCGGTATCCACGCGAAGTCGCCGAGGCACCGCTCGCTCACATCGTCGGAAATTCGGTCGAGCAGGCGTATCGCCGCGGCGACGCGTTGGAGAAGCGACGGGCGATGATGGATGCCTGGGCGAACCATATTGGCGCTGTAAGCGCGCCGAAGCGATGAAAATGAACCCGGTTGCACTTGAACCCAATTGCAGCAAGAAACCTTTGGGACGGGCAACAACGGAGAGGGTGGGAGACGAACTAACAGCTTACTATCAATTGATATATAAAAAGGGAAGTGTCATCTCATCAAGGACATTGTGAAGCGGACCAGCGTAGCGCGCGAGGCCAAGCTGCCGTGAGTCTGTTTGGTGGCAGCACACGACGAGCTTGATCGCCTCATCGAGAGCGTCTGTTCTATTGGCGTGTGGCTCCGACCACTGCATCTTCGTGGAAAGTGCTGGTAGTTAGCCGCACGAGGAGGATGCAATGGGACGCAAGAGATCCAATCAGAGAGGGCCAAGCCAAGGGCGACCGAAATTCGACGAACGTCCGTCGCGGCCGGCGGTGTTACCCCTGAAAGGACTACGAACAGGACGCGAAGGCCACGCAGGATGCCCCGTTGACCGATACCGAAGCGCAAAAGCGGGCCGACGCGCTCAATCAAGCGAGAAGTCTGTTGGATCCAAATTGTTAAGGTGCAGCTACTTTGATATGATCTTAGAGAATGGCTATTCGGTTTTCTTCAGTGCTTGCTCGGTGAGAAGACGCTACGAAGACACTCGCGATCGTACTCGCTGATCATATATAGATTGTATAGATGTTCAACCAAGGCAGACTCGTTCACCTTCATTTTCCCCGCCACGAGCGTCACATTCTCCTCGCTTCCGGCCAGCAGATCTCCTAAATGCTGTTCGATGAGTTCGCGCGGCATCAAAAGGTAGGCGGCGAAGGCATTTGCTCGCTTTTCAATGCCGGGGGGAGCCCATTGTCCGCTGACGTGCGCTATACGTCTTGCCCGCGTCCTGTCATGAAGAATGTGACAGAGTTCGTGCGCAATCGAGAAGCGCCGACCCTCTTCGTTCGCGTTGAAGAAGCTGCGTCGGTTAACGACAGCCACCGGACGAAATCCCTCGCCGGCTAAAGCTACCCCCCTGATCGAGTCCGTGTCGAGCGTCTCGTCGCGGATGGTCACGCCTAGAGCGGCACATAGAGCCACAACGTCGATGAAGTCATCTCCGGCGGCTGGCAAGTTCATCTCGTCTAGCAGGTCGAGCGCGAATTCATAACCTTGCCGGTGGGGCACGTCGAGCGGCACACCGGCACGATCTTCAATGAGTCCGGCAAGGCGCTCGGTGTCCGTGCCCCCTGCAGCATCGATCAGGATGTCGCGCAGCCGGTCGACATCCGAGGTTTGCAGCTGCGGATTGACTCCGCCGTACATCGCCACTGCCGCCGACCGGACATTGATCCAAGGGTTGTCATTGGCCACCTGCTCGACAACGAGATCTTGGCGTCCTCTCGCTTTGAACGAAGTGAGGACCCTGTCAAAAAGCGTGGGATCGATAGTTCGATCAAGCGTTGCTGCGTCGGCGACGTTCAGCGCTGCAACCTTATCGCAAAGATTCAGCCAGTTATCGCGGAATGATGGGGCCATGTTCACGGGAGTATGGGCAACCGCCCATTGTAGCGCATCCCACAGCGGTCCCCCCACGTCGGAAACAGCCAAGTACGCAGCGCCGACAGGACTGGCGAAGGCGAAGTCCTGCGGTGCGCACAAGATGGGTGTCGGAGTCCATGACAACTCAATGTCGTCCTCAAAACGGCGGATGAACAGATCGGGAAACAATCCGCCCGCCGATGCGGCGCGCACACCATGTCGGAAGAACCAAGATTGGATGCGTTTGTATGTCGCGCGAGCCGCTGGGCTTTCGCCCCCGCGATTCAAGTCCAGCGCACGGCGACAGGCGATTGCCGCCGGCTGCGCCGTGCGCTCCCCCCAAGCGAAATCATCCTCGTGCAGGAGTGCGGCCCAATGCGTCGCCAGCCAGTCGAAGAACGGCGAGAGATACCAACCGACGAAGCCTGTTTGCGCTCCGTCAACACGGCTCTCAGTGATGTTGACGCCAGCGATAGTGATTTGCAATTTACCCATAGACCAGCCGTGTTCGGCTGGGCGCCGTGCTACCGGATCAGCATCGGCGAGCCAAGCGACGGCGATTTCGAACCGACTGGGGTCGCCGAAGCACGCAAAGTCGTTAGCTTCGTTACCAGCCACTTTAGTCCTCATCACTCTTCAACGCCCAGCGGATGTCGTGACGGTCGAATGATTTCCAGCGCTTGATTTCACGACGGGTGACATCGCCCTTCTCAAGTAGATGATGCTGTACGTCCTCGGGCACTTCATCCCATGGTATCGGAAATCCGTGCCAAGTTCCATCCGCACTGCGCAGGGCGGTGAATGCGATGCCGCCCGCCGTCGACCACCGGCGCCCGTCGCGCTCGAAGGCCTCCACGAACAACGCGTGCGCCTTCGTTCTGTTCCAGGCGTGCCTGTCGGTATCTCCAGTGAAGCCGCGACCATCGGCTTCGTGCGTCCAGTTCGGGCAAATAGTTCCGAACCCGCCGCCGGACTGCCAGTTTTTGTGCTTAGGGCTGCCCCGGTAGATCAGGACGTCGGGCCAGTTTCCAGCCGTCATGGGTTCGCCTCAATTGTCTTCCGTGCCGTTTCTCGCGCGAGGAGGTTAGCTTTGCAAGCCTCTCCAGCAGCCGCGCCGCCGAGATTGTGCGGTACGCAACTACTCTGGAAGTCAGCGTTCAGCGCTGCCAGGCGAAAGCAGGCAGCGTTGCGTGCAGTGGGGTCGGTGGGCCCGCCGTCGTCGGCAGGCGCAGGGTCAGGCCAAGGCCAAAGCCGAAGGCCGCTACAAGGGCCGCACGGCGAACGTGACACGCAACGACGGCATCGCAGCGATGCCCAGGGCCGGCACGAGTTGGCCGAAGATCCAAAAGGAAGATGAAGAGGATACCGACCATGAGATCGCTGACGGAGGCGAAATAGCCTTCGCCGCCTTCTGGTTCGGCATTGCGGACGCGGGTGGGCATCAGCCTAGCCTCTACCTGACCCGACGGGCATCATTGAACTCTTCGATCGTCCCGTCCAACTGCTTCACGATTGCCTCAAGATGTGAGGCAGCCTTGGCCAGGTTTGTATCTGTCTTGGTGACAAATCCGGACACCTCGTTGGCAAAGCCACGAAGGCCGTTCTGTAGCGCCGTCAACGTCGCCGCGAGGGCCGCGTCGACACCTTCGAAGCGCTTCGTCGCGGTGTCGAGGCTGCCGACCAATCCGCTGGCCCGCTCGGCCGCAGCCCCCAACCGCTCCACTGTTGTTGCGATCTGATCCAGGGCACGAGATGCTGCCCCGCCAGCCTGACTGAGAGGTCCGGCAGCCTCGCGCGCCGCCCGGCCAGCGTCCTTCAGATCGGACGACGCGGTCAGCAATGGAGCGATCACGGCGGCAGTGGCATGGTCAAGCTCGCCGAACCGCTGTCCGATCGAATCGGCAGCCCGGGCCAGCGCGGCGACCTCGCGCCCTAATTTCTTCTGCCCGCTCTCCGATGGCGCTACCGGCTACTCCGAGAAGGGAGGCGGCGGTGCTGCCGCCCTTCTCCAGTGCTTCGGACGCGACTGTCCCCGCCTGCGCGAGCCGGTCGGCAGCACCCGTGACGGCTGCGGCAAAACTACCTCCCGCCGCCTCGACGCCCTGCTGCAGTGCAGTTCCGCCGGCGGCCCCCCCCTCGCGCAACGTCGTGCCCGCTTCGCCAAGTGCGGTCTTAAGGTCGGCCATCATTGCCTGTATTTCAGCGCGCATTCCCTCGGTCGCGATGGCGATGCGCTGGACAGCGTCCTCGGCGCCCTTGCCGAGAGCCCCGCCCGTTGCCGTAGCGGCGACCTGCAGGCTCTCCGCGACGCGCGCGGCAGCCGCCTCGAAGCCGCGTGCGGCAGTGCTGACTTCGGCAGCAACGGCGGTGAGCGCTTCCTCGCCCGCGCTCCGGCTGTGGCCGGCAAGCTCGCGCAGCTCTGCGACCATCGCTTCGACTTGGGCGGTCATGCGCGCAGCACTTGCTTCAGCCTGTGTATCGATCCGCGCCTGCAGCGTGGCAGCTCCGTCGCTCATGCGGTGCGTCATGGTCTCGGCCGATGCGGTCATTCGAGCCGCCGCTTCCGAGAAGCCCGTCTGCAATCCGGCAAGGTGCTGCCCTAGCCCCGAGAGGTTCTCGGCAACCGCATTGACCTGCGCACCGGCGCCGCCCTGCAACCGGTCGACGAAGCCGGTCAGCATCTGTTCCATGGCGCTCTGATTGCCAGACGACAGTCCTGCGGACAGGCGGTCAA
>JARLJB010000334.1 GCA_031291415.1 Telmatospirillum sp.
GTCAGACACACTCTCATCATTTGCCACCAGTGTCGTCTCCGCCCAGACCGGCGCCAGTTCCACCGCCACGACAGACCTCGCCACCGCCACCGCCGTCCAGAAGACCCTGACCACCAAAACCGCGGCCGTCTCGGGGGTTTCAGTCGACGACGAGATGTCAACGATGATCAGCCTCCAGAACAGCTATGCCGCCAACGCCCGGATGATCACGGCGATCAACAGTATGTGGACTCAGGCCCTCAACATGGTGTCCTCATGAGTAGCGTTTCCGTCAATTCCTGGGCCCAATCCGGCCTCTTCACGCAGCTTGTCAGCGACAATGCCGCCACCAAGGCGCAATTCGACACGCTCACGGAGCAGTCGGCGAGCGGCAAAGTTGCCGACACCTACGGCGGGCTTGGCACGTCGGCGCGCGTGTCGCTCTCGCTTCGCCCGCAAATGAGCGAGATTACCACCTGGCAGCAGAACGTCACCGCCGCCGGCACAACGCTGGACACCACCCAATCCGTGCTCAAGCAACTCCAGACCATCGCCTCGGACTTCAGCAGCGACGCGCTGGGAACGGACATGGAGGCGGCCAATGGCGCGCAGGCGCTGGCGACGCAGGCCACGCAGGCCCTCCAACAGGTCGTCACTTTGCTGAACACGGCCGCAGACGGGCAGTACACTTTTGCCGGCACCGACTCCGCCAATCCTCCGATTTCGACGACGGATCTCGCCTCCTTCTCCACCACGGTCGCCAGCCAGGTTGCCGGACTTTCGACCGGCACCGATCCGACTACCCTGGTCTCGGATCTCCTGACTTCAGGAACGACCGCGAGCTTTGCCTACCCCGGATCCGCCACCTCCGGCACGACGCCCAGTGCCTTGCTGACGACCGTCGGCACCGGCCACGCTGTCACGACAGCCTTCGTGGCCGGCGTAAATTCTTTCGCCACCCAAACCGGATCGAGCACGACAGGCTCGTACGTGCGCGACATCGTCACCGCGCTTGCCGGCTTGGCCGGTCTGTCCACCACCACCGCCAGCCAGATCGATCTGCAAAGCTTCGGCTCCGGGATTTCACAGATCCTCCAGAATGCCAGCACCGCCATTGAAACCGAGGAAGCCGGCTTTGGCGAGGTTCAATCGGAACTGACGACACGCGGCACCGATCTCTCCGACCTCCAGACTTCGTTGACCAAGCAGGTGTCGAGCGTCGAGGACGCTGACATGACCGCCACCGCCACGGCGCTCTCGGAGGTCCAGACCCAACTTCAGGCCTCTTACAAAATCATCTCGACCGCGGCCAGTATGTCCCTGGTAACCTATCTGTAGAATCCTGCCGCCGTTCCCACCACTCGCCGCGGGCCTTTTGCGGAAGGCGCCAAAAACCGACCGGATTTCTTCTTGGCTCGAGGCGTGTATCGCCTTGCCGCGAGCGGCCCTCTTTCATGCAACATTAAGCTTTAGAGCGGACAAAGTCCGAGGGCGCCAGTACGGCTCCCGATCGCCTTAACGGGAAAAAACCGATGTCCAATCTCATTCTGGAGTTGCGCCAAGGCGACATGATGATCGTCAACGGCGCTTCCATCAGATTCCGCAACAAGACTCGCATTGAACTGGCCGCCAAAGCCCGCTTTCTGTTTGGCAAGCAGATCATGCCGCCGGATGCCGCGGACTCTCCCGCCCGCCGTATCTATTTTGCATTGCAAACCGCCTATATCGGTGAGGTGGACGAACGTGCCGCCGGCCTACACGAGGCGCGTCAACTCATTGCCGAATTTCAGGAAGTCACCACATCCGGTCTGGCCCGCGAAATCCTCGAGCGCGCGCTGCATGCGGCGTCCAGCGATGACTGCTATTCCGCCCTGAAGTTGGTGCGTCGCGTGATTCGCCACGAGGACGCCATTCTTGGCCGCGACGCCGCCTGATGGGCGATCTCGGACTTCCTCCTCTAACCGCCGATAGCGGCCCCGCCCCGGTCCAAGGTGGCCTGGGTCGGCAAGTCTGCCGTCTCGCCTGGCCTTGCCCCCGTCTCATCCTTCCCGAATCCAAAGCGACGTTCGGCGTGATTGCATCAACCGGACGTTAATCTCTCCCTTCCATGCTGCCAGGAGCGGCGACGCAAAAGCGAACGTCGCAGCGGTACAGCAAAAGGAGTCTTCCGCATGTTTTCCATCAATACGAATGTCAGCGCCCTCTCGGCTTTGCAGTCCCTGAGCCAAACCCAGACCGAGCTTACGGCCACCGAGAACGCGGTCTCCACTGGGTTGAAGGTGAGTTCGGCTTCCGACAATCCTGCCGTCTATGCCATTGGTCAGGCGATGAACGCTCGCCTTTCCGGTCTGTCAGCGGTCTCGGACAACCTCAACTTCGCGCAGTCGGTGATCAGCACGGCGCAGGCCGCCGCAACCGAAATCTCCTCCCAGCTGGCGACCCTGAAAAACACCGTTACCCAGGGCCAGCAGAGCGGCATTGACGCGACGACGATCGATAATCAGATCACCGCTATTCTGTCGAACATTGACTCGATCGCCAACAGCGCGACCTTCAACGGGGTGAACATCGTTGGTGGAACCGGCACCGACAACATTACCGGCGCTGCCATCAGCACGTCGATGAACGTGACCCAGGACATGCAAGGGACGACCCTCGCGGTTTCCCAGCAGGACATGACGACCGGCGCCACCGGCCTTGGCTTGACGGGCCTGAACGCCAGCTCCAATTCGGTGAGCATCGCCTTCACCAACGCCTTCGCGCCAGCGGACGGAGACCACATCAAGCTGACCTCTTCGACCGGCAGCACTTACGACTTCATCCTGTCCGACGGTACCGGGACCGAGACCACAAATACCGATCCGAGTGCCACCGCCAGCACGACATTCGTCAACATCTCCGCCACCGACTCGAACACCACGGTGCTGACGAAAATCGCAACGGCGATGCAAAGCAAGGGCTTCGGTGCCACCATCAACAGTAGCGGCAATCTGGTCATCACCGGCAACGATCTCGCCTCCGCGACCGCCACGGTCGCTTCCGGCGGCGCGACGGCAGGCGCTGCCACATCGGATGCCATCGCGACCGTGGACAGCGCGATCAAGGCGCTGAATACCAAGATCGCGAATCTCGGATCGAAGTCCGCTCAGATTACGGGAATGCAGACCTTCTCGTCCGCGCTGTCCACCGCGCTGACGGAGGGTCTCGGTGCCCTGACTGACGCCGACATGACGTCCGAGAGCGCGAAGCTCCAGTCGCTGCAGACGAAGCAGTCGCTCGGCATCCAAGCGCTGTCGATGGCGAACACCCAGCCCCAGTCGCTCCTCACGCTGTTCCGCTAACTGCCGCTGGCCGGGTCCTTTCGGGCCCGGCCACTTTCTTCTAAATCTGTTGTCTGGATTGCAAAATGCAACGCTCGGCAAGTTATTTCCGGACCCCGCAACTCGGTGGCGCGACACCGCAAGAAACAGAAATCTTAGCCTTCGGGTTTTGCAACGACCGCCTGGGTCGTGCAAACACCCCCCGCCAGCGCATCCAGGCTCTGCACCTGACCCATCAACTGTGGTCCCTTCTCGTCCGCGACGTCGGAGCTCCCGCCAATGCACTCCCGGATGATCTCAAGCGGCAGATTGTCGCTCTGGGGTTTTGGGCAATGGCTTACAGCACTCGAGCCCTTTCGTCGGACCTTGCGCTCAATCCCCTGATCGAAGTCCATCAGAACCTGATCGACGGCCTTCGGGCTCAGACGCGCCGGCTCGTCGAGCCCCCCGAACTTCAGAAGCTGGACAGCCAACTGTGCGCGTAACAACGCGCCTCCGGCCGTCCACCGCCCTGGCCCGCTAGACCTTGGCCGTTTGCCCCGTCGCCCCCCCGGATGGACCTGCTTGGTCCGTCTGGGGTGCTTCGGAGTTCATGGCGACCCGATAGGCGTCGATTTGGCGAGCATTGGGGACCGAGTAGAGCACTTGGCCGTTCTGGTCGTAGAATTGTAGGATCGCCAGGCCCACGTCGGCGTCGATCGTCAAAGCGGGCTTGAGGCTGTATGGCGGCCGCTCCGGCTCCTGATTGTCGGAACTCGCGTCGGTTTGCACAGTGGCGGAATCGCGCTGACGGACCGTCTGTTCAACGGATGCAACGCTTCCAACGGAAGGGATGGAGCCACTCATGGTCGCCGCCCAACAATAAAAAATTCGCCGTTTGGCAAATCTGGGCGGCCTGCCTTACCAACGGGTAAA
>JARLJB010000335.1 GCA_031291415.1 Telmatospirillum sp.
GCAACCGCGCTTTACTCACCCGTCTGGATCAGCTCGGTGCTCTCCGAACTCGACTTCGCTATCGCCGCCCTCTGTTTTTTGCTGTTGACACGATGGAAGATGCCGCCGTTTGCCGTGGTGCTCATTTGTGCGCTCGCCGGCATCGTTGAATTTTCCGTGCGCTAATACATCGACAAGCCTACTTCCTCGATGGGAGGGACGTGGCTCCGAAAATTCTTACCGGAGTAGTCACCGCGACCGCCCCGGTACACAACGCTGCAACAGCGCGGAACTTGTGGCGTCGAGAACCAGGCATGAAAAAACTGCGGACGTGGCTATCGCGGTGCGACTCGCCAGACGGCATTACCGACGTCGTCCGCCACAAGAAGGGCGCCTCGCGCATCCAGCGCGACGCCAACGGGACGGCCCACGGCATGGCCATCGGCGGTAAGAAAGCCGGTCAGAAAGTCCTCCGGAACGCCAGCAGGTTTCCCGTCAATGAAGGGCACAAATATCACCTTGTAACCCGTGCGCGGCTTGCGATTCCATGACCCATGTTGCCCCACGAACGCGCCGCCCCAGTAGTGCGTCGGAAACAACCTCCCGTCGTAAAACACCAGCCCCAAGGAAGCCGTATGATTTCCGAGTGCGTAGTCCGGAGCGATGGCCGTCGCGACCAGATCGGGGCGTTGCGGGTTGACTCGCGTGTCGACATGCTGACCATAATAGCTATAAGGAAAGCCATAAAACGCGCCCTCCTTTACCTGGGTCATGTAGTCCGGAACAAGATTGTTGCCGAGATCGTCCCGCTCGTTGACCGCCGTCCACAGCGCTCCGCTTTCCGGTTGCCACGAGAGACCGTTGGCGTTGCGCAACCCCGTCGCAAACGGTCGCAAGCGCCCGGTATCCACATCGAATTCAAGGATTCGCGCGCGGCCCGATTCCGCTCCGATGCCATTCTCGCCCGCATTGCTGTTTGAGCCGACCGTGATGTAGAGATGCTTGCCAGTGCGGTCCGCGACAACATTTTTCGTCCAATGATGATTGATTGGGCCCGCTGGCAAATCGGCGACCTTGCGCCCAGGGCTGGCGATCTGCGTCGCGCCCGTCGTATAGTCGAAACGCAGCAAGGCGTCCGTGTCTGCCACATAGAGCGCGTCGCCCACGAGCGCCATGCCGAACGGCGAGTGCAGGCCGCTGAGAAAGACGGTTTGCATCTGGGCGACGCCGCTGCCGTTCGTGGCACGCAACAGAACGATACGGTCGGGACTGGCCACTCCTGCCCCAGCGCGCTTCATGACCTGTCGTCTGATCCAGCCGAATATGCCGCTTCCCTCGTCATGCTCTTTGGGGGCGTCGGTTTCCGCAACCAGAACGTCACCGTTAGGCAAGGTGTACAGCCATCGTGGGTGTGCCAGAGCGCCAGCAAACTTCGTGACCGTGAAGCCTTCGGGAGGCTTAGGCCTGAAGCCGGCCGGCCGCTCCTCCACTGGCGCGATGTTAACCATCGGAATGAATCTTGTTTCTGCGGCCGGTATGTCGGGCGCGACACCAAATCCGGGATCATTTGAACTTGACGGTCCAATCGCGCAGGCGGCGAGCGGCAACATCATTGAGGCAACGAGACGATTGAGCAGGCGCATGTGGATTCGCTTCGGCGATGTTGGACAACGATGCCAAGCCGCAGCAAGAAACTTGCCTGTGACAATTAGCCGGTGAATAACCGCTGTCAAGGCTGATGCGGCCGAGAGACCAGCGGAGACATCCACGCATCGATCTTTATCAAGA
>JARLJB010000336.1 GCA_031291415.1 Telmatospirillum sp.
CAGCAGCAGCCACCCGATCCTGAAAGCCCGGTTCCTTGTATCCTGCCATATGTGTGTACTGATACCCTTCTGCGATCACGGGCGCGCACCCAAAGCGGCGCGCGATACATGTGAACCACCGTGATCGCACCACCCTAGCACAACAAGGCCCGGGATGCGACTGCCATCGGGGCGCCCCCCCCGGTCAAAGGCAAACCGGCCACAGTGAAAATGCAAGCGGGACGCCGCGGGGGAACGCGGCGTCCGTGATCAGCAGCCGATCAGAACTTGACCTTGACGCCCGCTTCGAACGTCTGGCCATAGTATTCACGCTGGATCGGACGATCGGAATTGCCTTCGTAATAGCGCAGCGGCGCGTTGGTGATGTTCTTGACCGACCAGTAGACTTTCACGATCGAGGTCGCCTGATAGCTGCCGGTGTAGTCGAGCGTCAGGCGGTGATCGAGATAGACGTCCGTGGGGATCGAGGCATAGGCGAAGCTCGTCGGCGCGCCGCCGATGCCAAAGATCGTGCGGTCGTCATATTTGAGCGACAGCCGCGATTCGACGCGATGGGCTTCATAGAACAGCGCGGCGTTGGCGGTGAACCGCCCGGTGCCCGGCATGCGCACCGAAGGCGCACCGCTCGTCAGCACAACGGAACTGTCCGCAAAAGTGCCGTTGGCATCGATCCCCAGCCCGTCGAACGGCGCAGGCAGATGCTTGAAGCGATTGACATATTGCAATTCGACCCCGCGCACATAGGTGCTCTGTGCGTTCTGGAACGAGGTCCACTGATAGAGCGCAGCCCCCCCGGCGGGCGGCAAGGCGTAGAACACGCGCGGGGCGATGTAGTTCTGGATTTCCTTGTCGAAGAAGCCGAGCGAAACAATCCCGTCATCGGGCAGGTAATATTCCAGGCTGACGTCGAAATTGTTGCTGGTCGCAGGCTTCAGGTTGGGATTTCCCAGCGTGACTTTCTTGTTGGCGTCGTCGACCGATCCATCCTGAATGGTCTGCAGGAAACCCGGGCGGGCGATACCGGTCGAATAGGTTGCGCGCGCGACCAGTCGGGGCGAAAATTCATAACGCAGCTGCACGGTGGGGAACCAGTTGGTGTAGCTTGTCGACTGGTTATACTGCAGGCCGCCGAGCAGCGACTTGGTATGCTCAACCCGCACCCCGGCGAGCAACCCCAGCGCGCCGATATGCCCATGATACTGGACATAGCCTGCGGTAATGTCTTCGACATCGTCGAACGTGCCGCCGCGATAGGCGCTGTTGCCCAGGATCGGAGTGCCTGCGGCGAGCGGCGTGAGGCTCGCATTGGCGTTGAACAGGCTTTCAAGCGCTGCGGCATTGCCCGCATAGCCGATGTTGTAGGCACCATAGAAACTGGTGAACGGCCCGTTGCCGGTCAGCGAGGCAAGCGTCTGGCCGGCCGCGCTATAGGTCACTTTCTGGCCGACGAGATCATACTTGTGGCGATAGCGCAGTTCGCCGCCGAGCTTGATTTCATCATCGTGAGTAAGACCCGGCTCATAAGCGGCGTTAAAGCGATAGGAGTATTCGGCGTCCTTGGCATATTCGTTGTTATTGTAGATGCTGGCCAGATGATATTGAGTCGGATCGGTGAGGTTTGCACCGTTGACGTTCAGCAGCGGACGGCTGGAATTGCTGATATTGTCGTAATTGACATTGAAAGCCTGCGCCGCATTGTAATCGCCGGGACCGACGAACGTCGAGTTGTAGTCATAGGGCTTGTTATAGGTCGCCTGGATATAGCTGGCCGACCAATCGAGCTTGAGCTTTTCAAACTCGTGTTCGCCACCGATTTGCAGCGCGACGTTGCGATGGGTTTCCTTTTCATCGCGCAATGTGTTGTCCGCCGAGGCGCCGGTCACGGCAAAGCCGTTGGGATTGGCCGGATCGACCGCGATCGTGCCCTGGCTGCCGTCGAGCCCGTTGATGATCAGGCGCTGGCGATTGACCCGTTCCTGATACCCCGCCATCGAGCCGCGCAGATAGATCCGATGATCGTCGTTGGGCGTGATGTCGACTTCGCTGTAATAGCCGAAGCGTTCGCGGTGATATTGATAGCGGCGCAGTTCGTAGGACGAGACGACCTTGTCGGCGGTCTTGGTGCCAAACGTGATCGGCCCGCCCTGAAGGTCGAAGCTGTCGGCGTAATTGCCGATCTCGATATCGTCAAAGCCGCGCGCGTCGTTGTGTTCGTTCTGGGCGACGACGATATGCAGCAGCTTGCCGCCATCGCCATTGTCGCCAAAGCTGTCGCCGAATGCGACTTCCTCGGTCAGATTGGTGGTCTTGCGCCGGGTTTCATAGCCTTCGCCCAATTGGCCTTCGAAGAAGAAGCCCGAATGGGTCAGCGCAGAACGCGGAGTCAGCTCGACCGAGCCGCCGATCCCTTCGGCCTCATGATCGGGCAGGCCGGTCTTGGTGACGACGAGACGGTCGATCGAGCCCGCCGGAATCGTGTCGAATTCGACCGCGCGGCCATTGCCTGAAAAGGCCGTGCCGCCCGCCTGCGTATTGAGCAGCGGCGCACCGCCGAACGTCGCCCCGTTGAGATTGCTGTCGATCCCGCGAATATTGACGAAACGGCCTTCGCCGGTGTCGATCGACAGCGAAACGCCCGGAATGCGGCTGAGCGCTTCGGCGGCGTTGTAATCGGGATATTTGGCAATCGCTTCGGCAGCCTGGATGTTCTGCAGATTGGGCGCGATCTTTTCCTCGCTGCGCGCGGTCTTTTCCAGACGCGCGTTCACGACGATTTGCGCTTCGTCCTCCGCCTTTGCGCCATCGGCGGCGAAGGCCGATTGCGGCGCAAAAGCGATCAGGCCCAAAAGCGAAATCGACGCCAGATGCAGCGATTTGATAGACATATGCCCCCCACGAGCTGAATGACGGTGGCCTCGCGGGTTCTACCCGAACCCGCGAGGCGCGATGGGGGGGCGTGTGACAGCCGCGTGCGACAAGTCGATGACATGCCGGCGCGCGCCCGGCTTTCATCCCGTCACGGAGGCGTCAAAAGCCGTAGTTGACCTGCAGCTTGAACAGCGCCGGAGCAACCAGCTGCCCCATCGAATCCGCATTGTCGGACGGACGAGCGGCGTTGACATATTGCGCGATCGGGAATTCGACATCGCCATAGAGCGACAGCTTGCGCGTGATCTGGACGCGCAGGCCCGGCGCGATCATCAGGCGTTGATAGCCCGAATTGAGCGACGGGCCGCCGTTCGCGGTATC
>JARLJB010000337.1 GCA_031291415.1 Telmatospirillum sp.
CGGATCCAGAGCCTCGTAACGCAACCGTATCGCCGTTTCGTCTATCACTCGGCGATTCTACTAACTTCGATTCCCGGAGGGAATCCCCTATCGATAGCGAGAACGCTTTTCGATTCAATTATTTATGAACAGGCCCTAAGGGCGGCGATTTCGCTTTTTTGACCACGGATGGGGATGGTGATGCCGTTGGCGATGCCGGCGTCGCGGGCCTCGTCGAACAGGCGCTTTTGGCGACGGCTTAGATCGTCGGGCAGGGCGATCTCCGACCAGACGAATGGGTCGGATCGTTGGAGAAGTTCGCTGACGACCGGATCGTCGTTCAAGTACCCTTCCGAAAAATAATGCCGGACCCACGGTTTCGGATAGGTTGACAAAATATGGGGAAGCCTGTCGGCGGTTGCCTGGATTCCCATGGCATGTGCGATGTGATAGGTGAAGTATTTGTAGCCAAGGTGTCCGATGGTTCTTTCCATGCTCTCTTTCATTCCTTCGAGAGCCATCGTGTGATGTTTCTTGGCGGCTTCCTCCATATCGGCGATGAACGGCCCCAGGATGTCGGCGTAACCACTTTCCTCGTGCGGTTTTCCCGCTCTTGGCCGCGGTCGGCGCAAAATCCTTGCAGGACGGTCTGTTCGCCATGCAAAAGTGTCGGCAGTGGCCGTTCGACTAATGTATTGGCTGCTATCCGGCATGATCCTCTTTTTCCTCTTCGTCAACGGCAATGGTCTCGGAATGGGTCTAGGGGAACGGATATTCTATTTTACTTCCATTTTAATTCTACGTATGGAATTTGTGACATATCATTGTTAATGTAATTTGTAGTATTACGGAAATTGATATTTTATTTTTTATATCAATTCTATCGCTTGGTATGTTGTCATCTTATTATTGCCTAATACGACATGCATAGGTGTGGTCGGAGTATTGGGCATCAGTCTAGTGGCTTGTTCCTTCCTAAATGAAATGTAGTCGCTGCCCGAGCGGCGCTTCTCGCCAGCCGAAGCCGCAGGCATCGCATGGAGCCGGGTTTGACATGTCAAACTAGGCGCGGCCGTCGTCGGGACCGGGGACCATTCCCAATCCATTTCTTATCCATCGCCCGTGACGAGGCGTCATGGTCCAAAACCGTTCGACGTCTGTGGTTGTATCGGACGGCGTTTCCCGGGCGAAAACGTCCGCTTCTCCTGAAAGCAGCAGAAGATCGCCATTGGCAAAATCGGCAAAGGTCATCCCCGCTCTCGGGTGGATCAGTAAATTTCCCAACGTATTGAAATAGTTGTTTCCAGGGTAGTCGGGAATGGTCATCCGTCCGTCCGTTCCCATATCGACGAATCCAACGGGACCTCCGCGGAAGGAGGCATCGGCACCCCACGGTGCGGTGCCGCTGTTCGTCCCGGTACCGCTGGCCACGAAAAACATTGAGCTGCGTCCGATGAGCCGACGCATTTCCTCGGTGACACCCTTGACCGGCTCAAAATGGGCGATGGGTTTCGGGTCGGCGAATGGACGCAGCCCCTCCGGCGGTTCGATGTATTTCGGACAATTGCCGTAGCTTTGGTCGATGGTGATGCTGAACGCTTTCTCTGTGACCTCGGAGACCCGGCCATTCACCCGGATGCGGAGGCGCCGGCCGAAATCGATGGCCAGAAGGCCCACCGGCGCGCCGGGAACCAGTTCGGCCAGAGGGTCGCCTTCGGTGAGCTTGGTCGAGATGACCAGCGTGCGCGGATCTGGGCAGGAAACGAATCCGGCCGGTCCGGTGGCAATTGACGCCCATGGCCAACCTGCGCCATTCAATGTGCCGGCGACGATGAACGAGCGGCCGGCGACAAAGTGCTGGTGAGAAGGGGGGAGAGATCGGGAGAAGCGCCGTTGGGCGAGAGCCTGATCAGCCCCGGCCAATTGCTGCATCACGCGTTCTCCCTGGTGCCAGTTGGGGGCTGCGGCAATTTCCCCGATGATGTTCATTGTCGTTGCCTATCCTCTCGGCAGGCCAATGAATTGGCCTGCCGTGCGCGGGCATCTGCCCGCCTGGCCGCCGCCGGGGTGGCGGCAGCTTCCTGCAAACGAGTCAAATCAAAGGTTCGCCGGTGTCAGGCGGCGGTCTCGCCGGTGGCCACGGAAGAAGTGGCCTGCGGGAAACGTTCCCGTTCCAGTTTTGCCGCTCGTGTCCGATAGCGCAGGTAGAGGTTATTGCAGATCAGGGCCAAACCGGTTGTGCCTGCCCCGACGATTTGCGAATGGACCGGCACTACTCCTTGCATCGCCGAGACCGCGAAGGCGGTTAGCGGCACGACGTCCATGAAAAGCACACCGTTCAGTGGCGTCAGAATGCGATTGCCGATGTTCCAGCACAGCACGCCGACGAAGCCGGCAACAAAAGCCATGTATCCCAAGTGCGGCAAGACCGAGGTGATGGCCTCTGTGGAAGGCACCGGTACCACGCCCGTGATAAAGAATATGCCGTTCAAAGTGATGACGCTGGTCAGGCCCAACAACGTGGAATAGGCCGTGTATTTCACCGGCGACCATTTGGGAAAGAAGGATGCGCCGACCGTGTAGACAACCCAGCATAGCGCGCCCAGCAGCATCAAAGCGTTAGCACCGAAATTCTGGGGCTCCCGCATGAGGGCCAGAACGTCTCCCTTCGTGACGACCATTACGACGCCGCAGAAGGACAAAAGAATGAACAGAAAGGAATAGGCCGGCGGAACCACCTTTCGCAGCAGCCAATTGACCAGCAACCCCAGCATGGGTTGCGTGGCCAGCATGGTCGATGCGGTCAGTGCTCCCTCGCTTCCGGACAATTGCTGGCCCAGGAATATCAGGAAGCCGAAGCCGGTGAATCCGGCTGTGCCAAAAAGCCAGGCAAGGCCGGCCCGTTGTCCCTTGAGCCGGATTCCCTCGCGCCCTTCCGTTACCACGAGCAACAGGAAAAACGCCACGCCAGCGATAAGATAGCGCAGCGATGTGAAGGTGAATGGGTCGATGCGGGTCAAGGCGTCGGTCATCACCGGAAACATCCCTCCCCATGACGCGGTAGCGATCAGGCAGCAAAGGACGCCTCGCGAATAGAGGGGCGATTCGCTGTTCAGCATGATGCGTTTCCTTTCGATCCAATGTGATTCGGCGGCTGTCGCGACTGGGTGCGGCAATGGGAGGCAATCCGTGGTCTTGCTCCCGACCCAAAATGCCCGGTCGATAATTACCGAACGATCGGTAAATTATGTGAATTTGCCGGGAGCCGTCAAGAGGATAAGTACGGTCTAACCCTGAGGCGATACCTAGGGGGTTATACATCGGTGAGATCGCCGGGTTTTTGTCTTTCCAGGATCTGGTTCTAATGCGGTGGTCAGCCGAGACGTTTCAGGAATTCGATATCGGAAATTAAATTACCAAACGTTCCGTAATAAGAGCCTGAACGGATTTGCATGGCGTTCTTGCAACCGAACGAAACCCAAAACGGAGATCACCATGAACATCGCTTTGAACGTTACTCAACCCGTGCCGCTCTCCTCCGGCGAGGCCTTCCGCCACAAGGCGGTGGTTCGCGAGATCAAGGGCCTGAACTGGGAAAACCTTGACGGTGACGATCTGCAGGTCGTGATGTACCTGTCCTATATCGCCGCTGTCGAATTCGCCGAGGCGCTTCGTCTTGCGCTCGACCTCTACCCGTCCCACGAAGGGCTGCTCGAGATGGCGCATGGCGAATTGAAGACGAAGAACCTGCTGCTCGACGACTACCGCGATGCCGGTGACCATCACGAGTTCCTTGCCCATTTCCTCGAAAAGCACGATCTGACCGAGCCGATGCGGCAAAGGCTCGGCCGACACGCCGATGCCTATCTGGCGGCATGCCGGTCGCTGGACGAGAACGTGCGCGCGATGACGGTGTTTAGCCGTGAAGAGGAATTGTCGGGGATTTTCGCCCGCATGCTCGACGCGGAAGACTGGTCCTATCCGGGCCTCTATGCGTTCCGCCACTATCTGAGCCGGCATATCACTTTCGATAGCGGCGAAGGTGGGCATCACGATCTGGTCAGCAGCTTTCCGATCGATGATCGGGTCTACCCGTTCTACGCGGCTCGCCTCGAGACGTTCAGGCTGGTGCCGCATCTTTTCGAGCTGACCCCCGCTGCGAAGGCCGGCTGCGATACGCCGTCGGAGCGCCCCCTCATGTAATCCGTCGGTCGGATCGTCCACGGTTGCCGGACGGCGGGAAAACCGCAAGGGGTTGCCGCAGCGCCCCTTTGGTTCGCCACTCCACGCCGGCCCGCTTCCCTGGAACGAATCACGCTTTGGTCGAACCGCTTGAGCTTTGCTTGGCGCCAAAAAACTCCGCTTTTTCAATGGCTCAAACGCGGCTCGGACCGACGGGCATGATCCCGTCCTGTCGCATCGCACTCTGTCTGTTTTTGTTAAAGGGAGAACGACCGTGACCACATCGATCATCACACTTGCCATCAGTGACTCCGAGTCCGTCCAGATCCGTTCCCTATTGGCCGACATCAAGGCCGACAAGCGCTTGCTGGACCAATACTCATTTCTCGAACAAGCTCATCTTCTGGCACAAGAACTGCCGCGGCGCGTCCGCGAAACCTTCTATCGCTTCAAACGCGAAGAGCGCGAACCGGTGCTGCATGTGACGGGCAGCCCGGTACTGTTGGATGGCTGCGCGTCGACGCCGACGCGCTATGTCGAGCAAGAGCCCGGCTATGAACTGAACGATGCCCAGCTTTTGCACGGCTTGTATGGAAGTCTGTTGGGTGAAGCCGTCGGTTTCACCTCACAGCGTAACGGCAGTATCTTCAACAATATCATTCCATTGCCGGAACTGGCGAAGACCGCAAATTCCAGCAGCGGATCGGCCATGGATTTCGGCTTCCATGTCGAGGATGCGTTCCATCCTGCGCGCGCCGATTACATCGGCCTGGTCTGCATGCGTAACGACGAGGCGGCGGTAACCACGATCTCCTGCATCGACGGAATCGAGTTGGACGAAGACGAACGCGATGTCCTGTTCGAGCCGCGCTTCAGCATCGGCCACAATCCGATCCACTCCACGTCGGGTGTCGTGACCGAACACGGGCAGCCGGTCCTTTTCGGGCGCCGGGACCGCCCTTACGTTCGTATCAATGCTGCCGCGTTGCGACTGAATGAATATCAGGGGTTGGAACGTCGGGCTTTGGAGCGGTTGCTCGACTATTTCGTCGAGAACAAGGCATCCATCGCGCTTCGCAGCCGGGATTGCGTCTATATCGACAATTTTCGCTGCGTCCACGCCCGCGATGCCTACAAGGCCCAGTTCGGACCGAATGCGCGCTGGCTGTCCCGCGTCGTGTTCACCAACGATCTCCGCAAATCGCAGACCTTGCGGGCCACCGCGCAAACGCGGGCCATCGCCGCATAGGAGAGCATCATGCGGAACGGACCATTCTTCGTAGAGGGCGATGCCTTGTGGGCAAATGTTACGCTTCGCCGTCACGCCACAGACGCCGAGGGTGCAGCACCTCAGCCAGTCGTCATTTACGACTCCGGTGTCGGTGGGTTGTCGGTGGCAACCCACCTTGCCGGGATGTGCCCGTCCCGCGATCTGGTCTACCTGGCCGACAATGGCTGGTTTCCTTACGGAAACAAAGGTGAGGGGGCGTTGGCTCGGCGCGTCCATCATCTTCTCGACAGCTTGGCGGCCTGCGTCGAACCAGCGGCCATACTCGTTGCCTGCAATACGGCCTCGACCGCCATTACGGATCGGCTGGTAGGTGATGGATCCGTTCCCATTATTGGAGTCGTGCCGCCCATCGCTTCCGCGATCGCGGCGTCGAGAACGGGACGGGTCGCTTTGCTGGCCACTCCGGGTACGCTCAGTCGTCGACTGGTGGCTGAATTGATCAGGACACACGCCGAATCGGAGCAGGTGACATGTCTGGGGCCGCTAGCCCTGGTGGATCTGGCCGAGCGGAAAATGGCAGGCGAGTCCATCACGCCGCGCCATGTGATCGATGCGATTGAGCGTCTGTTGCCGCGTTCCGGGCGGGACGAAATCGATGTGGTCATCCTTGGCTGCACCCATTTCCCTTTGCTCAAGGATGAATTGGCTCACGCCTTTCCCAATGCCCGCCATTGGATGGACCCCGCCCGCGAAGCCTGTCGGGCGACCGCCGCCCGATTGTCCTCGTCCAGCACTGGCGACGGTGGCGCGGGTGACGGACGGCGGACCTTATTTCTCACCAGTGACCACAATGACCAGCATTTACGCGAGGTGTTCGCCACTCGGGGATTCGGGCGTGCTTCGGCCGTTTCCTGGGAAACGGAAGCTGCCTGATCCAACGCTGCCGGTGTCTGCCGCGTTACCGAAAGCGTCGGCGGCCACCGGCTCATCCAGGAGGAACAAATGAGCTATTTCGAGAGGCATGTCTTTTTTTGCGGCAACAAGCGCGAGGCTCCGAAGCAGTGCTGCGCCGATCACTCAGCCGCCGCACTCTGCGATCACATGAAACAGCTGGTGCGGCAGTCCGGACTTGCGGCGCGCGGCGTTCGGGTCAGTCATGCGGGGTGTTTGGGGCGGTGCACCCCGGGTCCGGTCCTGGTCATTTATCCCGAGGGCGTCTGGTACACCTATACCGGTATTGACGACATCGAGGAGATATTCCAACGGCATATCCTTGCCGATGAGGTCGTCACCCGTTTGTCTTTGCCGGGCCGCGTGGAATCCGAGGGCCTCGCCGGAAGGTCCGTGGTGATTCCGCAGCTTCAAGGAGAGCGGCCATGAACTTGACCATTTGGACGGGAGGCGTCGCCAAATCGGTCGCCGCGTCGGACGGTGACACGGTGCTGGAGGCTGCCTTGGCTGCGGGTGTCCGCTTTCCATTTGGCTGCCAAAGCGGGGAATGTGGTGTCTGCAAATGCGAATTGGTGGAGGGGGTGGATTTCGACCTGCGGTCGCATACGCCCACCGCCCTTTCCGAGCGGGAACGGGCGAGGGGAAAGATATTGGCCTGCTGCGCGGTGATCAAGGGTTCGATAACGGTCCGGCTTGCCCATCAGGATGTCGTCGATCAACATGTCCTTCCCTGCCGCGTGACCGCCGTCGAACAGGTCACCGGCGATGTGGCCGTTTTCAAGCTGTTACCCGAGTACGGGCGAAGCCTTTCTTTCAAAGCCGGTCAGTTTGTCCAGTTGCGGTTGCCCAATGGGGCGGAGCGCGCCTATTCGATGGCCAACAGGCCGGACGAAACCCTGTTGGAATTTCATGTTCGCCGTTGGGCCGGCGGGGCGGCCAGCGAGTATATCCATCGGACGTTGGCCGTCGGGGACAGTGTTCAGGTCAAGGGGCCAAAGGGCGACGCCTGGTATCGCGACGAGCACCCGGGGCCCATTCTCGCTATTGCCGGCGGGACCGGCATCGCCCCGATCACGTCCATCGTTCGCACCGCTGTGGCGCGCGATCCACGTCGTCCAATTCACCTCTATTTTGGTGTGCGGCGACCGGAAGACTTCTACGGCGTCGAGGTCTTCGAGGCGATGGCAGGCCGACATCCAAACGTCCGTTTCGTCCCGGTGGCCGAGTTCGCTGCAGGTGGACGGTATCGGAAGGGTCTGGTGACGGACGCGGTGGCTGAGGATTTTGGCGGTTTCGAAAGCGGCCGGATCTATATGGCCGGCCCACCGGCGATGATTGCGGCTGGCCGTGACCTGGCTGCCCGCTTTGGTGTCGATGACCATTATTGCCATGCCGACTCCTTCGTGAACACGTCCGGCATGGCCGCTTAGGGCCTGTCGCGCCAGGTCCTAAGGTTCCAGATGACGCCTGCGCTCCGCTCCGGCTTAGGGCCAGTTGATTCGGTAATTTATCAACAGGCCCTTAGTCGGCGAAGTCGGCCTGGTCGGGGTTGGCGGCGAAATTAAGCAACAGCCGTTTCAACCCTTTCTCCTGGACCGCGGTGGCAGCTTCGGCGGGCGTCATCCATTGGCGCCGCCGCTGGGACTGTTCGGGCCAGGTATCGAGCAGGTTGCCGACCCGCAAAGGAAAAACCTCGACGAGACAGTTCACCTTATGTTTGGGGTCGAGCAGCTTGACATACTCGAAGGCGGCGATCGGCGTGCGGCTTACGTCCCCTTTCAATCCGGCCTCTTCATAGGCCTCGGTCTCAGCCACCTGGTACGGTTTGAGATGTTTCTCCGGCCAGCCCTTGGGAACGACCCAGCGCCTCGTCTCGCGTGACGTCACCAGCAAGATCTGCAAGAGGCCTTGTTCAATCCGGAAAGGCAGAGCGGCATACTGTTGGTAGATCTTTTTTTTTCGCATGACCCTGTCACAAAAGAACCTGTGTCGTTGGTGACACCTCTCGTCGGTTCATGACTTGGCATACTATAGTGACCGGTCGCCGCTCGATATCGTGAATTGGTGATACTTGCCATGCGTGCGCGCTGTCATACCAAGTCCCGGTGATACGAACCGATCACCGGGTCCTCGATGAAGGAGGTCTTGTGTCCCATACGATCGCAGTTCGTCCCGCCCGGCCGGCCGACGCTCCGGTTATCCTGGCCCTGCTCCGGCAACTCGCCCAGTTCGAGCAGGCGCCCGACGGCGTTTCCCTGACCGAGGAGGTGATCCGAGCGGACGCTTTCGGCGAACATCCCCGTTTTCTGGCCTATTTGGGTGAGGTCGAGGGAGACGCCCGCGGCCTGATGATCGTCTATCTGGCCTATTCCAGTTGGGCCGGCAAGCCGACGCTGGTGGTTCACGATCTTTTTGTCGAGGCCTCGGCACGGGGATCCGGTCTCGGTCGGGCTTTGCTCAAGTCCGCGGCGGCCTTGGCCTGCGATCGCGACTGTTGCCGGGTCGATGTCAATGTGCTGGCATGGAATGAAAAGGCCCGTGGTTTCTATCAGTCCCTGGGGTTCGCGCCGCTCGAAAACTGGCTTCCCTATCGCCTTGATGGTCAGGCGATGCAGAGCCTGGCGAAGGAATGACCAGAGCGTGGTGCGTTAACCCGCCGTGGGGCGGTCAGCTGCTCGGCAGTCCCGTCAAGGCGCTGATGCCGTTCCAGACGATCTGCACGCCGAGACAGAGCAGAATAAATGCCGACAGGCGGAGGAAGACATCCCGGCCGCCCTGGCCCAGCAAGGCCAGCAGCCTGTATGCAAATCGATAGCTGAGATAGATGGTGCCGGCGACGGTCACCACACCCAGCATGGCGCCGATCGCTTCGAAGAGGAGATTGCCCGATCCTGCGCCTTTGGCACCCAGGGTGATCGCCACCGAAATTGCTCCCGGACCGACCGTCAATGGCATCGTCAGAGGGTAGAAGGCCCGGGTCAGCAGGACATCTTCCGAAACGAAGGACTGTTGTTCGCGGGTCTTGCTGTCATCGCCTTGCTGTAAAAGACGCCAGCCCGACATGATGACGACCAGTCCGCCGGCCACCTGCACGGCGGCGACGGTTAGGCCGAAGAAGGCCAGAATGTAAGATCCGACAAACAGCGAAGCGCTCATCAGTGCCAGGCCGCCGACCGCAACCCGCCAGGCAAGGGCGGCACGAACCTTGTCCGAAGATCCTGTCGTCAGACGCAGAAAGATCGGGGCCATTCCCAACGGATTGACGATGGGAAACAACCCGGCCACGACCGCCAGATACGCCGCAAGGATTTGGACCACACACCCCTCCATTTTCTCTCCAGCTCCAGGTTTCGCTGCTCTTCACCGATAGGTCAAGCTTTGTGCGATTCGACGGAGGAGGGGTTGTTCCTTCTTTCCGACCTTCCCAACTGTTGTGCGAACCTGGCTGATCACGCTTGCCAAGACCGGCATGATAATCAGCGTGAGGGAACTGTCTGGCATGAACTTCCTGCGCCAGGGAAAGAGCATTGTTGCTTTATTTGCAACGGTGAATCGCTAATTTTGGAATGCGAATGACGTGCGTATCAAAAAATGAATCGTAGATTGGGCGGGACGCCGGAGGGCGGAGAGGAAAACAATTTTTGGAGCCGAAAATGAAGATTACGACGATGACGTTCCTTGCCGCGATGACGATTGCGATGCCGGCGTTCGCACAGCAGGGCGGACCCACCACGGATCTCGCAAAAGTCGAAGGCGGCACCTTCGAGATCGATAAATCGCACGCCAAGGTGATCTTCTCCTACAGTCATTTCGGTTATTCGATGTCCTACGGTTTCTTGACCGATTTTTCCGGAAAACTGTCGTTCGACCCGAAGGCGCCAACCACCAGCAAGCTCGACGTGACGTTCAACCTGAACGGTGTCGAAACCACTGTTCCCAAGCTGAACGATCACTTGAGAAGCCCGGATTTCTTTGATGTCGCCCAATTCCCGACCGCCACGTTCAAGTCGGCCACGATTACCGTCACCGGCCCGAATACCGGTGTGGTTGCCGGCGATCTGACGCTGCATGGCGTTACCAAACCGGTTTCGCTCGATGTCACCTTCAACGGCGGCGGCATGCATATCGGCAAGAAGAAATATGACCTCGGGTTCAATGCCGTCGGCCATGTGAAGCGCAGCGATTTTGGGGTCGGGGCCTACGCGCCGATGGTCGGCGATGACGTCACGCTGACGATCAGCGCTGAATTCGACCGGGTTCAGTAACCACGGAGGTTCCAAGATGTCCAGCCAGCTCCGTTACGACGGTGTGGCCATTGCCCTGCATTGGCTGACAGCTTTGTTTATCGTCGGTCTGCTTGCTGTCGGCCTGATCATGACGGACCTGCCGAAAGGGTCCGCTTTGCAGTTCTCTTTTTTCCAGTTGCATAAGTCGATGGGGATCACGGTCCTTGGTCTGACGATTCTGCGTCTTGCCTGGCGGTTGGCCCACCGGCCGCCGGATTTACCCGAGACGATGACAAGCTGGGAAAAAACAGCGGCGCATGCCGGCCATCTTGGCCTCTACGCGCTGCTGTTCGGCTTGCCGCTCAGTGGCTGGGCGCTGGTTTCGGCCTCGCCCAGGAACATTCCGACAATGCTCTACGGGGTTGTTCCGTGGCCGCATCTGCCGATCTTAAGCACTTTGACGGATAAAAAACCGGTGGCGGAGGCGATCGAGGATCTGCATTCGGCGGCGGCCTGGATCCTGATGGCCTTGCTCGTCGTGCATGTCGGGGCGGCGCTTTGGCATCATTTCGCGCGTAAGGACGATGTGCTGCGCCGCATGCTGCCACGTTTCTCTTCTGATTTCCGGAGTACCGCGCGATGAGAGCATTTTTCCTTATGCTGTTTGCTCTGTCGCTGACGATCGGCGCCTTGATGCAACCTGCCGCCGCGGCAAACTGGTCGGTCGACGGCGGCAAGAGTGTTTTGGGGTTCATCGGCAGCCAGTCCGGCGCCTCCTTCGAGGGGCATTTTACCAAATGGCAGGCGCAGATCGACTTCGATCCGGCCAATCCGGCGGCGGGCCATGCCCAGGTCACCATCGATATGACCAGCGCCACGACGGGGGATCCGCAGAAGGATCAGTCGCTGCCGCAGTCGGATTGGTTCAACGCGAAGAGCTTTCCGCAGGCCACTTTCGAGGCGACGACGTTCCGGGCCAAGGGCGGCAACACTTATGAGGCGGTCGGCCATCTGACCATTCGCGGCATCAAGAAGGATCTGGTTCTGCCGTTCACCTTCGACGTGGAGGGCAATAGCGGGCATGCCAAAGGAAAACTCGATCTGGTGCGGACTGATTTCGGTGTCGGCCAGGGCGAATGGGCCGCCGGTGACATGGTCGGGTTGTCGGTGGCGGTGACCGTCGACATCCGGGCCAACAGGTAGGCGGCAAGGGCGGCCCGCCCGGCATTTGAACGACGACGGCGACGGTGGGTTCAATCGCCGCTCGGGCGCGGCTCGGGCTGCACCTGGCTTTCGAAACGCTCGATCAGCCATTGCGCGGCGGGGCCGGGGGGCGCGTCGGTTCGGTAGATCACCTGCAGGGCATATGTGGTGTCCTGCCAGTCTGGCAAATCGAGCGCGACCAGACGGCCGGCTGCCAGATCGTCGTGGACGACCGGTTCCGGCATCGCCCCCCAGCCGATTCCGGCGAGCAGCAGGGCGTGTTTTGCCCCAAGGTCGGCCAGTCGCCAGGTTTTCGTGCCGACAACACCAAAATCATATCCCCGGGTGAGGTTGGAGCGGTCGGTCAGCACCAGTTGGACATGTCCGCGGGCGGCATCGGGGGCGTGCTTGCGTTGCTGCGCCAGCGGATGGGTCGGGGCGGCAACCGGAATCAGCTGGACGCTGCCGATCTTGATTTTTTCGATCTGCTGGGCGCCATCGACGGCGATCAGGAGCGGCCCCGTGATGCCGACGGTGGCAGTGCGATCCTGGACCAATTGGGTCACCGCGCCCAATGTCTCGACATGGAGACGCAAGGTGACGGCAGGAAACAATTCCTGAAAAGCCTCCAGGGCATCGACCAGGCGTGCCGTCGGCAGCATGACGTCGACCACCAGCGATACTTCGGCCTCCAGCCCCTCAAGAAGTCCTTTCGCTTTCGCCCTCAGCATATCGACGCCATGGGAAACGGATCGGGCCTCGGCCAGGATGGCGCGGCCGGCGCGGGTCAGGGTCGGCTTTCTTGTGGTCACGCGGTCGAAGAGAGGCATGCCCAGTTGGGCTTCAAGATTGTCGATCGCGTAAGTGACGGCGGAGGTCGCGCGGTTGAGTCGGCGGGCGGCGGCGGCGAAACTGCCGGCCTCAACCACGGAAAGGAAGACCTGAAGCTGATCGAAGGTTGGGGTTCCTGGTTCCGACATTTCTAAAATTCCGAAAAGATCATTCAGTATTATGCTGATTTTCAGAAATCGGCAATCTCCGTACTGTTCATGCCAAGAGGCCGGGCTCGTGAGACGGTCATCGTTCAGCAGGAGAAAAAAATGACCAAGGTTCTGGTTCTTTATTATTCGACGTATGGGCACATCGAGACCGTTGCCAAGGCGGTTGCCGAAGGCGCCCGCGAGGCCGGCGCGGTGGTCGACATCAAGCGCGTTCCGGAAACCGTACCGGAAGAGGTGGCCAAGGCCGCCCACTTCAAGATCGACCAGGATGCCCCGGTCGCCAAAGTCGAGGATTTGGCGGCTTATGACGCGATCATCGTCGGCACCGGCACCCGGTTCGGACGGATGTCGTCGCAGATGGCCAGCTTTTTCGATCAGGCCGGCGGTCTTTGGGCGCGCGGCGCCTTGAACGGCAAGGTCGGTGGAGCGTTCACCTCGACCGCCACCCAGCACGGTGGGCAGGAAACGACCTTGTTCTCGGTCATCACCAATCTTCTGCATTTCGGCATGGTGATCGTCGGTCTCGATTACGGTTACGCCGGGCAGATGACGCTGGATGAAGTGACGGGCGGCAGCCCCTATGGCGCCACGACGATTGCCGGCGGCGACGGATCGCGGCAGCCTTCCGAGAACGAATTGGCCGGCGCCCGCTACCAGGGCCGGAAAATTGCCGAGACCGCCACGAAGCTTTCGGCCTGAGGGCCCGCGAGCTTAAGCGAGCGAAGCCAAGCGTGCGGATGCTCGCGTCCGGCGCCTGATGGCCTTTGGTGATCGTTTCCGATCACCGGACACGCATTTCCCGGTTGTGCCGGGGCTGGCGCGATGACAAAAGTTGGCCGCCCTTGGCCTGTGACGATTTTCACAGGGCAAGGTCCGCCGACTGTTCGTCATCGCTTGCCAGGTGTTGCCCCGATGTCCTCCAACCGCCGCGTCCTTTGCCTTTGCGTTTCCGACCAGATCGAATCCTGGTGCGCTTCGTTCAAGAAGATGGCGCCTGATCTCGACCTGCGGCTGTGGCCGGAGGCGCCCGATGCCGGGCGGCCGTTCTACGTCGCCGCCTGGAATCCACCGCCAGGCTTCTTTTCCGGGCTGCCGGCGCCGAAGGCGGTCTTCGCGCTTGGCGCCGGTATCGACCGTCTTCTCAAGCGGGACGATTTGCCGGTGCCAGAAATCCCCCTGATTCGTCTGATCGATGCCGGCATGGCGCAGCAGATGGTTGAATATGCGCTGGCCGGCGTTCTGCGGTTTCAGCGCAATCTGGATCTCTACGAAAGCCAGCAGGCCGCCGGACACTGGCAGCCGCAGCCGGCGCGATCGGCCGCCGACACGCGGGTGACCGTGCTGGGGCTCGGGCGGATCGGCGGCGTGGTCGCCACCACTTTGACCGCTTTGGGCTACCACGTCTCGGGGTGGAGCCGGCAAGCCGCGCAGCTTTCCGGCGTCGACTGCCGGGCCGGGGCAGAGGCACTGGAGGGGCTGTTGGGCGAAACCGACATCCTGGTCAATATTCTGCCGTCGACGCCAGCCACCCGTGGCTTGCTCAATCGATCGCGGCTGTCCTGCCTGCCGGTTGGCGCCGGCGTCATCAATGCCGGGCGGGGTGACCAACTCGATCTCGGCGCCCTGTTCGACCTGCTCGACACCGGCCATCTGCGAGGGGCTGTCCTCGACGTCTTTCCGGAAGAGCCGCTACGGGACGACAGTTCGTTGTGGCGGCATCCAAAACTGCTGATCACGCCGCATGTCGCCGCCAATACCTTGCCGGAGCCTTCGGTGCGCCAAGTGGTCGAGAATATCCGCCGTCTGGAAGCCGGGGAGCCCGTCGAAGGTCTCGTCGACCGTCAGCTTGGCTACTGAACGCGGCGGGAAGGTCGACGCGGGTATCGAACGACTGTGGACACGAAGGAGACATCCCGAGTGATGCCCTCCGCATAGCCGCACAGCCGTTCCTTGAATCGGCGCAGGTTCGCGACAGCGGCCGTTGCGCTGAATAACTGATCCGGCCGACATGGGTCAAAAGCCGATCTTTTGATATGATCTTCTTCATTTTCAGAGACAACTTGTTCCTGAAACAAAAAAATTCAAACAGAACCGCGCTGATTCTGACGCTGAATTTCTCTATATAATTCCAGCAAAATTCTTAAATATCGGCAAGATCTATTGGGCCGAAGCCTTGCCTTCGACGCCCGTGGAATTGTTGTGGCTGTCTCCCTTGGCTGTGTTGGGCCCCAACTCCATGACCGAACCCTGCGGTGCATCGCGCAAGAGCACGATGCTGATCCGTCGATTGCGGGCATTGGCTGGATCATTGGTCACTAAAGGCTCCGTATCGGCACTTCCAATGACGCGCTTGATTCGTTCTGATGACAGACCGGACTCCAGCAGAACCCTGCGCGTCGAAAGGGCGCGCTCGGCCGACAGATCCCAATTTGTGTAGTTCGTCTGGCCGGCAAATTGTACAGAGTCGGTATGACCGGAAATCGCTATTTTTTCTGGCAACTGCCTGATCACACGCGACACCAGATTGATCAGCGCACGAGTATGGCCGTACATATTGGGCGATCCGCTCGGAAACATTGCGAGGCCATCCTGATCGACGATTTGGATTCGCAACCCCTCGGGTGTGTTGTCAACCATCAGGCTGTCGCCCATTTTACTTAACTCGGGGATCGATTTGAGGGCCTGTTGCAGGGCTCTCGTTGCCCTGTCGAACGTCTGCTGTTCTTGCTTGGCGTTGGCGTCGATGATTTGCTGCTCGGTCAATTGCGTTGCATTTTCACCCTTGGAAGAACCGTCTTCGCCACCTTCCTTGGGGTCTGTTAGCTCGTCGCCACCTTGGCCAATAGTTGGCGGGGGCAGGGAAAGGCTGAAACTTGGGGTTGCCCCTTGGCTGGTCATCGACCCCTCACCGACAACTTTACCTCCCAGCATACCGCCAGCACCGCTTTTGGAACTCGATACCGTTGTGGGAGCAAAATAGTCGGCAACCCCTTGCATCTGTTCTTCGCTCAGGGAGTTTAACAGCCAGAGGAGCAGAAAAAAGGCCATCATTGCAGTCATGAAGTCGGCATAGGCGACTTTCCACGCGCTACCATGGTGCTCGCCGGAGACCACTTTCTTAATGCGTTTTACGATTATAGGTTGGGTGTTCATACGAATTCAGGCCAGATCTCAGCAGAAAGGACGGTTTTATATATACATACATTCGGTATGTTTGTAAACTGCCGAGAATAAAAATGGGAATATGATTGGTGATAGGAGAAATGACGTGAGGAGGACGAAAGAAGAAGCAGCAGAGACGCGACGTATAATCCTAAAATCTGCGGAATATCTGTTCATGGAGAAAAGTTATGAAACAGTTTCTCTTGAAGAGATAGCTGTTACGGCGGGAGTTACTCGTGGGGCGGTGCATTGGCATTTTCACAACAAGCAAGGATTACTGTTTGCCATTCGGGAGGAGATGCGCCGGCCTTTGCAGGAACTCGCCGAACAACTCGCAGCAGACAAGACAGATGCCCCGCTTGACGCTCTCACGGCGCTTGGTGACGTGACGTCCAGCACCTTCAGCCAAATGCAGGCCGCACCGCGGCAGCGCAGCCTTCTTAAGATATTGTTGCAGTTGGATTTTGCCGCTTCAGATGACGAAGCTGATGGAGGATCTGTTTTTCAGCTGCAATTAAGAACGTCGTTGATAAAGATTTTTTCGTCTATTGATCGCAATGGCGGGCTGCCATCTCCCTGGACGCCCGATTCTGCCGCCTTGACGTTCTGCGCCGTTCTCAATGGCCTCGTTAACGAGTGGGCGCGAGGAAAGGACGATTTTGACCTTGTTCCTGATGCGGAAAAAATCGTGCGGGCTCTCCTAAGTGGTTGGCGGGCACCAAGCCACAAATGACAAGACGCATCGCGTGGCTCCCGCGATGCGACGCGGCAAAATGCCTCCGGCCGCAGAACGCCAGTGTCCGCTTAACCTGTCCTGTGTTCGATCGCTGCTATTCCCATTTCGGCTCGGTCCCGCCGATCACCGCAACTTGGGATAAGCCCCGACACCAATCGGGGTCATCAAGGATAACGATGCACATCGCAACCCTTGGAACCGGGTTGAGATTTCCTATCTAATCTCCTTGTGCACTGACGCATCTGAATGCGTCGGTGCACTAACGAAGGCAATCGGACAACGGCGATGGCGAATGGTTGGGCTCCGGATGGGGCGGTGCAGGATCAGATCGACGATACCGTCACGGACGGGGTGATGAGCGCCCGTGCACGCATGCCGACGGGCGAAGGCGCGGCCCATTGCGTGGAATGCGGTGACGAAATCCCGGAAGCGCGCCGCCGCGCACTCCCCGGAGTCCGGACGTGCATCACCTGTCAGGCGGCGCTTGATCGCCGCCCGGTGAACAGCGGCTTCAACCGCCGAGGCAACAAGGACAGCCAGCTCAAATAACGTCCGGCCCGTTATGTTCGGAATCGGTCGCGCTCCGTCGGCAGCGGGAGAGGGGCTGCCCCTACGCGGCGGCTACCGAGGTCATGCCGCGTCATCGCCATCAAAACGATTGCGCGCCGCCCGGAACGAAGCGGCATTGTCGATTACCCAGGTCCATAGGGGCATCATGCCCAGCAGCAAACCGCGCCCGAGTTCCGTCAGGGCGTAATCGACCCGTGGTGGCATTTCTCGATGGTCGTGCCGGACGATCAAACCATCGCGCTCCAATTGTCGGAGCGATCTGGTCAGCATTCGCTGGGTGACTCCCTCCAGACGGCGGCCAAGGTCGGCGTGACGAAGCGTTCCGGAAACGCCCAGCGCATGAACGATTCCAAGCGACCAACGGTTGCCGGCGTGGGCAAGAACCTCGCGTTTCAGGCCATCATCCTCATCGCTGAGTGCATCGCAGGCGGCTTGCGAGCCGGCGATCACCTCCGCGAAGCTGGGTTCATTGTTCAGTATCATTCGTGTGCCTTCTTACGCCTTTGGCAAAGACTGCCTACTTTGACGATCAGTCCCTCAGGAGATACTGATGTCAAATATCAAATCCAAGCCCGACGCCACTCTTGTCATCGGTGCAGGCGAACTTGGCATGGCCATGTTAGGCGCGCTGACCGAGCCAGGCCGCTCGGCCAAGGGGCAATCCTTGAGCGTCCTCCTGCGGCCGCTTCCCACCGGTGAAGCCAGCAGGTCGCAAAAGGATCTGGCGGATAGACTGTGGAAAATGGGTGTCGAGATCGTCCGGGCCGATCTGGCCGCGGAAACCGAAGAGGGACTTGCCGCGATTTTCGCGGATTTTCCTACCGTCATCTGTTGTACCGGTTTTGTCGGGGGATCCGGGACGCAGCGCAAGATCACGGCCGCCGTCCTTAAGGCCCGCGTGGAACGTTATGTTCCATGGCAGTTCGGCGTCGACTACGACATTGTCGGACGCGGCAGCGGGCAGGAGGTGTTCGACGAACAATCCGACGTGCGCGACATGCTGCGTGCCCAGACCAGGACGCATTGGATCATCGTCTCGACGGGAATGTTCACCAGCTTCCTGTTCGAGCCTTCATTCGGTCTGGTCGACTTGGACCACGGCCGGGTCCACGCGCTTGGCAGTTGGGAAAACAGACTGACGGTCACGATTCCGGAAGACATTGGCCGTTTGACGACCGCTATTCTGGCCCAGGAGCCGCCTATCGACGATGCGGTGGTGTACGTCGCAGGCGATACGCTTTCCTATGCGCAACTGGCCAATACCGTCGAGTGTTTCCTTGGGCGACCGGTGGAGCGCATTTTGTGGAGCATGGCCAAGCTTCGCTCAGAGGTCGCCGCTCATCCTGATGATGGGATGCGGAAATATCACTTGGCCTTTGCGCGAGATACTGGTGTCGCGTGGGATAAGGAGCGGACCTTCAACTTCGCGCAGGGCATCCCGGTGACTGACGTGCCGACATGGCTCGAAAAACGCGCAAGCTGCCCGTCCCCGGCGGCGCCCGAAGCGCCGGTTGCCGCATGACAGCCTCGTCCGCCGGCCAAGGCGGCCGGTCCCCGCCGCTCCGACGGCTTCAGGCTAGAACCTCGTCGAGCAGGCGGCGGCAGTCCTCGGTGGTGGGCGGGACGGGTGTGAACAGCAACCGGTAGACCAGCGGGGCGATTACCCGGTCCAGCACCAAATCTACCGGCGGCGGCGTCTCGCCACGGGCCCGGGCCCGTGCGCCGATCGTCTCGAGTTGCTGGGCGGTGAAGGCTCGGCATTGCGGCGCGTTGCCGGTGGCCCCTGCGGCCAGCACATCGCGCAGCATCGCCCGACCCGGCTCGGAACAGATCTCCTCGATATATTGCTCCAGCCATTGCCGCAGGTCGCCGGCCAGGCTGCCGGTGTCCTCCGGATCGGTTTCCGGCCGCAGATTTTCCACTGCCACGTCCGACAGCAACTGGGCCAGGCTGCCCCAGCGGCGATAGATGGTCGAGGGTGTCACCCCGGCCCGCGTCGCAACGGCCGGCACGGTCAGCTCAGCCTCGTCGCCCTCGGCCTGCAACGCGCGCACCGCCTGATGAACCGCCGCCTGTACCCGGGCGCTGCGTCCGCCGGGGCGCGGCCCGGCGTGGCCGCTGCTGTCCTTTGCCATTGCTTGCTCGTCTCCCGTTATGAATGTCCCTGCGTCACCGTTAATGCAAAATATTTGCGTTAGTGACGGCGCGGGGTTATACCATTAAAGCATCTTTTTAGCTTTTAGCACGAGGCGCCGTCCATGACCACCGCCGCCATTGCCCACTTTCGGGGAAAACCCCCATCGTCCATTCTTCTGGCGGCCATTCTGGCCGCCTTTCTCGCCGCGTCCAGTGTTCCGGTGCCGCTCTATCGCCTCTATCAGCAAGCCTGGGGATTTTCGCCGTTTCTGCTGACGGTGATCTTCGCCGTCTATGCGCTGGCCCTGCTGACCGCCTTGCTGCTGTTCGGTTCCCTGGCCGACAAGATCGGCCGCAAGCCGGTGATTCTGGCGGCGCTGGGGTTGGAGATCGTCGTCATCATCCTGTTCCTCTGCGCTAGCGATGTCGGCTGGCTGGTGACGGCGCGGCTGATCCAGGGCTTCGCCACCGGCCTTGCCACCAGCGCTCTCGGCGCCGCCCTGCTCGATATCGACCGCGAGCGCGGCGCCCTGATCAATTCCGTCGTCCCGATGCTCGGCATGGGCGCCGGAGCGTTGGGTTCCGGCCTGCTGGCCGCCTTCGCCGTCGCGCCGTTGCGGCTGGTTTTTGCCCTGCTGCTGGCGATCTTGCTTCTTCAGTTCGTCCTGATGATCCGTTCGCCGGAAACCGCCCATTCCTTGTCGTCCGGCCGCTGGTCGCCGCGCCCGAGGATAGCCATTCCCGTCCAGGCGCGGGCGGAACTGCTGGCCGTCACTCCGGTCAACGTCGCCCTTTGGGCGTTGGGCGGATTCTATCTGTCGCTGATGCCGTCTCTGATCGCAACGGCGATCGGCTCGGCGCCGATCTGGCTGGGCGGCCTTGCCGTCGCCGCCCTCACCACCAGCGGCGCTGCTGCTATCTTGCTCGGCCGGCAGCGGCCACCCCTCACCATGCTGATGGCCGGGGCGGGCGTCCTGACGGTGGGGCTGGTAGTGATTCTCGCCGGAGCCAACTTCGGTTCGCTGGTCCTGTTGCTGCTCGGTCCCGTCATCGCCGGAGCCGGCTTCGGCGGGGCGTTCCTCGGCGCGCTGCGCAGCGTTTTGCCCTTGGCCGAGCCGCAGGAACGGGCCGGGCTGATGGCTGCCTTCTATGTGGAAAGCTACCTCGCCAACGCCTTGCCGGTGGTCGTCGCCGGGGTTTTCGTCAAAACCAGCGGGCTGCTGGCCACCGCCAATGTCTTCGGCGGAGCGGTCATCCTGTTGGCTCTGCTGGCGCTGGGGCTCGCCGTTCTGCGCCATCGCCGCCGCCATGCCGTCTGCGTCCCGGTGCCGTCATTCGACTAAGGCCTGTTGACATTCAGCGGAGAGCGATTTCGGAGGCGACGAGATGGATCATTGCCGCGAAGCTCTGGTCAGTCTTCTCGTAACGCGTTGCGATGCGGCGGAAAGATTTGATTTTGCAA